>JAVVDV010000005.1:0-106830 GCA_032251355.1 Wenzhouxiangellaceae bacterium
TAACGTCCAGGTTAACCGGCGCGGGGCTTACCCGCGTCCGAGTTGAACCTGTTGTTAGGCGACATCGACGTACTCGACATGACTGCTTGGAGAAGGAATGGGCTCCCCGTCTTCCCTCATACCATCAAGATGAAACTCGACGGCTTCCCGAATTTGCTGTTCCACTTCCTCAATGCTTGCACCCGTAGCAATACAGCCTGGCAAATCCGGGACATATGCGGAGTAGTTATTCTCTGCTTTTTCAATAACAATTGCGTATTTCATAAGCAAACCTATTTCCAGCCGGCCTGTTTGTAAATGCTATTTAAAGTGCCAATTGCCAAATCGTCTCCGGGTTTTCCCGGCACCGTCACACGACCCGATTTCGAGGGATGTTTGAATTGCCGATGGCTGCCTCGCGACGAGTGTTGATACCAGCCATCTTCCTTTAATTTCCCGAGAATATCACGGACTTTCATCTACTTCGAATACCCCACCATTAGCTCCGAATTTGTCCGGCAACAGCGCCTTGTTAAGCGATTACTTGCCGTCATCCCATGAATTCAAAAAGTCTGCCAACACATCTCCGTGACACGAATCTGGCTTACAGAAACACCCCAAACGTTTCCCAGCAAGCTTGTACACCTCTTTTTTCTCCTTATTTGGGAATTTATCAAAATCAAAATCGTACTTGTACTTTCTAATGACCTCCTCTCTATCTTCACCGTCTTCATACATTGAATAAGGGTTGCCCCAATACGATCCCCGCCCAATGTACTCGTACTGGGGCGTACTTTTTAGACCCTTATATTCTGGCTCACGTTTAATATTGATTACTCGAGTGATAGAAATATCTATTAGTCGAAGAGGAACAGAGTTTTCTTTGAGTAGCTCAACCTCTTTTGAAAACTCTTCACCATCGTCGAAAACAATCGCGTGGGTTACGTCGTTAACACTCGAATTCTCAGATCGCTGAGTTGAATTAATTTTCTGGCTCTCATCAGAAATCCGCTGGATAAAACCATTTTCATCCGATAGATAAACCAACTCAATCGCATCTGAGGCAGAGAGTATTTTTTCAACTTTTCTATGAAACTTTTGGTAGCAGTTGAAAAGTTTCGGATAAAGAACGAGTATCTTTTTCATCAGTATAAATGTTTAACTTTAAGGTCTAGGTCTGAATGTTCGTTTAAATACTCCACAACTAGCCGCCTGTGACAAAAATGCGGTTCGTGTTCGGAGCACAGCAAACACCCGTGGTCTAGGAGCGAAGGCTTGATTGATTTCTCAACATTTCTTTGCGCCATAAGATTAAGGAACTTGTCCTCATAAAGCTGCCACGACATGTCACCTTTCTTGTATGCATTGAGGATATCTTTAGTTGGCGCAAGCTCTGGCAGATGCAAATAATCCGATCCGCAAAGCTCTTTGAGGAAGAATTTTAAATCATCTCTCTTCGCAAACCCAGACAACTGAGAGACATTATTAAGACGAACATCAATCAAGGTTTTGACTTCGGCCAGCTTGATAAATTTGAAAAACTTCTCCGCGTTCTTCTGCGTAAATCCGATAGTATAAATCTTCATGTCATTTTCTATCAAAATATGGTTGCAACAAGCTTAAAACAGTTGCCTTGATATTCCTCGCCCAAACTCACGCAAAGAACACCTTTAGGAACCTCGTTATTCTGGATGATTCTATCGAAGTTGGGATCAGTTACAGCGAGATCGTAGTTATTTCCACGATAGGAGAATGATGCTCTTCGTCTATCGTACTGATTTTTATATAAATGTAAGTTCTCAACGGCGATAAGATACAAAGATTGCTCAATAGCAATATGCCCTGAGACGATACTTGCGTGAGAAACCCTATCTGTTCCACCCCAAATATCGTTAGGGGTATCCAGGTAGTTATCCAGTTCTCCGACTGAGATCCTAAAATTCTGCCGCCATACAGAGCCATCTATGACATAGTTTTCGGGCTGGTGAGATAAAGGGGCATGAGTCGAGAAGCTCATAATAACTTTCTGCAAAGGCTTTACATTGAATTGTCCGTATGGATTTTTGCACAGTGCTTGCGCGTGGCTCAGCTCCGCGCCGTCTGCATTTGAGACTGGCCGCACCCACTGGCCATTGGCAATGCATTTGCCAGCGACACAATGCTGCTGATGCTTCACCGAATTGGCCAAAATCACCACTTCAATGTTTTTCACAAAACCCCTCCAATCTGGGCTACATCGGTAGCGCCTAACTTTAAAATGCAAGGCAAAAACGCCGTGTATTGAATATCGGGGTAGAAGCGCCGTCTATGATGGCGCGTTCGGCCGAACTACTGCTTGACCCTCTGAAAAACCGCAGGATTCTCAGAATCCCTACCGGAAATATGCGCCCTTTCCTACGCGTATTCTCCATTTCGCTAGCCCCACAGATCGCCATTTTCCGATAGACCTTCCCGGTCGTCCTTGGTGGAAGGATGCATCAAAATTCCACCGAAGGCAAAATACTGTCATGGGCGAGAAAAGAGGGTCAGGGTCAGCTCTTACAACGTGCATTAGCCTTGTATAAGAAGAACAAGACCCGGTTGGGTCTTGATCTTCGTATGAGTGAATTCCCTTGATCATTCCACGCTCGCCTACACTCCTTCGCCCGACTTAAGCCTACCGCTTCGAATACTCAGTTTGCAAGCCTCCGCCCTGCCGCGAGACGGACAGGAGAGAGGGCCTCCTTGACTCATCCATCTCCTGAAATCACCCCCGGTTGTTCCAGCACTCGCCGCGCATCCTGCCAGGCCTGCTTGACCATTGCGCGCACGTCGGCGCGCAGTTGTTCGGCGTTGTAGATAATGCCGTTGGCGATGGTGTATTGGATGCCGGGTGTGCGGATGATGCGGTTGTCGTCGGTCACGCGGATGGCGCCGGTGCCGTAGAGCACTTTCCAGTCGGCCAGCGGGTTTTCTGCAACAACGACGAGATCGGCACGTTTGCCGATTTCGATCGAGCCGATTTCCTGATCGAGCTTCAGCGTTTGCGCGCCGTTCAGGGTGGCGGCGCGCAGCACTTCGAGTGGGTGGAAGCCGGCTTCCTGCAGCAGTTCGAGTTCTTCGATGTAGCCGAAGCCATAGAGTTTGTAGATGAAGCCGGAGTCGGAACCGACGGTGACTCGCCCGCCGTGGTTCTTGTAGTCGATCAGAAATTCCATCCAGCGGCGGAAATTGTCTTTCCACGCGACTTCGTCGGCGGTCGACCATGCAAACCAGTAGCTGCCGTGGGCCTGGCGGCTGGGGGCGAAGAAGTCCCACAGGCTAGGCAGGGTGTAGTCGGCATGCCATTCGGCGGTGCGCGCGGCCTGGAAGTCGCGGTTGGCTTCGTAGATGGTCAGTGTCGGGTTGATCGTAAAGCCTAGTTCGATCAACTCGTCACGCACGGCTTGCCAGCGCGGGTGGTCGGGACCTGCGGCCTGGCGCCACAGGCGGCCGGCGGCGGCAAAGCGGTCGTATTCGTCGGCGTAGTTGTAATCGGGCGGATAGTGCTGGATGGTCTTGTCGGCAAACAGCGCTTCGGGCAGGCCGTACCAGTGCTCCATCGTGGTCAGCCCGGCGCGCGCGGTGGCCAGTACGTTGGCGCGCGCGACATCCATCTGCGCGTGGTGCATGGCGGTGCCGAGGCCGAGCGATGTGGCCTCCTCGATCGCGGCCAGCAGCACGTCCGGGCGCGCACCGAAGAACTTGATGCCGTCGGCGCCGCGCTTGTTGATCTCGCGCACCCAGGCGCGTGCCTGCTCGGGCGTGGTGATCGGCCGCTTGGTACCCTGGCCGAAGGTGACGTAGGCGACGATGCGCGGTGCGGCAATTTCGCCGGCCGCACTGCGGCGGCGTTCGGAAAACGTCCAGTCGGCGCCGTTGCCCGAGCCCGGTTCGCGCACCGTGGTGATGCCGTGGCCCAGCCACAGTTTGTAGACGTATTCGGCCGGCGTGCCCTGCCCGCGGCCGCCGATGTGACCGTGCATGTCGACAAAGCCGGGCATCAGGTAGTGACCGGCAAAATCGAGTTCGCGTCCACCGGCCAGCAACGCCGGACGGCGCTCGGGATCGATTTCGGTACCGGGCGAACCGAGCCGGACGATGTCGGCAATGCGGTGGTTTTCGATTACGACATCAACCGGGCCGATTGGCGGCGCGCCGGTGCCGTCGATCACCGTTACGCCGCGCAGGATCAGTTGTTCGTAGGGACCGTCCCCGCGCACGCGCTCCGGCGCCGGTTCGATTTCGGCCGCGACCGGCAGCGATGCAAACAGCAGGGCGGCAACAATCATGATGGCTTTCATGCAGGCAATCTCCCGGAACAGCGCAAGCCCAAAGAGGTCGAGCATAGGTTGGGCGGGTCGATGGCGTCAACTGCTCAGGCCGCAAGCAAGCGCAGGTGCGGACCTGTCTCCGGCGGGCTTACTTGCCGATGCAGAACGACGAGAAGATCAGACCGAGCAGGTCGTCGGAGTGCAGCCGACCGGTGATTTCGCCGAGCGCGTCGGCGGCCTGGTGCAGTTCTTCGGCGATCAGTTCGGCCGGCTCGCCGGTTGCCAGCACTTCGGCCGCGCGCTGAAGAAAACTGAGCGTTTGTGCGATCTGCTCGACGTGACGGGCGCGCGCGGAAAATGCGCTGGCCTCGCGTTCGAGCAGGCCGCAGTGGCGCGCAACGCTTTGGTCGAGAGCGTCCAGCCCGAGGCCGGTCAATGCCGAGACCGCGATTGTGTCGTCATCACTTCGCCGGGCATCGGGCAGGTCGCTCTTGTTATTGATGCGGATGCACGGCACCGGCACGTTCGGGGCCGGGCCGGGCTCGGCGTCGGTGGCATCGACCACCCACAGCACCAGGTCGGCCTGTTCAAGTTCGGCATGGGTGCGGCGCACGCCCTCGCGTTCGACCACATCATCCGTTTCGCGCAGGCCGGCGGTGTCGGCCAGCAGCACTGGCATGCCGCCCAGCGACAGCGATTCGCGCAGTACGTCGCGCGTGGTGCCCGGCACCTCGGTAACGATGGCCGCGTCGCGCCGGACCAGCGCGTTGAACAGGCTGGACTTGCCGGCGTTGGGTTTGCCGACGATGGCCACGCGCAATCCTTCGGTCAGCAACTGGCCGGCGCGCGCCTGGTCGGCCAGTGCTTCGGTGTCGGCAATCAGGGCGGCGATGCGGCCGCCAACATCGCCGTCGCTTAAAAAATCGATTTCCTCGTCGGGAAAATCCAGCGCGGCTTCGACGAATATGCGCAAGTTGGTGATTTCTTGCGCCAGCGCCTCGACCTTGCGCGACAGTTCCCCCTCGAGGCTGCGGCGCGCGGCGCGTGCGGCCTGGGTGGTGGCTGCATCGATCAGGTCAGCAATGGCCTCGGCCTGGGCCAGATCGAGCTTGCCGTTGACAAACGCGCGCTGGCTGAATTCGCCCGGCGCGGCGCGGCGCGCACCGGCGGCGACGGCCGCGGCCAGGACCTGTTCGAGCACCACCGGCGCGCCGTGCAGCTGCAGCTCCAACACGTCCTCGCCGGTAAACGAGGCCGGGGCGGGAAAGTACAAGGCCAGACCTTCATCGAGCACCTCACCGGTGGCATCCTTGACCGTAACCAGGCGCGCGCGACGCGGTTCGGGCAGTCGCGCGGTGAGTGCGTTGGCGATGTCGGCCACCGCCGGACCGGAGATGCGCACGATGCCGACACCGCCGCGGCCGGGCGGTGTCGCAATCGCGCAGATGGTGTCGTTCATGGGCGCCGCGTTCGGTACCCGGCTACTTGCGGGCGCGCGCTTCCTCGGCGTCGATCTGGCGCAGGATGTACCACTGCTGAGCCAGCGAAATGCCGCTGTTGGATGCCCAGTACAGCACAAGTCCTGCCGGGAAGAACGCGAACATCACGGCGAAGGCCACCGGCAGCCACTGCATGATCTTCTGCTGCATCGGGTCCATGCCGGCCACCGGCGTGAGCCGCTGGGTGATGATCATGAACGCGCCGTTGACGATCGGCAGAATGAAGAACGGGTCGGGACGGCTGAGATCGGGTACCCACAGGAACCCGGCCTGGCGCAGCTCGACCGATTCGAGCAGCACCCAGTACAGCGCGATGAAGATCGGGATCTGGACCAGGATCGGCAGACAGCCGCCGAGCGGGTTGACCTTCTCGGTCTTGTAGATCTCCATCATCGCCTGACCGAACTTCTGCCGGTCGTCGCCGTAGCGTTCCTTGAGCTGCTGGATGCGCGGTTGCAGCTTGCGCATCTTGCCCATCGAGCGGAACTGCGCCTGGGTCAGCTTGTAGAAGGCCAGCTTGATCAGCAGCGTCAGCAGGATGATCGCAAGACCCCAGTTGCGCACCAGCGAATGGATATGGTCGAGCAGCCAGAACAGCGGCTTGGAGAACACGGTGAAGATGCCGTAGTCGACCGTCAGATCCAGGCCGGGTGCGATCTCGGTCAACATGTTCTGGTTTTTCGGTCCGGCAAACAATTGCGCCTGGAAGGTCTCGCGATCACCCGGTGCGACCGAGACCGGCGCCGAGGTCACCGTCAGCGCGTAGCGCGGCGGCTGCTGGCTGTCGATCAGCCGGGTGGTGTATTCGGCGGTCTGCTCGGCCGGCGGAATCCATGCCGACAGGAAATAGTGCTGCACCATGCCGGCCCAACCGCCGGTGATGGTGTTCTGGTAGCGCGTTTCATCGAAATCGTCGAACTTGAGCTTGACGAACTTGTCGTCGGGGCTGTAGACCGCAGCACCATCGTAGCTGATGCGTTCGGGGTTGGAGAACGCCATGCCGCCGGCGCCGCGTGCCGGCACGCGCTGCAGGCGCAGGTAGCGGCTGCCCTGCCACGGTTGGTCGGAGCCGTTCTCGACCTCGACGCGATGTTCGATGACGTAATCGCTGCGCGGGAAGACCCAGGTCTGGGTGACCTTGAGCCCGGTACCATCGCTCCAGGTCAACGGCACCGCGATGGCGTCCTGTCCATCGGCGAGAGCGTATTCGTCGCGCTCGAACTGGTACCTGGATGTGTGATTGGGCGCGCGACGATCACTGTCGACCAGCCCGGTCTGGGCAATATGAAAACCATCGAGCTGATTGTCGAGCAGCACGAACGGCTGGTCGGGCTGATCGACGCTGACCGGATAGTTCTTGAGTCGCAGGCCCACCAGCGTGCCACCGACGGGATCGATCTCGGCGATCACGCGGTCGGTTTCAACCCGGATGCGTTGGCCCGAGCGCACCGAGCCCGGAAGCTCAGGCGTCGCGTCGACGGGCGCGGCCGTCGGTGGCGAACCGGGCAACTCGGGCAGATCAGGCAGATCGGCCGCCGGGTCAGGCCGTAAAGCCGGGGCCTGCTGGTCGGGCAGCGGTTCGCGCAGCGGCGGGATCGGGTTGGCGAAGTCGTTTTGCCACTCGATATAGAGCATGAAACCGAGAAAGCCGAGCAGCAGAAGCAGCAGAGTGCGCGTATTCATGAAGGCGTGAACCGTTGCCAGAGTTGGGTCAGCGAGCGGAGCAGTTCCGGCCCGGGCGTTTTCGGTGCATCCATGCGCGCGAGCACCACGAAATCCAGAGCACGCAGACTCGATCGGTGCTGCCGAAAGCTTTCGCGCACCAGGCGTTTCAAGCGGTTGCGATCAACCGCACGCCGGGCCGTGCGCCGCGAGATGGCCAGGCCGAGCCGGGCCTGGTCTGAGGGTGCATGGTGGATGCGAAAATAACGATCCTGTTGAACCTGGCGCGCGTCGAAGACCTGACGAAAGGCGCGCCCGTCCAGGAGACGCGCCGAGCGCGGAAACGACTGCGCCGTCACGTCGAGCGGCCCGCGGCGGCTGATCCGGCCGTGAACTAGGCCGAAAGCCGCTTGCGGCCGCGGGCGCGCCGAGCGTTGATGATGGCGCGTCCGGAACGGGTGGCCATGCGGGCGCGGAAACCGTGCCGGCGGGCGCGCTTGAGGCGGCTGGGTTGAAACGTGCGCTTCATGGTTCGATCCTCTTGTATCGGGTATCTGGCTGCGTGGTCGCGTTTACCGGCGGATCCGCGGGGACTGTACCCGGGCGATGAATCCGTCGGCCAAAAAGACCGTCAATTATAGCGGGTTTGGATTGTCTCGCGAGAATTGCTTGCAAGTTTGATTTTCGCGCGCGCAAGCGCGTGCAATCGCGGCGCCCGCGTGCAGTCACGCGAGCGGGCGCGGGCTGGACGTATACTCGTTCGAAGTTTTTTCCACCCTTCCGCCGACCGCGTGTTACGGAGCTCGAACCCCGTTGCCACAGCCCGAAACGCCAAACTGGACACGTTGCCTGGAGCGGCTGGAGCGGGAGATCTCGCTCGAGGAGGTCAACACCTGGCTGCGACCGCTGAAGGCCGAACCGAACGGCAACGGTGGTCTGTGCCTGCTGGCTCCCAATGATTTCGTCGCCGAGCAGGTGCGTCAGGACTACCTCGGGCTGATCCGCGATTTTTTCCGGGCCGCCGGTTGTGATCCGGCCGCAGTTTCGGTCTCGGTGTCCGGCAGCGAGCCGGCCGCGCGCAGCGAGCGCAACCGCAGCACGGTGCGCGGCGAGTCGATCGGGTTGGACGAGCGCTACCAGTTTGCCAACTTCGTGCTCGGCAAGTCCAATGAGCTTGGTTACGCTGCGGCCCAGCAGGTCACGCGTGAGCCGGGCAAGGCCTACAACCCCTTGCTGCTCTACGGCGGCACTGGACTGGGCAAGACCCACCTGCTGCATGCGGTCGGTCACGCGCTGGCGGCCGATCATCCCGAATACCGGATCGTCTACCTGCATTCCGAACGCTTTGTCAGCGAGATGATCCAGGCGCTGCGGCATGCCAACATCGATAACTTCAAGCAGCGCTACCGCACCGCCGATGCGCTGCTGATCGACGACATCCAGTTCTTTGCCGGCAAGGACCGCTCGCAGGAGGAGTTCTTCCATACTTTCAACGCCTTGCTCGAGTCGCGGCAACAGATCATCATGACCTGCGATCGCTACCCGAAGGAGGTCGAGGGAATCGAGGCGCGTCTGCGCTCGCGCTTCGGCTGGGGGTTGTCGGTACCGATCGAGCCGCCGGACTTCGAGACGCGCGTGGCGATCCTGATGAAAAAGGCCGGTGAGGCCGGGCTGGAGTTGGCCGAGGAGGTTGCGATGCTGATCGCGCGCCGGATGCGCTCGAACGTGCGCGACCTGGAAGGAGCGCTGAATTCGCTGATCGCCAATGCGCGTTTTTCCGGTCGCCGTATCGATCTGGACTACACGCGCGAAATCCTGCGCGACGTACTGGCCGTGCACGATCGTCAGGTGACGATCGAGAACATCCAGAAAGTGGTCGCCGCGCACTACCAGCTCAAGGTGACCGACCTGTTGTCCAAGCGTCGCCAGCGCACGATCGCGCGGCCGCGACAGATGGCGATGTACCTGGCCAAGCAGCTGACGCCGCATTCGCTGCCCGAAATCGGCGACGCATTCGGCGGCCGTGACCATACCACCGTGTTGCATGCCTGTCGTAGAATCGACGCATTGTGCGAGGTCGATGCGCGGCTCCGCGACGATCATGCGCGGCTGCTGCGTGAACTGACCGGATAAACCTCGGGATGGAGCGCGGGGATCACTGTGGATAAGCTGGGGACGAGATCATCGTGCCCATCGATGCACATCTTGTCCACAGCTTGGCAACACCGCCGGGCACATGGAAAGAATCACGCAAGTTTTTGAATTATAAGTTTTTATTTAGAATCCATCAGTATCCACAGCGCCTGTAGTTACTGGTTATATATAAACTGTTCTTTATTACCATCGGCCACTGGGCTGCACCGTTTCGAGGAGAAGCATGAAGTTTTCCATCCAACGCGAAGCCTTGCTGGTCCCGATCTCACAAGTGGTCGGAGTGGTCGAACGGCGGCAGACGCTGCCAGTGCTGGCGAATTTCCTGCTCGAGGCCGAAGACGATCGGCTGCGGGTGACCGGTTCGGACATGGAAGTCGAGATGGTCGGTGAGGCCGCGGCGGACGTGGCCCAGGCCGGCAGCATCACGGTGCCGGCACGCAAGCTTGTCGATATCTGCAAGGCGCTGCCCGAAGGTGTGCAGCTCAACATTCAGCTCAATGGCGAAAAGCTTGCCGTGCATGCCGGTCGCAGTCGGTTCACGCTGGCAACGCTGCCGGCGGCGGAGTTTCCATCGGCGGAGGGTCGCGGTGAGGCCGAAACGCTGCGCATCCCGGAGGACCGGCTGCGCTGGTTGCTGGACAAGGCCTCGTTCGCCATGGCCAATCAGGATGTGCGCCATTACCTCAATGGCTTGTTGCTGGAATTTACCGGTCAGAAGCTGCGGGCCGTGGCCACGGACGGTCACCGGCTGTCGCTGGCGGAAATCGACATCGAGACAGCCGGGGATCGGCGCGCGCTGATTGTGCCGCGCAAGGGCGTGATCGAACTCTCGCGCCTGCTCGGTCACGATGACGGGGCGGTCGAGGTCTCTCTGGGCAGCAACTATCTGCGAGTTCGGCGGCGCGGGCTGGTGATCACGACCAAGCTGATCGACGGGCGTTTTCCGGACTACGAGGCCGTGATTCCGCTGCCGCAGGAAAAGGGCATGACGCTGCCGCGTGAGGAATTCATGCGGGCGCTGCAACGGGTTGCGATCCTGTCGAACGAGAAGTATCGCGGGATCCGGGTCGAGAGCAGCGAGGGCGGCATCCGCATCGTCGCGCACAACCCGCAGCAGGAAGAAGCAACCGAAGAGGTCGAGGCCGTCCACAACTATGATCAGCTCGTGGTCGGCTTCAACGTCAACTACCTGATGGAAGCGGTGGGCTCGATCGACGGCGATCAGGTGCGCTTGTCGCTGAAATCGGCAGACAGTTCCTGTCTGGTCACGGCGGTGGATCGCGACGATGTGCGCCAGGTCGTGATGCCGCTGAAGCTCTGATCACCTTATCAGACCGCGTCGTTGAAGCGCTCGGGCGGGCTGCCTGATGCGCCTCGAGACACTCCATCTCACCGATCTTCGCAACATCGCGCAGGCCGAGCTCGCGGTCGGTGCCGGGATGAACTGGTTCTACGGTGCAAACGGCGCAGGCAAGACCAGCGTGCTCGAGGCCATTCACCTGCTGGCCCGAGGGTATTCCTTTCGCACCCGCCAGGCTGCCCGCCTGATTCGTGACGGGTCCTCGGCGCTGCGCGTGCTTGCCACCACGGCCGAGCCCGGCCATCGCCTCGGCGTGGAACGCGACCGTGAGGGTTGGAGAGGTCGCATCGACGGCCGCGACGGCAAGCGCGTGAGCGAATTCGCCTCATGCCTGCCGCTGGTGCTGGTGGAACCGGAAAATCATCAGCTGATCGAAGGGCCACCGGCGCTTCGGCGCTCGTTTCTCGACTGGGGATTGTTCCACGTGGAACATGACTACCTCAGCGTGTGGCGCACCTATGCACGAGCGCTGCGCCAGCGCAACGCCGGCCTGCGCGACGGTGCGGATACGGCGACCCTTCAGGCCATCGAGCAGATCATGGCACCCGCCGCTGCGCGCGTAGATGCGCTGCGCGCCGGCCTGGTAAAGACCCTGCAGCAACGGATTACGGCCTTGGCTGCCAGTCTGGGTTTCGCGCTGGAGCCGGTGCGGCTGGAGTACGCCGGTGCCGACGAACCCGAGCGGCATCTCGAAGTCTGGCAGGACGCTCGTGCCGGCGATCGTGAACAAGGCCACACGCGCCACGGTCCGCAACGCGCGCATCTGTCGGTGCGTAGCGGCGATCGCGCCGCTGCCCATCGCTTGTCGCGCGGGCAGATGAAGTTGGCCGCATTGCTGCTGCGGCTGGCGCTGCTTGGCGAAATGCACGATCGCGGCATCGGTGCAATGTTATTGCTGGACGACCCGGTTTCGGAACTTGATGGCGACCACCTCTCGCGATTGCTCGCGTGGCTGGCCGATTGGCGCGGACAAGTCTGGGTGACCGCCGTCGACCAGCCGGATGTGGAGAAGTCGGCAGACCTGCAGCTGTTCCACGTGGAACAGGGGAAAATCCGGCCGGTGGTATAATCAAGCTGATTGAGCACCATCACGGTCTCCCGCGGCCGGGCAGGCACATCGCCCGGCCGCGCTACGTTCGACGCCAACCCATCCACCAGGCAGTCTCATGACCGAACGCGATACCAGTTATTCCTCTTCCAGCATCAAGGTACTGAAAGGTCTGGACGCCGTCCGCAAGCGTCCCGGCATGTATATCGGCGATACCGACGACGGCACCGGGCTGCACCACATGGTGTTCGAAGTGGTCGACAACGCCATCGATGAGGCGCTGGCCGGGCACTGCGATCGGATACTCGTGACCCTGCATGGCGATGGTGCGGCCAGCATCGAGGACAACGGTCGCGGTATCCCGGTCGATCACCATACCGAGGAGGGGCGATCGGCGGCTGAAGTCATCATGACGGTGCTGCACGCTGGTGGCAAGTTCGATGACAACTCCTACAAGGTGTCTGGTGGCTTGCATGGCGTCGGTGTTTCGGTGGTCAACGCGCTGTCGGAATTGCTGGAACTGGAGATTCATCGCCAGGGCAAGGTCTGGAGACAGACCTACCGAATGGGGGTGCCGGTTGCGCCGCTCGCAGCCGCTGGCGACAGCAATCGCACCGGCACGCGCGTGCGGTTCCTGCCCAGCCGAGAGATCTTCAGCGACGTCGAGTTCCACTACGACATCCTCTCGCGCCGCTTGCGCGAGTTGAGCTTCCTGAACTCCGGCGTGGCGATCGAACTGGTCGACGAACGCAGCGACCGGCGCGATCTGTTTGAATATGCGGGTGGCATTCGCTCGTTCGTTGAGCACCTGGGTACCAAGAAATCGCCGCTACACCCCAACGCGCTGTATTTCGAGGCTACGCACAATGACATTTCCGTTGAAGCCGCCTTGCAATGGACCGATGCCTACCAGGAAAGTGTTTATTGCTTCACAAACACAATTCCACAGCGTGATGGCGGCACACATCTGGCGGGCTTCCGTGCGGCGCTGACCCGCACGCTGAACCAGTACATCGAAGAATCCGGGTTGTCGAAAAAAGCCAAGGTGCAGGTCACCGGCGATGATTGCCGCGAAGGCCTGATCGCGGTGCTGTCGGTCAAGGTCCCCGATCCGAAGTTCTCCTCGCAGACCAAGGACAAGCTGGTTTCGAGCGAGGTCAAGCCGGCGGTGGAAGCCACGCTGGCCGACAAACTACGCGACTTTCTGCTGGAAAACCCGCAGGATGCGCGCGCGATCGCCTCCAAGGCCGTGGATGCAGCCCGAGCCCGCGAAGCGGCGCGCAAGGCTCGCGACATGACCCGGCGCAAGGGTGTGCTCGATATCGCCGGCCTGCCGGGTAAGCTGGCCGATTGCCAGGAGAAGGATCCCGCGCTGTCGGAGTTGTTCATCGTCGAGGGTGATTCCGCCGGCGGTTCGGCCAAGCAGGGCCGCAACCGCAAGTTCCAGGCTATCCTGCCGCTGAAGGGCAAGATCCTGAACGTCGAGAAAGCCCGGTTCGACAAGATGCTGGGCTCGGCCGAGGTCGGCACCCTGATCACCGCCCTGGGCACCGGCATCGGCAAGGACGAATTCAGCGTCGACAAGCTGCGCTACCACCGCATCATCATCATGACCGATGCCGATGTCGACGGTTCGCACATCCGCACCCTGCTGTTGACCTTCTTCTACCGTCAGATGCCGGAACTGATCGACCGTGGCTACATCTACATCGCCCAGCCGCCATTGTTCAAGATCAAGCAGGGCAAGCAGGAGTGGTACCTGAAAGACGAGGCCGAACTGGTCGGATACCTGATCGACCGTGCCGTTGATGGCGCGCGCCTGGTACCGGCGGCCGATCAGCCGGCGATTCGTGGCGAAGCCTTGCACAGCCTGCTCGGGGATTTCCATGCCGCGACGCTGGCCGCGGCCCGCCTTGCGCGCCGTCATGACCCTGTCGTCATCAATCAACTGATTGATTTCGAACCTTTTCCTGTCGATAACACGGGCGCCGCCGCGGTCTGGATGGAACACTTCCGGGCGCGTCTGGTGGCAGCCTCACCCGCCGGTGTGCAATGGCAGCTCACGGCGCTGGAACAGGGCGGCGTGCTGATCCACCGCATCAGCCAGGGCATCGGTCAGGACACAGTGCTGGACCGCGCCTTTTTCGAAAGCGTCGACTATCGCAGCTTTGCCCGCGTTGCAGCCGTGGTCCACGATCTGCTCGGCAGCGATGCGCGGATCGAGCGCGGCAATCAATCGCGCCCGGTCGGCCGTTTCAGCGAGGTCTATCAGTGGCTGATGGACGAGTCGCGCAAGGGGCGCTCGATCCAGCGATTCAAGGGCCTGGGCGAGATGAATCCCGAGCAGCTGTGGGAAACCACCGTCAATCCCGATACCCGCCGTCTGCTCAAGGTCACGATCGAAGACGCGGTCCGGGCCGACGAGATCTTCGCTACCCTGATGGGCAATGAAGTCGAGCCGCGCCGCGAATTCATCGAAACCAACGCCTTGAACGTCGGCAACCTCGATATCTGAGGGAGCGCGCTCGCGCGTTGCTCAGTCGCGGCGAATTTGCTCGCGCAAGGCCTGTTCGAATGCAGCCTCGTCGTTGACTTCGACCGTGATCCCGACCAGCGGGCGCACGGTCTCGCAGATCCGTCCCTTCGGCACGATCGCCTCGATGCTGCCCAGCGAGCAGTTATAGCGGTTGGCCAGATCCGCCAGTACGCGCTCGAATTGGCGCTTGCGCACAAAAAGACCAAAATCCAGATACACCACCGCGTCCAGAGCGCCGCCGGCGCGCCGCAGATCGGCCTCGATCGTGGCCTGGCGCATGAATGCGCGATCGACCTGATTGCGCGTCGGTGTCCAGCGCGCCGGCCTTGCTGCCAGCAGCACCAGCGGTCGATCGGCCTGATTGAGGCTGGCCAGCAACGGCAGCCAGTGCGCGGCCACCGATTGCTCGGGGCTGCCGAGCAGGTCGATCTCGATCAGCAGCGGCGGTTTCACGCCCGACCGAGCCGGGCGACGTCGGCCACGCTGAGCACCAGTGCGCGCAGGCGCGCGAGCAGTGCCAGCCGGTTGGCGCGCAGATCCGGCGCCTCGACCATCACCATGACGTCGTCGAAGAAGCGGTCCAGCGCGCCTTTCATCTGTGCCAAGCGGTGCAGGGCGGCCGGATAATCTGCGCGCGCGAGCGCCTCGCGGAGGACGGATTCGGCGGCTTCAAGCTCCGTGAAAAGTGCTGATTCTGCAGGCTCCCGCAGCAAATTTCGGTCAACTTCGGCGATCTTGCTGCTATCGTTCTGGTCGAGAAGGTTTGCTGCGCGCTTGTTCGCGGCGATCAGGCTGGCCATCTCCGGGTCGTCGGCGAAGCGCTGCACCGATTCGGCGCGGGCGATGAAATCGGCTACCGAGCCACATGGTCCGGCCGCGGTCGCGTGCAATGTGTTGGTGGCAAGCCCGCGTTCGCCCAGGTGCGCGCGCAGCCGGTCGTCGATGAACTGCACCAGCTCATCAAGCGTCGCCTCGGCCACCTCGACCTGCCCGGCCAGGGCAGCAGCTGCGTGTTCGAGCAGTTCGCGCACTGTGGCTGTGACCCCTGCGGCTTCGAGAATCCGCACCACGCCGAGTGCGGCACGGCGCAACGCAAACGGATCCTTGCCCCCCTTCGGTTTCTTGCCGGCGGCAAACACGCCGACCAGCGAGTCGAGCCGATCGGCAACGGCGAGCGTGCGCCCGGCGGCATCCTCGGGCAATGCATCGCCGGCGTGGCGCGGCTGGTAGTGGCTTTCGATTGCCCCTGCAACCTCCGGAGCCTCGCCGTCGGCAAGCGCGTAATAGCGACCCATCGTGCCTTGCAGTTCCGGGAACTCGCCGACCATCTCGGTCAGCAGGTCGCACTTGCACAACTGCGCCGCGCGCGCGACGGTAGTTGCATCGGCGTCAAAGGCCGGCGCCAGTCGAGCTGCCAGTTGCTCCAGCCGCGTGCTCTTGTCGGCCAGCGAACCCAGTCGCTCCTGGAACAGCATTTCCGACAGGCGCGAGCGGCGCGAATCCAGGCGCTGCAGCCGGTCCTGCTCAAAGAAAAATCGCGCATCGGCCAGCCGTGGTCGGATCACGCGCTCGAACCCGCGGATCATCGCGGCCGGGTCGCGGCTCTCGAGGTTGGCGATGCTGATGAACTTCGGCGCCAGACGATCGTGGTCATCGAACAGCGGAAAAGTCTTCTGGTGCTCGCGCATGGCACTGATCAGGGCCTCGGGTGGAACCTCCAGAAACGCGGGATCAAAGCCACCGACGACGGCCACCGGCCATTCGACCAGCCCGGTGACCTCATCGAGCAGCGCCGGATCATCGTGGGCCTGCAAGCCGGTGTCCGCGGCACGCGCCTGCACCTGCTGGGCGATGCGGGCCCTGCGCCGATCGAAATCGGCCAGCACAAAGCCGCGCTTCAGCGCGCCCTCGTAGTCGGCAGCCGACGCCAGTGCAATCGGCTCGGGTGCGTGGATGCGGTGGCCGCGGGTCTCGCGTCCGGCTTCCAGTCCGAACAGCGTGCACGGCACGATCGTTTCCCCGTGCAGCGCGACCAGCCAGCGCACCGGCCGCAGGAAGCGATCGCTGCGGTCCGACCAGCGCATGCTGCGGGCGCCGGCCATCTCGCGCACGACTGCATCAAGCATCTCAGCGAGCATCTCGCCCAGAGCCTGTCCGGGTTGCTCGATCTCGGCGTACAGCCAGCAGCCCTGCTCGTTGTCCAGACGACCGAGTTCGGCCACGCTCATCCCGACGCTGCGCGCGAAACCCTCGGCGGCCCGGGTCGGGTTGCCGTCGGCATCGAAGGCAGCCGCTTCGGCTGGACCCTTGCGCGGCAGCTTGCGGTCCGGTTGCCGTTCGCGCACGCCCTCGGCAATGACCGCCAGGCGACGCGGCGTTGCCAGCCAGCGAACGCGATCGGAGTCGAGCAGGCCGGCATCCAGCAGACGCTTTTTCAGGCCATCGGCCAGCAGTTTGGCCTGGCTGACCAGCGCGCGCGCCGGCAATTCCTCGGTGCCCAGTTCGATCAGCAACGGTGTGCTCATGCGGCCACCTCCGCCGACCGGCAACCCGGAAAGCCCAACTCCTCGCGGCGTGCGTAGTAGGCCTCGGCCACACGCCGGGACAGGTCACGGATGGTCAGGATGTAGCGCTGACGCTCGGTGACCGAGATGGCCTGACGCGCATCGAGCAGGTTGAAGGTGTGCGAGGCCTTCATGACCTGGTCGTAGGCCGGCAGCGGCAGGTTGTCATCAACCAGCACGCGCGCCTGCGCCTCGGCCGCAGCAAACGCGGCAAACAATGCGGTGGTGTCGGCGCGCTCGAAGTTGAAGGTCGACTGCTCGACTTCGTTCTGGTGGAACACATCGCCGTAGGTCACAACCCCGTTCGGACCCTCGGTCCAGACCAGATCGAACACGCTCTCGACACCCTGCAGGTACATCGCCAGCCGCTCCAGTCCGTAGGTGATTTCACCCATCACCGGCTTGCATTCCAGTCCGCCGGTCTGCTGGAAGTACGTGAACTGGGTGACTTCCATGCCGTTCAGCCAGACCTCCCAGCCCAGCCCCCAGGCGCCCAGCGTCGGCGATTCCCAGTTGTCCTCGACAAATCGGATGTCGTGGACGGTTGGATCGATCCCGACCGCATCGAGTGAACCGAGGTAGAGCTCCTGGAAATCCAGCGGCGAAGGCTTCATCACCACCTGGTACTGGTAGTAGTGCTGCAGCCGGTTCGGGTTCTCGCCGTAGCGCCCGTCGGTGGGCCGGCGGCAGGGCTGGATGTAGGCGGCGTTCCACGGTTCCGGGCCGATCGAGCGCAGGAAGGTTGCCGGATGGAAGGTGCCGGCGCCGACTTCCATGTCCAGCGGCGCGGTCAGCACGCAGCCGCGGGACGCCCAGTAGTCGTCCAGCGCGCGGATGAAATCCTGAAAATTCACCGATACTCAGCCTGTGGCCTTGCCAGCGCGCAGTATATCGCCCTGCCCCGGTCGGCTTATTCCTCGCGCAGCGTGTCCATATCGATCACGAAGCGGTAGCGAACATCCGAGCGTTGCATGCGTTCGTAGGCGGTGTTGATGTCCTTGATATCAAGCGGTTCGATGTCGCAGACGATGTCGTGCTCAGCGCAGAAATCGAGCATTTCCTGGGTCTCGGGAATGCCGCCGATCAATGAGCCGACCACCTGCTTGCGCCGGAAAATAATCGCGCCGGCATCCAGTGGCGGATCGATCGGTTCGAGCAGCCCGACCAGGATCAGCTTGCCGTCGCGCTTGAGCGCGTTGAGGTAGGGGTTGAGGTCGTGCTGAACCGGGACTGTGTCGAGAATTGCATCGAACGTGTTGGCAACAGCTTCCATCTGCTCGCTATCGGTCGAGATCACGACATTATGTGCGCCCTGCCGCAGGGCTTCTTCGCGCTTGTTCTCCGAGCGCGTGAACAGCGTGACTTCCGCGCCCAGCGCACGCGCGAACTTGATCCCCATGTGGCCGAGCCCGCCCATACCGACCACCGCGACCTTCTGCCCGGCGCCGACGCCGAAATGCTTGAGCGGTGAGTAGGTGGTGATGCCAGCGCACAGCAGCGGTGCGGCCGCGGCCGGATCCAGCGTCTCGGGCATGCGCAGTACGAAGCGCTCGCTGACGACGACGGCCTCGGAGTAGCCGCCGCAGGTGATGGTGTGATCGTGCAGGTCCTCGCCGTTGTAGGTTGCGACAAAGCCGTTCTCGCAGTACTGCTCAAGACCGTCGTCGCAGGCGTGGCACTGGCGGCAGGAATCGACCATGCAGCCGACGCCGACGCGATCGCCGGGCTTGAACTTCGTGACCGCATCGCCGACCGCAGTGACGGTGCCGACAATCTCGTGTCCGGGGACGACCGGGTAGACGGTGCGGCCCCAGTCGTTGTGCACGAAGTGGATGTCGGTGTGGCAGATGCCGCAGTGATCGATGCGGATGGCGACATCGTCCGGGCGTGGCGCGCGGCGGTCAATGCTCATCGGTGCAACGGCGGAATCGGGGGACTGGGCGCCCCATGCGCGGATGCTGGTCATGATCAAACTCCTTGTTCGAAGCGATTAGCCGCTCATTATCAACGCCAGACGCGGCTGTTTGTGGTTAGATTGACAGCATGATCCACCGTCTGCTCATTGTCAAAACCGGCCAGGCCGTACCCGAGGCGAGCGCCGATGGGCGCGATTTCGAGCATTGGTTCATCGACGCAATGGGCCCGAGGCGATTCGATTACACCGTGGTGCGGGTCGATCGCGACGAAGCCTTGCCACTGCCGGCCGATGTCGGTGCGGTACTGGTCACGGGGTCGCCGGCGATGGTCAGCGATAAAGCCGCGTGGTCGGAGCGCACCGCCGGCTGGCTGGCCGAGGCCCATCGCTTCGGATTGCCGATGCTTGGCGTCTGTTACGGCCACCAGTTAATCGCCCACGCACTCGGCGGACGCGTCGGACCCAATCCGAAGGGTCGGCGCATGGGTCGCGCGAGGTTGCTGACAAGCGCCGAGGACGATCCGTTGCTGGGTGCATTGCCCACACAAGCGCTGTTTCATGTCAGCCACTTCGAGGCGGTGCTCGAACCACCGCCGCGCGCGCGCGTGATTGCGACCGCAGACCACGATCCGCATCATGCCCTGCATTTCGGTGGCCGCAGCTGGGGCGTGCAGTTCCACCCGGAATTCGACGGTGCGATCACCGCCAGCTACATCAGAGCGCGCGCTCACGTGTTGCAATCCGAGGGTCACGATCCGGACTCGCTGCTGGCCGAGTTGGACCCGACACCATCCGGCAACCGCGCTGGCAGGGCGGTGCTCGAACGCTTCGCACAGTTGGCCACAGGGCGCTGATGACCGCGCCCGTCTTGCAGTTTCTCGGCGCGGCCGGCACGGTCACGGGTTCGAAGTTCGTACTCGAGCATGACGGTCACAGGGTGCTGGTCGACTGCGGCCTGTTCCAGGGCTACAAGCAGTTGCGCCTGCGCAACCGGCAGCCGCTGACGGTGGCGCCGGATACGCTGGCCGCGGTGCTGCTGACACACGCGCACCTGGATCATTCCGGCTTCGTGCCGGTTCTGGTCAAGCAGGGTTTCACCGGTCGAGTCCATGCCACGGCTGCGACCATCGCGCTGGCCAATCACTTGTTGCCTGACGCCGGCTTCGTGCAGGAGCGTGACGCCGAATTCGCCAACCGGCACGGCCATTCGCGTCACCACCCGGCGCGTCCGCTGTACACACGTGCCGAGGCCGAAGGCTGCCTGGGCCGATTCGACCCGGTACCGTTCGACCACGATCTCGAGCCCGCGCCCGGCTTTTGCGCGCGCTGGACCCGTGCCGGCCACATTCTCGGTGCGGCCAGCATCCGGGTCGAGGTCGGCGGTCGAAAGATCGTGTTCAGTGGCGATCTCGGCAATCGCAGCAGCCCGACGATGATGCCGCCGGCACCGATTCCGGAAGCCGACTTCGTGGTTGTCGAATCGACCTACGGCAACCGCGCGCGCAACGATGCCGATCCCGAAGTCGCGCTGGCCGATGTGATCAACCGAACTGCACGGCGCGGCGGTACGGTGATCATCCCGGCGTTCGCGGTCGGTCGCACCCAGTTGCTGCTGCATCACCTGCATCGCCTGATCGATACCGGCACGGTGCCCGCGCTACCGGTGTTTCTCGATAGTCCGCTGGCGATCAATGCCACCGAAGTGTTTGCCGAGCATCCCGACGATCATCGGCTGACGCCGGCGCAGCTCGAAGGTGCGCTGGGGCTGCCGTGCTACGTGCGCGAGGTGCAGGACTCGATGCGGCTCGACGACGATCCGATGCCGAAGATCATCATCGCCGGTTCGGGCATGGCCACCGGCGGCCGGGTGTTGCACCATCTCAAGGTCTACGCCCCGCATCCGCAGCACAGCATCGTATTCGCCGGTTACCAGGCCGGCGGCACGCGTGGCGCGCACCTGGTGGCCGGTGCTGAACAGATCAAGATCCACGGCCAGTATTGGCCGGTTCGGGCCGAGGTGCAGAACCTGGACATGCTCTCGGCGCATGCCGATCGCGACGAAATTCTCGATTGGCTGGGCGGGCTGTCGCGGCCGCCCAAGCAAGTGTTCGTGGTGCACGGCGAAGCCGATGCCGCCGACGCGATGCGACTGGCGATCGATGAGCGTTTCGGCTGGCCGGCGTGCGTGCCCGAGCACAATGAAATCCGGAGGCTGGAATGAACAATCCCGAGCGCGTCAAACGCGCAGCCGACAGACGCGAGGTCGTGACGCCGTCGCGATCCGGCCGCCGGGCCCGGTCATGACCCGCGACGAACTGTTCCGCAACCCATCGGGACCGTCGGAGCCTTTCGAATTCTCCGAGGATGTGGTGCGCGTGTTTCCCGATATGATCGAGCGTTCGGTGCCCGGCTATCGTTTGCTGCTGGAGTTGACACCGATCATCGTGGCCAACGCGGTACAGCCCGAAACCCGTGTGTTTGATCTCGGCTGTTCGCTGGGTGCGGCAACGCTGGCTGCGCGCCGCGCGATCGGTCAGCCGGGTGTGAGCATCACCGCGATCGATAACTCGCCGGACATGGTGCGGCGTTGCCGCCAACTGATCGCGCGCGATAATTCGCGCGTGCCGGTGACCGTGGTCGAGGGCGATATCTGCCAGGCGCCGATCGACAACGCCTCGCTGGTGCTGCTGTACTTCACGTTGCAGTTCGTGCCGGTGGCCGCGCGCGATGCATTGATTGCGCGCATCCATGCGGGCTTACGGCCCGGTGGTGTGCTGTTGCTGGCCGAGAAGCTGGCCTTCGAGCCGGCCGTCAAGCAATCCTGGCTGGATCACCACCACCACGACTTCAAGCGCGCCCAGGGCTATTCCGATCTGGAAATCGCGCGCAAGCGCCAGGCACTGGAAAACGTGCTGGTGCCCGAAACCCGCGACGCCCACCATGCCCGACTCCGGAAGGCCGGCTTCGCCAACGTGGTCGACTGGTTCCAGTGCTTCAACTTCGCCTGCATCGCGGCGGTTCGGTGAACGGCTGTGCGAGTTTCACAAGTGGGTTTTTAACCGCAGATGAACGCAGATAAAAGCAATCCTGATTACGTACTTGGTACAGCAGAGGTCTGGTGATCGTCGCCCATCGAATGGAAAAGGCGTTTGAACCGCAAATACACGCGAATGAACGCAAATTACGCCATGAAGGCACCGAGGTGAGTGAACGTTTCAGCCGAAAACGTCGCGCAACGGTTGGATTTGGCATTGGATGGACGTACTTTTTTCTCTGTGTCCTTTGCGTTCATTCGCGTTCATTTGCGGTTTTAATCAAGAACAGCGGCTTGATCGAGGGCGCGACTACTGGCTGAGATGAGTATGTGATCAGGAAAGTTTTTTAGTCCGGAATGACGCCGATCTCGAACTTTTTCGACGCTGACGCCGCCGCGCTGCTGGAGCGACGCATGGCCGAGCGGCCGCGCCACGGCGATCAGCCGCGCTGGCAGGCCGCACTGGATGCGCTGCCGACGCTCGAGCAGGGTTGGCGGTTCGACAACGGCGTGCTGCGCGCCGGTGCCGAGGCGACCGAGTTCGAAGCACTGACCGAAACGCTCCGGGCCTTCATCCCGTGGCGCAAGGGGCCGTTGAATCTGGGTGGTATTGCCATCGATACCGAGTGGCGTTCGGACTGGAAGTGGCAGCGTGTCGCTGCGCACGTAGCGCTGGCCGGGAAACGGGTGCTGGATATCGGTGCCGGCAACGGCTATTTCGGCTGGAAGATGCTCGCCGCCGGCGCGCGCGTGGTGATCGGCTGCGATCCGACCGCGCTGTTCGCGGCCCAGTTTCGGGTCATCGAACATTTTGCCGGCGTGGAGCCACACATCCTGCTGCCGCTGCCGTTCGAGGACCTGCCGGTGTGCGCCGATTTCGACCAGGTGTTCTCGATGGGCGTGCTGTACCACCGTCGCGAGCCGTTGGAGCACCTGGCACGGATCCGCAGCCACCTTGTGCCGGACGGGGAGCTGCTGCTGGAAACGCTGATCATCCCGGGCACGGCCGATGACGAGCTGGACCCGGGCGTGCGGTATGCCAACATGCGCAATGTCTACCGGCTGCCGACCGAGCCGCGGCTGCATCGCTGGCTGGTCGAGGCCGGCTACACCGGAATCGAGACCATGGACATTACCGCTACCACGACCCAGGAACAACGCAGCACCGACTGGATGCCGTTCCACTCGCTGGCCCGGGCGCTGACGCCGGATGGTTCGCATACCGTCGAGGGTCATCCGCCGCCGCTGCGTGCGGTCGTCCGCGCGCGCGTCGATCCGAACGCATCCGGCGCTTCGTTGGACGCATGACGGTGAACCCACCTGTGTTGACCACTGCGCGCCTGAAACTGCGGCAACTGACCGACGCCGATGCCGCCTTCCTGGTCCGGCTGCTCAACGACCCGGCCTTCATCGCGAACATCGGTGATCGTGGTGTGCGTGACGAGGCCGATGCACGCGCCTACCTGGCCACCGGTCCGCGTGCCAGTTATCACAAGCATGGATTCGGCCTGTACCGGGTCGAGCGCGACGACGGCACGCCGATCGGCATCTGCGGATTGCTCAAGCGCGAAAACCTGGAGCTTCCCGACATTGGTTACGCGCTGCTGCCCGAGCATCGCGGATCAGGCTACGCGCGCGAAGCGGCCGTCGCGGTGCTCGGTGAGGCGCGCGACCGGTTCAGGCTGGTCGAGATCTGCGCCGTGGTGTCGCCGGGCAACGCGCCGTCCATCGCCCTGCTTGAGGCGCTGGGCTTCGTGTTCGACAGCGAGATCGCCTGGGGCGATCCGGCTACACCTACCCTGCTCTACCGCCGGACTCAGCGAAAGCCGAACAGCAGCGGTAGCACCGCGACCACGAATGCCGCCCACAAGGCGTAGACCGGCAGGTATCCGGTCTGCCAGCGCTCGAGATCGGCAAACGGACGCTGGCCGCGCTGGAAGGCGAGATAGCGCCGGGCCGATTCGGCCAGGTTGACCAGCAGCACGAAGTTCAGGCCCAGTGCAGCAACCCGGTTGGGCGTCAAGCCCATCTCGCCGATGCGCGCGAGCATCGCCGAAAGGGCGACCAGGTCGATCGCCAGCGCGGCCAGCAACAGCGTGATCTGGGCAATGTCGAACCACCCGGCCGACTGCATCGGATCGCGTGCCGAGATCGCGTACAGCAATAAGCCCAGTACCACGATCAGCAGCAGATCGAAGCCGATCAGCAGTTCGCGTTCCATGTCCAGCCCGCGCCCGGTGACCACCAGCGCGATCAGAAAGGCGATCAGCAGCAGCGCGAACATTGGTGTGAACAGCCGGGTCAGCACCGGCGCCATGTTCTCGATCACGCTCTGCTTGGCCTCGACCAGCCAGGCCGCGACCAGCACCGCGCCGGCGGCGCCGCACGGCAGCAGCCAGTTCTGCAGGAACGGTTCGGCGTCGATGCCGATGGCCTGGAACAGCATCATCATGAAGCCGATGAGCACGCCACCGCCCAGCGCGATCAACGCGTAGTAGATCGCCAGCTCGCCTGAAAAACGCACGAAGTTCATGCGTCCGCAAACGTCACCCCACCGCCCGCCGGCGTGTGCGATCCCGACCAGCAGCCACAGCGCTACCGGCAGGTGCAGCACCGCCAGCACGCCGGTGTCGCTGGCATCAGCGAAGGGGTAGAGGTTGATCACCAGCAAGCCTGTGACGAAGCTGGCCGTCAGCCGATTCAGACTTGCCCAGGCGGTACGCTTCCACAGGAAATAGCCGGCCAGCAGCGGCAGCACGAACAGCCCGGCGTTGCGCGCGTAGGCCATCTCGTGGGTCTCGAAGCTCCAGCCGAACAGCATCGGCGCCTTGACCAGCAGCGCGGCCACAACGGCCAGTGCAAATGCCACCGCGGCATCTTTCGGAAGGCTTGCGGTGTCGTCGCCGGCGATCACCAGCTGCTTCCACAACCGCTCGGAATGCACGCGCGCAAACTCTCGCGACACGGCGTCGAGCTGGCCGATGCGCTTGACCGCGACCAGGAAGGCTTCGTCTTCATCGAGGCCGGTTTCGATCAGGCCGTCGATCTGTGCGCGCAGGTGATCTTCGAGTTCGTCGATGTCGACGGCATGGATGGCCTGGCGGCGGCGCAGGAATTCACGCCACTGGCCGATCTCGGCATCCAGCGAGGGATTCGGCCCGCTCATGGTCGGGCGCCTGCGGGCAGCGCGAATTCGCTTGCATCGAAGCCGCGCCAGATGCGCTTGAGGGTCGCATCGACAGCTTGCCATTGGCGCTGTTCGTTGGCCAGTTGCTCGCGTCCGGCGTTGGTCAGCCGGTAGTACTTGCGCCGTCGCCCGGTGTCGGCAGCCTGCCAGCGCGAGGCGATCCAGCCCTGGCGCTCGAGCCGGTGCAGCACCGGATAGAGCATGCCGTCGGTCCACGTGATCTGCCCGCCGGACAGCTCGCGCACGCGCTTGATGATTGCGTAACCGTAGCTGTCGCTCTCGGCCAGCAACGCCAGCACCAGCGGTGTCGACGAGGCGGCGACCAGGTCCTTGTTGATGTCCATCTGCTTCAGCAATGCCTGATGGTGTCATGCATTGCTGCATTATACATTGCATCGCAATGTATCCGGGGTAAATTGGCACCGGTAGCCCGCCGGTGTTTTGGACTTAGTGTCGGGCCTGCACGCTGCGCACGCAGTTGCGCCCGTCGCGCTTGGCCCGGTAGACGCCGGCATCGGCGGCCTTGATCAGCTCGTCGAATACCTGCATGGCCGGCACGCGCGTGGCGACGCCGACGCTGAGACTGCTGTGCCAGAAGCTGTCCCCGGTCGCGACGCGCAGCGCGGCGACGCGCTCGACCAGGTGGTTGGCGACCTGCATCGCGCCGGCATGGTCGGTGTTCGGACAAAGCACCAGGAACTCGTCGCCGCCCAGCCGGAAGACCCGGTCGTCGGTACGCAAGGCGCCGGTCAGTTCGCGCGAGAGTTCCACCAGCACTCGATCACCGGCATCGTGGCCGTGCTTGTCGTTGACTTCCTTGAAATGATCAGCGTCGATCATCAGCAGCGCCAGTGGTTGATCGAGCGCCACGGCTTCGCGCCAGCACGCACCCAGCATCAGCATCGCGTGGCGACGGTTCGACAGGCCGGTCAGCGCATCGGTCAGCGACAGGGTTTCCAGCCGCTGGTTGGCCTCGGCCAGTTGGCGCGTGCGCGCCTCGACCCGTTGCTCGAGCGTGCGGTTGAGGTCCTGCAGTTCACGATTTCGCTGCGACAGTTGCGTCATCAGTCCGTTGAGTGCGGTCAGCAGCGGTTCGACCGCGGCTTCCTGCTCGCGCTCGCTGATCGCAAACGCAGCCGCTGCATCACTGCCGGCGCGGATCGCGGCGATCTGAGCGGCCATGTCCTGATCCTGGCCGAGGATGTGGTAGGTCAGCCAATGCACCAGATAGTCGAGCAGCCGCGCTGCCATCTCGGCGGTCTCCATCGCGCCGCTGTCCTTGAGCAGCTGCACGTCGGCAACGAAGCGCTGGTGGTTTCGCACGTGCGCCTCGACATGGCGCGGATCGACGCCCACCCCGCGCATCAACTGCTCTTCATCGGAAAAATGCGTCAGCGAGTAGTCGACCAGTTCGGCAAACAGCGCCTCGAGATCAGCGGTCGCGACGCCATCGTCCCCGAGTTGCCCGCCGAGCTGGTTGATCAGATCGACCAGATGGCGATGCTGACGATCCACCTTCGGCAGGTTGGTGACGAAGTTGGGCGTCCACTGGAAGGTTTCCATGGCAAATGACCTGCGAAGTCGCAGGGCCGGGGGGTGGAGCTTGATTGTTCACGAAAAGCCGCGTGATGTATTGATGCGGATCAAATCATGCAATAAACAAGCGGACCCTTCACAATGGAACAGCCCGACATTGAGCCCCAAGTCATGTACCGAATCGTGATCGACAAGCCCGGCGGCTATGAAGTGCTGCGCGTGCATGATTCGCCGGACCCGGAACCGGCTGCCGGCGAGGTGGTGATTGCAGTCGAGGCGGCCGGGGTCAACTACGCCGACGGCATCATCCGGATGGGGCTGTACGAGTCGGCCAAGCGTCTGCACGGCTACCCGATTACGCCCGGATTCGAAGTTGCCGGTCGCATTGCCGCGGTCGGCGCCGGCGTCGACGGCTGGAAGGTCGGCGATGCGGTGATGGGCCTGACGCTGTTCAACGGCTATGCCTCGCATCTCACGATCGGCGTTGATGGCGTGTTCCCGATCCCGGCCGGGCTGAGCATGCCGCAGGCGGCCACACTGCCGACGGTGTTTCTGACCGCCTGGTGGATGATCCATCGCCAATTGCATCCCGAACCGGACGAGACCTGGCTGGTGCACTCGGCCGCCGGCGGTGTCGGTTCGGCCCTGTTGCAGCTCGGCCGGCTGGCCGGTGCGCGCACGATCGGCGTCGTCGGCGGCCGCCACAAGATCGAGCATGCTCGAGTCATGGGCGCCGACGCGGTGATCGATAAATCGTCCGAGGACCTGTGGCAACGCGCCGAGGCGCTGGCGCCGACCGGCTATCAGGCGATCTTCGACGCCAACGGCGTGGCGACCCTGAAGCCGAGCTACAACCACCTCGCCGCCACCGGCCGGCTGCTGATCTACGGCTTTCATTCGATGTTGCCGAACAACGGCCGCCTGAACTGGTTGCGCCTGGCCGCCGACTGGCTGCGCACGCCGCGCTTCAGCCCGCTGGCGATGACGCGCGACAACAAGAGCGTGCTGGCCGCCAACCTGAGTTTCCTGCAGTCGCACGCACCTTCCTTGCGCGCCGGCATGCTGTGGCTGCTTGAGCGTTTCGAGCGCGGTGAGCTCGTGCCGCTGCCGGTCGAAACCTTCACGCTCAGGGACGCCGCGCGCGCCCAGCAGCGCATCGAATCCGGCCAGACCTTCGGCAAGCTGGCGCTGATTCCGTAGCCATCTCAACATGCTGCACGTGCTTCGGTGGTCGCGACGTCAATCCGGGTTTTCCCGGGAAGGACCTCATTCACGAAGCGTCGTGAACCTGCTGATTCGTTTCGTCGATCGGGTTGATCAGCCGGCTGAAGCCGTAGCGTTGGAAATCGGAGGTGTTGCGGGTGGCCAATTCGGTGACGCCATGGTATCGCAGCGTCAAGGCGATGCGGGCGTCGAACACGGCCCTGCGGGCGATCCCGGGGCGGCGGGCAATGGCCCAGACCTGATCCATGATTGGTGCATTCTCGATCCGGGCCCAACGCGGGTTGTCACGCCATGCATTGCAGATCCTGGCGGCGTTGGCCGCATCAAGCGGCGCGGCCAGAACCGCCGGGTTGCGCAAAAGCTGGTAGAGCTCGATTAGCACCAACTCGCAGATTGCAACGTCGTCGCGAACAACACACTGCTCGATGAAGGCCCTCGCTGCGGGGTATTCCGGACAGTCGCGATTGTGGGCATACAGCAACAGGTTGGTGTCGATGGACAGCACGTCGCCGGTTCAGCCGTTGGCCAGTTCGCGCCACCGCTCTTCAGGCGCGCAAAATGGACCCAGCGCCACCGGCTTCGGCGCTTTCCAGGGCTGATGCTCCGAGCGCGGCGGGTACATGCGCTGCATCTGCTCCAGCCCGCGTCGCACCACCTCGGCAAGACTGATTTCCTGCTCCGAGGCGATGCGCTTGGCTTGGCGATACAGTTCGTCCGGAATTTGGATCTGAGTGCGCATCATGATGTTGAATATACATCAGTGCAGAAATGGTGGCAATGATCCTCTCGCACAGGTCCGTTTTTCCACGATCCGCGTGGCCCAAGGGCTTGCCGATTCAAGTGCGCGCCGGCACGCTCATTCGCGACCCAAAGCGGCCCGCTTCCACAGGAAGTACACCACCGGCACCACGGCCAGTGCGAGCACGGTGACGCTGACCATGCCGCCGACCATCGGCGCGGCGATGCGGCGCATGACTTCCGAACCGGTGCCGCTGCCGAACATGATCGGCAGCAGCCCGGCGATGGTGGCCGCGACGGTCATCAGGATCGGCCGGATGCGCATCAATGCGCCGTCGATCACGGCCTGGCGCAGTTGCGCGCGGTCGAGCCGCCGGCCATGCTCGGCCTGCATGCGCTCGAGCGACTGATCCAGGTACAGGATCATCAGCACGCCGATCTCGACCGCCACGCCGGCCAGGGCGATAAAGCCGGCACCGACCGCTACCGACAGGTTGTAGTCGAGCAGGTACAGCAGCCAGACACCGCCGACCAGCGCCAGCGGCAGCGTGCCGAGGATGATCAGCACCGAGACGGTGTTGCGAAAGTTCAGATACAGCAGCACGACGATGATCAGCAGCGTGGCCGGCACCACCAGCTTCAGCGTTTCGGCTGCGCGCTGCATGGCTTCGAACTGGCCCGACCAGCGGATCGAGTAGCCCGGCGGCAGTTCCACCGCCGCGCTGACGGCCTGTTGCGCGCGCTCGACGTAGCGGCCGATATCACTGGAGGCGACATCGACATAGATCCAGCCGTTGAGCCTCGCGTTCTCGGTGCGGATCACGCCCGGGCCCGATTCCAATCGCAGCTCGGCGACCGCGGCCAGCGGAATCTGATCGCCGCGCGGCGTGACGATGGCCAGCTCCTCGAGGTCTTCGATCGAGTCGCGCAGGTGGCGCGGGTAGCGCACATTGATCGGATAGCGTTCCAGGCCCTCGACACTAAAACCGACCGGCATGCCGCCGATCGCCGAGCCGACGATGGTGTGGACGTCGGCAATGTTCAGCCCGAAGCGCGCGGCCGCGGCGCGATCGACATCGACGGTGATGTAGCGCCCGCCGGTGACGCGCTCGGAGTAGGCCGAGGCGGTACCGGGAAGATCCTTCAGCACGCGCTCGATTTCGCCGCCGAGGCGGGCGATTACATCCAGATCCGGCCCGGCGATCTTGACCCCGACCGGGGTCTTGATGCCGGTGGCGAGCATATCGATGCGGTTCTTGATCGGCATGATCCAGACGTTGGTCAGGCTCGGCACCTGGACCTTGGCATCGAGTTCGGCCTTGATTGTCTCCATGGTCATGCCCGGACGCCATTGATCGCGCGGTTTGAGTCGGATGGTGGTCTCGACCATGGTCAGCGGCGCCGGGTCGGTGGCGCTGTCGGCGCGGCCGGCCTTGCCGTGGGCCGATTCGACTTCGGGCACGCTCATGATCAGGCGGTTGGTCTGGCCGAGAATCTCGGCCATCTTGGCGCTGGAGGCGGCCGGATAGGCGCTGGGCATGTACAACAAGTCGCCCTCGTCGAGTTCGGGCATGAACTCCGAGCCCAGTTGCAGCCACGGCCAGGCGGTCACGATCAGCAGCGCCAGGGTTGCGGCCAGCAGCGTCTTCGGGAAGCGCAGCGCGCCGTTGAGCAGGGGTCGGTAGCCGGCAATCAGCATCCGGTTGACCGGGTTGCGCTGCTCCGGCGTGATCCGGCCGCGCACCAGCAGGCCGATCAGCACCGGCACCAGCGTGATCGCGATGCCGGCCGCAGCCGCCATGGCATAGGTCTTGGTGTAGGCCAGCGGCTTGAACAGCCGGCCTTCCTGGGCTTCCAGGGCGAAGATCGGCACGAACGACAGCGCCACGATCAGCAGTGAGAAGAACAGCGCCGGTCCGACTTCGACCGCCGAATCGGCCACCACCTGCCAGCGCTTGTCTCCGTCGAGCTGGCCGCCGGCGCGCTCGAGATGCTTGTGGAAGTTCTCGATCATCACGATCGCCGCATCGACCATCGCACCGATCGCAATCGCGATGCCGCCCAACGACATGATGTTGGCGTTGATGCCCTGGGCCTGCATGACAATGAACGCGGCCAGAATCCCCAGCGGCAGGCTGATGACGACGATCAGTGCCGAGCGCAGGTGGAACAGGAACAGCGCGCAGACCACGATCACGACCAGCAGCTCCTCGGTCAGCTTGTCGAACAGCGTGTCGACGGCGCGCTCGATCAGGCTGGAGCGGTCGTAGGTCTCGACGATTTCCACGCCTTCGGGCAGACCGGCCTTGAGTTCGTCCAATCGTTGCTTGACCCGCTCGATGGTGGCCATGGCGTTTTCGCCGAAGCGCATCACGATTACGCCACCGACCGCCTCACCCTCGCCGTTGAGTTCGCCGATGCCGCGCCGCAATTCCGGGCCAAAGCGCAGCTCGGCGACATCACCAATCGTTACCGGCACGCCTTCGGGCGTGACCTTGAGCGGAATGTGGCGCAGGTCATCGAGCGAATCGATATAACCGGTCGCGCGGATCATGTATTCGGCCTCGGCCAGCTCGATCACGCGCCCGCCGATTTCCTGGTTGCCGCGCGCGATCGCTGAGCGCACCTGGCCGAGCGGAATGTCGTGGGCGCGCAGACGATCGGGATCGACCACGACCTGGTACTGGCGCACCATGCCGCCGATGGTTGCGACTTCGGCCACGCCCTCGACGGTCTGCAGTTCGTACTTCAGGAACCAGTCCTGCAGCGAGCGCAGCTCGGCCAGGTCGTGGCGACCCGTGCGATCGACCAGTGCGTACTGGTAGACCCAGCCCACGCCGGTCGCATCGGGACCCAGCGCGGCGCTGGCGCCGGCCGGCAGTTCCACTTGGTTGAGGTACTCGAGCACGCGCGAGCGCGCCCAGTACAGGTCGGTGCCATCCTCGAAGATCACATACACGAACGAGTCGTTGAAGAACGAATAGCCGCGCACCGTGACCGCGCCGGGGACCGACAGCAGTGAAGTGGCCAGCGGATAGGTGACCTGGTCTTCGACCACCTGCGGCGCCTGGCCGGGGTAGCTGGTCTTGACGATCACCTGCACGTCGGACAGGTCGGGAATCGCATCCAGCGGAATGCGCTGCAGCGCGACGACGCCCCAGGCGGCCAGCATGACGCCGAGCAGCAGCACCAGCGAGCGGTTGGCAACCGAGGCTCGGATCAGACGCTCAATCATGGTCGTGGTCCTTCATCGCGGATCCGTCCGGCTCGGCGTTGTGGCCGGAGTGGTCCATGCCTGACATATCGTGGTCGGCATGATCCATGCCCGACATGTCATGCCCGGAGTGGTCCATCCCGGAGCTGTCCGATGCATCGGCTGAAGGGTCGAGCAGGCGCAGCAGGCTGGCGTCCATGCTGGCCTCCGAGTCGATCAGGAACTGCGACGAGACGACGATGGCCTCGCCGACGCTCAGGCCGGCGAGAATCTCGGTGCTGCCGTCGCTCTCGATGCCGGTGCGGACCTCGGCCGGGCGGAAGCGGCCCTCGCCCAGCGCCAGGATCACGCGCGCGCCATCCGGCGTTCGAATCACGCTCTGGGTCGGCACGGCCAGCGCCCGGCGCGGCTCGGCCTCGATCGTGACGGTTGCATACATGCCCGGCTTGAGCGCCAGATCGGGGTTGTCGAACTTCAGCCGCACGCGCGCGGTGCGGCTGGCCTCACGGATGGTCGGGTAGATGTAGTCGACCGTACCGGTCCAGACCCGGTCGGGCGCGAACGGCAGCCGCATGGTCGCCGTCTGGCCGGGCGCAACCCAGCCGATGCGGCGCTCGAATACGTCGACATCGACCCAGACGGTGGCCAGATCGGCCAGGCTGAGAATCGTCATGCCGGGCTGCACGTACATGCCCTGGCGCACGTTGAGTTCGAGCACGAAGCCGCCCTGCGGCGCGCGCACGTCGAACAGGCGACTGGGCTTGCGCGTCTCGCGCAGCGTTGCCACCTGCGCCGGCAGCATGCCCAGCGCCGCCAGCCGTTGTTCGGCCGCGCCAATCATGGTTGCCTGGCCGCTGCGCAGTGTCTGGAGGTATTCGTCCTGGGCGCTGACCAGAGCCGGCGAGTAGATGCGAAACAGCACCTGTCCGGCGGTGACCGGGTCGCCGACCGTGACCGTATACAGCTGTTCGATCCAGCCCTCGGTGCGCACGTGGATGTGGCCGATGCGGGCATCGTCGGTGGTGATGAAGCCGACCGTGTCGATGGCGCGTGTCAGCCGCCGGCGCTCGACCGGCGCGGTCTTGACGCCGATGTTGTTGACCACGCCCGGTGCGATGCGGATGCCGGGTTGGTCGGATTCGGCATTGTCCTGGTCGGCGTAGACCGGCACCAGATCCATGCCCATCGGCGACTTGCCCGGGCCGTCGCGGCGGTAGCTGGCATCCATCGGCGCGACCCAGTACAGGATCTCCGGTTCGGCCGGCTCGCCGTCCTCGCTGGCGGTGCCGTTGCCGGCGACGGGTTTCAGCCACCAGGCACCGGCGAAACCGGCAACCAGAGCGGCGAGCAGAAGCAGTACAACAACAATGCGATTCATGACGGTTCTCCGGTCAGCCAGACCAGCCGCGCCCAGCTCTGCGCGCGGGCGTGCTCCAGTTCGGTGCGTTTGAGATCGATCTGCAGTTCGGCCAGTAACGCGCGGATCAGCTCGGCGAAATCGGTCTGGCCGTTGGCATAGGTGGTCAGCGTGGCCTCGGCGGTCTGGCGCGCGCGTTCGGCCAAAGCCTGCCGGTACAGCGCCAGACGCTCTTCCAGCCGCTGCCAGCGCGCCAGCTCTTCGTGCAGCTGGCGCCTGAGATCGTGCAGCAGCAGGTCGCGATCCAGCGCCTCGGCACCGCGCTGGCCGATCGCCTGGGCGCGTCGCCGGTCCTGGCGCTTGTCGGTGAACAGCGGCAGCGACAGCGTCACGCCGATGCTGGCCAGGTCGGCCCGATCGGTGCGCCAGCCGAAGCCGCCTTCGAGCGCGAACTTCGGCTTGTAGGCCTGTTCGGCCAGCTCGATGCCGACATCGGCCGCCTCGATCTGTTGCTGCTCGACCTGTACCGCCGGGTGCTCGGCCAGGCGCGTTTCGAGCCGCTCGGCGGCGGCCGGCGTGGCCGGCGTCGGCAGGGTTTCGGGCACGCTGCGAAAAGCGTGTCGCCCGAGGTAGCGCGACAGGGCGGCGCGCGCGATGTCGGCCTGCTGGCGATGCTCGATCTGGCGGTCCTCGAGCAGCGACAACTCCAGTTCGGCGCGCAGCAGATCCTGGGCATGCATCCGCCCGCTGGCAAAGCGCGCGGCCAGCGACTCGATCTGCTCGGCGACCGCCTTATGGTTGTCGGCCAGAATGCGCGTGGCCTGCTCGCGCCAGACCACTTCGATCCAGGCCAGCGCGACTTCACGTTCGATATCGCGCAGGCTCAAGCTGCGACGCGCGCGCTCAACTTCGGCCTGGCGCTGGCGCTGGTTGCTCATCAGACGACGGGTATCGCCAGGCGGGAATTCCTGGCGAATGCCCAGCCGCAGGGCCTGGGTCATGCCGTCCTGGCTGAATGAAAACGAATCGACCGGAACGTTGGCGATCTGGCCGGTGACCATCGGATCGGGCAACTGGCCGTCGGCAACGGCGGCATGCTCCAGCGCTTCGGCGCGCTCGTCGAAGCGCGCCAGCGCCGGATCGTTCAGTGCGCGTGCATACGCCAGCGCTTCGCTGAGCGTCAGCGCGTCGGACTCATTCTGGCCTGCGGCGGGGGCTGCCAGCAGCGCCAGCAGCACCAGGGTGGACAGGTGGGGGACAAGCTTCATGTTCGTTCTCCGGATCAACCACGACGAGCGCCCGCGTGCGGGCGCCGCTTAACGGAAGCGGAAAAACGAACTACTCGTTGAACTGGGCGTTGATCAGGTGTGCGCGCGGCCCATCCCGGACCGGCGGCGCGCCGACGTAGGCCACCGCGTGGTGGGTCCGGCGCGCATCGGCGGCGGCCGGCGGCGTGCTGACGGGCGGCGCCAGCGATTGCGCCGAGGACTCGGCCAGTCGGAGCGAGTCCAGCGAATCGGGCTCATCGCAGTCGTCGGGCTGGACTTCGTGGCACGGCTTGGGTGGACAGTGCGGGCAGCTGTGCGCGTGATCGACGGCGGCATCGAGCTGCATCGCCATTGCGCACGGGGCGGCCACGATCGACAGCCACACCAGCGCGAACAGCGCCAGATGAAGGCGCGCCAGACCGGCGGCACGAGTGCGGATGCAATGCAGCATGCTCATGGGACCGGATTGTAGCGCGAAGGTTCGGGCGGTGGATTTGATCCGGGTCAATCAGGCCACGCGGGCATGATCGACCAGATCGCCGATCAGCTTGCGGCAGATGTCGAGGTAATGGCCGGCGAACAGGTTGGCGTGGTTGAGCAGATGGTAGAGCTGATAGAAACGCCGCCGCTCGCGCCAGCCCGACTCCAATGGCCAGTGACCACGGTAGGCGTCGAAAAACGCGACATCGAAGCCGCCGAACAGGTCGGCCATGGCCAGGTCACACTCGCGATCGCCGAAATGCACGGCCGGGTCGAACACCACCGGCCGGCCGTCGGCCAGCATCGCCACATTGCCCGACCACAGGTCGCCGTGCAGCAGGCAGGGTTCGGGCTGGTAGCCGTCGAACGCATGCCGCCAGGATTCGGCCAGCGCCTCGATCAAGCTTTCGTCGAAGTTCCGATGGCGCTCGGCCAGCCGTTCGATCTGTGGCCGCAGGCGGCGGTTGATGAAGAAATCCGACCAGTCTTCGCTCTCGTCATTCACCTGCGGCGTCAGGCCGATGAAGTTGTTGCGTTCCAGCCCGAAGCCGCTGCCGCGATGCCGATGCAACTGGTGGAGCTGCACGCCGAGACGGGCGAAGCAGTCGGTATCGGGCACCCGCATCTCCAGCCATTCGAACGCCAGCCAGCACACGCGGTCGATTTCGCCCTGGCCGATGATCCTGGGCGTGGCGATGGCGGTCGCTTCGGCCAGTCGTGCCAGCCCATGACGCTCGGCGTCGAGAATCGCGCGTCGGTCGCGATCGAGGACCTTGATGAATACGCGCCGGCGCTCGTCTTCGAGCCGGTAGGCGCGCGCGATCGAGCCGCCGGTGATGGCATGCAGCCGGCTCTGGTCCGGGTTCAATCCGAGCGTGTCGGCCAGTGCGGGCGCGGTTTGTGTATCCATGCGTGCGGTTGCGAGTTACGGTTCCAGAAGAATCAGTATGCCCAGCCCGTCCGGGGCTGTAACAGATCCGGCACGGGTGTTCAGCCGGTGACGTAGCGCTCGAGTTGTTCGATCAGCTGCTGCTGGTCGGCGATCACCGCGTTGACCAGGTCGCCGATCGAGACCATGCCGACCAGCTTGCCGTCGTCGATCACCGGCAGGTGGCGGATGTGCTTGTTGCTCATCAGCGCCAGCCCGGCTTCGGCCGAGGCGCGCCCGTCGATCGAGATCAGGGATGACGACATGATGTCGCCCACCTGGCACTCGCGCGAGCGCTTGCCTTCAAGAATCACCTTGCGCGCGTAGTCGCGCTCCGACAGCATGCCGACCGGCTTGCCCTCGCGCATTACCAGCAGCGCGCCGACGCCGAGTTCGGCCATCTTGCGTATGGCATCGAACACCGTGCTGTCCGGCCCTACCCAGTGCACGTCGTTGCCCTTCTGTTTCAGGATCTGGTGGATGGTGTGCATGCCGGCATCTCCCGTATCGTTGCCCGTGGACCCGAGTATAGACGTCCATTGCGCCCCGGGGCAATCACCGGCCCCGGTGCGAGTGGTTCAGGGTGGGCCTGGATGGCCCGGACCCGGCAGTTCGATGCGCCATTCATCGCCCTGGATTTGCAACCAACCTTCGGCCAGACCGCGTTGCCGGATGGCGGCCAGTTGTTCGCTGGCACGCGCGTGGGCCTCGTTCGCGGCCAGTCCGTTGTGCAGGCCGACGATGGCAGCCAGCCAGGTATGCAGGGTGGCCGGGGGGCCGCCGCCCGTGATCTGCGGCGGTTGTCCGGGCTGCCAGTGGCCGTGCACGCGTACCCGGCCGTCGAGCAGCAGCGGCTCTAGCAGCACGGCGAGGCCCGCGTCGGCCAATTGCTGCAGCGCGCCAAGCACACTGAGCTGCGCCAGCCGATGTGCAGCGCTGCCGACTTCGGTCGTGCTCAAGTTGCGCACGGCTTCGATCGTGGCTATCAGCGCGTCGTGGTCCAGGCCGGCCAGCGCCAGTTGCAGACGGCTCTCGGCTTGACCTGCGCGTGTCAGTTGCAATCCCAGCTCGAGATCGAGTGGACCTTGCTGCGCTTGCCGAACGGTCAGTTGCAGCACGGTATCAGTCAGGGCCAGCCGGTTGCCGGCGCTGTCGGCGATATCCAGCGTGCTGCTGCGCAGTTCGATGGCCAGTGTCTGGCCGATGTCGCCGGTCACGCGCAGCCCGGGCTGGTGGTAGCGCCACTGTGGCGGTCCGGGCAGCACCAGCGCATCGCTGCGTCCATTCAGTTCGAAGCGCCCGGTCAGTCCCAGCCGGCCGGTCAGGTCAACACGCGCCGGTGGCGATTCGATCCGCACGCGACCGCGCAGCGCCAGCCAGCCGGGTGGCGACAGCGGCAGGTGTTCAAGCTCGATCTCGGCCTCGAGCTGATCGTGCCGCAGGACCAGGCGCGACTGCCGCCAGCCGCGTTGCCAGACCTGCTCGACCTCGGGCCAGCGCTCGGCCAGCGCGCTCTGCACCCGCGACTGCGTCAGCACGCCGACCAGCGCCGGCAGTGCGGCGAACGCGACGGCCAGCGCCAGCAGCGGTGCTGTCCAGCGAAGTTTCATGCTCGCTACTGTAGGGGAAAGCGTGCCGGACGGCGGCATGATCGTTGCCCCATAATTCGGGGTTTCGCCCCTCGTGACCCGTCCGATGCCGCATGCTGAGACCTCGAATACGCATCCGGCGCTGCGCGAACAGCTGCAGCGGGGCGTTCAGGCGCTCGGTCAAGAGCTGCCCGAGGGATCAAGCGATCGTTTGTTGGCTTACCTCGACGAACTTCAGCGCTGGAACCGCGCCTATAACCTGACCGCGGTGCGCGAGCTCGCGGCGATGGTCGAGCGCCACCTGGTCGACAGCCTGAGCGTGCGTCCGTATCTGGACGGGGCGCGCATCGTCGATGCCGGCACCGGCGCCGGTCTGCCGGGCGTGGTGCTGGCGATCGCCGAGCCCGAGCGACAATTCATGCTGGTCGACAGCAACGGCAAGAAGTTGCGGTTCCTGCGCCACGTACAGCGCGAGCTGGCGCTGGACAATATCGAGCCGCGCCAGGCGCGGCTGGAAGCGTTGACCCACGAGCCCGCCCCCGACCAGGTCGTCACGCGTGCGTTGGCGCCGCTGGCGCGGATGGTCGGCTGGTGCGCGCCGTGGCTGGCGCGCGGTACGACGCTGCTGGCGATGAAGGGCGAACTCGATCCGGCCGAGTGCCGGGCGGTGCCGGACCAGTACAATGTCACGATTCATCCGCTGCAATGGCCCGGCCAGACGGCCGCGCGCTGCGTGGCCGTGATCCGGAAAGGAGACTGTTCGTGACCCGAACCGCGCGTACGCTCGCGATCGCCAACCAGAAAGGCGGCGTCGGCAAGACCACCACGGCGTTGAACCTGGCGGTCGGCCTGACCCAGATGGAGCGGCGCGTGCTGCTGATCGACATCGACCCGCAGGGCAACTGTTCGACTGGGCTGGGGGTCGAGATCGCCGCCGGCCAGCCGACCACCGCCGAGCTGTTGACCGGCGAGACCAGCGTGGCCGAGGCGCGCGTGCGGCCGGCCTCGGCTGCGCTCGATATCGTGCCGGCCAACGGTGATCTGACCGCCGCCGAGGTCGCGCTGATGGACCGTTCCGAGCGCGCCCATGCGCTGAAAGAAGCGCTGGAGCCGGTGTTGGGCTACTACGACGACATCGTCATCGACTGCCCGCCGGCGCTCAACGTGCTGACATTGAACGCGCTGACCGCCGCCGACCGGGTGCTGATCCCGATGCAGTGCGAGTACTACGCGCTCGAGGGCCTGACCGCGCTGATGAACACGATCGAGCAGATCCAGGCCTCGGTCAACCCGGAGCTCGAAATCGAGGGTCTGGTGCGGACCATGTACGACGTGCGCAACAACCTCTCCAGCGCGGTCTCGACCCAGCTGCTCGATCATTTCGGCGACAAGGTCTACAACACCATCGTGCCGCGCAACGTGCGTGTGGCCGAATCGCCCAGCTACGGCGAGTCGGTACTGAGCTACGATCCCGAATCGCGCGGCGCGCTCGCCTACCGCGGGCTGGCCGGCGAATACCTTCGACGAATGCGGGAGTTCTGATCACCATGGCCACGCGCAAGAAAGCGCCCCTGGGCAAGAACCTCAATGCCTTGCTGGGCAAGTCCCGCGCATCTGCGCCTGCGACCAGCGATGACGGCCAGCTCAAGCGCCTGCCGCTTGAGCGCATCCGTCCGGGCCGCTACCAGCCGCGCACCGGCATGGATGCCGACCGGTTGACCGAACTGGCCGAATCGATCCGCGCCCAGGGCGTGGTTCAGCCGGTGGTGGTGCGACGGCTGGCCGGTGGCGATGAATTCGAGCTGATCGCCGGCGAGCGCCGCTGGCGTGCCGCGCAGCAGGCCGGGCTGGACGAGATTCCGGCGGTCATCCGCGACGTGCCCGACGAGGTCACGCTGGCGATGGCGCTGATCGAGAATATCCAGCGCGAAAACCTCAACCCGATCGAGGAAGCCGGCGCGCTGTCGAGGTTGATCGAGGAATTCGAGCTCACCCACGAGCAGGCTGCGGCCAACGTCGGCCGCTCGCGAGCCGCAGTCACCAATCTGCTGCGGCTGCTCGAACTGGAGCCGCAGGTACGCGCACTGGTCGATGAAAAGAAGCTCGACATGGGCCACGCCCGCGCGCTGCTGGCGCTGTCGGGCAACGATCAGGTCAATGCCGCCCGCCAGGCGGTCAAGCTCGATCTTTCGGTGCGCCAGACCGAGGCGCTGGTCAAGCGGCTCAAGTCCGGGGACTCCGCCAGCAAGACCACACCGCGTCGCGATCCCAACCTCGAGCGACTCGAACGCGAACTCACCGAAACCCTGTGCGCCCCGGTCGCGTTCAAGCATTCCGCATCCGGCAAGGGCCAGATGACCATCCGCTACACCTCACTGGACGAGCTCGACGGCATCCTCGACAAGCTGCGGCGGTAGTGGGCCATGCGGTATTTCATTGAAATCGAGACCGAGTGCAGACCTTCCAGGCGGGCTTTCAGCGCATGCAGTCGCAATTGATTGATCCTACGCTCAAGCGTTCTGGTCGCGCTTCAGCCGCGCCTTGGTGCGCCGGCCCTTGTTCTCCAGCAACGGTCGCAGGGCGCGGCCGAGGGTCGGCAACAGGTAGCTGATGGTGGTCAGGTAACCGCTGATGCGCGGCATCGGCAGGTCGTTCGGGCCGCCGTCGACCAGACCGACGATTGCCTCGGCCACCTGCTCGGCGCTCGACAGCGGCTGCGAGAAGGTCAGATCCGTCACGGTGTCGATGTCATCGAGGATGAAGCCGGTGGTAATCGGTCCCGGCGACACGCTGGCGATGCGGATGCCCTCACCGCGCAGCTCCTCGGCCAGTGCCAGGCCAAACGCGCGCAGCCCGAATTTGGTCGCCGAGTAGGTCGCTGAGCCGGGTACCGGTGTGCGTCCGGCCAGCGAGGCGACGTTGATCACTGCCGGCCGCTGCGAGCGTCTCAGATCCGGCAGTGCCATCCGGGTCGCCATCAACGGGGCCTTGAGGTTGACATCGACCATGCGCCCGATGTCGTCGGCTGAAACCGCCTCGACCGGGCCGCGGGCATGGAAGCCGGCGTTGTTGACCAGCACATCGACCGCGCCGAAACGCGCCCGGGCCGCCTCCAGCAGGCGCGCGAAGGCTGCGCTGTCGCAGACATCCAGCGCCTCGATGAGCACGCGCTCGGGTGCGCCCAGTTCTGAGGCCAGTTGCTCGAGCCGCTCGCGGCCGCGCGCCAGCAGCACTACGTTCGCGCCGCGCTGCAGGAACGCGCGCGCAGTGGCCGCGCCGACACCCATCGAGGCCCCGGTGATGATCACGGTGACCTGGCTGAAATCGCTGATGTTGCTCACACACCGCTCCCGACGCTCGAACCGGATCGCACTATAACCGCGCCGCTTCGAGCGCGGATGGACGCCGGTACGACGCGAACCGCGCGCCTCAGGCGCGTATCATCAGGCTAACGACCACTTCGGGAGCGCCCGTGAAACTTGTCCTCAAGCTGGTAGTCGGCATCGTCGCCGGGATTCTCGTCGGCCTGTTCGCGCCGGAATGGATCGCGCGGCTGCTGGTGACGTTCAAGGCGCTGTTCGGTCAGTTGCTGTTCTTTACCGTGCCGCTGTTGATCCTGTTCTACATCACCTCCGGCATCGCCGGGCTGCCGCGCAATTCCGGCGCGCTGCTCGGCCGTACGCTCGCCACGGCCTACATCTCGACGCTGCTGGCCGGTCTGCTGGCGTTCTTTGCCGCATCAATCGTCGTGCCGCTGCTGGCACCGGCCGGCGGCGTGGCCGGCGAAGTCCACCACGAAGCGCTGGCACCGTTCATCGAGCTGGAGATTCCGCCGCTGCTGGGCATCATGTCGGCGTTGACCACGGCATTCATCTTCGGCCTCGGCATCACCGCGACCGACAGCGATGTGCTCAAGCGACTGTTCGATCAGGGCCGCGATGTGATCGAGAAGCTGCTGACCGTTGTCATCATTCCGCTGCTGCCGTTCTATATCGCCGGCGTGTTTGCCGACCTGGCCGCGGCCGGTTCGGTGTTCGAGACGCTCCGGACCTTCGGCGTGGTGCTGGTGCTGGCCGTCAGCCTGCACTGGGTCTGGATCGTCACGCTGTACCTGATCGCCGGTGCGCGCTCCGGCAAGTCGCCGCTGGCGATGATCCGCGGCATGCTGCCGGCCTATTTCACCGCGCTGGGCACGATGTCGAGTGCGGCGACCATCCCGGTCACACTGCAATCGGCACGCGCCAATGGCGTGCGCGCGCACATCGCCGACTTCACCGTGCCGCTGTGCGCGACCGTGCACCTGTCGGGTTCGACCATCACCATCGTTTCGTGCGCGATTGCGGTAACGGTCTTGCAGGCCGGACTGGCGATGCCGGGGTTCACCGACATCCTGCCGTTCATCATGATGCTGGGCATCGTCATGATGGCCGCACCGGGCGTTCCGGGTGGCGCGGTCATGGCCGCAGTCGGGCTGCTCGGTTCGATGCTGGGATTCGGCGATGTGGCCATTGCCCTGATGATCGCGCTGTACATGGCCCAGGACAGCTTTGGTACGGCCTGCAACGTCACCGGTGACGGCGCGATTGCGCTGCTGGTCGACCAGGCGGCCGGGGCGGCGCCGGCCGAGGCCGATGCACGCGCCTGAGGCCGTTTCCATGAACGGCGGTGAAATCATTGCCCGCGTGCTGCACGATCGCGGCGTGCGGGAACTGTTCACGCTGTGCGGCGGGCACATCTCGCCCATTCTGGTCGAAGCGAACAAGGCCGGCATCCGCGTGACCGACGTGCGCGATGAGGCCGCGGCGGTGTTCGCCGCCGACGCCCATGCGCGCCTGACCGGCATCCCGGGTGTGGCCGCGGTCACCGCCGGTCCCGGCCTGACCAACACCATCACCGCGGTCAAGAACGCCCAGCTCGCACAGTCGCCGCTGCTGGTGCTTGGCGGTGCGACCGCCACGGCGCTGAAGGGCCGGGGTGCGCTGCAGGACATCGAGCAGATGCCGCTGATGCAGCCGCACGTTAAATTTGCCCGCGCGGTCCGACGTCGGCGCGATCTTGCCCCGGCCGTGATCGAGGCGCTGGAAGCGGCCGCGTCCGGCGTGCCCGGCCCGGTGTTCGTCGAATGCCCGGTCGACCTGCTGTACGACGAGAAAACGGTACGCGGCTGGTACGCCGACAGCACGCCCCGGGGCTGGAGCCCGGGCGCGCTGGCGATTCGCGGCTACATGAAGTGGCACCTGCGCAAGGTCTTCGGCGGTCGCCGCGAAATGCCCGACAAGCCCGCGCCACCCGCCCCACAGGCGCCGGCCGACGCCGATATCCAGAACATCGCCGAGCATGTCGCGAATGCCGAAAAGCCGGTCATGGTCGTCGGCAGCCAGGCGGTGGTGCGCGCCGAGCAGGCCGAGCGGGTGCGCCACGCCATCGAGGCGCTGGGCATTCCGGTGTTTCTGTCGGGCATGGCGCGCGGACTGCTCGGTGCCGAGCACGAGTTGCTGTTCCGGCACAAGCGCAGGAATGCCATCAAGGCCGCCGACCTGGTGGTGCTGGCCGGCGTGCCGTGCGACTTCCGGCTCGACTACGGCAAGCAGATTCGTCGCAAGGCCAGGCTGGTGGCGTTCAATCTGAGCCGGCCCGATCTGAAACTCAACCGCAAGCCCGACCACGGCCTGCTCGCCGATCCCGGCGCCTGCCTGGTCGCGCTGGCCGAAAAGCTCGACGAAGCCGAAGCCGATCGCAGCGCCTGGATCGCCGAGTTGCGCGAGCGCGACGCTGCGCGCGAAGCCGACATCGACCAGCAGGCCGCCACGTCCGGCGACCCGGGCGTCAACCCGCTGAAACTGTTCCGGGCGTTGGACACGGTCATCGGCGACGACAGCGTGCTGGTCGCCGACGGCGGCGATTTTGTCGCCACGGCCAGCTATACCGTCAAGCCGCGCGGCCCGCTGCGCTGGCTCGACCCCGGCGCCTTCGGCACCCTCGGCGTCGGCGGTGGGTTCGCGCTCGGCGCCATGCGCGCCCGGCCGACCAGCCAGGTCTGGATTCTCTATGGCGACGGTTCGCTGGGCTACAGCCTGATCGAATTCGACACCTATGCCCGTCATGGCCTCGCGCCCATCGCCATCGTCGGCAACGACGCCAGCTGGGCGCAGATTGCAAGAGAGCAGGTCAAGCTGCTCGGCGACGACACCGCCGTAACGCTCGCGCGCACCGACTACCACGCCGCCGCCGAAGGCCTCGGCGGCAAGGGCCTGGTGATCCGCAGCGACGACGAGATCGGCGACATACTGGAACAGGCGAAGCAACTGGCGGAGAATGGCTTTCCCGTGCTGGTCAACGTGCACCTGGCGAAGACGGATTTTCGCGAGGGGTCGCTGTCGATTTGATCGGGATTGTTGCGAAACGGTAGTGTAGGATTCTGAGAAATGGTAGCGTAGAATCGCGATAAATGGTAGCGTAAGCGCTTCGGGAACGGTATTTCAAGGTCGAAGTGCCGCGTATTCCAAAAGGCACGGTATCTGCGCGAGGTTCGGCATGAACAGTCCCTACATCCAGCGCCTAGTGGACAGGGAGCTCGACGAGCTCCTGCCGCAATTGCCCGCGATCTCGCTCGAAGGCCCGAAGGGCGTCGGGAAAACCGAAACCGCGACGCGCCGAGCCGGTGCGGTTCACGCGCTCGACGATCCGGCCCAGCGAGTCGTGCTGGAAGCCGACCCTGCACGAATTCTAGAGGGCGCTTCGCCGCTTTTGATCGACGAATGGCAGCGTGTTCCCGCCGTATGGGATGTGATCCGGCGCGCCGTGGACGCCGGCAGTCGTCCCGGACGTTTTCTGCTCACCGGTTCGGCGAGCCCGCTGGCGATACCCACTCATTCTGGGGCCGGTCGCATCGTGACGGTTCGCATGCGGCCGCTGTCGCTGGCGGAGCGAGGGCTTGAAAACCCGGTCGTCAGCTTGGGCGATCTTATGCGCGGTGAAGCTCTGATGTTGGAAGGTACGACTGAGGTGAGGCTGAAGGATTACGTCGAGGAATGCGCTCGATCCGGATTTCCCGGGCTGCGGGCTTACACCGGGCGGGCCTTGCGCGCTCAGCTGGACGGCTATCTGCATCGCATCATCGAGCGGGACTTCGTCGAGCAGGGCCTGGTGGTGCGTCGTCCGGAGACGCTCCGGCGGTGGCTGGCCGCATACGCCGCTGCGACAGCAACCACCGCAAGCTTCGAGGCGATCCGCGATTCGGCGACCGGCGGCGAAGGCGACAAGCCGGCCAAGACAACAACCCAGCCCTGGCGCGATGTGCTCGAGCGCTTATGGATTCTCGATGCGGTGCCGGCATGGACGCCCAGCCACAATGACATGAACCGGCTCGCGCAGCATCCCAAGCATCACCTGGCCGACCCGGCGCTGGCCGTTCGATTGCTGGGCCTGGATGCGGCCGCCCTGCTTGAGGGCAGCGAAGGCGACGCAACATTCCGTCGCCGTGGCGCGTTGCTGGGGCGGCTTTTCGAATCGTTGGTCACGCTCAGTCTGCGGGTTTACGCGCAAGACCATGAGGCCGAAGTCAGACATTTGCGCCTGCATGGCGGAGAACGCGAAGTCGATCTGATCATCGAGCGCGCCGACAGACGGGTGCTGGCGGTCGAAGTCAAGCTCAGCCGTGCCATTACCGACGACGACGTCAGCCAACTGCTATGGTTGAAACAGCAGATCGGTGATCAATTACTCGACGCCATCGTGATCAATACCGGCCCGCAGGCCTATCGCCGCGCCGACGGCATCGGGGTTGTCCCGGCGGCGCTTCTGGGGCCGTGATGCGCCGGGATGATGCCTTCGTCCGCCCCCCTTTTTTCGCCTGAAAGCAAGCCCCTGCGATGTGCCAATCCCACAAGGTGCCAATTCTTGACTCAAGAGCATTGGGGCCAAGGAGCTGACGGGCCAGCGGGCTGAAGCTCAGGCGCCGAGGGCAGGATATTGAGCCGGAATTTCGATCGCTTCAACCTTGCGAGGACTTCATGACCGACAGGACTGTAGTCATCATCGGCGCGAGCAAGGGCATCGGACGGCACGTGACACCGACAGGCTGCCACACTTGATCGAGCGCAAGTACAACACCTTTACCCACGCGGTTACCAAGCTGGGGCGGGTGGGCAACATTCGCAAAGTGTTCGTCGGATTCTAGTGGGCCATGCGGTTAATTAGGTGACACTCAGCCGTCGCACAAGCGTCGTGGGCAAGGCGCGCGAGCGAAGGCGTCCTTGCCGGGCCGTCGAGCGAGCGGAACGCAGCCCACGGCGCTTGTGCGGCGGCCCTCCGGGAGCCGCTGTGCCGGCGCGACTCGGCGTTGCGTTTCTTGGCAAGGGAGCGGCCATTCCCTGCGAAACGCGCCTTGATTCGCACCGGCACAGCGGCTCTGAGCGTTACCTAATTAACCGCATGGCCCACTAGCGGCACTTGTATTGACCGGAAGGAGCTTGGACAACCCGGCAGCCCGCGTCGCGTCGGGTCCGCAGCCGCTCGCTGATCCGGTAGGATGGACGGACGAGAGGCGCGGTCGGGCGCTGCAGTCGATCGGCCTGCGAGTTCGGGCCCGCAAGGGCTGACGCTCGCCTGCCGCTTCGCGCGCCGCGCCCGGTGGCTTGCACGGGAGTCCGGCAATGCGGTGGTGGTCGCTTGCTTTTGCGGTGTTCGGGTTCTGGCTGGTGCTGGCCTGGCCGGCGGATGCCGGCGGGCTGCTCTGGGGCCTGGCGCTGTCGCTGCTGATCGGTACCTGGGCCGCGGTCGTTCTGTGGCCGACCCGCGACGCCGGGCTGGCGGTTCGACATTGGCCACGCGCCCTGCTCTACCTGCTGCTGCTCCCCCGCAGCATCGTTCCGGCGGCATTGCAGCTGATCGCGTTGCTGCTTCGCCGCCGGATTCCGATCCACCCCGAGGTGTTCGTATACCGAACCACGCTGGCCAGCGAGGCGGGGCGTGTGGCGCTGGCCAACGCGATCACGCTCACACCGGGCACGCACTGCGTCGAGCTGGCCGATGACGAACTGACCATCCACTGCCTGCACCCGGGCTTCGCAGCCGACATCCGCTCCGGTGAGGTGGAAGCCGGCATCCGGCGCGTGTTCGAGCCGGAGGACGGGCCATGAACCTGTTGCTGTGGACGGCGGTGTTCGTGCTGCTGGCCAACGCGCTGGCCTGCCTGCGAAGGGTCGTGGCCGGCCCGACCCTGGCCGATCGCATTCTCGGGGTCAATGTCATCGCCACCCACACCGTGCTGGTGATCGCGTTGCTGGCGCGACTCACCGGCCACGGCTTCTGGCTCGATATTGCGATCGTCTACGCGCTGCTGGGCTTCACGCTGACGCTGGTCGCCGGACGGCTGGTCGAGAGCGGTCGGCTGGCGTTCCGGGAGCCGCGGCGATGAGCCTCGCCGTGCAGGCGCTGGCCACGGTGTTGCTGATCGCCGGGCTGGTGTTCGTGAGTTTCGGCACGCTCGGTGTGCTGCGCCTGCCGGATCTGTACTGCCGCGCGCACGCGGCGACCAAGTGCGACGCACTGGGCGCCGGACTGGTACTGCTGGCGCTGGCGCTGCTGGCCGATTCCGGTGGTGATGCGCTGCGCAACCTGGCGCTGATCGCGTTGCTGCTGGTCGCCAGCCCGACCGCCGGCCATGCGCTGACGCGCGCGGCCTGGCATGCCGGCGTGCGCCCGTGGACCGGGGAGAAGAATGATGAGCGCGACTGAACTGTTCGACCTGGCGGTGCTGGTGCTGATGCTCGCCTGCGTCCTGTCGATCGCGCGTGCTCGCGACCTGGTCAAGTCGGCGATCCTGTTCTCGGTCTACAGCCTGGCGCTGTGCCTGTTGTGGGTGCATCGCGCCGCGCCGGACGTGGCCATGACCGAGGCCGCGGTCGGCGCCGGCCTGACCGTAGCGCTGTTCCTGGTCACGATCGCGCGCGTCGGGCGGGAGGAGCGATGAAGCGCTTCGCTGTGCTACTGACGGTGCTGGCGCTGGCTGCAGCATTGCTGGCCGGGCTGCTTGACCTGCCCGTGCCCGGCGATCCGGCCAGCGCGGTGCATACGCATGTGACACGCGATTCCATCCGTGCCGCCGCGGCCCATGATGCGACTGCCAACCTTGTTACCACGGTACTGCTGGATTTCCGCGCGCTCGATACCTTCATTGAAGTGATGGTGATCTTGTCGGCCTGGGTGGCCGTGACCGCCGTGCTGGCCGCCGGCCCGGTTCGAGACGGTCGCGCGCCGAGCACCGATGCACCCGCGCTCGGACCCAGCCCGATCGTGGCGCTGGTCGTGCGCCTGCTGGCACCCTTTGTGGCCGCGTTCGCGGCGTTTGTGATGATTACCGGCGATCGGCTGCCCGGCGGCGGTTTCCAGGGCGGTGTGGTGCTGGCGGCGATGGCCATCCTGCTCAGCGTCGCGCTCGGTCCGGCGCGCGTGGCACGGCTGCTGCGACCGCGCGTGTGGCCGTGGCTGCGCGCGCTCGGCGTGCTGGTGTTCGCGCTGGTTGGCGTCATCGGCTTGCTGGCAACCGGCGGCTGGTTCGACGTCCCCGACAGCGGCCCGGCACGACATGCCTGGTTGCTGGCACTCGAGATTGCGATCGGCCTCGGCGGTGCGGCGGTGCTGACCGGCATCTTCCTCGCCCTGACTGACCCGCAGGAGTCGTGACGATGCTGCAACAGCTGCTGGCCCATTTCGACTACCTGGTGGTGAGCGCGGTGTTCTGCACCGGCTTGTACATCCTGCTGGTGCGCCAGAACCTGGTCAAGAAGCTGATCGGCCTGAACATCATGGAAACCGCTGTGTTCGCGTTCATCGTCACCACCGGCATGATCGACGGCGGCGATCCGCCGCTGCTCGGCGCAGACCTCGGGCCGTTGTTCGCCAGCCCGATCCCGCAGGCGCTGGTGCTGACCGGCATCGTGGTTGCGGTCAGCACGACCGCGTTGGCGCTGGCGTTGATCGTCCGGGTCAAGCGCGAAACCGGCACGATCGAGCTCGATGAGCTGCTGCAGCGCGATGAACGCCGGTAAGCCGCACGTGCCCACCAGACCGGAGCAACGGTGAACCCGGCGGCGTTGCTGCCGTGGCTGTTCGTACTGCCGCTGACAGCGTCGGCGCTGCTGGTGCCGCTGTTTCACGACCGCCCGCGCGCGGCGGCCGTCGTGGCCTCGGTGGTGGCGATGGCGACAGTGCTGGTGGCGCTGGCCGTGCTGCTCGCCTTGCCCGATGATGGCCCGCTCAAGCACGCCATCGGCGGCTGGGCCGCGCCGATGGGCATCGAGCTGCGCTTCGACCGGCTCTCGGCGATCACGATCGTGTTCGGCTTCGTGGTCGCGCTGGTGACCGTGTTCGCGGTCCGGCCGGCGCTGCGCTTCGGGCCGCGCCCGGCGCTGTTCCATGCGCTGGTGCTGGCCAACCTCGGCGGTCTGAATGGCTTTGCGATCACCGGTGACCTGTTCAACCTGTACGTATTCCTGGAACTGGCCTCGGTCTCGGCCTACGCGCTGGTCGCGGTCGGGCGCGAGCCGGGTGCGGCGCTGGCCGCGGTCAAGTACCTGCTGGCCGGTGCGGTGTCGTCGCTGCTGGTGCTGCTGGGCATCGGGCTGGTGTTCGCGCTGACCGGCTCGCTGAATATGGCCGATGTTGCCGTGCGCCTGCCCGAAGTGAACGCACCCGGCGCAGTCGGCCTGGCGCTGGCGGCGTTCACGGTCGGCTTCCTGGTCAAGGCGGCGGTGTTTCCGCTGCACTTCTGGCTGCCCGATGCACACGCCGCGGCACCGGGGCCGGTCAGTGCGCTGCTGTCAGCGCTGGTGGTCAAGCTTGGCGTGATCGGGCTTGTGCGCACGCTGGCGCTGTTCGATGGCGTGCCCGGCGCGTTGCTGCCGGTGATCGACGGCGTTCTGGTGGTGCTGGGCGCGGTGGCCGTGCTGGCCGGCGCGATTGCCGCCATCGTGCAACACGAGCTCAAGCGCATGCTGGCCTGGTCGACGGTGTGCAATCTGGGCTACATCGTGCTCGGGTTGGGGCTGGCGACCACCGCGTCGATGGCCGGCAGTCTGGCGCATGTCGCCTACCACGGCCTGACCAAGGCCGGCGTGTTCCTGGCTGCCGCGGCGCTGATCGAGCACACCGGGCTGCACGATATCGACGACCTGCGCGGGCTGGGCCACCGCATGCCGTGGAGCGCGACGGCGCTGTCGGCCGGGCTGATCGCGGTGGCTGGCGTGCCGCCGACGGCCGGTTTCGTCGGCAAATGGCAGATCGCACTCGGTGCGCTCGAGGCCGGCCGGCCGCTGCTGGTGCTGGTGATACTCGGCGGCGCGCTGCTGGCGCTGGTCTACGCCATTCGCGTGATCAACGCCTTGTTCTTCCGCGCGCCGACCCACGCCCGAGTGGTGACCGCGCGCGAGGCACCGATCACCATGCTGGTGCCGCTGGTGATCCTGACCGGACTGGCGCTGGCCGGCGGCTTGAGCGGTGCGCTGGTGATCGAGTTTCTGGCTCCACTCGTCGAGGGCATGCATGGGCGCTGAACTGGTCGATCTGCGGCCGGTGCTGGCGCCGGTGGTCTCGGCGCTGTGCGCCGCGCTGGTGATGCTGGTCGGGTACCGGCCGCGCTGGCGCGCCGGCCTGACGCTGGCCGCGCCGGTGCTGAAGTTCGCCGTGGTCTGGTCGATGCTGCCCGGCGCGCTGGCCGGTACCACCTACCGCTACGCGTTCGGCGAGATCCTGCCCGGCCTGGCGTTCGCCTTCCGGGTCGATGCGCTGGGGCTGTTTTTTGCGCTGGTCTCATCGACGCTGTGGATTGCCGCGACCGTCTACGCGCTGGCTTACATGCGCGGCAAGCCGGGCCAGCAGCGATTCTTCGGGTTCTTCGCGCTGTGCGTGTCGACCACGGTCGGCATCGCATTCGCCGAGAACCTGATGACGCTGTTCGTGTTCTACGAGCTTCTGACCGTATGCACCTACCCGCTGCTGATGCATGACGGCGGCCTGCGCGCGCGGCGCGCGGGTCGGCGCTACCTGGTCTATACGCTGTCGGGTGGCGCCGCCATTCTGGCCGGCATGCTGCTGGTCTGGCATCACGCCGGTACGATGAGCCTGGCCGAGACCGGCATCCTGGGCGCGGTTGACGACCGATCCTTGTTGCTGACCATCTTCGTCCTGTTCGCGACCGGGTTCGCGGTCAAGGCCGCGGTGATGCCGTTGCACGCCTGGCTGCCGGCGGCGATGGTCGCGCCGGTGCCGGTCAGCGCGCTGCTGCATGCGGTGGCGGTGGTCAAGGCCGGTGCCTTCGGCCTGCTGCGGCTGATCTACAACGTGTTCGGCGTCGAGCTGATGCGCGAGCTGGGCTATGCCTCGGTGCTGGCGATCATCGCCGGGGCCACGATCCTGCTGGCCTCGCTGGTGGCGTTGCGGCAGCAGCGACTCAAGGCCCTGCTGGCCTGGTCGACGATCAGCCAGCTCTCCTACATCGTGCTGGCCGCCTGCCTGCTGACGCCGGCCGCCGCGCTGGCCGCGATCATCCACCTGGCCAACCAGGCCTTCGCCAAGATCACGCTGTTCTTCGCCGCCGGCGCGATCGAGCGCGCCACCGGCAAGACCAGGCTCGACGAGCTGGACGGAATCGGCCGCCGGATGCCGCTGGTAATGGGCGCGTTCACGGTGGCCTGCCTGAGTTTCATCGGCGTGCCGCTGTTTGCCGGCTTCATCACCAAGTGGTACCTGTCGCTGGGCGCGCTGCAAGCGGGCGCGGGCGGCTTCGTTGCGCTGCTGGCATTGAGTGCCTTGCTCAATGCGCTGTACTGGCTGCCGGTGGTGTTTCGGGCGTTCTTCCGGCCGGCCGATCGGACCCATTCGCTGCGGCCGGTGTCGTGGCTGATGCGCTTGCCGATCGTGGTCTGCGCGGCCTATGTGATCCTGCTCGGGGTCGGCGCCGAGGCGCCGGCGATGCCGTTCGTGCTGGCCAAGTCGGCGGTGCGTTTTGCGTTCGGCATGCAGGGGGTGGCGCCGTGACTGCGGTTGCGATGGAAGTCGCAGGCCAAGTGCTGCTGGTCGTATCGATTGCATTGCCATTGCTGACCGCGGCCTGGGTCGGGCTGACCACGCGCGCGCCGGCGCGCGCCGCACTGGCTGCGACCGTCGTGGCCTGGCTGGCCTGTGGGGTGCTGGCCGCACTGGTCTTGGCCGGGGTGGAGATGGAACTGGCGCTGTTCGAACTGGTGCCGCCGGTGCACCTGGTGCTGCGCGTCGATGCCGCGGGCGCCCTGTTTGCATTGACCGTGGCAAGCCTGAACGTGCTGGCTGTGATCCATGCCGGAAGCTGGCTGGCCGATGATCGGGCCAATGATCGGCACGCGCGCGCCTACTTCGCCGTGACTCTGGCCTGCCTCGGCCTGATGCTGCTGGTGGCGTTTGCCGCCAACCTGGTCACGCTGCTGGTCGCCTACGAATTGTTCTCGCTGGCCTCGTTCGTGCTGATCGTCCACCGCCGCACACCCGAGGCGTTCCGGGCCGGCATCAAGTATCTGGTCTACGTGATTCCGGGCGCGTCGCTGACGCTGGTCGGTACGCTGCTGGTGTTCTTTGTCGCCGGCGCGCTGGACTTCACGCCCGGCGGGCTGGCCGGGCTGGAGGCCGCGCCGGCGCTGGCGACCACGGCCTGGGCCTGCCTGGTGTTCGGCTTCGGCGTCAAGGCCGCGCTGTTCCCGCTGCACGGCTGGGTGCCCGACGCGCATCCGGCCGCACCGGCACCGTTCTCGGCCGTGCTGTCCGGTGTCATGGTCGCGACCGGGGTGTTCGCGATCATCCGCGTGCTCTACGAGATCTTCGGCCCGGCTGTTCTGCATGCCCTCGGCGTGATGCCGTGGCTGGTCGTTCCGGCCGCGCTTGGCGTGGTGCTGGCCGGGGTCTTTGCGATCGGCGAAGACGAGCTCAAGCGTCGGCTGGCCTGGTCGACGATCAGCCAGATGGGCTACGCCACGCTGGCCGCCGCACTGCTGCATCCGGCCGCACTGGCGGCCGCGCTGGTTCACCTCGCCGCCCACGCCTTTATCAAGGGCGGGCTGTTCTTCGCGGTCGGGGCGATCGCGCGCCATGCCCGAGTGCATCGGGTCAGCGAGCTCAACGGGCTGGCCCGGCGCATGCCGATCACCGCCGTTCTGCTGAGCGTTCTTGCGCTGGCGCTGATCGGCCTGCCGCCGCTGGCCGGCTTCGTTGCCAAATGGCTGCTGGTCACGGGTGCGGCGGCGGCGCAGGCCCGGGGCGCGCTGGCGGTGCTGGCGACCGGCTCGCTGCTGGCCGCGTTGTACCTGTGGCCGGTGCTGGCCGCGATCTGGACACGGCCGGATGCGCATACCGACGCGGCCGTAGGCGACCCGGCCGACGGCATGCGGCTGGCCACGGCGCTGGCGGCCGGGCTGGCGCTGCTGTTCGGCATCGGCGCGGCCTGGACCGGCTACCCGCTGGCGCTGGCCAGGCGCGCGGCCGAAACGCTGACCGGGGCGGGCTGAGCCATGCCGACCCTTGAGACCTTCCATACCGGGCTGCTGATCGTGCTGTTGCTGCTGCCGCTGGCGGCCGCGGCGGTCATCGCGATCTGGCCGCGGTTCGGGGCACATATCAATGTGTTCGTGACCGCGCTGACGCTGCTGCTTGCCCTGGCCCTGCTGACCATCGATGGCGTCGTCACAGCCGAACTGCCGGCAATGCTGGGAGTGCTGGTCTTGCGCGCTGATCCGGCCGCGCGGCTGTTCGTGCTGGCCGCCGCCCTGGTCTGGCTGGCCGCAGCCGTATATGCCACCCGTTACTTCGACCACGACCCCCACGCGCGGCGGTTCCACACGCTGCTGCCGCTGTTGCTGGCGGCCAATCTCGGCGTGTTCGTCGCCGGCGACTGGCTGAGCCTGCTGGTGCTGTTCGAGCTGCTGGGCTTCGGCGGGCTGCTGCTGGTGATCCATGCCGGCGACGAGCCGGCGCGGCGCGCGACGGTCAAGTATTTCTGGATGACGCTGGTCGGCGGTGTGGCCCTGCTGGCCGGGATTGCGCTGCTGGCTCAGGTCACCGGCACGCTGGCGTTTGTCGCGATTCCCGACACGCCGACGGCCAGACTGGCCGTGGCGCTGATGCTGGCCGGTTTCGCCGTCAAGGCCGGACTGCTCGGCGTGCACGTCTGGCTGCCGGATGCGCACACGGTGGCACCGGCACCGGGCAGCGCGCTGCTGTCGGGGGTGATGATCAAGGCCGGTGCGTTCGGCATCTACCGTTGTCTCGCCGTGCTGGGGGCGGGCACCGACAGTGCCGTACTGGTCGGCGATTTCGCATCGGCGTTGCTGGTGATCGGGCTGGCCGGCATGCTGGTCGGCGCGATTGCCGCGCTCGGTCAGCGCCATGCCAAGCGCCTGCTGGCCTGGAGCAGCATCAGCCAGATGGGCTTCATCATCGCGGCGCTGGCCGCCGGCGCACTGCCCGGGATGGCGGGCTCGGACGCCCAGGCAGCCGGTCTGCTGCACGCGTTCAACCATGCGCTGTACAAGGGCGCATTGTTCCTGGCCGTCGGTGCGGTCATGCACGCGGCCGGTACCGCCGATCTCGACCGCCTCGGTGGTCTGGCGCGGCGTATGCCGTTGCTGTTCGCGCTGACCCTGATCGCCGTGGCCGGCATCATCGGTCTGCCGCCGTTCAACGGCTTTATCAGCAAGACGCTGATTCACCATGCGCTGGTCGAGCTCGCCGCACTGGACGCGCGCTGGGCGGTGGCCGAGTGGCTGTACTACGCCGCCTCGATCGGCACCGCGGCGATGTTCGCCCGGTTGGTCTACTGCATGTTCGGGAGTTCGGCGCGGCCGGCGCTCAAGGTCGAAGCGGTGCCGCGATTGATGCAGCTTGCGATCGCGATCCCGGCCGTTCTGGTGCTCGCCGTCGGCCTGTTTCCGACCATCGTGCTGGATGCACTGATCGCACCGGCCGTGTCGGCCGAGTTGCACTGGCATCCGTCGATCGCCGATCGGCTCTCGCCCTTCGTGATCGGGCTGGCCGGGGTCGGGCTGGCCGCACTGGCCGGCAATCGCGGCTGGCTGGGCTGGCGGCTGCCCGACCGGCTGACCGTCGATGGTGTATATCGCCGCTTCGGCATCGCCCTGGTCGCGGCCTGCACGCGCATCGGGTGGTCTGCCGATCATGCGCGTCGGTCCGCGCTGCGGCAGGCTGGACGGCTGCTGCGCTGGTTACAACGTGGACTGGCCACGCGCTGGACCGACTCGGCACGCATCGTTGTGCGCGGCCGTCGGCTGCGATTGCCCCACGATCGCGTCTACCGTCACCTCGATCTGCAGCGCGACTGGATCATTTCCCGTGCCCAGTGGCTGGCCAATCGGGCCGAGGTGGACGCATCGGGCACCTTCGCGGATCCGGACCATGAACGGCTGCTCGATGCCACCCATCACTACGCCGGCTGGCTGGGCACGCGCCTGCTCAACGCCGGCATGCAGCTTGAACCCGATGCCGGGATGCGGCTGGCGCATGCCCGCGCCGGCGTCGAGCGGCTGGCCGAACTGGCGTTGGCGATGGCGCGCATCGATGTCGAATCCGGGCACGACCGATGCGCGCTGGAGCGGGCCGACGAAACGCTGGAAGCCATGCTCGGCTCGCATCGGGAAACCCCGGTGCCGCCGATGCCGCTGCGGCACGCATTGCGCGAGCTGCATTCGGTCGTATTCCACCTGGTCACCGATCCGATCCGTCGGCACTGGCCGGTCAGCGAGAACCTGGCGCACGGCGCGTTTGCCTCGGCGATTCGCCGGCATCTGCACAGCCTGTCCCGCGACCCCGGCGCCGGGATCGCGATGGCCTGCTTTCTGATGGCGCTGTTGGTGCTCCTGATCGCGCTCGCACAATGAGCAGCAGCGGGCAGCCATCCGGCCATCCTCTGGCTAGAATGTTGACCGGTCCGCTCCCTGGGGTAAGCCATGAAGCTGCAGCGTTACGCCGAGCCGGCGTTTCCGGCCACGACCATCGCGACTCGCAAAGTCGATGATTTCCGGCATTTCGGTAATAACCTCGTCAACCCCTGGCAGACGGCTGTCGTGCCGATGCGCTGATGGCGTCGCAACGGATTGCAATGGTCTCGCTGGTGGTTCGCGACTACGACGAGGCCCTTGATTTCTTCGTCGACAAACTGGGTTTCGAGCTGATCGAGGACACGCCCGTGCCAGAGCAGAACAAGCGCTGGGTTGTGGTGGCGCCGCCGGGCTCCGACGCACACGTGCTGCTGGCGCGCGCGGCAACTGAAGCGCAGGTCAGTCGTATCGGCGACCAGACTGGCGGACGGGTGTTCATGTTTTTATACACCGACGATTTCCAGCGCGACTTTGATCGTTATCGGCAACGCGGTGTAGAGTTCGTTCGCGGACCAAAAAACGAACCGTACGGGAAGGTCGCGGTTTTCCGCGATCTGTACGGCAACCTTTGGGATCTTCTGGAGCCGAAATCGAATGCTTGAGGCTGCCAGGCCATGACAGTCTTGGTGACAGGCAGCGCCGGCCACCTCGGCGAGGCGCTGATGCGCGTGCTGCGTTCCCGGGGCCGTGCGGTGCGCGGCATCGACATCAAGCCGTCGGCGTTCACCGACCGGGTCGGCTCGATTGTCAACCGGGAATTCGTGCGCGATGCCATGGCCGGGGTCGAGGTGGTGTTGCATACGGCCACCTTGCACAAGCCGCACGTGGCCACGCACACGCGCCAGGATTTCGTCGACACCAACATCACCGGCACGCTGAATCTGCTCGAGGAAGCGGTCGCGGCCGGCGTTTCGGCGTTCGTGTTCACGTCGACCACCAGCACCTTCGGCGACGCGCTGCGGCCGCCGGCCAATCAGCCGGCCGCCTGGATCACCGAAGACGTGGTGCCGGTGGTCAAGAACATCTACGGCGCCACCAAGCTCGCCGCCGAGGATCTGTGCCGGCTGTTCTGGCGCAACCAGGGTCTGCCCTGTCTGGTGCTCAGAACCTCGCGCTTTTTTCCAGAGGACGATGACGAACCCGCGCGGCGTGATGCGTTTGCACGCGACAACCTGCAGGTCTGCGAGCTGCTGTACCGGCGCCTGGACATTGCCGATGCAGTCGAGGCCCATCTGCGCGCGTTTGAATGCGCGCCGGCGCTCGGTTTCGACCGATTCATCATCAGCGCGACGACACCATTCCAGCGCGGTGACCTGGCCGAACTGCGCAACGACCCGGCCCGGGTGCTCGATCGAAGAGTGCCGGGCTGGGGGACGGTCTTCGACGCGCGCGGCTGGCGCATGCTCGACGGGATCGAGCGCGTCTACGTTAACGCCCGCGCGCGGGATCGACTGGGCTGGCGGCCCGAATACGATTTCGAGCGGGCGCTGGCCGATCTTGCCGCCGGCCTTGACCCGCGCAGCGCCCTGGCGACGGCGGTTGGCAGCAAGGGCTACCACGACGACTGACGCCATGCGCGCGCTCTGCGGGTTCCGGTTCAAGGCGTCGAGCATCGTCCGCCTCCCGCCTGCGAGGCGGCTAAACCGTGCCGCATGCCACGACACAGTGGCCGTCAGCCCTCGTCTTCGTCGACCAGCGCAAACACGCCTTCGACCGGCTGCCCGAAGCTGCGCGCGATCTTCAGCGCCACTTCCAGCGACGGCGAATAGCGGCCCTGTTCGATCGCGATGATGGTCTGGCGCGAGACGCCGACCGCCTCGGCCAGCGCCTGCTGAGTCATCCGGTTGCTGGCCTCGCGCAAGTCACGCACGCGGTTGCTGATGATGCCGCCCACCTCAGGGGCCGCGCCGATACAGGTAGAGCCGGGCGGCCAGTTCGACCACGCTGGCCAGAAGCACCACAAGCAGCAGGAGATTGGCGATCAATACGGGCGATTCACTGACCGCAGGCGCCCTGCCCCCGTTGATGCCGACAAACAGGCCTTCGAGCACAACCTGCACGACAATGCCGATCACGCCGAAGCCCAGCACGCTGCCGCCGATCGCGCCGGCCCGCCAGGTGATCAAACGGTCGCGCTCGTCCTTGACCGGGTCCTGCGAGGAGCGCGCGCACAGCGCGTGGTAGACCACCAGCACCACCACCAGGAAGATCGTGTAGCCCAGCGCCAGTTGCAGCATGGCCGGCGCATCCAGCCCGTCGGACTGCCAGAGGCCGAGCACGCGGCTGAAATACAGGCTGCCCACCACCAGGCTGACCAGCAGCGTGCCCCAGGCACTCTTTTCGTGAAAGGTCAGGTCGTTCATGACGCGTGCACTCGTGAACAGGGAGCGCCAGTGTAAAGCAGACTTTACATAAATGTCAAGCCTGCTTTACATTTCTGCGTGCGCCGATCGCGACGGCCCGCTACTCGAAGCCATCGGCGAACAGCCGCTCGGTCTGCGCCACGGTGGCCGGCCAGAAACCGCCGCTCAGCGTCCAGCCGGGGGCTGCCAGTTGCTGCGAGGCGGTGGCGTCCCACTGGCCAATCGTGCCGGAGAGCTGCCAGTCCCCGTCGGCGGTTTCCGACAGCACTTCGCCGCCGCCCTCGACCGTGTACCAGTCCAGCGACCACTCCTGGGCCCCGGCCAGGCTGCAGGCCGTGCAGACGACCAACACGATTCCTGTTCGGATCATGGTCGCTTTCACTGACTGATCACCGTCGCGGGGAGTGAGCAGTCGATCGATAACAGGACATTCGCGGAGGGGCCGTCGTCATCCGCGTTCGCGGTGGCCATCACCGAAGCCGACTGAAAAACTGCCCCGGCTTGAGTGACCTCGCGGCCGGTGATGTTCACCTCGCCTCTTGCCGCGATTTTGATGAAACGTACAAAGTGGCCGATCAACAGGTGATCTTGCGGACACGTTGCAGAAACGGTTTTGGTTTCGTAGGGAAAAAAAGCCGGAAGGCCTGTACTCGACCCAGTTGCCCGGGACCGGGAGGACCCTGCGGCCCGGTCTCGCCCTGGGGCCCGGCGGGTCCCGCCGGTCCGATCGGTCCCTGCTCGCCGCGTTCACCCTGCGGCCCTGCCGGCCCGTGCACGCCCTGGATGCCCTGCGGCCCTGTGGCGCCTTGCGGACCCGGGAGACCCTGGGGACCCGCCGGTCCCGTTGGGCCCTCGTTGCCGGCCAGTGCGAACGCGGCGACGGGCGTGGCGGTGATGGACTGGCGCGGGTTCAGTGGCTGGCCGGCCACGCGCACCTCAAGGAAGCGTGCGCTGCCGTTGAACACCCCGCTGCCGAAATCCAGTTCGGCCTGGAACAGGCCGTCCTCGACCGGCCAGTCCGCCCGTTCGATGACCGGCCCGATCGCGTTGCCACCGCTTGATGAATCGAAGATCTGGAACTCGAGATCCACCAGCCCGGTGTACGGTGCGCCCTGGAAGCGCAGCTGGCCCTGGTAGCTGATCGGGGTGGCGATGGCGCTGCCGAGTGTCGGCAGGCCGACGAGTGCAACGAGGGTTCTGGCGATTGCATGCATATGGCGGTCGAGCCCGGCGCGCGCCGCCACTCGATCCAGGTCGTGGCCTGGAACCGGGTCACGCAACGTTTCGATGCTGAAAGCATACGACACACGGTCGTGCGCGGCAATCGCCCGAGAATTCCCGCGCATGGTTCTCCGGCCGTCCAGTCGGACCGGGGATGGGCTCGGTATCCAGAATTTGCACGGTGGATTTCATTGCTTCATCGTCCCCGGGGCGGTCCGCAATTGTTATAATCAAGTGAGTTCGCGGCGCTACAGAAGCGGCGCCTTTGTTTTGATCGGCGCTTGAAGGTGCTCATGAACGCTGTCCGGCCGGCTGAGGCTGACCAGGGTGCCGAATTTGCCCGGGCGGCGGTGTGGTTGCTTCGAATGCAGGCCGTTTGCGCGGTGCTTGCGGCGGTCGCGGCCGGTTTGCTGTTCGACGCGCGTTTTGCGCTGGCGGTGCTGGGCGGGGCCGGGATCGGACTGTTGCTGACGGCGGTTTCGGCGCTTCGGGCGGCGGTTGCCGGCGCTTCACCGCAGGCCCGTTTGAGTGCGTTCTACCGTGGTATGGCGCTGAAGCTGGCGATTGCGGCGGTGGTGTTCGTGATGGTTGTGGCCTGGTTTCCGGCCTGGTTCGTGCCGGTACTGGTCGGTTTCGTCGTGACGCTGCCGGCCTACTGGATTGCCTTGCTGCGGCTTGGGGTCGATGCACCCGGGGTCGGATCGCAGACTAAACAGGGATAAGGTTTCATCGTGAATTTCATGATCGCCGCTGCCGGCTCCTCGCCGACCGAGTACGTCTCGCATCACCTCGAGCACCTCAAGGCCGGCGAGGGTCTGTGGACCTTTCATCTCGACACGCTGTTCTTCTCCATTGTGCTCGGCCTGGGGATGGTATTCCTGTTCTGGCTGGGCGCGCGCCGCGCGACCGCCGGTGTTCCGGGCAAGCTCCAGAATTTCATCGAGGTGCTGGTCGAGTTCGTCGACAATGCGGTGCGTGAATCCTTCCACGGGCCGCGCGAGTTCGTTGCCCCGCTGGCGATGACGATCTTCTTCTGGGTCTTTCTCTGGAATTTGATGGACCTGATTCCGGTCGATTACCTGCCGTTGCTGGGCTACCACGTGTTCGGCCTTGAATACCTGCGTGTGGTGCCGTCGGCCGACATCAACGCCCCGTTCGCGCTGTCGCTGTCGGTGCTGGCGCTGATCATCATCTACTCGATCAAGGGCAAGGGTCTGGCAGGCTTCGGCAAGGAGCTGCTATTCCATCCGTTCGGCAAGAACGTGTTCCTGTGGCCGGCCAACCTGATTCTCAACGTCGTCGAGATGGTGGCCAAGCCGGTGTCGCTGGCGATGCGACTGTTCGGTAACCTGTATGCTGCCGAGTTGATCTTCATCCTGATCGCAATGCTGCCGTGGTGGATCCAGTTCATCCCCGGCGGTGCCTGGGCCCTGTTCCACATCCTCGTGATTCCGTTGCAGGCCTTCATTTTCATGACGCTGACGATTGTCTACCTGTCGCTGGCGTATGAAGAGCACTGACCGAACGCCTAATTTGAAGTTCGACCTCTCAAAACCCGCATGACCTCCAGGAGATAGAAAAGTGGAAGCACTCATCGCAACAGTCCAGGCCAACACCGCCATTGCCGTTGGTCTGATCTTCGCCTCGGCCGCGCTCGGCACCGGGATCGGTTTTGCGCTGCTCGGCGGCAAGTTCCTTGAAGGTGCCGCACGCCAGCCCGAGCTGGTCGGCATGCTGCAGGTGCGCATGTTCATCGTCGCCGGCCTGCTCGACGCGCTGTCGATCATCGGTGTGGCGTTCGCGGCTTTGCTGCTGTTTGCCAACCCGCTGCTCACGCCGATCACCGGCTGATTTCGGCGGCAGACCGCTCGAACCCTTGTTGAACCGAACGCAGGAAGCTTGATATGGATGTCTCGCTAGGCACCCTGATCGGTCAGGCCGGCACCTTCCTGGTGTTGGTGCTGGTCACGATGAAGTTCGTCTGGCCGCCGCTGACCCAGGCGATGGAACAGCGTCGGCAGAAGATCGCCGAAGGTCTGGCCAACTCAGAGCAGGCCGAGAAACAGCTTGATCTGGCCCGCGAGCAGGCTGAGCAGATCATCCGCGAGGCGCGCGCCAGATCCGGCGACATCATCGACAACGCCGGTAAGCGCGGCAAGGAAATCGTCGAACAGGCCAAGCAGGAGGCGATTGCCGAACGCGACCGCCAGGTGGCCGCGGCCGAAGCCGAGATCCGCCTGGCGACCAACCAGGCGCGCGAGGCCCTGCGCGAGAAGCTCGCCGAGCTGACCATCGCCGGCGCCGAGCGCGTGATCGGTCAGGAACTCGACGGCAACCGCCATCGGCAGCTGCTCGACCGACTGGCCGAGGAGCTCTGAGCGACCATGCTTGCCGCTGCCACGCTAGCCCGCCCCTATGCCCGCGCCGCGTTTGACGTGGCCGCGCACAAGGAAGCGGTTGACGACTGGAGCCGAATGCTGGAGCTGGCCAGTCAGGTCGTTTCCAGCGCGTCGTTCGGTCCCCTGTTGGGGCACCCGAAGATCGGCCAGAATGAGTTGCTGGCCGTGTTCGGTGACGTGCTGGGCGAGGCGGCGGATGCGGGCTTTTCCGGCTTCCTCAAGGTGCTGATGCACTACCGTCGGCTCGACCTGTTGCCCGAGATTACGGCCCAGTTCGAGGCGCTCAAGCGCGCCCGCGAACACAAGCTCAAGGTCAGCGTAACCTCGGCAATCGAACTGGATGCGGACCAGCTCGGCAAGCTCGGCCAGCGGCTGCAGCAGCGTTTCGGCTCGGACATCGAGATGGAAACGCAAATCGATGATTCCCTGATCGGTGGGCTGATTGTGCGCGCCGGCGACAAGGTCATCGATGCCAGTGTACGCGGCCGGCTTGAGCAGCTGGGTCGGGCGCTGGTGCGCTGAACGACATTCACCCAATCCACGCGGCAACGCAACGCGAACCCAACGAGTACAACTGTCATGCAGCAGACTCTCAACCCGACTGAAATCAGCGAACTGATCCGCAAGCGCGTCGAGCAGTTCGAAGTCGTCTCCGAAGCCCGCAACGAAGGCACGATCGTCAGCGTGTCCGACGGCATTTGCCGCATCCACGGCCTGGCCGATGCGCTGCAGGGCGAGATGATCGAGTTTCCGGGCGACACCTACGGACTGGCGCTGAACCTGGAGCGTGATTCGGTCGGTGTCGTAATCATCGGCGACTATGAACACCTGAGCGAGGGCGATACCGCCCGTTGTACCGGCAAGATCCTGCAGGTGCCGGTCGGTGAAGGCCTGCTGGGCCGCGTGGTCAACGCGCTGGGTGAGCCGATCGATGGCGCCGGACCGATCGAGGCGGCCGGTTACGAGCCGATCGAGAAGATCGCGCCCGGCGTGATCACGCGTCAGTCGGTTGCCCAACCGGTCCAGACCGGACTGAAGTCGATCGATGCGATGGTGCCGATCGGTCGCGGTCAGCGCGAACTGATCATCGGCGACCGCCAGACCGGCAAGACCGCGGTGGCGATCGATGCGATCATCAACCAGAAAGGCACCGGTATCAAGTGCATCTACGTTGCCATCGGCCAGAAAACTTCGTCGGTGGCCAACGTCGTCGCCAAGCTCGAAGAGCATGGCGCGATGGAGCATACGATCGTGGTCGCAGCCAATGCCGCAGACTCGGCGGCGATGCAGTACATCGCCCCGTACGCCGGCTGCTCGATGGGCGAATACTTCCGCGATCGCGGTGAAGATGCGCTGATCGTCTACGATGACCTGACCAAGCAGGCCTGGGCCTACCGTCAGGTGTCGCTGCTGCTCAAGCGTCCGCCGGGCCGCGAAGCCTACCCGGGTGACGTGTTCTACCTGCATTCGCGGCTGCTCGAGCGTGCTTCAAGAGTCAACGCCGACTACGTCGAGAAAGCCACCAACGGCGAGGTCAAGGGCAAGACCGGATCGTTGACCGCGTTGCCGATCATCGAAACCCAGGCCGGCGACGTTTCGGCCTTCGTCCCGACCAACGTGATCTCGATTACCGACGGCCAGATCTTCCTCGAAACCGACCTGTTCAACGCCGGCATTCGCCCGGCCATCAACGCCGGCCTTTCGGTCTCGCGCGTCGGTGGTGCGGCCCAGACCAAGATCATCAAGAAGCTCGGCGGCGGTGTTCGCCTGGCGCTGGCGCAGTACCGCGAACTGGCGGCATTCTCGCAGTTTGCCTCTGACCTCGACGAGGCCACGCGCAAGCAGCTCGAACGCGGTCAGCGCGTGACCGAACTGATGAAGCAGGCCCAGTACTCGCCGCTGACCGTCGCCGAAATGGCGGTCAGCCTGTTCGCCGGCAACGAAGGCTATCTCGACGACCTTCCGCTCGATAAGGTCGTGCCGTTCGAAAATGCATTGCGTGACTTCATGCAGAACGAGCACGCCGAGCTGATGAACACCATCGACCAGACCGGTGACTGGAACGACGAACTGGCGGCAAAGATGAAGAGTGCGCTGGATGATTTCAAGAAAACGGGCTCCTGGTGAGCTTCATCGCCGGAAACCACGAATGAACGCCGATGAACGCAAGTGCGAAAAACCAACCGCTGCTTTTCCCTGCCTGCGGTTGCGTTCATCTGAGGTTCGAGAGAGATTGAAAACACCATGAGCAGCTCCAAGGAAATCGTCGGCCAGATCAAGAGCATCAAGAACACGCGCAAGGTCACCAGCGCGCTGGAGATGGTCTCGGCCTCGAAAATCCGCAAGGCCCAGGACCGTATGCATGCATCGCGCCCGTATGCGCGCATGATGCGGCAGGTAATCGGTCACCTTGCGCACGCCAATCCGGAATACCGCCATCCGTTCACGGAACGTCGCGAAGAAATCCGCCACGTTGGCTACATCATCATTTCCAGCGACCGCGGCCTGTGCGGTGGCCTGAACAACAACCTGTTCCGTCAGCTGCTCAAGCGCATTCGCCAACACCAGGAAAATGACCAGGACGTCAGCCTGGTGCTGATCGGTCGCAAGGCCCAGCAGTTCTTCAAGCGAATCAAGGTCGATATTGTTGCGGCCGTGCAGGATCTCGGCGAACAGCCGCAGGTTGAACAGTTGATCGGCGCAATCAAGGTCATGCTCGACGGTTACCGTGAAGGCAATCTTGATGAAGTGCATGTTTGCTACAACGACTTCGTCAATACCATGACCCAGCAGGTTTCCATCGACCCGCTGCTGCCGTTGCCGGCAACCACGACCGAGCCGATGCTGGAGTATTGGGACTACATCTACGAACCCGATCCGGTTTCGCTGCTCGATGATGTCATGGTGCGCTACATCGAGTCGTTGATCTACAACGCCGTATTGGAAAATCTCGCCAGCGAACATGCCGCGCGCATGGTTGCTATGAAGAATGCATCCGACAACGCCAATAACCTGATCGACGAGTTGAACCTGGTCTACAACAAGGCCCGCCAGGCTGCCATCACCCAGGAAATCTCGGAAATTGTCGGCGGCGCTGCCGCAGTCTGAAACCCTTGAAACGAATGGCTCCGGCCAGTGCCACCGAAGCCGCAGGAAGCAAACGAGGAAGCAAATGAGCCAAGGAAAGATTGTCCAGATCATCGGTGCGGTGGTTGACGTGGAGTTCCCCCGTGACAACGTGCCGCGCGTCTACAACGCGCTGGTCATCGACGAAGGCCAGGTCATGCTCGAGGTGCAGCAGCAGCTCGGCGACGGCGTGGTCCGCACGATCGCCCTCGGCTCGACCGATGGCCTGAAGCGTGGCCTGGCCGTGACCGACACCGGCAACGCCATCACCGTGCCGGTTGGCAAGGAAACGCTGGGTCGCATCATGGACGTGATGGGCAACCCGATCGACGAAATCGGTCCGATCGGCGAGACCGAGCGGATGCCGATCCACCGCAAGGCCCCGAGCTTCGAAGAGCAGGCCTCCAGCAACGAACTGCTGGAGACCGGCATCAAGGTCATCGACCTGGTCTGCCCGTTCGCCAAGGGCGGCAAGGTCGGGCTGTTCGGCGGCGCCGGGGTGGGCAAGACCGTCAACATGATGGAGCTGATCCGCAACATCGCCATCGAGCATGAAGGCTACTCGGTGTTTGCCGGTGTCGGTGAGCGCACCCGCGAGGGCAACGACTTCTATCATGAGATGAAGGACTCGAACGTTCTCGACAAGGTCTCGCTGGTCTACGGTCAGATGAACGAACCGCCGGGCAACCGCCTGCGCGTGGCGTTGACCGGCTTGACGATTGCGGAAAAATTCCGCGACGAGGGCCGCGACGTATTGATGTTCATCGACAACATCTACCGTTACACCCTGGCCGGCACCGAAGTTTCGGCATTGCTCGGCCGCATGCCTTCGGCCGTGGGCTATCAGCCGACGCTGGCGGCAGAAATGGGCGCGTTGCAGGAGCGCATCACTTCGACCAAGACCGGCTCGATCACCTCGATCCAGGCCGTCTATGTGCCGGCCGATGACTTGACTGACCCGTCGCCGGCGACGACCTTCGCGCATCTCGACGCCACCGTGGTGCTATCGCGCCAGATCGCCGAACTGGGGATCTACCCGGCTGTGGACCCGCTGGACTCGACCTCGCGCCAGCTCGATCCGCTGGTCGTCGGCCAGGAGCACTACGACGTTGCGCGCAAGGTGCAGGGTACGCTGCAGCGCTACAAGGAACTCAAGGACATCATCGCCATCCTTGGCATGGATGAACTCTCTGAGGAAGACAAGCAGATCGTGGCGCGCGCGCGCAAGGTGGAGCGCTTCTTCAGCCAGCCGTTCTTCGTTGCCGAAGTGTTCACCGGTTCCCCGGGAGCATACGTATCGCTCAGCGACACCATCCGCGGCTTCAAGGGCATTGTCGACGGTGAATACGACCACCTGCCCGAGCAGGCGTTCTACATGGTCGGCACGATCGAGCAGGCGGTGGAGAAGGGTGAGAAGATGCTCGAGAAGGCCGCCTGAGCCGCGGCCGCGCTTCGTGCCCGCTGGACTGCGTTTTCGGCTCGCCCGGAATGCTCATGTACTGATGTACGCTCCGCTTCCGGGCAACCCTCAAGCCTTGCCAGCGAACACGAATCACGCCCTCGGATTGAATTCGAGGGTCGTAGAACTGATCAAGAGTGATTGAGCCATGGCTTCAACAATCCAGGTCGACATCGTCAGCGCCGAGGCCGAGATCTTCTCCGGCGAGGCGTCCATGGTCGTGGTCACCGGCGAGGAAGGCGAGCTGGGCATCGCGCCGCGTCATGCGCCGTTGCTCACGCGGATCAAGCCCGGCCAGGTGCGCGTGATGCTGCCCGAAGGCGGGGAAGAATTCTATTACGTCTCCGGGGGCATGCTCGAAGTCCAGCCACATCTGGTGACCATTCTGGCCGATACGGCTGCGCGTGCTGATGATCTCGACGAGGCTCAGGCGATCAAGGCCAAGGAAGAAGCCCAGCGCGCTTTGTCCGATCGCAGCGCCGACATGGAGGTCGCCGAGGCCCAGGCACAACTGGCCGAAGCGGTTGCCCAGCTTGCCGCACTGGAACGGCTGCGCAAAAAGCTCAAGCACTGAGCCGGCCGCCGGCACGCCCGCTCGACGGGTTGCAATCAAATTGCAACGGCCGCAGCCATGGGCTATGCTGGTAACTGTTTTGCCCGCCCGACAATCACCATGGTCCGGAATGTTCTCTCGTTGCTGTTCGTGGTGCTGCTCGCCGGTTGCGGCGAGAGCTCATCGGAAGATACCAACCAGCGCCTGATCGACGCGTTTCAGGAAGGCCGCACCGGTTTCTGGATTACCGCCGAATCCAGTGTTCGCGAAGTGCTTGGGGATGAAACGATCGGTGGAAAACTGCACCAGAAGTTTTCGTTCCAGCCAGCGCCAAACATGACCGTCCAGGTTCGCCACTCGCTCGCCGACAGCCAGCGCGTCCCGGTGCAACCGGGCGACGCCGTCCGCGTTCAGGGTTACTACCAGTGGGACGCGCGCGGCGGATTTATCTCGCGGACCTTTCTCGATCCCCAGCAGCCCGGCAGCGGCGGCTGGGTCGAGCACGACGGCTCACGCTACGACTGAGTCGTAGCCGCGCGCCTGGCTCAATCTGCCGAATTGCCGAAACGGATCACCTCGGCCCCGCGCACTTCGCCGATGCGCGCAGATTCGTGTACCCGCAGCGTCACCGGGCGCTCGAATACCAGCGGTCCCACCACCTCGCAATCGGCCTGAATCTCGACCAGAACCGGGTCATCGCCCTCGACCGATCCGGCCTTGCCGATGGTCAGCGTACCCAGCACCCGACTGCCGCGCTCCAGCACCACGCCGCCGCGGATACCGTGGATCGAGCCGACGCTGGCACCCTGCAGGCGAATCTGCCCATTGACCGCGCGCACCGAACCACTGACTTCGCTGCCGTTTCCGATGGTAATGCCGCCGTTGACCGTTTCGACTTGCTCGCGCACGCGCACCCCCGCGGCGATTTCGATCGCGCCGTTGACGCTCTCGGCGCGCGCCAATTCAGCGCCGTCGCCGATGCGAATGCGACCGTTGACCGTTTCCACGCCTTCGGCACGGCTGTTCGCGCCGAGCGTGACCGCACCGTTGATGGTGCCGACGTCGCCTGCAACCGTGGCACCCTCGCCGACCGATACCGATCCGTTGACGGTCTCCAGATCGCCCCCGGAGCGTTCGCCATCGGCCAGCGCCAGGTCACTATTGATGTTCGGGCAACCTGCCAGCATTGCCGTTGTTGCAAGTATCAGCCAGAGTCGAATCGAGTTGATGTTGGTAGTCATTGTTTTCATCGCGGTTTAGCTATGCCATCGTAGCGCCAGGTTGGCAGCGTGCGAAAGGGCGGGAAGTCATGCCCGTCACCCATGACGATCAGCCCGTGACGGTGCGCTCGTCGGATTGCCGCAGCCAGGCGACGGCATCCGGCGAGTGCGTGGCGGCCTGGGCATCCAGCGCCAGGAAATCGAACAACGCGCGATCACACAGTTGCGAAGGGGCGACATTGCACAGCGCTTTGAAGATGGTATCGCTGCGCCCGGGTTGGGCTCGATCCCAGTCGGCCAGCATGCGTTTGATCGCCTGGCGTTGCAGCCCGGGCTGCGAGCCGCACAGGTTGCAGGGGATGATCGGGTAGCCGCGTCGTTCGGCCAGCCGGGCCAGGTCGTGCTCGCGGCAGTAGGCGAGCGGGCGGATCACGATGTGCTCGCCATCATCGCTTTTCAGCTTCGGCGGCATCGCCTTGAGGGTGCCGCCGTGCAGGAGATTCAGAAAGAAGGTCTCGACAATGTCGTCGAGATGGTGCCCGAGCGCGAGTTTGTTGAAGCCGTGCTCGCGCGCGAAGCTGTAGAGATTACCCCGGCGCAGGCGTGAGCACAGGCCGCAGGTGGTCTTGCCCTCGGGGATGATGCGCTTGACTACCGCATAAGTATCGCGTTCAATCACGTGCCAAGGCACGCCGATTCCGTCCAGATACTCCGGCAGAACGTGCTCGGGAAAGCCCGGCTGCTTCTGATCGAGATTGACCGCCACCAGCTCGAAATCCACCGGCGCGCGCCGCTTGAGGCTCAGCAGCAAGTCGAGCATGGCAAAGCTGTCCTTGCCGCCGGACAGGCACACCATCACGCGGTCGCCGTCGGCGAGCATGCCGTAATCGCCGATCGCCTTGCCGGTCAGACCACGCAGGCGTTTGAACAGCTTGTCGTCTTCGTACTTGTGACGCTGGGGATGATTCATGCGCTCGCAGGCATTGGTCCGAGGCAACGAGGATCGGTTCATCATGATACATTCGAAAGCTTGCATTCCCGGCGCGAATTGTTAGACTGGGCAATGGATCCGGGCGGCCTTTGGCCTGCGATCGTCAGTGGAGCCCCCTTGCAATGGACGATTCGCCGTCCGAAATCGCCACGATCCTGACAGAACTGCGATCCCAGCACCGTGATCTCGACGAAGCCATCAGTCGGCTGGCCGAATCGCCGACCATGGATCAGCTGCAGCTGACCCGGTTGAAGAAGCGCAAGCTCAAGCTCAAGGACCAGATCGCGTGGTGGGAGTCGAGGCAAATCCCCGATCTCGATGCCTGAACCGGCCGCTTGTCGCCGGCACGATTGACCCTTCGCGCCCGCAAACGCATACTTGGATTCATGGAAGCGATACGAAATCTTCACAATCAGGACGTGCGCCGGCGCGAGATCTGGACCGACGATGGCGTGCGCCTGGACGTGCGCTACCGTGGCCACGAACGCGCCCCTTGCGTACTGTTGATGCATGGCTTTGGCCAGACCCAGTTGGCCTGGGACGAAACCGCCCGCCAGCTCGCGGCGGGTGGCTGGCAGGCCGTCAGCTACGACGCGCGCGGCCACGGCCGTTCCGACCGGGTGCGTGGCGGCCGCTACGTGTTCGAGCAGTTCACCGAGGACTTCCGGCGCGTGTGTACATCGCTGCGCGAACCGCCGTTGCTGGTCGGTGCATCCATGGGCGGACTGACCGCGTTGCTGGCGCATTCGGAGAAGCCGCCGGTGGATCTGCGCGCCCTGGTGCTGGTCGATATTGCGCCGCGCTGGGACGACAAGGGTGTCGAGGCGATGCTGGCGTTCATGCGCCAGTACCCCAAGGGTTTCGCCTCGGTTGACGAGGCGCGCGCGGCGGTGCGTTCATTCCTGCCGCACCGCAAGGTGCTCGAGACTGCCGACGGGCTCAAGCGCAACCTGCGTCAGGGCCGCGACGGGCGCTGGTACTGGCACTGGGACCCGGCCCTGCTGGCGCTGGCAGAAAAAAGCAAGAACCTGCAAAGCCGGCTCAAGACTGCCGCGCGCAAGCTCAAGAAACCGACTCTGCTGATCTCCGGTGGCCTGTCGGAACTGATCGGCGAGGAGCACGTCGCGGAATTCCGCAAACTCGCGCCGCATGCCGAGCACGTTTCGGTCGCCGAAGCCGGTCACATGGTGGCCGGTGACACCAACGATCGCTTTCTGACCGCTGTGGTGCCCTTCCTGAAAAAGCACACCCCACGGGGAGAACTAAAATGCTGATGCTGCTGTTGTTCGTCGTCGCACTGCTGGCCGTTTCGGTGGCCTGCAGCTTTGTGCGGACCTCGATCCTGATCTGGACCGCGGCAGTGGCCGCGACCCTGCTGGCATTTACCATTGCCGGCGAGCCCGGAGTGCTGTCCCTGACCCTCGGCTGGCTGCTGTTTGCGGTTGTCGCCGCACCGCTGAACTATCTGCCGTGGCGGCAGAACCTGGTCACCGCGCCGGTCCTGAAGATCTTCGCCAAGATGACCCCGCAGATCTCGGACACCGAACGCACCGCGCTGGAGGCCGGCACGGTCGGCTTCGAGGGCGAACTGTTCACCGGCAAGCCGAACTGGCGCAAGCTGATCAACAAGCCGCTGCCGGAACTGACGCCGGAAGAGCAGGCCTTCGTCGATGGGCCGTGCGAGGAGCTGTGCCACCTGATCGACGAATGGGAGTTCACCCATTACCGCGTTGATCTGTCCGAACAGGCCTGGCAGCATCTCAAGCAGCACAAGTTCTTCGGCATGATCATTCCGAAGGAATACGGCGGGCTGGGTTTTTCGGCCATTGCGCACCGCGCGGTGCTGGAAAAGGCTGGCGGCATGAGCGCGACGGTCGGTTCGGTCGTGGCCGTGCCCAACTCGCTCGGCCCGGCCGAGCTGCTGCTGCATTACGGCACCGAAGAACAGAAGAATCATTACCTGCCGCGCCTCGCCTCGGGTGAGGAAATTCCGTGTTTCGGTCTGACCTCGACCACGGCCGGCTCCGACGCGACCTCGATTTCAGATTACGGCGTGGTCTGCAAGGGCCAGTGGAAGGGCAAGGAAGTGCTGGGCATGCGCCTGACCTTCGACAAGCGCTACATCACGCTGGCACCGGTCGCGACCGTGGTTGGCCTGGCGTTCCGGTTGTACGACCCCGACCACCTGCTCGGTGAGGTCGAAGACATTGGCATTTCGGTCGCGCTGATCCCGGCCGATACGCCCGGCATGGACATTGGCCGTCGCCATCTGCCGCTCAACAACCCGTTCCCGAATGGCCCGATCCGCGGCACCGATGTGTTCGTGCCGCTCGATACCCTGCTCGGTGGCACCGAGTACGCCGGCAAGGGCTGGCGCATGCTGATCGAGTCGCTGTCGGTCGGTCGCGCGATCTCGCTGCCGTCTTCGACCACCGGTGGCGCCAAGCTGGCCTGCCTGGCCACCGGTGCTTACGCACGCATCCGCAAGCAGTTCAACCTGCCGATCGGTCGCTTCGAGGGCATCGAGGAAGCGCTGGCGCGCATTGCGGCCAACACGTATGCGATGAGCGCGCTGTCGCGCCAGACCGCATCGGAGGTCGATGCCGGCGAAAAACCGGCCGTACCCGGCGCGCTGGCCAAGTATCACTGCACCGAACTGTCGCGCGAGATCATCAAGGATGCGATGGACATCCATGGCGGCAAGGGCGTGATTCTCGGCCCGCGCAATTACCTCGGTCGCGGCTGGCAGGGCTCGCCGATCTGGATCACGGTCGAGGGCGCCAATATCCTGACCCGCTCGATGATGATCTTCGGCCAGGGTGCGATCCGCTGCCATCCGTTCGTGCTCAAGGAGCTTGAAGCGCTGTCCATCGACGACGAAGAGACCCAACTGCGTGAGTTCGATCGCCTGCTGTTCGGCCATATCGGCCACACCGTTTCGTGCGCCTCGCGCTCGTTCGTGCTCGGCCTGAGCCGCGGTCGCTTCGCCGCGGTTCCGGGCGATCGCAAGACCTCGGCCTACTACCGCAAGCTCAGTCGCTACTCCGCCTCGTTCGCGCTGATGGCCGATGTGGCGATGTCGACCTACGGCGGCAAGCTGAAGATGAAGGAAAAGGTCTCCGGCCGGCTGGCCGATGCGCTGAGCTGGCTGTACATTTCTGCGGCCATGCTCCGGCGTTTCGAGCACGAAGGCCGCCCGGCCACCGACCAGCCGATCCTGGCCTGGGCCTTCCATGATGCGATCTATCGCATCCAGGAGGCGCTCAAGGGCGTGATCGACAATTACCCGATCGCACCGGCCCGTCCGCTGCTGCGCCGGATCGTGTTTCCACTCGGTGCCAACGAGCGTCGGCCGAACGACCGACTCGGACACAAGGTCGCGGCGCTGATGCTGTCGCCGTCGGAAACCCGCGAACGCCTGACCCGCGGCTGCTACAAGGCCGACCGGCCCGGCCACGTGCCCGGCAACATGGAAGCGCTGCTGCCGGATGTGATCGCCGCCGAACCGCTGGAGCGCCGCCTGCTCAAGGCGGTGCGGTCCGGCAAGGTGACCGGCTACACCTTTGAACAGCAGATCGATGCCGCGTGCGAGGCCGGCGTGTTTTCCGCCCAGGAAGCCGAGTTCATGCGTTCGGTGCGCGAGCGGGTGATGGAAATCGTCGCTGTCGACGACTTCGACATCCGCGAGCTGCAGGCCGGTGTCGGCGAAACCGGCCAGGCCATCCGCGACGCGGCCTGAACCCGGTCCGGGCGCGGGGCACCGTGAATCACCTCGCTCACCTGGTGCTGGCCGGCGACGATCCCGAGTTGCAGTTCGGGGCGTTGCTGGCCGACCACGTGCGCGGCCGCGAGATCCTGGCCACGCTACCGCCGGGCATTGCCGCCGGCGTGCGATTGCACCGCAGCATTGATGTCTGGACTGACCGCCATCCGGTCGTGCGTGAGTTGCTGGAAAGTTTGCAGCGACCCTGGCGGCGCTACGCCGGCATCATCCTGGATGTGCTGTTCGACCATATGCTCGATCGCCACTGGACGCGCTTCGGCCCGCGCTCGATCACGCACTTTGCCGGTCAGGTCGATCGTCACCTGCAACAACGCCAGGCCCTGATGCCGCCGCGCATGCAGCGCTTCACCGGCTGGGCGCGCGAGGTTGGTTTGTGGTGTCGCTACGGCGAGCGCGCGATGCTTGAGCGCATCTTCGAGCTGCTGGCGCGTCGCCACGGTCGCCGGGAACCGTTGGCCCGCGGCCTTGAACTGCTGGATCAACTCGAGCCTGCGATCGAGCAGGCCTTTCTGGACCTGATGCCGACCCTGCGCGAACGCGCCGAGCTCGCTCGTGACCCGGCTACTTCCGGTACTTGCGCACGTAATTCCAGCTGAACGCCCGCTTGAGCCAGTGAAAGCCGAAAAAGGTCGGCAGCGTGATGCGCAAGCCGCCCTTGCGCGCGATCAGCATGGCGCGGTCGTGCATGTCGAGTACGGCCATCATTTCCGGCCGGATGCGACGGCTCACCGGCTTGTCGCCGAGCTCGGCGTGCAGATTGCGAGCGGCCACAGCGGCGTGCAGATCGGCGTTGTGGCCGCGTCGCGGCAGCCAGTCGGGACCGGGATGACTGGCGATATCGCCGACCGCGTAGACCCGGTCCAGCCCGGTCACGCGGCAGTGCTCGTCGGTGGCCACCAGCCCCCCGGGGGAGCGCGGCAGCGTGGTCTCGCTCAGCCAGCGCGGCCCGGTCAGGCCGGACATGAACACCGTCAGGTCCGATCCGATCTCGCCGCGATCGGTCACGACCCGGTCGGCCTCGACGCGCGTGGTGCGCTCGCCCAGCCGCACGCCAATTCCGCGCGCGCGCATGCGTGTCAATAGACGCTTGACCACGCCGGGCCCGAACTTGCCGCCGGGCTGCTCGCTTTCGGCAACCAGCACCAGTTCGAAGTGCTCGCATCGACCGCATCGGCGCAGCCAGGTCTCGATGCCGAACAGCAGCTCGAACAGCGGTCCGGCACGCCGCGCGCCCGGCTCGTCCGGATTTTCCGCCAGTCCGAACACCAGCCGGCCGCCGTCCAGCGCACGCAGTTGCTCGCCCAGCCGCTGCATTTCGGCCACGCCGCCGCACGGACCAAAGCTGTGCTCGAGGCCGGGGATGGTGTCGAGGTAGCGCGCGCCGGCGGCGATGATCAGGCCGTCGTTTTCGATCCGCTGCCCGTCGGCAATCACGCTGCGGCCGTCGGCCTCGATCGCGCTGACGCGGGCGGCGTGGAAGCGCACGCGCAGGCGCTGGAACAGCGGCTGCAGCGGGATTTCCACCTGTGCCGGCTCGATCTGTCCGGTCGGAATCCAGATCGTGGCCGGGTAGAACACGAATTCCGGCTTCGGCGCGATCAGGTCGATCTCCAGATCACGGTCGCATCGGCGCAGGGTCGTCAACGCCGTCAGCGCGCCGAAGCCGGCGCCGATCAGGGTCACTCTCGGCATCGCTGCCGCCTCCCGGTTCGATTGAGGCATGACTGTATCAGGGATGACTCCGAAAGCTTCAGGCGCTGTCGTTGACCAAATCCGACCGCCGCGAACCATCCCGGCACCGCGTTGTCAGTATCATGAACCCACCCGCTGTTTTCGGAGCTTGTCATGACAAAGCGAATGCTGGCGAAATGGATGGTGCTGGCGGCACTTGCCAGCCCTGCTGTCGTGCTGGCCGAATCCCCCGATCAGAAACTGGAACTGCCGGAGCCGGTGCGGGATCTGGTCGAGGCGATGGCAGATGTGCGACAGGTCGAAAAGCTCGAAAATGGCCGTTATCGGGTCGAGCGTCGCATGCAAGTCACCGGAAGCCGTCTCCTGCGCACCGTCGAGATGACCGTCGATGAGCACGGCAACGTGGTCGACTGGGGCGCCACGCCACACGCAACGCGAAACTACACGCTCGAACAACTGCGCACGACCGGGCAGTCCGACTTGGCCACCGCGCTTAGCCAGCTCGATCCGAGGATTCGCACCGACGGCTAGTGAGCCATGCGGGTAATAAGGTAACGCTCAGCCGTCGCACAAGCGTCGTGGGCAAGGCGCGCGAGCGCAGGACTGGCCATCGCCAATTCAAGCGAGCGGAACGCAGCCCACGGCGCTTGTGCGGCGGCCCTTCGGGAGTCACTGTGCTGGCGCGACTCGGCGTTGCGTTTCTTGGCAAGGACGCTGCCATTCCCTGCGAAACGCGCCTTGATTCGCACCAGCACAGTGGCTCTGAGCGTTACCTTATTACCCGCATGGCCCACTAGCTCAGGCCGCCGCAGCCGGCGGCGAGTCGGCCAGCAGTTGCTCGACGCGCTCGCGCACGCGGCCGAGTTCGCCGGCGGTGTCGGGGTGCAGTTCGATGATGCGGCGGATGATGTAGAGTGCCTCGTCGCGATCCTTCTGGGTCGGCAGCAGTTCGGGTAGTGCGGCCAGCGCGGCCTGTTCGTCGACCGCGACCATCAGCGCGGCCTCGCGTGCCTTTTCGATGAAGTGATCGCGATCCAGCGATTCGAAGCGTTCGTGCTTGCTCCAGATCTCGCGCGCGGCGGCAAAGGCCTGGGCGTCGATGCGCTTGCCGGCCTTGATCGCGGCGTATACCACGCGCAGCACGGCATCGGCAAAATCGCCGCGATGCTCGCGCGCGGCAATCGCCTTGAGCTTGAGGTCACGCAGCTGGTCGAGGATGCGCCGCTGGCTGGCCACGGGTTTGCGCGCATCGCTGTGGGTGGCCATCTCGCCGGCCAGCGCCTGCACCAGCGGGTGCGTCCAGATCAGCTTGAACACGCGCTCGACGGCCAGGTCGCGCTGCTCGGTGAACTGCTCGAGGCTGCGCTGGAAGGACTCGACCAGGCCCCGTTCCGCCTGCCGCAGCGGGTGCGAGGCCGGTGCACTGACGCGGTTGGCGCGCACCAGATCGGCGGCCATCTTGACCCCGGCCATCCACGGATTGGCGTCGGAAAAAATTGTGTAGCGCATTCGCTGCGGGTTGACCAGACGGTTGACCTGGGCCATGCCGGGACTGGCCAGCGCCCGCACCCAGGGCGCCATGAAGGCCGAATACAGGCCCTCGTTGACTTCCGAGAAACGCGCCACGGCGCGGAACGGTTCCTCGTCGGCGCGGCCGTCGTCGTAGGCGCGGATATCGTCGAGCGTGCGCGGCTCGAAGTGCAGCGTGTAGGCGTCGCAGACCTCGCCCTGGTCGGTCTGGTGGCAGATCTCGTCGATCACCATCTCGTACAGGCCCGGGGCCAGCGTGTCGATCAGGTCCAGCGAATTGACCAGCGAATCGTGCTCGCGTGCGGCGACCTTGCCGGACACGAAGATGCCGAGGTGGCCGATGTCGGGATGCACGGTGTAGACGATGGTCTGCTCGTTGGCCTGGATTTCGTCAACGTCCGCGTACAGGTCGAGAATCCAGTTCAGTGCCTGCGGCGGGGGCGTGATGTTGTCGCCCTCCGAGGCGATCACGACGATCGGCGCGCGGATCGCTCGCAGATCGATCGGCGAGCCGTCATCGGCCAGGATCTTGCCCTGGGTCAGCTTGTTGCCGACGAACAGTTCCGAGGTCAGCTCGACGATTTCCTCGCGCGAGAGCAGGAAATAGCCGCCCCACCAGCGCTCGAACTCAAGGAAGCGCTCGGCTTCCTCATCGACGTTGGCATACAGCCGATAAGGCTTGCCGATCAGCGAGTGGCCGGGGTTGAGGTTCTCGAAGTTCGACACCAGATGGGCGCCGTCGAACACGCCGCCGCCGGCATCGGCCGCCAGCGCCGAGACCCAGTTGCCGCCGGTCAGGCCGCCGAAGTAGCGCATCGGGTTGCGCCCCTCGACCCCGGCCCAGTACGACAGCGGTGCGCCGGCAATGCCCACCATCGAGGCCAGTTCGGGCGCGTGCGCGGCCAGCATCATGATCGCCCAGCCGGCCTGGCAGTTGCCGACAATGGCCGGGCGCGGCGAGTCCGGGTGCAGTTCGGCGACCTTGCGCAGAAAGCGGATTTCAGCCGCGGCGACGTCGCGCAGGGTCTGGCCCGGCACCGGCTCGGGCTTGAACGAGACGAAGTAGACCGGGTAACCGGCGCGCAGCGCAACACCGACCTGGCTGGATTCCTTGGACCCGGAAATGCCCGGCCCGTGACCGGCGCGCGGGTCGAACACCACGAACGGGCGACGGTTCGGGTCGGTCGGCACCTCGTCGCTTGGCAGCACGCGCAGCAGCATGTAGTTGCACGGACGCTCGAAGGCCGCGCCGTCGAGCACGGTCTCGTAGTCGAACACCAGCACCGGCGGCTTGCCGGCGTCGCGGTGCTCCAGGGTCTGGTTGCCGCGCCGCCGGAGGGTATCCATGAACAGCACCGAGCGCTGCGCGGCGTCGACGAAATAGCGGGTCGCTTCGAGCGGGTTCAGCAGGTTCATGGTGGTGGCCTCCGGAGCAGGAACGTTCGGTCGGCTCACAGCATACGCCGCTTTTGTGCGGCGCACAACCGGGCGTGGGTTTGCGCGCCAGTGTGCCCCGGCGCCGCGTCGCGGCCGGACCGGAAGGCCTTGCGCTTACACGCGCCGCAGCGCGGCGAAGCGGCCCGCGGCGTCGGTTTCGATTTCGAAGCGGCCGTGCACGCCGTTGGTATCGACGACGGTACGCAGGTGGCGGGCATCGAAGTCGACGATGCGGCCGTCTTCGGCGCGCACCCGCACGCGTCGCGCCCGGCCTGAGTAGTAGCGCATCAGTTCGGCGGCATCGATGGCCAGTTGAAAGCGAATCGTAGGCACGGTGCGGTTGCAGTGGCTTGCGGCGCTTGGGTGCTTGTCGCTAAAGTATGCGCCAGCCTTTGCGCTTGATGCTTGCAGAATCAATGTCCACACCGGTGACCCGTGACCGCCCGTTTCTCGCGCCGTGCCGCAGGCTGGATGCGCGCGCGCCATTGGCCTGGGTGGCGGCCGGATGGCGCGATTACCGCGCCGCAATGCCGGTCAGCCTGGTCTACGGGCTGATCGTGTTCGCCATCAGCGGCGCGGTCTCGGCGCTGGCCTGGCAGCTCGGCAGCTATGTGCTGGTGCTCTCGATGCTCTCGGGTTTCATCTTCATCGCCCCGCTGCTGGCCACCGGTCTGTATTCGATCAGCCGCCAGCGCGCCCGCGGCGAGACGCCGTCGCTCGGCCGCTCGGTGCGTCGCATGCGCCTGGTGCTACGCGATACGCTGGTGTTCGCGCTGGTGCTGCTGGTGATCTTTCTGGTCTGGGTGCGCGCCGGCGTGATGGTGCACGTGTTCTTTCCACCCGGCGAGGTCATTGACTGGCTGGCGCTGGCGCGCTTTCTTGCGATCGGCTCGGCGGTCGGTTCGATCTTCGCGCTGGTGACGTTTGCGGCCGCAGCGTTTTCCCTGCCGATGATCGTCGACCGCGATGCCGACATGATCACCGCCTGCATCACCAGCATCAACGCGGTGCTGCGCAACAAACCGGCGATGGTGGTCTGGATCGCCCTGATCGTTGCCCTGACCGGGCTCGGCTTCGCCACGCTCGGCCTCGGCCTGGTCGTGGTCATCCCGCTGCTGGGTTTTGCCACCTGGCACGCCTACCTTGAAACCATCGATGCCGAACAGTGGCCGAAGTCGGTGGATTGAACCAATGGCACTGGCCACAGGCTCGTGCTTCTGCAAGAATGCCGCAATAAACCATCAACGAGACACGATGATGAAATCCACCCTGATTTCCGCGCTGCTGGCGCTGAGCACCCTGACCATGGCCCAAACAGACCCCTATCTCTGGCTCGAGGACGTCGAAGGCGCCAACGCGCTGGCCTGGGCGCGCGGCATGAACGAATTGTCGCTGGCCGAGCTGGAAGCGCATCCGCTGTTCGATGACATTCACCAGCGCGCGCTGGAAATCCTCACCTCCGACGAGCGCATTGCCTATCCGTCGCTGATGGGCGGGGCGGTCTACAACTTCTGGCGCGATGCCGAGCATGTGCGCGGCATCTGGCGCACTACCTCGCTGGAGGGCTATCGCGGCGGCGAACCGGACTGGGACGTGATCCTCGATATCGACGCATTGGCCGAAGCCGACGATGCGAACTGGGTCTGGGCCGGCTCGGGCTGCCGCTACCCCGACTACGACCGCTGCCTGGTCGGCCTGTCGATCGGCGGCGCCGACGCCGCCGTGCGGCGCGAGTTCGACCTGGCCACGCGCAGCTTCGTCGAAGACGGCTTCGTGCTGCCCGAATCCAAGAGCAGCATCGGCTGGCGCGACCGCGACAGCGTGTTCTTCGGCCCGGCTTTCAGCGCTGACGAGATGACCGATTCGGGCTACCCGCGCACGGTGCGCATCTGGCAGCGTGGCACGGCGCCGGAAGCATCAACGCTGGTGTTCGAGGGCGAAAAGACCGATGTGGCGGTGAGCGGCGTTCGGATCTGGGACGGCGATAATCATTACGATCTGATCGTCCGCTTGCCGAGCTTCTTCACCCGCCAGTACTACCACTACACAGACGGTGAACTGGAACGCATCCGGATTCCGGAAGATGCCGAGCTTTCCGGGCTGCTCGACGGCCAGTTGCTGGTGCAGCTGAAATCCGACTGGCAGGTCGCCGGCCAGCGCTACGCCCAGGGCGCGCTGGTGGCCGGGCCGATCGAAAGCTTCAAGACCGATACGCCCACGCTGGAGGTGGTGTTCCAGCCCGATGCGCGCGCGTCCATCGCCGGGGTCACGACAACCGAGTCGGCCCTGGTCGTGACCGTGCTCGACAACGTCGTCAGCCGGCTGCTGCGCTTCACCCACGGCGAAGGCGGCTGGCAGTCCGCGCCTTTGGCCGCGCCCGCAATGGGCGCGATCTCGGTGGTTACCGCCGACGACAAGTCCGATCGCTTTTTCTACAACTACACCGGGTTTCTGACCCCGTCGACGCTGTTCGAGGCCGACGCCCTGGCTGACCGCCATCGCCAGGTGCGCGCCGAGCCGGCCTGGTTCGATTCCGAAGGCATGAACGTTGCCCAGTACCAGGCAACTTCGGCCGACGGCGAACAGATTCCCTACTTCGTGGTCACGCCGCCGGGCTTCGAGGCCGATGGCACAAACCCGACCCTGATCTCGGCCTACGGCGGCTTCGAGGTTTCGCGTACGCCGTTCTATTCGGGCCTCACTGGCTCGGCCTGGCTGAGCCGTGGCGGTGTCTATGTGCTGGCCAATATCCGCGGCGGCGGCGAGTTCGGGCCGAAGTGGCACCAGGCCGCGTTGAAGGAAAACCGCCAGCGCGCGTTCGATGATCTGATCGCGGTATCCGAGGATGTGATCGCGCGCGGTATCAGCGCACCCGAACATCTCGGCATCCAGGGCGGCAGCAACGGCGGCCTGCTGGTCGGAGCGGTGATGGTGCAGCGCCCGGACCTGTACAACGCCGTCGTCTGCCAGGTGCCGCTGCTGGACATGCAGCGCTACCACACGCTGCTGGCCGGCGCGAGCTGGATGGCCGAATACGGCAATCCGGACGACCCGGAACAATGGGCCTACATCTCGCAGTACTCGCCGTATCAGAATGTCGCCGGCGGGACCGACTATCCGCGTGCATTCTTCACCACCTCCACCCGCGATGACCGCGTCCATCCCGGTCACGCGCGCAAGATGGTCGCGAAGATGCTCGACCAGGGTCATGATCTGCTGTACTACGAAAACATCGAGGGTGGCCATGGCGGTGCCGCCAACCTGAAGCAGCGCGCCTACCTCAGTGCATTGATCTACGCCTACCTGCACGGGCAGCTGGCGGACGAGTGAGCCGGGCGCGCGCGTCTGCCGAAGACCGGGTGGAAAACGCGGTGCTGAAACCGTTGCTGCTGGTGCTGGCGGCGATGATCCCGCTGTCGGCCAACTCGATCCTGGCGCGCGCGGCCTTGACCGAGACCGGCATCGATCCGGTTTCGTTCACCACGCTGCGGATTGTTTCGGGCGCGCTGATGCTGATGGTGCTGGTGCGCTTGCGCCGCGACCCGGCAGCCGGGCGCGGCTCCTGGATTTCGGCCGGCGCGCTGTACGGCTACGCGATCCTGTTTGCGCTGGCCTATCTTTCGCTGACCGCGGCGACCGGTGCGTTGCTGTTGTTCGGCGCGGTGCAGACAACCATGGTCGGCTGGAGCCTGTCGCGCGGCGAGCCCCTGCGGCCGCGGCAATGGGCCGGCTTCGTGCTTGCCGTGGCCGGGCTGGTGTGGCTGCTGTTGCCGGGCCTGGCCGCACCGCCACCGGCGGCTGCCGCGATGATGCTTGCGGCCGGAGTGTGTTGGGGCGTGTACTCGCTGCGCGCCCGGGGCAGCGGTGATCCGGCCCGGGCAACGGCCGAGAATTTCCTGCGCGCCAGTCTGCCGGCTGTGCTGTTGTCGGTCGTTCTGATCGGTCAGACGCAACTGGACCTTGAAGGGATCTGGCTGGCGCTGGCCTCGGGCATGCTGGCCTCGGGTGGCGGTTACGTGATCTGGTACGCCGCACTCGCCGTCATCAGCGCCCATACCGCGGCCGTCGCGCAGTTGGGCGTGCCGGTGTTGGTCGCGATCGCCGGTGTGTTGCTGCTGGCCGAGCCGCTGACACCGCGGCTGATTGCCGCCGGGTTGGTGATCCTGCTTGGCATCGCGCTGGTCTCGCTGCCGGCGCGGCGCGGACGCTGAGTGGCCGATCCGATGACGCAGTCTGCATCCCGTCCGATTCTGGCTTTCGATATCTACGGCACGCTGATCGATACCGACGGCGTGCTCGATCAACTGCGTGGCCTGGTCGGCGATTCGGCCGCGGCGGTGTCGGCGACCTGGCGCGACAAGCAGCTCGAGTATGCCTTTCGGCGCGGGTTGATGAAGACCTACCGACCGTTTCCGGTCTGCACCGCCGATGCGCTGGACTACAGTCTGGCCGCGCACGGACTGGCGCTGGATCGACACGCGCGTGAGCGCCTGCTGGCGGTCTACCGCGAACTGCCGGCGTTCGACGATGCGCGTGCCGCGCTGGATGAACTCAATGCCGCCGGCTATCGCTGCTTTGCGTTTTCCAACGGCACCCGCGATGCCGTGGCCGGCCTGCTTGAACATGCCCGCATCGACGCGGCATTCGAAGGGATCGTCAGTTGCGACGAGGTTTCGAGCTTCAAGCCCGATCCGATGGTGTACGCGCACCTGTTGCAGGTCGCTGATGTGGCGGCCGATGCGGCCTGGCTGGTCTCGGGCAATCCGTTCGACGTGATCGGTGCGCGCGCCGCCGGCCTGCACGCGGCCTGGATCAATCGCGCCGATGCAAAGGTGTTCGATCCATGGGAATTTGCGCCCGACGCCACGATCGGCGCGCTGACCGAGTTGCCGGCGGTGCTGGCCGCGGTTGCAGCCTGAGCTGCGGTCGCGCAGCCGTTTGAATCGGGCTACAGAAGAATCACCGAGGCCAGCCCGAGAAACGCGAAGAAGCCGACGATATCGGTCACCGTGGTCACAAACGGGCCCGAGGCCAGCGCCGGGTCAATGTTGAATTTCTCCAGCACGATCGGAATCACGATCCCGCCCAGCGCGGCGGCAATCAGTGTCAACAGCATCGCCACGGCAATGACCACCGCCAGCATCGGCACGCCGAACCAGAAGCCGGCGACCAGCGCCATCAGCAGACCAAAGGCGATGCCGTTGATCGCGCCCACTGCAATCTCGCGGCCGCTGACGCGCATTGCGTTCTTGGCCGTCAGTTCGCGCGTGGCGATCGCGCGCACGGCTACGGTCATGGTCTGGGTGCCGGCGTTGCCGCCCATCGAGGCGACGATCGGCATCAGCACGGCCAGCGCGACCAGTTGATTGATGGAATCGGTGAACTGGTTGATCACCACGGATGCGAGGATCGCTGTGACCAGGTTGACCAGCAGCCACAGCGCGCGGCCCTTGCTGGTTTCCAGCACGCTGTCGGCCAGGCTGGAGTCATCGGCCACGCCGGCCATGCGCAGAATGTCTTCCTCGTGCTCCTCATCGAGCACTGCCATCGCGTCGTCGATCGTGATCACCCCGACCAGCCGGCCGTTTTCGTCGACGACCGGAGACGAGATCAGGTGGTAATGGTTGAACAGATAGGCGACGTCGGCCTCCTCATCGGTGACCTTGATGGTGCGGAAGCTGTCCTCGCCGATGGTTGCCAGCGCGACATCGCGCGGTGACGACAAAAGCCGACCGAGCGCGACGTAGGCGACCGGTTTCATGCTCGGCGAGACCAGCATGACGTGGTAGAACTGGTCGGGCAGTTCCTCGGCCCGGCGCAGAAAGTCGATCGCCTCGCCGACGGTCCAGTCTTCGGGCAGCGCGACCAGTTCGCGCTGCATCAGGCGGCCGGCCGAGTACTCGGGGTAGGCTAGCGAGCTTTCGACGCCGATCCGGTCGACCGCCTCGAGTACTTCCAGCACGCGCGACTTCTGTTCGTCTTCAAGGTCTTCGACCAGGTCGACGACATCGTCGGAGTCGAGGTCGCGCACGGCCTCGGCCAGCACTTCCGGCGGCAACGCCTCGATCAGCGGTTCGCGGATGCTCTCATCGAGTTCCGACAGAATGTCGCCGTCGATGTTCTCGCCCCAGACCTCGACCAGTGCATCGCGCTCTTCGGATGTGATCTGCTCGATCAGGTCGGCAACGTCGGCGGCATGCAGCGGTTCGAGCAGCTCGCTGACCTGATTGCTGTCCTCGGCCTCGACCGCGTCGAGCACGGCGTTGATCAGCTCTTTGTCCAGCACGTCGGCCGCGTGTGCGTCATCCGGTTTCAGTTCGGCTTCCATGCAGGCATCTCCCGGTCTGGACGGTGGGGCATCGGTTGCAATGCGCTATTGTCAACGACCCGCGCGCGGCTGTCGAATCCGATCATGCAAAGTCGGGCAGCTCGAACGATCGGGCGTGCTCAGCCCAGCCGCTCGCGCCATTTGCGCGCCATGCGCAGCACCGATTCCTCGTCGGTGTAGCGGGTCAGTTCGTCGATCGCCACCCAGGCCAGGTCGTGCGACTCGTCGCTGACGACGTAGTCTGTGGTCAGCGCGCGCAGCGCAAATCGCACATCGAAATGCTCGTGCTCCGGATCATCACCGCGCGCCGGGATCGGGTGGATGTCGAGATCGAAGATCGTCCGATCGACCGGCGATACCGTCAGTCCGGTTTCCTCCTCGGCCTCGCGCAAGGCAACCGCCAGCGTATCCGGATCGCCGTCGCTGTGGCCACCGGGCTGCAGCCAACGGTCGAGTTTGCGGTGATGGGTCAGCAGCACGCGCTCGCCGGCCGGATCGACGATCCATGCCGAGCCGGTAATGTGGCCGGCCCAGCAACTGCGTTCGAAGCAGCCGGCATGCTCGGTCAGGAGCTGGTTGAAGCGCGTAACGATATCGAACTGATTCCGATCGGCTTCAGCATAGTTGTCCAGTGCATTCCGGAGATCAAACGGCATGGGTTTTGTTGGCGTGTGTGAGTGGCCCGGAGACTAGCAGATACCGGGGTTGGGTTTGGTTCACGGGTGCAGCTGCCGGAAGCCCACCGAAACCCCATCCTCTGGAGGTTGACTCGAAGCTGCCATATTTCCGACACACCGACGTCATCGTTAGGCGCGAGGCTTGCGGTTTGACCTTTCCTGGAGAACCCGATGCACAAGCTGCTCATCGTGATGGTCATGGTCGTGGCCATTTCCCCATTGCATGCCCAGACCTTTACCCGCGTGGCCGGATTTGGCGCCGGTGTCGAGGCCGGTGCCGAGATCTCTGCGTTCGATTCAGAATCGAACATTCTGTTCGCGACCAATGCGGCTGCCAACGCGCTGGATCGGTTCGATCTGAGCGATCCGGCCAATCCGGTTGCGCTGACTTCGATCAGCCTGGCCTCGTTCGGCGCCGGTCCGAACAGTGTCGCGGTGGCCAACGGCATCGTCGCCGTGGCTGTCGAGGCCGATCCGGCGCAGAATCGGGGCGTGGTCGCGTTCTTCGATGCGGCCGGCACCACGCTGGGCCAGATCACCGTCGGCGCGCTTCCGGACATGGTGACCTTCACGCCCGACGGTCAGACTCTGCTGGTCGCCAACGAGGGCGAGCCCAACGACGCATACACGGTCGATCCGGAAGGCTCGATCTCGATCATCGATTTGAGCGGCGGCGTTGCCGCAGCAACGCTGGAAACGGCCGACTTCACCGCCTTCAACGACAATGCCCCGGCCGGCGTCCGCATCTTCGGGCCCGGCGCGACCGTGGCCCAGGATCTGGAGCCGGAGTACATCACCACCGACGGCACCACGGCCTGGGTCTCGTTGCAGGAAAACAATGCCGTGGCGGTGGTTGATATCGCCTCGGCCACGGTCACCGCGCTGATTCCGCTGGGCTTCAAGGACCACTCGCTGGCCGGCAACGGTCTGGATGCCAGTGATCGCGACGATGGCATCAATATCGCCAACTGGCCGGTGCTCGGCATGTACCAGCCCGATTCGATTGCGTCGCTGACCATCGGCGGTGTGCCCTACCTGTTCTCGGCCAACGAGGGGGATGCGCGCGACTATGGCGGTTTCAGCGAGGAAGATCGTCTGAAAGACGTGCGCCTGGATGCGGCCAGTTTTCCCGACGCGGCAACCCTGCAGCTTGATGAGAACCTCGGCCGGCTGAACATTACGACCGCTACCGGTGACACGGATGAAGATGGCGACTTCGACCGGATCGTCGCCTACGGTGCGCGTTCCTTTTCGGTCTGGAACGGTGTCACCGGCGCGCTGGTCTGGGACAGCGGTGATGAGCTCGAGCAGATCACAGCGATGGAAGGCCTGCCATTTTTCAACGACGAGGACGGGCGCAGCGACAACAAGGGCCCGGAGCCGGAGGGTATCGACGTTGGCACCATCAACGGCCGCAGTTTCGCGTTCATTGGACTGGAGCGCGTCGGCGGCATCTTCGTCTATGAGGTTACCGACCCCACCAATCCGCAGTTCATCGACCTGATCCTTGTCGATGCCGGCGATGAGCGCGCCGAGGGCGTGGACTTTATTCCCGCCGACCAGACCCCGACCGGCAACCCATGGCTGGCCGTGACCTTCGAGGTCAGCGGTACGGTTGCGCTGTACGAAATCACCGATGTGGCCGCCCCGCCGGCACCGTCGGCCACCCCGATCCCGACGCTGGACAAACCGGCCCTGCTGTTGCTCATGCTTGCGATGCTGGGGCTCGGCGGGATTGTGCTGCGCCGATTCTGAGTCAATTGCAGGCACCGACTCCCGCAGGCGGGGTCGGTGCCTGTCAGTCCTCGATCCGGAATGTAACCCCGGCCTGCTCGCCCAGCCGCTTGAATACGCCTTTCGGCGCAGGTTGATCAAGGCCTGCCGACTGTTTCCGGTCTGTACCGCCGATGCGCTGGACTGCAGTCTGGCCGCGCCCGAGTCGAGGCGATCAGCTTGCCGTCACGACCCGATCCTTGCCGGCCTGTTTGGCGGCCAGCAGCGCGTCGTCGGCGCGTTTCATCCAGTGCTCGGCGGTCTCGCCGGGCAGGCTCTGGGCCAGCCCCATCGACGCCCGGATGATTCCGCTGGGTCCTTTGAGCTGATGGAGCAGGGCCTCGCGCAGTTTTTCGCTTGCCCTTTGCGCGCCGCTCAGCGCGGTATGCGGCAGCAGAAGCACGAATTCGTCGCCACCAAAGCGATAGAAGCGATCTTTTTCGCGGACGCTTGAATGAACGATGCGAGCCAGATCGATCAACGCCTGATCACCGGCATCGTGGCCGTGGTTGTCATTGAGCTGCTTGAACGCATCGAGATCCAGGATCAGCAGGCTGTGTTCCCAGCCGGCCGGCTCCCGTGTGATTGCCTGCAGGTCATGGTCGAGTGCCCGGCGATTGAGTGCGCCGGTGAGGGCATCGCGCGACAGCATGTCGTTGAGCTGACCATAATGATGATTCACCCGGGTTGCGTAGATCAGGCCGAGCAGGCTGAGCAGGACGGATACCGCCAGATAGGTCAGCCGGTCTGTGAGGATGGGGAAGGCCGCAGGCTGCAGCCCGATACTCAAAACGACCACAACGCTGGCCAGCACCGCAAGCCACCTGCGTGCCATCAGGAAGTTGCCGGCCAGCGTGCTGAAGGTCCACAGGTAATTGATGTCCATCAGGAGTACAAGAGCAACGGTTCCCGCGCTGGCGGCACAGGCGGTCAGGTCGGCAGCCAGCTGGCTTTTCCCCGATCGCCAGGCCATGAAGGTCAACACCACGAAGGCGCCGACCACCGCCAGTTCGGCCAGGCCGAGAAGCAGCCTGCCTTCGTAGAGCCTGTAGAGCGCAAATGGCGTGATGGAGGCCATTGCAGACAGACAGTAAAGGGTCAGGACGGCCAGCCGAATGTCCGCACGCATCCGCGTCAGGATCTGTGAACCCGGACCTCCGAGCTGGTCACGGATTCCATCGCCTGCAGTTCTGACCTGCTTGCCCATTTGAAATCCAGGCCCCTGAATCGATATCACTGGATCGATATCCGCAGAATATCACCCTGACCGTCTTCCGAGCGATTCGGGCCGAGCCGGTGATGTGGCCGACCCGGTAGCGCGAGAAAGCGCTCGACGACATCGATCTCATTCGGATGCCGCTGGCGGCAGGCGCTTGACAGCGGCCGCAGCATCATCGATCCGGGTTCCAGCCTCAGGACACCGGCATCTGCGCCAGGAATTCGGCGCGGAATGCTTCGCCGCCGTCGTTGTAGGGCAACGCCGGGTAACGTCCCCAGACCGGGTCCGGCCAGGCGTCGTCTTCGCGGCGGCGCGCGATCAGGTGGACGTGCAGCTGGCGCACCTGGTTGCCGAGCGCGGCGACATTGAGCTTGTCCGGCGCGGTCATGGCGCGCAGGGCTGCGGCGGCCTGCCGGACCTCGGCCCACAGCGCCTGCTGATCGGCCTCGTCCAGGTCGATCCACTCGACCGCACCGATACGGCGCGGCACCAGGATCAGCCACGGATAGCGCTGGTCGTTCATCAGGCGCAGCTCGCACAGCGGCAGCCGGGCCAGCGGCAGCGTGTCGGCGGCCAGGCGCGGATCGAGTTCGAACTCGCCAGGCTGCTTGGTCATGGCTCAGGCGCTCTTTTCGTCCACGGCGAAGGTCACCCCGGCATGTTCGGCCAGGCGTTCGACCAGGGCCTGGCCGAGTGCGGTGGCCGGGGTCCAGAAGCCGCCCGATGTGGTTTCGTGCGCGGTCTCGGTCAGCAGCACGGCGGTCTCGCCGATCATCTTCGAGGTCGAGCCGTAGCCCGGATCGCGATCGCCCTTGACCCGGGCGCGCAATTGCTTCCCATCGGCGGTTTCGCCGGCGATGACGATGTTGAAGAAACCGGCTTCGCGCTGGGCTTTCGACGGGCCTTCGCCGCCCTTGGGCAGGAATTTCTTCAGAAGCGCTCGCCCGGGGGCCAGGCTGGCGCCGAGCGCAAACGCACCCATGCTGGCCGACAGCGTGGTCGCCTTGACCCGTCCACCGAAGCCGGGCCCGGTCAGCACCGCCTCGTCGTAGCGGAAGTTCTCTCCATACGCATGATCCTGCAGGGCGTTGGCACGGTGGACGACGCGGGTATTGATCGCGGCCATGATGAACGGCGCGGTCCAGCTTTTCAGCACCGGGTCGAACTTCGGCCCGTTGACATAGGGCTGGCGCTCCCCTTTCCGATGCTCCGGTGGGCAGATCGCATGGGGGTTCTTGAGGATCTTGCCCAGCGCCGGGTTGGCGCGCGCCTGCTCGACAATGTTGAGCATGCTGGCAAAGGTGCCGCCGCTCAAGCCGCCCTTGGCTGCCTTGACCCGCAGCCGCACCCGCGTCAGGGGCTGGCCGAAGCGTTCGATTGCGGCCTGTTGCAGGAACCAGACGCCGAGGTCGGATGGAATCGAGTCGAAGCCGCAGCAATGCACGAGGCGCGCGCCGGAAGCTTTTGCGGCCTGTTCATTGGCGTCGATCACCTCGCGCATGAACGGCACCTCGCCGGTCAGGTCGCAGTAATCGGTGCCGGACTCGGCACAGGCGGCAACCAGGCGCTGGCCGTGCAGCGCATAGGGGCCGACCGTGGTCAGCACCAGCCGGGTGCGCGCCACCAGTGCGTCCAGCGAGGCCCGGTCGTGGCTGTCGGCCTGGATCAGCGGCAGTGCCCGGGCCGCATCGCCCAGCCCTGTGCGCACCTCGGCAAGCTTGTCCAGGTTGCGCCCGGCCAGGGCCCATTTCAGCTTGCCCTCGGCGCCGTGCCGGGCCAGCAGATGTTCAGCCACCAGGCGCCCGGTAAAACCGGTCGCACCCATCAGCACCAAGTCGAATTCGCGTTCGGTCATTGCATGTTCCACGGCATCGGAGAACGCAACGGTAGCACGGTCGGATCAGACCGCGTCCAGGCCCAGATCGAGGTTGGGCGCCGAGTGGGTCAGGGCGCCGATCGAGATCACGTCAATGCCGGTTTCGGCGATGGCGCGGATGCTCTCCAGCTTGATGCCGCCGGAGGCTTCGAACACGGCGCGGCCGGCGGTTTGCTGCACTGCCTGTTCGAGCGCTGCAACGCTGAAGTTGTCGAGCAGGATGCTTTCGGCACCGGCGTCCAGCGCCTCGTCGAGCTGATCGAGGCGGTCGATCTCGACCGCGATCCGGGTCATGTGGCCGACCGATGCGCGCGCCCGCCGGAGCGCTTCGGCCACGCCGCCGGCGATGGCGACGTGGTTGTCCTTGATCAGCACCGCATCACTCAGTCCGAAGCGGTGGGGTGCGCCGCCGCCGGCCAGCACAGCCTCGATTTCCAGCGCCCGCAGGCCCGGCGTGGTCTTGCGGGTGTGGGCGATCGCGCAGTCAGTACCGGCGACTGCGTCGACAAACGCCCGGGTCAGCGTCGCGATCCCGCTCAGGCGGCCGAGGAAGTTCAGTGCCACCCGCTCGGCGGTCAGGATGCCGCGCGCCGGGCCCTTGATCTCGGCGAGTACGCTTCCAGCCTCGACGCGTTCGCCGTCGCCGCGCTTCCAGGCCACGTCGATCGTCGGGTCAATCCGCTTGAACGTCAGTGCAGCCGCGCGACTGCCGGCCACTACGCCGGGCGCGCGCGCAACGATCCGGAACCGACCGGTCGCGGAGTCGGGCACGGTCGCGGTCGTGGTGATGTCACCGCGCCCGCCGAGATCCTCGATCAGGGCGAGGTCGACGATGCGTTCGAGTTCGGGGCCGGCAGCGCGGGTCATGGGCGATGGGTCCGTTCAAGGTGATCGAGTGTCAGAAAGGTATGCCGGGCCGCTGCCAGGGGTTCGGGAAAGTCGGCCCGCCAATGCGCGCCACGGCTTTCTTCGCGTTGCAATGAGCTTGTGGCAATACAGCGCGCGGCGAGCAGCGAATCGGCCTCGCCGTGGGCGTGTTCGAGCCGATCGAGTTGGTCGATCAGTGTCTCCAGTCCGGCGCGATCGCGCACCACGCCGGCGTGCGCGGTCATCGCGCGGCGCAGCGTGTCCAGCGCGGCTTCGGGCAGCCGCGGGCTGGCTTCGATCCCGACGCCGTCATGCGGTGGGGCCGACGCCTCCGACCCGCGAATCGTCGCCGCGGCCCGCGCGCCCATGACCAGCGCTTCGGCCAGCGAGTTCGAGGCCAGCCGGTTGGCACCGTGCACGCCGGTGCCGGCGACCTCGCCGATCGCATGCAGCCCCTGGATGCCGGTGGCGCCGTCCAGCCCGGTCCGGATGCCGCCCATGTGGTAATGCACCGCCGGCGCGACCGGGATGGGCTGATGACGAGGGTCGATGCCGAACGCCATGCAGGCGTGGAATACGGCCGGAAACCGGCTGGGAAACTCGATTCCGACCGCATCGCGCGCATCGAGAAATGCGCCTTGGCCGGCGGCTTTTTGCTCGAATACCGCGCGCGCAACCACATCACGCGGCGCCAGCTCGGCATCGGGATGGACGTCGGCCATGAACCGTCGGCCGGCCGCATCGACCAGAATCGCACCCTCGCCGCGCAGCGCCTCGGTGGCCAGCGGGGCCGGCATGCGGCCGATGTCGATTGCGGTGGGATGGAACTGGACGAATTCCGGATCGGCGATGGTGCAGCCGGCGCGCGCCGCCCAGGCCAGCGCCTGGCCGCGGTTTCCGGGCGGATTGGTGGTCACCGCATACAAGCCGCCCAGCCCGCCGGTGGCCAGCACCACGGCACGCCCGGCCAGTGTGTGCAGACGACCGTGCGGGTCGCGTGCGCTCGCGCCGCGGCAGCGTCCGTGTTCGGCCCGCAGTCCGGCACCGAACCAGCCTTCGCGCAATTCAATGTGGTCGGCCGCGCGAACGGCGGCAACCAGCGCCTGCACGATCGCCGCGCCGGCCTGATCGCCGCCGACCCGTGCGACCCGGGCGCGCGAGTGAGCCGCTTCCAGCGACAGTGACCAGCCGCCGTCGGCGGCGTGTTCAAACGCCACCCCCAGCGCTTCCAGCGCACGCACTTCATCGGGCGCGGCCCGCGCCAGCTCCAGCGCGACCTGTTCATCGACCAGGCCGGCGCCGGCGGCAATTGTGTCTTTGGCGTGCTGCTCCGGAGAATCGTCCGGGCCAAGTGCAGCGGCAATGCCGCCCTGGGCCCAGGCCGACGACGACTCCCCGCCGGTATGCCGTCCGGTCAGCATCACAACCGGAACGGGTGCGAGCTTCAGCGCCGCCCAGGCGCCGGCGATGCCGGAGCCGACAATGACGACCGGCGCTTCGGTCACCACTTAGACGGTGACAAATTCGGCCGCCCGAGCGGGCCGGAGGGTATCGAACGCCGGAGGCTTGCCCAGGGACGGCAGATCAAGCATGGACTGCACACTGGCACGCGCCCGGGCCGCGATCTCGGCCGGCACTTCGACTTCGAATTTCATTTCGCGCAGCGATTCGTAGATGCCCTTGAGCGTGATCCGCTTCATGTACGGGCACAGGTTGCACGGGCGGATGAAGCGCGTGCCGGGGTTGTCGACGGCGACGTTGTCGCTCATCGAGCACTCGGTGATCAGGATTGCGGTGCTGGGCTGATGATCGCGCACGAACGCCGCCATCGCGCCGGTGGAGCCGGCGAAATCGGCCGCTTTCAGCACCTCCGGCGTGCATTCCGGATGGGTAATGATCATCGCACCCGGGTTCTCGACGCGCAGTTGCTCGATTTCGTCTGCGGTAAAGCGCTCGTGCACTTCGCACGAGCCCTGCCAGGTCAGGATCCGGACCTCGGTCTGGCTGGCGACGTTGCGCGCCAGGAACTGGTCCGGGATCATGATCACGGTGTCCGAGCCCCATTGCGCGGCCGCCGCCTCGACTACCTGCACCGCGTTCGACGATGTGCAGCAGATGTCGGATTCGGCCTTGACCTCGGCCGAGGTGTTGACATAGGTGACGATCGGATAGTCGGGGTAGGCCTGCCGGATTCGGCGCACGTCGTCGCCGGTAATCGAGGCGGCAAGTGAGCAGCCGGCCTCGAGATCGGGAATCAGCACGGTCTTGTCCGGCGACAGGATCTTGGCCGTCTCGGCCATGAAATGCACGCCGGCCTGAACGATGACATCGGCCTCGGACTCGGCCGCGAGCTGGGCCAGCTTCAGCGAATCGCCGGTCGCATCGCCGACGCAATGGAAGATCTCCGGCGTCATGTAGTTGTGCGCCAGAATCACCGCGTTGCGTTCTTTCTTCAAGCGGTTGATTGCATCGATCAGCGGCGCATGCAACGGCCATTCGATCTCGGGCACAACGTCACGGACCTTTGCAAAGGCGCTTGCGGTTCGTGCCTGTACGTCGGCATCGAAGCCCAGCGCTTCGGCGGCAGGCCAGCGCGCGGGATCAAAACGATTTGCAGGTGTTGAAGTCATGGCGGCAACTCTGCGCTTTGCGCGGGCTATGGCGAGAGAGATTGGGTCGATGAGTTGTTGATCAAGCGCTGCGCAGATCGGCGCGCGCCTGTTCCAGCTCGCGTTCGAGTTTCTCGGCTTCGTGCGCGCGCGGCTTGCTCAGCGGCGCGAGCAGGCGGTAGACCACGGGTGTCAGGAACAGCGTGAAGCCGGCGGCCAGACCGAGACCGCCGAAGATCACCCAGCCGATTGCCGCGCGGGCTTCAGAGCCGGCGCCGTCGCCGAGAATCAGCGGCAGGCCGCCGAGCACGGTCGACATCAGCGTCATCACGATCGGCCGGGCGCGCACTTCGGCCGCCTCGATCACCGCCTCGGTCACGTTCTTGCCGGCATCGCGCATCTGGTCGGCAAACTCGACCAGCAGAATCGAGTTCTTGGCCATCAAGCCGATCAGCATCACCAGCCCGATCTGCGAATAGATATTCAGCGAGGTACCGGTCAAAAACAGCGCCAGGATGGCCGCGGCGATGCCGAACGGCACGACCAGGGTCACGACCAGCGCCGAGGTCGGGCTCTCGAACTGCGCGGCCAGCACCAGGAACACCACCAGCAGCGCGATCGCATAGGTGACCGCGACTTCGTTCGAGGTCTCGTCGAGTTCGGCGGCCTCGCCCAGCAGAAGCAGGTTGATGCCGTCGGGCAGAGTCTCGGCGGCCAGCGCGCGCACAGCATCGATGGCCTCGGCCAGCGCCGTGCCGGGGGCGAGGTTGGCATCGATTGCAATCGCTCTTCGCTGCTCGCGCCGGTCGAGCTGAGCGGCGATGCTGGTCTCGGAAAGTGTCACCAGGCTGGACAGCGGCACCAGGTTGCCGGCGCCGGTCTTGACGTACAGGTTGACCAGGTCGGACGGATCGTTGACCGCGCCGGTGATCGAATCGAGCCGAATCGGGATGGCCTCGTCGCCCACACTGAGCTCGGTGATTTCGTCGCCGTCGACCATGGCCCGGAGCGTGGTGGCCAGTTCGTCCAGCGACACGTCAAGATCGTTGGCGCGCTGACGATCGATCCGTACCGACAGTTCCGGCTGGGTCGGCTGGTAGGAAATGCGCGCACCGGACAAGTACGGGATTTCATTTTCGATGCGTTCGGACAGCGCCCGTGCGGCCTGATAGATCGCGTCATAGTCCGGTCCGGTCAGGGCGATCTCCAGACCATCGCCGGCATCGCCCAGGTCCAGGCTGTTCGGGCTGGAGATGCTGACCCGAACGCCCGGCAGCCGCTCCAGCTCGGGCAGCACCGATTCGGCGATCTCGCGCTGACTGCGCGCCCGCGCGTCCCACGGCACCAGAGGAATGGTCGTGCGTACACGGTTGACGTCGTAGCGCCCGACCACGGTATAGAGATACTTTCCATCGCCGGAATCGACCACCGGCTGGACGATGGCCTCCATCCGGTCGGCCTGTTGCTGGCTGTAGCCCAGGCCGACGCCGTCGGGGCCGGAACCATTGACGATCAGCACGCCGCGATCCTCGGCCGGAATCAGCTCGCGATCGAGCGCGCCGTACAGCCCGGCCGCAGCTGCGGCCAGAACCACCGCACAGGCAAGCGTGGTCCACGGCCTCAACAGCATCGCCTTGAGTACCGCGAGGTAGCCGGTATTGAGTCGACGGCCGAGCCGGGCCAGCTGCTCGTACAGCCCGCCGCGGCGTTGCTCGGCCGGCAGGCGCGAGGCCAGCGTCGGCACCAGCGACAGCGCAACAAACGACGAAATGGCGACCGCCGCGGCCAGCACGATGCCGAACTCGCGGAACATCCGTCCGGCGGTGCTGGGCAGGAAGGCGATCGGTACGAACACCGCGATCAGCGTGATCGTCGTGGCCAGCACGGCGAAGAAGACCTGGCGCGTACCGAGCACCGCGGCCGCACGCGCGCCCAGCCCGAGGCTGCGTCGACGCTGGATGTTCTCGAGCACCACGATGGCGTCGTCGACCACCAGTCCGGTGGCCAGCACGATCGCCAGCAGGGTCAGGATGTTGATCGAGAAACCCAGCAGCCAGATCGACGCCACCGTGCCGACCAGCGCGACCGGAATCGTCACCGCCGGCACCAGCGTGGCGCGCAGCGATCCGGTGAACAGCAGCAGCGTGGCCACGACGATCGAGATCGCCAGGCCCAGCGTGATCAGCACTTCGCGCACCGCGGCACGGATGAAGACCGCGTTATCGTTGGTGATGACGAACTCCAGCTCGTCGAAGCGCTGGCGCAGATCATCGAGGCGTCGTTGCACCGCATCGGAAATCCGGATGGTGTTGGCCGAGGCCTGGCGCACGACGCCGAAACCGATCACCGGCCGGCCGTTGAGCCGCACCAGTGAGCTTGCATCTTCGGGGCCGAAATAGACGTTGGCGACATCGCGGATGCGGGTGTTGCCGGTAATCGTCAGGTCGCGGATCTGCTGCTCGGTGACCGCCGAGGCGTCGGCGCGGATCAGCAGTTCCTGGGTGGCCGACTTGAAGCTGCCGACCGGGATATCGAACGGCGCCTGCCGCAGGACCCCGGCGACGTCGGCGGCCGACAGTCCGAAGCGTGCCAGCCGCGCCGGCTCGACGGTTACGTGCAGCACGCGCTGGCGGTTGCCGAACAGCGGCACGTCGGCGACGCCGTCGATCGCGGTGAACTCGGGAATGATGTCGGTCTCGATAATTCGCGTCAGCTCGTCGGCACGCAGCCGATCGGACAGCACGGCGACGTCGACCACGGTCTCGGCATTGTTGTCGGACTTGCGGACGTTGACTTCCTCGACCTCGTCGGGCAACTGGCGACGTGCGCGCGCGACCGCCTCGCGCACATCGGAGGCGGCGACGTCGAGGTCGGCATCGGGGCTGAACTCGATCCGGATGCGGGCGTTGTTCTCCTCACTCGACGAGCGGATCGACTTGACGCCCGATACGCGCGCCACCGCGCCTTCGAGAATGCGCGTGACCTCGGCATCCATGGTCTCCGGACTGGCACCCGGCAGGCGCGCGTTGACGCCGACGATGGGCCGATCCACGTCGGGCAATTCGCGGACCTCGACACCTCGAATCGCGGCGATGCCGGCCAGCGCGATCAGCAGGTTCAGAACCAGCACCAGCACCGGACGGCGGATGCCCAGTGCCGGCAGGCCGCCGACCTGCTCGTCGCCGAGTCGCTTCTGAATCGAACTCACCGACCTGAACCCAAGGTCGCCTGCACCGCGGCACGATCTTCGAAGCGGCCCGGATCGACGACCTCGACCCGCCGACCCTCGGACATTTTCTGCACACCTTCGAGCACCACCCGGTCGCCGGCTGCGATCTCCCCGCCCAGCAGCACGCTGCCGGCATCGCGCTGGATCAGCGTGACCGTGCGGCGATGGGCGCGATCCTGATCATCGACGACCCACACATAGGCGCCGTTGCCACCCCACTGCAGGGCCAGTTCCGGCACCCGCGCGTAGCTGCGGCCGGTCAGTTCCAGCGTGATCGCAAACCCCATGCCGGGCCGCCAGCGGTCGTCGGTGTTGTCGAGCTCGGCGCGCACGGTCAAGGTACGCGTGGCCGGATCGACCTGGCTGTCAAGGTCGACGATTTGTGCCGTGGCACCGGGTACCGCGGAATTCCAGGGCGACAGCGCCACGCGGTCGCCGATTTCGATCTGGCCAAGAAACGCCTCCGGCACGGCAAAGCGCACGCGCAGGCTGGTGCGGTCATCGAGCGTGGCGACCGGCGTGGTCATCGTGATCCGATCGCCAGGATCGATCTCGGTCAGGCCGATGATGCCGGCAAACGGCGCTTTCAGGGTGCGGTCGTCGAGCGCAACCCGCGCCCGGTCGCGCGCGATGCGCGCCTGCTCCAGCGCAATCCGGGCGGCGTCCATCTGGGTTTCGGTAAATGCTGCGCGGTCGCCGGCCCGTGCATAACGCGACCAGGTGCGCTCGGCATCGGCCCGTTCGGCCTCGGCCAGCTCCAACGCCAGGCGCTGGTCGCGGGCGTCGAGCTCGAGCAGCGTCTGGCCTGCTTGCACCGCATCGCCGGGCTCGAAGTCGACGGCGACAACCTCACCGGCCGACGGCGGAAACAGCGTCACCGAACGCCGCGCCTCGGCCGTACCCACCGTTTCGATCCGCATGCGCTCGATATCGGCCACCGCCTCGGTCAGCGTGATTGTGGTCGCCGGTGGATCGGTTCGATCCGCGCCTGCGCCCGCTTCGGGCGCGCGCAGCTGGCTCCAGGCCACGAACGCGGCGAGGGCGAAAACGAAAACGGCAATCAGGGCGACGCGCACGGCAGTCCTTGCGTGCAAATGACCCGAGAGAGAGTAACCAATCGAGCGCGCAGGCACGTGAGGCGTTCCGGTCCGGCCCATTGCGACGACCGCATGGCCTACTCGCTCAATCGTCTCGGGCTGAGCGCTCCCGCGCCAGCAATTCCGCTTTGCGCTTGACTCCCCAGCGGTAACCGGACAGGCGGCCATCGGCGGCGATGACGCGGTGGCAGGGAATCAGCAGCGCGATCCTGTTGTTCGCGCAAGCCGAGGCGACGGCGCGCGCGGCCCCTGGTTTGCCAATGGATTGCGCCACGTAGGAATAGCTGCGGGTCTGGCCGGCCGGGATCTGTTGCAGGGCGTGCCAGACCGCGTGCTGGAACGGAGTGCCATGCGGGTCCAGCGCCAGGCTCGGGAGCGGGGTTCCGCGGTTGATCAAGGCGGCAACGGCCGCGCTTGCCGTGGCGGCGATCTCGGTCGCCGCCTGCTGGTTGTCCATGGAAAGGATTTCGGTGCGCGCAAAAACCCGTGCGAGTTGCGCGCGCATCGTGTCGGGCTCATCGCCGAACGACAACCAGGCAACGCCGCGCCCGGAGGCGGCCAGCAGCACATGCCCGAGCGCACACGGCATCGACGCGACGGTCAGCGACTCGGGCGAAGCGTTACGGTTCATGGCCAATGTCCGGCAATCAAGACGCTACGATAGCGCAATGGATCGAACACCTGCGCCGTCTTCCAACCTGCCACCCGAGCGCGAGCTCGAGGAGCGGTTTGTGCTGGCCGGCGGCCCGGGTGGGCAGCATGTCAACCGTACCGAGAGTGCGGTGCAGCTGCGCTTCGATGTTACCGGCTCGGAATTTCTGACCGAGCCGGTCAAGCGCCGCTTGCTGCAGCTGGCCGGAAATCGGGCGGATTCGGCCGGCGTGATCACGATTGAGGCGCGCAACCATCGCAGCCAGGTGCGCAACCGCGCCGAGGCACGCGACCGGCTGGCGGCGCTGATCGAGCAGGCCCGGCAACCGCCGAAGCGGCGCATTCCGACCCGTCCGAGCCGGGCGGCGAAGAAAAAGCGATTGCAGCACAAACGCCAGCGCCAGCAGATCAAGCGCGCCCGGCGCAAGCCGGGGCCGGAGGACTGAGCGGGCGTTTCAACGCCAGCAATGCCTCGGCAATCACGTCGGCCAGTTCGCTGCAGCTGGCCTCGGAAGGATGGTAGCCATCGGGCGCGAACTTTTCCGGTGCAAGGTCTGCCGGTAATGGCACCCGCACGACGCGCTGGTAGCGTGTACTTACGTTTTCCAGCACGCGATCAAGTTGTCGCGCGCGCAGCCCGAGGGCCCGGTTCAGCGGTGTCGGCAGCGCCGGGAAGCATTGCATTGGCGGCACGCCGTTGATCGCGATAAAAGCACGCGGCGCGCGTTGCTCGATGGTTGCGAGAAGGTTGCCGAGCTCCTGCTCGAACGCGGTCGGGCTATTGAGTCGGGTGACATCGTTGACGCCGGTCGAGACCAGCACGAAGTCGGCGTCATTCAGCTCGGCATCCGGTAGCAGGCGACGGCGAATCGCATCGGTGTGCAGACCCGAGCGGCCGTGCGCGTGCCATTCGATGCGTCCTGCGGTGCGCGCGGCCAGCGCCGTGGCGGTGGCACCGATCATTGCGCGTTCCAGCGACGTGCAGCCGACGCCGGCAATGATCGAATCGCCCAGCCCGACCAGTTTCAGGGTCTCGCCCTGACCGACCGAACCCGAGCGTGGCCCGGGCGCGCCGTCGAAACGCCGCGCCCGCCGGCGCACCCACAACGCCTGCGGCAGCAATGGCACAAACGCCAGCCAGAAGGCCAGCGACCCGGCAAGGGTGGTTGTCCGATTGCCGTTACCGTTGCCGTTACCATTGCCGCTCAAGCCGCGTGCGCCCGCAGCGCGCGTTGTGCGGTTCGGCTCAGTCGTCTGATTCGTCATCCGCCGCCGGGTCGAATTTCCGGAACCAGCCGATGATGTTATCGGTCTTGGCGATCAGGTTGCTCGGTCGTGCTGCAATCGAGTGCGACGAGCCCGGCACGCGTACCAGCGCAGTCGGCACCTGGCGCAGCTTCAGCGCGCCGTAGAGTTGCTCGGCCTCCCAGGTCGGCGTGCGCCAGTCCTCTTCACCGACCATCACCATCGTTGGTGTGGTGATGTTGCCGACCAGCGACAGCGGCGACAGGCGGAAGAACAGTTCCGGGTCTTCCCACGGCGTGGCGCGGAACCAGTGGCGGGTGACGAACACGCCGATGTCGGCGGCGGTTGCCATCGTTGCCCAGTTGATCACCGGCTTGATGCTGGCCGCGGCGGCAAAGCGGTCGGTCTTGCCGACCGCCCACGCGGTCAGCACGCCGCCGCCGGAGCCACCGGTGATGAACAGGCGGTCAGGATCGACATAGTCGCGTTCGATCAGCGCATCAACCACGCTCATCAGGTCGTCGTGGTCGTGGCCGGGGTAGGCCCGATCGATCTGCTGGGCGAAGTCGTTGCCGTAGCCAATCGAGCCGCGCGGGTTGGCGTAGACGGTCGCAAAGCCTTCGGCGGCGAAGCGCTGGATCTCGGCGGCAAAGCTCGGGCCATACATCGCGAACGGTCCGCCATGGATTTCCAGAATCATCGGCAAGCTGCCGTCGGCCTTGAAACCCGGCGGCTTGGCAATCCAGGCTTCGATCGTGCGTCCATCGAAGCTCGATTTGACTTGAATTTCCTCGATCTCAGCCAGATCGATATGGCCCAGCGCGTCGTCATTCAGGTTGGTCAGCACCCGCGGCTCGGAACGTCCGGCGATGACGGCGACTTCCGCCGGCCGATCCCAGTGCTGCCGGGTGTAGGCGATCACCGCGGTGCGACCGCCGCCGACGCTGAACGATCCCGATGCATACGGCCGACCGATGCTGGTGCCGCCGACCTCAGCGGTCCGTTCGCGCACCGTGCCGTCCATGCCGACCTCAACCAGCGCGGTCTGGCCATTGACCTGCGCCAGCGCGAAGATGCTCTGCCCGCTGGTCGAAAAAACGGGGTTCGCGACCGGGTGGTCGTAGTCGCCGGTCAGGTTGCGCGGCTCGGACCCGTCGGCATTCATCACGTACAGGTCTTCCTGCTGGTAGGCCAGCCGCTGGTCGTCAAAGCCGGTGTAGGCGATGCGTTTGCCGTCGGGCGACACCGCCGGGTTCGCGTCCGGCCCGTCGCGGTCGGTCAATGCCGTGCGCGAACCGTCGACCAGCTCGACCGCGTAAATCTCGCGCTCGATGGGGTCGAGTTCTGCGTCTGGCACGTCGTTGCCGACCACCAGCACGGTGTCGTCATCGAGCCAGGCGGGGTTCGAGAAATCATTGTCACCGTCGGTGATCTGGCGCGGCTCACCGCCTTGCGCGCCGACCACGAATACGTGCGTGGCCCCATCGCGCAGCCAGCCGCGGCCGTCGAAGCGAAAGGTCAGATCATCGAACACCCGCACCGGCTCGGCCCACTGCGCGCCCTCGGGCGCTTTCGGTGGCGTGGCGAACGACGGCTTCTCGCCGGGCACGAACATCGAAAACGCCAGCTGTTTGCCGTTCGGTGACCACGCGAACGGTCCCGGACTCTCGACAAACTGCGACACCGCGAAGTCTGACCCATCGTCGAGGTAGCGGATTCGAAGTTCGCTGCCATTTTTTGCACTTGCGCGGTAGGCGATCCGCCCGCCATCGGGCGACCAGCGCGGCGACGACACGCTGCCGTCGGTGATCAGCGGACGGTGGCGGCCGCTGTCAACGTCGAGCATCCACAACGAGCCGCGCGGCCGGTCGGCCAGCTTGTCGTAGGCAGTGCGCACATAAACGATCCGCTTTCCATCCGGTGAAACCTGCGGATCGGCGGCCCATTCCAGCGCGAACACATCCATCGGCTCGAAGCGCCGGAAGTCGTCCGCGCTTGCAAGCGACGCGAGCAGGGTAGCGGTGGCGGTGACCGCGTACAGGATGGATTTCATGGTCGTTGTCCTCGTTGAATGGTTGCTGCGTGGAAGTGCTGCGAGTGTAACGAAACGACGATCCAAGTCGTCTGCGAACGAATCGAGAAGCTTGCGAAACTGCTGCCCGATCGTTCGCACCAGTGTTCGCGTGCGTTGCGAAAGTTAAAAATATACATTAGTATCAATGTATGAAAACTATTACGGTCAATGTATCCGAGCCAGTCTATGCGGAGTTTCAGGCCGCGTCGAAGTCGGCTGGCCGACCGACCTCGGAGTTGATCCGCGAAGCCATGGAGTTGTACCGCCGCGAACGCCTGCGCCCGGTCGGCGATCTCGCAGGGTTCCGGCCACGCTCGGCCGGTCGGGTATTACGTCCGCTGACCGCCGCCGATGACCTGCTTGATGAAATGCTGGAACGGGATTCGTGATCGGGCTGGATACCAGCTTTCTCGTCGGCCTGACGATCCGGGAGCACCCTGTCCATGCTGCCTGCCTGGAGCTGTTTGAAACCGGCATTCGAGGACGGGCGGTCAGTGCTGCGATCTGCGCACAGGTTCTCGGCGAGTTCTCGCATGTCGTCACCGACCCCCGGCGTTTCTCGCAGCCATTGCAAATCGGCGAAGCGCTGGAGATCTGCAACCAGTGGTGGAGCGCGAGCGAATGTCGCGTCGTCGAGCCGACGCAGCATTCCTTTCCGGTGTTCGTCGACTGGATGCAACGGCATCGACTGGGGCGCAAACGTGTTCTCGATACCCTGCTGGCTGCCAACTATCACAGTGCAGGCATCAAACGAATCGCGACCACCGACTGGCGTGATTTCAGGATATTCGGTGTGTTCGACATTGTTCATTTGACGAGCGGGCACCAGGCAGGGTCGAAGGCCCGCACCGAGGGTTGATTGAACCGGTCTGATTGAGCTCGCTCAGCGAATTGCCTTGGACTGGCCGCCGTCCACCACCAGCGCGGCGCCGGTGACCCACCCGGCACGCGCTGAGACCAGCCACACGGCAGCATCGGCCACTTCCCTTGGCGTGCCAAGCCGTCCCGACGGCACGCCCTGGCGGACCATCTCGTAGATTTCGGGTTGATGTTCGCGCATCGCCTCCCAGCCGCCGCCGGGGAACTCGGTCGAGCCGGGGAGCAGGGCGTTCGCCCTTATTCCGTGCGATCCCTCGACCACCGCCAGCTTCTTGGCGAATGCATTCAAGGCGGCCTTGGCGGCGGTGTAGCCGAAGTCAGGCATCGGTGCGGCCTCGATCGCCGAGATCGAAGACACCAGCAGGATCGAGCCCGCGCGCTCGGCGCGCATCATCGGCAACACGCCGTCGACCAGCCGGACGGCACCCATCACGTCCACGTTGAGGCTGGCGTCCCAGCTCGCCCGTTCCCCGGTCACGGCCAGCGCCGAGGCGTTGCTGATCAGGATGTCGATCCGGCCGAAGCGCTCGCGGGCTTTCTCCACGAGCGCTTCCGCACCCGCGTCGTCACCCACGTCCGTCGGCACCGCCAGCACCTCTGCGCCCGTCGCTTCGAGCGCTTCACGGGTCTCATCGAGCGCTTCCGCCCCGCGCGCCGCGATGACCAGGCGGGAGCCTTCAGTGGCCAGCCCCTCGGCAATCGCTCGTCCGATGCCCCGACTCGCGCCCGTGACCAGCGCGACCTTTCCGGCAAGTTCAAGATCCATGACTGCTACTCCGAGTAGGTTTCCAGCTTCACTTCGGCTCGATGATCAGGAACACAGCCGTAGAATCGCCGACATTGAGCACCTCGTGCCACTCGATGCCATCGCTGGCGAAACTGCTTCCCGTTGCGACATCCACTTCGCGGGTGCCGCTCGAATCGGTGATGCGCATTCGACCGCCGGCGAGCGTGTAGCCGAAATGCCGGTCGTGAGAGTGGCGCTCATGGCCGACGCCTGGAGGGAAGGTGCATCGGAGGATCCGGTGCTTTTCGTCATCGAGCAGCGCTTCGCAGACCGAGACGTCTTTCCAGCCGGCTTCGAGCGGATCCGGGAGCCGAGGCGCAGTCGTGCAGGCAGCAAGCAATGCGACGCTTCCCAGAAAGACGCCGTAGACGGCACTCCTTGTCCTTGCGAATCGTTCGGTCGAAAAGCAATCAGTGGCATCAGAACTCTCCATCATCGACCGCTCGGAGAAACCGCACCAGACCCGGGAAGAAGTGCTGCGGGTCGTCGTATTGCGACAGATGGCTGCCGTTGGGGCAGTGCAGGTACCGGCCCCGCTGCACCTGGCCAGCCATCCATTCCATGTGTTGCGGATCCATGGTGTCGTGCTCGGCGCCGATGGTCAGGGTGGGCACCTTGACATTCGGCAGATCGGCCGAACGATTCCAACGGCCCAGGGTGGCGTTGGGCGTCATCCCGAACTCGCTATGGCCCTGCATGTGCACGTACAGGGGCTTGTTGAGATGCTTGAAGGTGCGCATGATGGAATCGGGCCATTCGTCCAGGGGCATCCGCAGCACATGCTCGGTGTAGTGGTGCTGCATCAGCAGTTCTTCGTAGCGCGGGTTTTCGTAGTCTTCATCGGCCTCCAGCTGCTGGATTTCGGCAAATACCGCCGGATCCATCTGCGGGCCGAGCACCTCGCGCGCATAGCGGTTGTAGCCCTGCACGTCGGAGACCATATTCGAGATGATCAGGCCCTTGAGGTGCTGCTGGTGCGCCAGCGCGTACTCGATCGCCAGCATGCCGCCCCAGGACTGACCGTAGAGAAAGAAGTTGTCCTTGTTCAGCCCCAGCGCCTGCCGGACCTGCTCGACCTCGTCGACGAAATGCTCGATGGTCCACAGATCCGGGTCATGCGGCTGGTCGCTGTAGTACGAATCGAGCTGGTCGTAGTAGATGTACTCGATGCCCTCGGCCGGCAGATAGCCGTCGAAGCATTCGTAGAGCTCGTGCGTCGCCCCGGGGCCACCATGAAGCAGCAACAGGCGAATCTTCGGGTTGTTGCCGACGCGCTTGATCCAGACCGAGAACTCACCCTTGGCTGTGGAGATCGGGATGCGGCGCACACCGCCGGTAAGCTGGTCGGGGGCCTTGGAGTAATCGAGATATTCAGACAGTTCGGTCATGGCTTCGGGTTCCTGTGGGTCATTTGCATCCTGCTGCGCAGCATCAGCACGCGTGGGCACGGCATAGCCCGGATCGTGACACGCGACAGCGATTTCCACCGTCTTGCATTTCCGGGATTAGTGGATCGGATGCGGGCAGCATACTAAGGGAGGATGGCCGGGGAGGGGAATGAGTCCCGCCGAGATCGAGCGCGCGCGGGGCCCAGCGGCCACCCTCCCGCCGTCGTCCCTGAGTCGCGACTGCGTCCGAGTTCGGCAATCGGCTCGGAGAACAGGCTCATGGCTGCTTCCAGGGCCAGTAGCGAACGCCATCAAGACCTTTGAAATCGTTGTCCTGGGTCCAGACCATGGCCTGGGACTGCTTCGCCGTGGCATAAATGATGCTGTCGGCCAGGGGCAGCTGGTGGCGCAGGCCCAGCGATGCCGCGCGGATCGCCAGCGCGGCATCGAGAGCAATGACCCGCCCTTGCTGCATCACGGCGACATATTGCAACGCGGTGGTCTCGTCGCGCTGCCGGCTGATTCGCTTGAAGACCTCCAGCAAAGTGATCGACGGCACCACCAGGGTCGAAATGTCCTCGATGGCATCGGCAAAGTGCCCGGCGTTCGGACCGTCGGCGAAGTATTCCAGCCAGGCCGAGGAGTCGACGACGTTAGACACGATCATCATCGCGCGGAACGCGCGTGTCCAGGCCCGCCAGCGAACCGCGCAGGCTCCTGGCGCTACGTAGCGGGATCAGCTCGATGCGATCATTGAACTGCACGACCTGCAGCCGAGTGCCGGGCTTGAGGTCCATCGCCTCGCGCACATTTCGCGGAATCACGACCTGATACTTGGGAGAAATCTTGATGGTGTCCATTGCTGCTGTTCCTGGTTCAGATCGATCGGGCATTCATCTTACGATCATGGCATCGATCAGCGCAAGCTGGAACCCCCGGCTTTTCGGGCGCCGGTGCCCGACGGCGATCCTTGCGTCGCCGTTCATTCGACGTTGTTCGGGCGCGCCTGCTCGTCCAGTCTCGGAATGTCCTGGGCCGCCAAGCGGGTGGCCTGGCGGCAATCAGCCTGGTGGAGCTATTCCTTGACGGCCTCCAGTTTCACCAGCGCATCGCCCAACCCGGTCAGGTAGATCGGGCCGCCTTCGGTGGTAAGGATCATGCCCGTAATCAGTCCCGGCAACGGCGCCCACATGTCCGGGCCCATGACCGCCAGACGCGACTCGCCGCTCTGGCCACGGCGCTGCCACTCGATCATGACTTGTTCGTGTTCGGCTGTTTCCGGATGGAACGACGTCGACCAGCTGCCGGAATCGGGGTCGACGACCAGCAGTGCGTTGGCGATCGGCGAGGCGACCCACAGGCGCCCGGCTTGGTCGAGTTCGATGTTGTCCGGGCTCGGCAATTCGGCCACCAGGCGGCCTTCGGACAAGCTCCCGTCGGCCACCGAAAGCTGGTAGCCGACGATCCGATTGGCCATGGTCTCGGCAACATAGATCCGGCCGCGGGCCTCGTCGATTGCCACGCCGTTGCCGAAGCTCAGCCCGGACAGCTTGAGTTCCGCCACCGATGCGGTGCTGCCGTCGGCCGGCGGCGGCAGCCGGAACAGCGCGCCGTCGAGAAAACCCTCATCGACCGCCCCGAACATCCGGGCTTCGGCATCGGGACCGGCGCGGTTGCGCGTCGACTGGCTAAACCAGACCGCGCCGCTGCTGTCGCGCCGGGCCGAATTGGCGCCGAATTCATGCTGGTGGATTCGAACCACCTGCTCGGTTTCGGTGTTGATGCGATAAATGGCCCCGGTCAGGATGTCGGCCACCAGCACGTGGATGCCGTCCGGCTCCAAGGAAACGCCGTTCGGGCCGGCGGCTCGGGCCGGGGGCTGGTGCGCGTAGCCGGCCGAGGCGAAATCGCCGAACGGCCGTCTGGCTCCGTTGGGTGCAAGGTGGACCAGCCCATGGACCTGGTCGGCGATCAGCAGCGAGCCGTCGGCAAGCATGACGCCGTCTTCCGGTCGCACAAGGGAGCGATCGGCCGGGAAAAGAGCGACCTGTTCGTAAGGCGATGCTGGGTCGGCACCATCAACCTGGACCGCATACGTCATTGCGAGGGCAAGAACAGCAAGAACCATTCGTTTCATGTGGTGCTCCGTGTGCAGTTGGATCGGGTCTTCGGGACGCGGGAATCAAACCGTCAGCGTGAACCCGCCATCCGGCGTCAGTGTGGTGCCGGTGATGTAGCTGGCTTCATCCGAGCACAGGAACACGATCGCCCGGGCGATTTCCTCCGGCTGGCCAGCGCGCTTGAGATGCACGCTGGGCAGCACGCCCTGGTCGTAGATCGCATCGCCGATGTCCTGGCGCAGGCGCCGATGCATCGGGGTGTCGACGATGCCCGGACAGACCAGGTTGACGCGGATGCCCTGCGAGGCAAGTTCCGCCGAAACGCTGGTGGTCAGGCCGATCAGGCCATGCTTGGATGTGCAGTAGGCCGCGCCGGTGGCGAAGCCGAGAAAGGAGTTGACCGAGCCGACATTGACGATGGCGCCGCCGTTGCCGGCCGCAAGCATCGCTCGCGCCTGGTGCTGCATGCCGAGAAAGGTGCCCTTGAGGTTGATGTTCAAGACCTGGTCCCAGTCGGCCTCGCTCAACTCGGTGATTCCGGCAAACTTTCCCTCGATGCCGGCATTGTTGACGGCGTAGTCGAGCCGGCCGAAGGTCTTGATCGCGTGATCGACCATTCGCTCGACCTCCGCCGCCACGGCCACGTCGGTCTGGATGGCGGTTGCAGTGCCTCCGCGAGACTCGATCCCGGCCACCAGCGAGTCCAGCTCCTCGCGCCTGCGTGCTGCCACAACGACCTGAGCACCCTTTTCGG
>JAVVDV010000006.1:0-74221 GCA_032251355.1 Wenzhouxiangellaceae bacterium
GCTCTTCAAGTGTGTCGCGGTTGGTGTAGCGGCGTTTGCCAATGAAAAGTGGGCGAATCATGAGTAGCAGCAGCTTTTAACGCGAGCATGTATAGCCAGCGGGTGAAAAAAAGTTGGCTGGAACCTGCAGCTCAATAGGACGATTTGCACAGTCGCTGTCGAGGTATTGCGCCGCACTGGGGTGGGGCTGTCTAGCCAAGCAGCAATCCCATGTTTTTCGTTGAGCAGTCGCTGGGGCGTCGCTTGGAGCGGCCGCAGCCAGTTGCGCAGTTGCTTGGCGATCACGGTTTGTTCGGCCCGACCACGCTGTGTTTGAGTGGACAATACCGGAAATTGGTGTGGGTTGGTAGGTTTGGCGGGTGTTCGGTGCCGGCCAAGAGGCGTGTCGGCCGTTGGCCGACGGGTTGTTTGGCTGGATGCCGGCTCAAGGCCGGCATGACGGGGGTGGTGGCGCCGGCATGACGAGGTCCGATCAGTGCTGACGATTCGGGCGTTTGGTTGAGATCCCGGCTCTTGCTGCGCTCGGCCGGGACGACGGGGGTGCGGTGGTTGTGCGCGGGCCCCGCTCGCACTGCAGCAGCCCGTCCACCGCCATTGCGTCGTACATGTGCACTCCATAGCCGTTTTCGTGGACGTGGCGGTGGTGGTGGCGGCAGAGCAGGACGAGGTTGTCGAGCCGGGTTTCGCCGCTTCGAGATCGAGTGCGCGCCTGGCGTGCCGAAGCGCGTAGTTGGGCATAGGACGGCGATTGACTGGATGTAGCCAATGGGCTACACTTGCGGTCTTTAGGGTTACCGATGAAAAAGACAGTTACCTCCCGCTACGATGTTGTTGAGCATCTCCGTACGCCTGAAGAAATGGCGGCGTATCTGGAAGCCTGTATGGAAGATTCAGAAGGTGATGCCGCCTTTATTGCAAAGGCCCTTGGTGATATTGCCCGTGCGAGAGGCATGTCGAAAGTGGCAAACGATGCCGGCTTGTCACGTGAAAGCCTATACAAGGCGCTTTCTGGGGAACGGACTCCAGGATTCGATACAATCCTGAAGGTTATGGCAGCGCTGGGTCTGAAGCTGCACGCCGAAGCGGTGCATATCCCAAATCATGCCCAACAAAGCGCTCAAACCGAGGATCGTACCTCGCGCGGTTGAGCGCTGGCGTTAGCGGTTCAAGACATGATGCTGATTGTGGTGTTAATGTGCGAGGCGAAGTATGGCTACTTCTTTTAATGAGATCGAAAAACAGGCACAGGCTCTGGCGGCGGAGGATCGCGCCAAGCTTGTGGAGACGCTGCTCGAGTCACTACAAACGCCGCTTTCTGAGATCGAAGCGGCTTGGGCTCGAGAGATCGAAGAGCGGATTGCAGAATTTGACCGCGGCGAGACACAAGCCTATGCCGCAGAAGATGTATTTTCGGAAGCGCGGCGTCTAACCCGGTGAAGCGTGCCAAATTCGTCGCGGCAGCGCGGCGCGAGTTTTTGTTCGAGGTCGTCTACTACAACAAAGAAGAGTCTGGGCTTGGCGCGCGTTTCTCTGCGGCTGTCGAGGACGCAACGGCACGTGCTTTGGCGTTCCCGCTTTCTGGTGCGCCAACATCCAAAAACACTCGGCGAGTCTTTGTCAAGAACTTTCCTTTTTCTGTTGTGTATCGGCCAGATGCCGACGGAATTATTATCTTTGCGCTAGCGCATCATTCGCGTAGGCCAGAATATTGGCAATCGCGCATTCAGGATCGCTGACAAATCACTCCAGCCGACCGGCTGCGCAGGAGGCTGAGTTCAAGCGTTATCTTGCATGGCCAGCCAGCTTTCGGGTGAACGCCCCAGCGCGGCCGGCATGGCGGGGGTGATGGGGCCGGCATGACGAGGTCCGCTCAGTGCTGACGATTCGGGCGTTTGGTTGAGGTCCCGGCTCTTGCTGCGCCCGGCCGGGACGACGGGCGGCGCGGGGCTTGCGGGCGAGCCGCGCTCACACTTCAGCCGCCGGCGGAGAATCGGGCCGCATCATTCGCTCGCTGCGCCAGACGCGGACAATGCTGATCTGCCGCGAACGGCGTCGGTAGACAACGCGAAACGGTGGCTGAATGAGTTCGCGAAGCGAGGCGTCGCCGAACTCCGGCACGATCCGGCCCAACTCGGGATGATCGGCCAGGGCCTGGACTCGCTGGAAGACTTGCTCGATGAAACGCTCGCCAATCCCGGGCACGCCCTGGTCGGCGTACCAGGCGCGAATCTCTTCGAGATCGCGAAGCGCCGATGTGGAAAAGCGGCTCGAGATTTCGGGCATCGGCAGTAATTCAGTCGCCGGTCGGGTCCAGACCCAGACGCTTGCGCGCATCCGCCAGGGAGACCTCGCGTCCTGCTTCGAGATCAGACAATCCTTCGACGACGGCGCGCATGAACGCGCGCTCTTCTTCGGCCTTTTCGTAGTCGGAAACCGACTGAACCACGGCCGCGGCTCGACCGCGACTGGTAAGCAACGTCGGCCGATGCGTCTCGGTGACACGTTTGACAACGCGGCCCGGATTGATCTTCAGCTCGGTCAGGGGAACCACATCCTCTGAAAATTTGATGCTCATGTCACGCTCGCAAAGGACCTGTTGAAGGCCCTCAGCATAGGTCCTGTATTGAGGTCTTGCAAGGGGGGCGTAACCGAATCCAGTGGCATGATTGCGTCGGCCTGGATGCCGGCGCAAGGCCGGCATGACGGAGGATGGGCTGGCATGATGGGGGTGCGGGCTGGAATGACGCGGATTCTTGTGGACCCTGCCCGCCGTCATCCCGGACTTGATCCGGGATCCAGTGGTTGAAGTGTCGGCCTGGGGCCGACGCGTTGCTACTGGCCGCTGTCCTTGTAATTCAGCGCCGTGATCTGTTCCGAGATCAGCCCGATCAGAAAGATGATGACCGCCGCGCTGAACAGCAGCAGGCTCATGTTGGTGAACTGGCCGCGCGTGGTGTACGTGTAGAGGTAGTAGCCCAGGCCGGTGAAGAAGAACACCAGGCTGGCCGGTGCGAACAGCTTGACCGGCGAGTACAGCGTGGCGATCTTGAAGATGATCAGCAGGAAGCGGATGCCGTCGGTGATCGGGCGGATGTGGCTCTTGCCGGTGCGCTTGCGTGCCTCGATCGGCTCGAAGTGTACCGGGTAGCCGGCGCGCAGGAAGGCCATGGTGATGGTGGTCGGGTAGGAAAAGCCGTTCGGCAGCAGGTATAGAAACTGCTTGAACAGCCGCGCTTCGACCGCGCGCAGGCCCGAGGTCAAATCGGGGATGCGGTGGCCGGTCATGTATGAGGCGACAACGTTGTAGACGCCGTTGGCGGCCAGCCGGGCGGTATTGGCGTGCGAACTGGTGGAGCGCGCACCGACGACCATGCGGTAGCCTTTGTCGAGTTTTTCGAGCAGGCGCGGGATGTCGGCCGGATCGTGCTGGCCATCGCCGTCGAGAAACACCAGGATATCGCCACTGGCCGCGCGCGCACCGGCCTTGACGGCGGCACCGTTGCCCATGGATTGCGGGTGGCGGATAACGGTGGCGCCGTTTTGTTCGGCGATCTCGCCGGTGGCATCGCTCGAGCCGTCGTCGACCACGATCAGTTCATCGTCCGGGAAGCGCTCGCGGATGCCGGCGACCACCGCACCGATGGTGGCTGCTTCATTTTTGGCCGGAATGATGAACGAGATCGACATGCGGCGCGGTGCGAACGGGGTTGGCTGGAAGATACCGGAATTGGGGCCGGGCGTTTCGGTTTTCGTCATTCCGGGATGCGGCGAAAGAACGTCAGCGGTTCCGCCAACCGGTTGCCGGATCGGCGCGTGGACGGGCCTCCTACACGTTGCAGGAGCAGCCTCCAGGCCGCGATGGCAGGCGCAGCTACAGCCGCGCGGTGATTTCGCGGGGGTCGAGCACGCCCTTGACATCGTAGATCACCGCGTCGGGTGTGCCCCATGCTTTGATGGTGGCGGTGCCCAGGTCGATGAACTGACGATGCGCGACAGCGAGGATGATCGCATCGTAGTGTCCCGCCTGTGGCGCTTCGACCCAGCCGGCGGGCGTGATTTCGGCGGCTTCGTCGGGCTGCACCCAAGGGTCGTTGACGTCGATTTCAATGCAGTAGCCGGCCAGTTCGTTGATGATGTCGACCACACGCGTATTGCGCAGGTCCGCGCAGTTTTCCTTGAAGGTCAGCCCCAGCACCAGGCAGCGTGTGCCCTTGAGCGGCTGTCCGGTTTGTGCAAGCAGTTTGACGACCTGGCCGGCGACGTAGCGGCCCATGGTGTCGTTGATGCGCCGGCCGGCGAGGATGACCTCCGGGTAGTAGCCGACCGACTCGGCCTTGCTGGTCAGGTAATACGGGTCGACGCCGATGCAATGACCGCCGACCAGGCCGGGCTGGAATGGCAGGAAGTTCCACTTGGTGCCGGCGGCTTCGAGCACTTGCCGGGTGTCGATACCGAGGCGATTGAAGATCAGCGCCAACTCGTTGACCAGCGCGATATTGAGGTCGCGCTGGGTGTTTTCGATCACTTTCGCCGCCTCGGCAACACGAATGCTGGCGGCGCGATGGGTGCCGGCAGTGACGATGCGACGGTACAGCGCGTCGACGAATTCGGCCGCCGCAGGACTGCTGCCCGAGGTGATCTTGACGACGTTTTGCAGGCTGTGCAGGCTGTCGCCGGGGTTGATGCGCTCGGGGCTGTAGCCGAGGTGGAAATCGCCGCCATGCCCGTCGCGATAGAGCGCGAGTCCGGAAGTCTGCTCAAGGATCGGCAGGCAGTGTTCTTCGGTACAGCCGGGGTAGACCGTGGCTTCGAAAATCACCACATCACCGCGTGCAAGCACGCCGCCGATGGCTGTCGATGCCTGCTCCAGCGCGCGCGTGTCGGGGCGTTTGTGTTCGTCGACCGGGGTCGGCACGGCGACGATGTAGACGTTGCAGGCGGCCAGATCGTCCGGCTGGTTGGTGAAGGTCAGCCGCCGGGCCTCGGCGATGGCGCTGTCGGGCACCTCGCGCGAGGGATCACGACCGGCGCAGAGTTCGTCGATGCGAGCGGCGTCGACATCGAACCCGATCACCGTCAGTTCACGCCCCAGCGCGACCGCCAGCGGCAGGCCAACGTAGCCCAGACCGAGTACGCCGATGCGCAGATCGTCCTGATCGGGCAGCCGGATGTCGGGTGCTGCAGCCATGCCGGGAGTATAGCCGTGGCGCCTACTCGATCGAGCGCGCGGCTTCAGGCCAGGTTGATTTCTTCGATGCGCTGGCGCAGGTAGTTATCCGATGAAATCGGTTCGCGGTAGCGGTTGGGGTTGTCCGGGGTGATGCAGCCCGGCAGGGTTTCGATGATGAAATCCGGGTTCGGGTGCAGGAAGAACGGGATCGAGTAGCGCGAGCGCTGCGCAGCATCACCGGGCGGGTTGACGACCCGGTGGGTGGTCGAGACGTAGACGTGGTTGGTCAGGCGCTGCAGCATGTCGCCGACGTTGACGATGATGGTGCCCGGCAGCGTGGTGACCGGCACCCATTGGCCGCGCTTGTTGAGCACTTCCAGGCCCTGCTCTTTCGAGCCGATCAGCAGCGTGATGAGGTTGATGTCTTCGTGGCGCGCGGCGCGCACCTGGCCGGGTTGGGCGGCGCGGATCGGCGGATAGTGGATCGGGCGCAGGATGGAGTTGCCGCGGTTGACCTTGTCGGCGAACCAGTGGGCGTCCAGCCCGAGGTCGAGCGCGATCGCCGAGAGCATGCGCTGGCCGAGGTTGTCGAGCGCGCCGTACAGCGCCAGCGCGGCCGCGCGGAAACCGGGCACTTCGGCCGGCCACAGGTTGGGCAGCAGGATGTCGGGATGCGGGTTGTCGCCGTCGAGTTCGCGCCCGACGTGCCAGAACTCCTTGAGATCGGGCACGTTGTGGTCCTTGGCCTGCTCGACGCCGAAACCTGTGTAGCCGCGCCGACCGCCGCCGCCGGGCTGGTGGTAGCGCTGCTTGACCGCCTCGGGCAGCGCGAAGAACGCCTTGAAGCCGGCGTAGGCCTGGTCGATCAGTGCATCGTCGAGGCCGTGTCCGGTGATGCCGACGAAGCCGTATTCGCGGTAGGCCTGGCCGAGCGCGCGGGTGAAGGCATCGGGCCGGACGCTGAAAGCGTCGAGATCGAGGACCGGTATGCCGTAGCGGGCTGCGGTGTCGTCCATGCCGGTCGCGCTCCTGTCGGTGCTGCCTCAGCTTGCCGCCGGAACCGCACCGCGCACGACGTCGGCCAGTTGCTCAGCCAGCGCGCGGGTGTGCTCGGCCGAACGGCCTTCGACCATCACGCGGATCAGCGGCTCGGTGCCGGAAGGACGCAAAACCACCCGGCCCTGCCCGGCCAGTTGTTGTTCGACCGCGGCCACGGCCTCGTCAATCGCCGGGTTGTCGTCGAGCAGTGCGCGCGCCGAGCCTTCGACCGGTACGTTGACCATGACCTGCGGAAAGTGCTGCATGCCGGCGACCCACTCGGCCAGCGGCCGGCCGCTGGTGGCCAGCACTTCGAGCACCTGCAGCGCACTGACCAGGCCGCAGCCGGTGGTGGCGCGGTCCAGGCACAGGATGTGGCCGGAGGTCTCGCCACCCAGCACCCAGCCGCGCGCGCTCAATTGTTCGTGCACGTAGCGATCGCCGACTTTGGCGCGAACGAAATCGATGCCGGCCTCGCGCATCGCCAGTTCCAGCCCGAAATTGCTCATCGCGGTGCCGACCAGTCCGCCGCCGAGGCGTCCTTCGCTCTGACGTGCGAGCGCCAGCAGATAGAGGATGGCGTCGCCATCGACCAGTTGCCCGCGATGATCGACCATCACGACGCGATCGCCGTCGCCGTCGAAGGCAATCCCCAGATCGGCCTGACGGCGGGTGACTTCGGCGCGCAGCGAATCCGGATGCGTCGAGCCGCAGTCGCGGTTGATGTTGACCCCATCGGGCTCGCAGTGGATGGTGACGACCTCCGCGCCCAGCTCGCGCAGCACCGCCGGCGCGATGCGGTAGGTCGCGCCATTGGCGCAGTCGACCACAATGGTGAGGCCGTCGAGCCGCGTGCCGAACGCGATCGTGCCCTTGCAGTACTCGATGTAGCGGCCGCTGGCGTCGTCGATGCGGCGCACCTTGCCGAGCCGGTGCGGCGGAACATGGGTAATCGGCTGGTCGAGCAGGTCTTCGATCTGCTGCTGCATGGCGTCGGGCAGTTTCTGGCCGTCGGCCGAGAACAGCTTGATGCCGTTGTCCTCGAAGCTGTTGTGCGAGGCCGAGATAACGATGCCGGCGGCAGCGCCCTGGGTGCGCGTGATGTGGGCGATGGCCGGTGTCGGCATCGGCCCGAGCAGCAACACGTCGACGCCGGCAGCGGCCAGCCCGGCCTCGAGCGCGGATTCGAACAGGTAGCCGGAAATGCGCGTGTCCTTGCCAATCACTACGCTCGGCCGCTCGGCACAGTTGCGCACCAGCGCGGTGCCGCAGGCCCAGCCCAGGCGCAGGGTGAAATCGGCCGTGATCGGGTGATCACCGACGCGGCCGCGAATGCCGTCGGTGCCGAAGTATCTAAAGCTCATGTCGGGCATTTTACGCCAGCGCGACAGCTTCTTGACAGACGACCGGTGATCTGGTCAGCTTGGCTCGAACCCAAACCGTGAAACGCCATGCGCAGCGTCGACTCCTGGCTGGACGAATACGGTGAGAGCCATCAAAACCCGACCAACAAGCAGATTCACTGGATCTGCGTGCCGCTGATCGTGTGGACGGTCACCGCGCTGCTCTGGGCGATCCCGTCGCCGGTCGCGTGGTTGAACTGGGCGGTGCTGCTGACCGGGCTGGCGATGGTCTGGTACGTGGCGCTGTCGCCCCGGCTTGCGATTGGCATCGGCTTGTTTCTGGCGCTGTGCCTGGGCCTGAATGCGTGGCTGGCGGCGAATGTGGCCATGCCGCTGTGGCAGATCGCGCTGATCGTGTTCATTGCGGCCTGGATCGGTCAGTTCGTCGGCCACCACATCGAGGGCAAACGCCCAAGTTTTTTCAAGGACCTGCAATTCCTGCTGGTCGGGCCGGCGTGGTTGATGGGCTTTGTCTACCGCAAGTTCGGCTGGCGCTACGGGTAGGCGGATAAGGTGTCGGCGGGCGTTTGGTCATCCCGGACTTGATCCGGGATCCAGCGGTGCGGTGCGTTTCGCTGCGCTCAACGCACCCTACGGCGGGCGCGGTGACGGTTCGGGGCGTAGCAGGTGTGGTGCCGTGGCGAGACCCACCGATCGGAGACGGCGGGCACGGTAGTGGTTCGGGGCGTAGGGTGTGTTGAGCCGCAGGCGAAACGCACCGTATTGCCGTTCTGCCGAGCTTAGTCGTCGATGTGCTCGGCGTAGGCCTCGGCGTCCATCAATTCGGCCAACTCGCCTTCGTCGCCGGGCTTGACGGTGAACAGCCAGCCGTCGCCGTAGGGGTCGCTGTTGACCAGCTCGGGCGTGTCGGTGAGGGTTTCGTTGATGCCGACGACCTCGCCGGTAACCGGCGCGTAGACGTCGGAGGCGGCCTTGACCGATTCGACCACGGCGCAGGTCTCACCGCGGGTGACGGTGCTGCCCTGCTCCGGCAGTTCGACGAACACCATGTCGCCGAGCTGTTCCTGGGCATGGTCGCTGATACCAACGCGCACCAGGCCGTCTTCCTGCAATTCGGCCCACTCGTGGCTTTCGGCAAAGCGCAATTCGCTGGGGATTTCGCTCATGGTGTCCGCTCCTGAAACTTGAAACCCGGATTTTAGCCAGACGCAGCCGGCCTGTCACGCATCCGATGCCGGGTGCAGTACCTTGCCGGCGCGCACGAACGGCAGCTTGACCACGCGCGCGGGCAATCGACGGCCGCGCAACTCGACCTCGACCTGCGCGCCGGACGCGGCGGGAATACGCGCCATCGCGACCGGATGGCCGACGGTTGGTCCGAAGCCGCCGCTGGTGACCACGCCCTCGCCGTCCTCAGTGATGACCTTGGCACCGGCACGCGGAATGCCGCCGGCAGCCAGCGCCAGACCGACCAGCTTGCGCTTGACACCGTCGGCTTTCTGGGCCTCCAGCGCGGCGCGGCCGATGAAGTCGCGCTCGGCCGGCTCGAACGCCACCGTCCAGGCCAGGTTCGATTCCAGCGGCGTGGTGGTGGTGTCCATGTCCTGGCCGTACAGATTGAGACCGGCTTCCAGCCGCAGCGAGTCGCGCGCACCGAGTCCGCACGGCACCACGCCGCGCTCGAGCAGCGCCTGCCAGGTTTCGACCGCGCTTGCGCCCGGCAGGATGATTTCGCAGCCGTCCTCGCCGGTGTAGCCGGTGCGGGCAAGGAAGAAATCGCCATGGGTCAGCGAGCGGAACGGCTTGAGCGCTTCCAGCGCGGGCACGTTCAGCAGTTCGACCACGTGCGCGATTGCGGCCGGGCCCTGCACCGCGATCATCGCCAGATCGTCGCGCTCGGTGATGGTCAGGTCAAACTCGGCCAGACGCGCGCGCATCCAGGCCAGATCAGCCTCGCGCGTGGCGGCGTTGACCACCAGGCGGTAGAAGTCGTCCTCGAGCCGGTAGCTGATCAGGTCGTCGAGGATGCCGCCGTCGTCATCGAGCATGCAGCCGTAGATTGCCTGGCCGTGCTCGCGGATCTTGTCCACATCGTTGGCCAACAGAGTACGCAGCGCAGCGCGCGCGCCGGAACCCTGGACATCGACCACCGCCATGTGCGAGACGTCGAACATGCCGGCCGCGCGGCGCACGGCGTGGTGCTCCTCGACCAGCGAGCCGTAGCGGATCGGCAGCGACCAGCCGGCAAATTCGACCATCTTCGCGCCGGCCTCGAGATGGGCGGCATGCAGCGGGGTGTTCAGTGCCATGAGCGTGTTCCTCGCAATTTCACGACACGAGTCTACTCGCCCAGCCCTGCTTCGTGCTCAGACCTCGCGGATCGCCAGCAGCCGGATTTCGGTCATGTCCTCGATCGCGTAGCGGATGCCTTCACGGCCGAGGCCGGAGTCCTTGACGCCGCCGTAGGGCATGTGGTCGACGCGGAAGCTGGGCACGTCGTTGATGATCACGCCGCCGACTTCAAGCCGGTCCCAGGCCTTGCGGATCTTGGAAATGTCCTTGATGAACAGGCCGGCCTGCAGGCCGTAGCGCGACTGGTTGATCAGATCGAGCGCGGCGTCGAAGTCGTCGAACGGCTCGATCACCATCCCCGGGCCGAACAGTTCGTGGTCGTAGATGCGGCAATCGCGGGCGACGTTTTCCAGCACCGCCGGGCGCACCACGGCGCCGTCACGCTCGCCGCCAACCAGCAGGTTTGCGCCTTTTTCGACAGCCTCTTCGATCCACTCGACCACGCGCTCGGCGTCGCCCTCGGAGATCAGCGGGCCGATGAAGGTGTCATGGTCATACGGATCGCCGCCCTTGAGCGCGCCGACTTTTTCAACCAGCCTGGCGCGCACCTGCTCGTAGATGTCGCGATGAATCTGCACGCGCTGGACCGAGATGCAGCTCTGGCCGGACTGGTAGAAGCCGCCGAACACCAGCCGATCGACGGCATCGTCGATGTTGGCGTCACGATCGACCAGGCAGGAGGCGTTGCCGCCCAGCTCCATCACCACCGGCTTCTTGCCGGCCTTGGATTTCAGCATCCAGCCGACCTTGTCCGAGCCGGTAAAGCTCAGCAGCTTCAGGCGTTCATCTTCGGTAAAACGCGCGGCATCCTCGCGCGGCACGCACAGGATCGAGAACGCGCCCTCGGGCAGATCGCACTCGGCCAGGATTTCGCCCAGCACCAGCGCACCCACCGGCGTCTTTTCGGCCGGCTTGAGCACGAACGGGCAACCGGCGGCAATCGCCGGCGCGATCTTGTGCGCGACCAGGTTGTAGGGGAAGTTGAACGGCGTGATGAACGACACCGGCCCGATCGGCACGCGCTTGGTCATGCCGATAAAGCCTTCCGAGCGCGGCGCGATATCCATCGGCAACACCTCGCCACCGATGCGGGTCGCCTCCTCGGCGGCGATGCGGAAGGTATCGATCAGCCGCTGCACTTCGCCCTCGGCATCCTTGATTACCTTGCCGCCCTCGACGACCAGGATCTCGGCCAGCTCGTCGAAGCGCTCACCAAATCGATCGGCGCAGTGATTGAGCGCGTCGCGACGCTTGTGCGACGGCAGCCTCGCCATCGCCGGCGCGGCCCGCTCGGCCGCCGCCACGGCCTGGTCGACCACCGCATCGTCGGCCAGCGCCACGCGCGTGGCCACTTTGCCGGTGTGCTTGTCGATGACTTCAAGGTCCTGGTTGGCCGCGACCGGGCGGTTGGCGAGATAGTACGGATAGGCTGCGTTCAGGCTCATGGTCGAACACTCCCGAATGTTGGATTCGATCGAAGCAGACCGCGACCGTAACAGGTATCGTTCAACGACGACGGGATCCAGCCGTTCGCATGCTTGCCGCTACACTTTCGACATTCCACTGGAGACACGCACGGCATGGGTCATCGACTTTCGAAAATCTACACGCGCACCGGCGACGACGGCACCACCGGGCTGGGCGACGGCTCACGCACGCAGAAGGATTCGCTGCGGGTCGAGGCCTATGGCACGGTCGACGAGTTCAACAGCGCGCTCGGGCTGGTGATCGCAACCTGCGGCGACGAGTCGATCGCACGCGTGCTGCTGGACGTACAGCACGACCTGTTCGATCTCGGCGGCGAGCTGTGCATGCCCGGCACCGAGCTGATCGGCGATGCCCACATCGAGCGGCTGGAGCGCGAGCTCGACCGCATCAACGCCGATCTGCCGCCGCTGAAGGATTTCATCCTGCCCGGCGGCAGCACTGCGGCGGCCCACGCGCATCTGGCGCGAACCATCTGTCGGCGCGCCGAGCGCCGCGTGATTGCGCTGGCGCGCCACGAGCCGGTCAACGAACCGGCAATCCGCTACCTGAACCGGCTGTCGGACCTGATGTTCGTGATCGCGCGCACGATCGCGCGCGCCTCGGGCATCGGCGAGATCCTGTGGGACCACGACCGGCGACGCTGACGCAATGACCCTGGCCGTCTTCACGCACGCCGACTGCGCCGGCCATCAGCCGCTGCCGGGTCATCCCGAGCGGCCCGAGCGGCTGCAGGCGGTGCTGGCCGGACTGGAACAGCTGGCCGACCGGCAGCAGTTCGAGGCACGGCCGGCCACGCCGGCGGAGCTGGCGCGCGTACACAGGAACCCGTATCTGGATCAGCTGGCTGCAATCGAGGCCGAGATCGATGACACCGACGAAGTCGTGTCGCTGGATGCCGACACGCGCGCCGGACCCGGCAGTTTTACGGCCGCGCGGCTGGCCGTCGGCGCGGCCTGCCAGGCGGTCGAGCATTGCGTGCAGCGGCCGGCCGATTCATCGTTTGCGGTTGTGCGGCCGCCCGGACACCACGCCGAACCGGCGCGCGCGATGGGTTTTTGCCTGTACAACGCAGTGGCCGCGGCCGCCGAACACGCGCTGACCCTGCCCGGCATCCGACGCGTAGCGATCGCCGATTTCGACGTCCACCACGGCAACGGCACCGAGGCCATTTTTGCCGGCCGGCGCGACGTGCTGTTCGTGTCCTCGCACCAGCTGCCGCTTTATCCCGGCAGCGGCGATCCGCGCCAAGCGGTCGCGGCCAACGTGCTCAACTGCGCGTTGCCGCCCGGTTCGGGCAGCAACGAGTTCCGATATGCCTGGCAGCACGGTCCGCTCGAGCGGATCGAACGCTTCAAGCCCGACCTGGTGCTGCTGTCGGCCGGCTTCGACGCGCACTGGCGCGACCCGCTGGCGCAGCTGGATCTGAAGGACGAGGATTTTTACTGGATCGGCCACGAGTTGAAGAACATTGCCCGTCGCTGCGCCCAGGGCCGGCTGGCGGCGACACTGGAAGGCGGCTACGACCTGCACGCGCTCACCGAAAGCGCGCTGGCGTTTGCCGAAGGCATTGCCTGAGCGCGCCCGGGTTCGGTCGGGTGCGTTTCGCTGCGCTCAACACACCCTGCGGCGGGCGCGGTGATGGTTTGGGCCGTAGGGTGGGTTGAGCCGAAGGCGAAACCCACCGGCTCAATCTGCGCTGATGTCCGGGTAACGAACAGCCAGCACCACCACCTCGCGCGGGCCGGCCGGGGTCTGGATGACGACCTCGTCGTCCACGCGCCGTCCGAGCAGGCCGCGCGCCAGGGGCGAGTCGATCGAGATCCAGCCCTGTTGGCTGTCGATTTCGTCAGCGCCGACGATGCGGTAGCGGACTTCGCGGCCATCGGTTTCTTCGAGCACCACATCGGCGCCGAAGAACACCCGCTCGGGGTCGGACGGCGGGGAGGCGACCGGCTGGACTTCGTCGATGCGCTTGCCCAGATAGCGGATGCGCCGGTCCATTTCGCGCAACTGCTTCTTGCGGTAGATGTACTCGGCATTTTCCGAGCGGTCGCCTTCGGCCGCGGCCGCCGACAGCGCCGCCACCACCTCGCGCCGATCGACCCACAATTGCTTGAGCTCGACCTTGAGCCGCACCAGCCCGTCGGCGGTGATGTACGGACTCGATTTCGGCGACGGCGGTTTCCAGCGACCCATGGCGGGATTATCGCAAGCCGATGGCGGTACAAGTCGCCGGCAACGCGCGCGACCGTACAATAGCGCCCATGGCAACTCATCCCGATGACATTTCCGGCATCGCCGCGCCGGCGGTGGGCCTGGTCAGCCTTGGCTGCCCGAAGGCGCTGGTCGATTCCGAGCAGATCGTCACCGGGCTCAAGGCGCGCGGCTACCGGCTGGTCAACGACCACAGCGAGGCCGACCTGGTGGTGGTCAACACCTGCGGCTTCATCGACCAGGCCAAGGCCGAGTCGCTGGAAGCGATCGGCGAGGCGCTGGATGTCAACGGCAAGGTGCTGGTGACCGGCTGCCTGGGTGCGACCCCGGAGGAAATCTCGGCACTGCACCCGAAGGTGCTGGGCATCACCGGGCCGCACCAGGCCGAGGCGGTCCTGAGCGCGGTGCACGACAACCTGCCACGGCCGCACGACCCGTTCGTCGACCTGGTGCCGCCGGGTGGACTCAAGCTCACGCCCGGCCACTACGCCTACCTGAAGATTTCCGAGGGCTGCAACCACCGCTGCCGCTTCTGCATCATTCCGGCGATGCGCGGCGACCTGGTCAGCCGACCGATCGGGCTGGTGCTGAAAGAGGCCGAACAACTGGTCGAGCGCGGCGTCGGCGAGCTGCTGGTGGTCAGCCAGGACACCAGCGCCTACGGCGTCGATACCCGCTACCAGACCGATTACTGGCAGGGCCGCGCGATCGAGACCCGGCTGTATGACCTGGCGCGCGAGCTCGGCGAGCTGGATGCCTGGATCCGGCTGCACTACGTCTACCCGTACCCGCACGTCGATCGCATCATTCCGCTGATGGCCGCCGGGCGCATCCTGCCCTACCTCGACATTCCGTTCCAGCACGCCAGCACGAAAGTGCTCAAGGCCATGCGCCGCCCGGCGGCGGCCGATAACACGCTGGCGCGCATCCGCGCCTGGCGCGAAACCTGCCCGCAACTGGTGATCCGCTCGACCTTCATCGTCGGCTTTCCCGGCGAGACCGAGGACGATTTTCTCGAATTGCTGGATTGGCTGGAGGCGGCCGAACTCGACCGCGTCGGCTGCTTCCGCTATTCACCGGTAAAGGGCGCGGCGGCCAATGCGCTGCCCGACCCGGTGCCCGAAGCGGTCAAGGACGAGCGCTGGCACCGCTTCATGCAGCATCAGCAAGCGATCAGCGCGCGTCGGCTGGCCGGGCGCGTCGGCGGCCGCGAGCCGGTGCTGATCGATGCCATCGAGGGCGATCGAATAATCGCGCGCAGCTATGGCGATGCGCCGGAAATCGACGGCAATGTCATCATTACCGGGCTGGAAGATGCCGCGGTCGGCGAGTTCGTCGATGTCGTCATCACCGGCCACGACGACTACGATCTGTTCGCACGGCCGGATACCTCGGAGTGAACTTCTGGCCGCGCGCAAGGCTCCAACTGCACCGACCCGGCGGTACCAAACGCTGCCCGACCCATTCACGAAAACCTTCGGAGACTGACATGACCAAGCAAACCTGGATCGCGCTGCCGTTGACCGCAGTGCTGGCACTGACCCTGACCGCCTGCGGCAAGGACGAACCGGCTGCACCCGAAACCGCCTCAAGCGGCCCGAGCATGGTCGAGCGCGCCGCGCCGCGCCAGCAGAATCAGCCGGCCGCGCAGGTTTCGCAGGACGAGGATTTCCGCGTGATGCCGCGCGTCGAGGGCCAGCTGGACGGCGACGGCATGGGCCTGGATGTGATCATCGACGCCAGCAGCAAGCGCGCCTACGCCGAGAGCCTGCGCTGGATCGCCGAGGATGCCTCGAAGGAACAGATGGCCAGCCTCGAGCGCTCGATCCGCTTCATCCACATGTACCACCCGTCGGTGCTCGGCCAGGAAGCGCGCATGCTCGATGTCATCAACGGCAAGACCGGCAACGAGGTGATCGCGATGGCCACCGAGGTTTCGCAGAAGCGCCGCGGCGGCTGACGAGCGAGCTCAGAAGCCGGCCAGCAGCCACAGCCAGCCGCCGCTGGTCAGCGCCAGCGCGGTCAGGCCGGAAAGTTCGCGCGCCAGCACGCGCAGGCGGCCGGCAGGGTTCGCGCTGAACTCGCCGTTCGTGTCGCTCGATGGTGCCGGTCGTGCGTGCTGCTCGGCGGGGCTGAAACTGAGGGTGGATTGCTGCATGTCGATGCTCCGGTGAGATTCCGGAGCCGATTGCAGCATGCGGCCGTCTCAGAACGCGAGACGGCCGCGCGACCTGCTCACGCGCCGCCCATTGACTCGCCCTGCCCCGCCACCATCATGCCGTCGATCAGAATCGAGGGCACCTGCACGTTGCGGCGGGTTTCCACGTCGCTGCCGGCCGCGGCCAGCCCGGCGAACATGTCGCGCAGGTTGCCGGCGATGGTAATTTCCTCGACCGGCCAGGCCAGCTCGCCGTTCTCGACCCAGTAGCCGGACGCGCCGCGCGAATAGTCGCCGGTGACCAGATTGACGCCCTGGCCCATCACTTCGGACACCACCAGACCGCGGCCCATTTCGCGGATCAACTCGGCCTGCGAGCGCTCACCCGGCGCGAACACCAGATTGCGCACGCCGCCGGCATTGGCCGTGGTCTCCAGATCCAGCTTGCGCGCGGCGTAACTCCCGAGCACGTAGCGCGCGAGCACGCCGTCGGCGACCAGCGGCGCCGGCCGCGTGGCCACACCTTCGCTGTCGAACGAACTCGAGCGCGACGCGCCGGTCAGATGCGGGTTTTCGTCGATCTGAACCCAATCGGGGAACAGCCGTGTACCGGCCGCGTCGACCAGGAAACTCGATCGGCGGTAGAGGTTGCCGCCGGAGACCGCGCCGACCAGATGGCGGACCAGGCCGAGCGCGACCTCGGGCGTGAACAGCACCGGCACGCGCCCGGTTGGAGCGGGCTTGACGCCGAGTCGGGCCAGTGCGCGCTCGGCCGCGCGCCGGCCGGTGTACTCGGGCGCGTTGAGCTGGTCGAAGCGACCGCGCTCGTCCCAGTCCCAGTCGCGCTGCATGCCGCGCTCATCGCGCGCGATCAACACGCAGGATTGCCCGAAGGAGGTGCCGCGGCCGCTGCCGAGAAAGCCGTGGCTGTTGGCGTAGACGCCCAGGTGGGCGCTGCTGCTGACCGACGCGCCCTCGGAATTGTCGATGCGCGGATCGGCATCGCGACCGGCCTGCTCGATCTCTCTCGCGCGCGCGATCAATGCGTCGATGTCGTGTTCGGCCGGGTGCCACTGGCCGAAATCCGCGATCTCGGTGGCCATGCGCTCGGCATCGGCCAGACCGCCGGCCGGGTCGGGCTGGGTGTGGCGCGCGATCGCCAGCGCGTGCTCGACCGTGCGTTGCAGCGATGCGGCCGACAAATCGGCGGTCGAGGCGCTGCCACTGGCGCGCTTGCGGTAGACGGTAACGCTCACACCGCGGTCGCGCGCGTCCTCGAGCACATCAATCTCGCCCAGCCGCACGGTGACGTTGCGCTCGTGGCTGGACGACACGCCGACCTCGGCCTGGTCGGCGCCACCGCGCCGGGCCAGCTCCAGCACCTGGCGGGCAATATCGCTGAGCCGCGCCTGTTCGGCATCGGCATTGACCGTCAACGGCAGGCCGGCGGTGGTTTCGGCAAGCGCGCTCATTGCGTACCTCCCACGGTCAGACCGTCGATGCGCAGGGTGGGCTGGCCGACGCCGACCGGCACGCCCTGGCCGTCCTTGCCGCACACGCCGACGCCGGTGTCCAGCTCGAGATCGTTGCCAACCATGGCCACGCGCGTGAGCACGTCCGGACCGTTGCCGATCAGGGTCGCGCCCTTGATCGGCTCGGCGACCTTGCCGTTGCGGATGCGGTAGGCCTCGGAGGCGGCGAACACGAACTTGCCCGACGTGATGTCGACCTGGCCACCGTTGAAATTGACCGCATAGATGCCGTCGTCGACCGAAGCGATGATGTCTTCGGGCGCGTGCTCGCCGGGCAGCATGTAGGTGTTGGTCATGCGCGGCAGCGGCAGGTGCGCGAATGATTCGCGGCGGCCGTTGCCGGTCGACTGCTGGCCCATCAGGCGGGCGTTGAGCTTGTCCTGCATCAGCCCGACCAGGCGGCCGTTCTCGATCAGCACGTTGCGCGCCGAGGGCGTGCCCTCGTCGTCGATTGACAGCGAACCGCGGCGGCCCGGCAGCGTGCCGTCGTCGACCACCGTGCAGTGCTCGGTGGCGATGCGCTCGCCCATCTTGCCGTTGAACGCCGAGATCCCCTTGCGGTGGAAATCGCCCTCCAGCCCGTGGCCGATCGCCTCGTGCAGCAGCACCCCCGGCCAGCCGGGCCCGAGCACCACGGTCATGAAACCGCCGGGGGCGTCGACCGCCTCGAGGTTGAGCAGCGCCTGGCGCACGGCCTCGTCGGCCAGCTTCTGCCACGACGCGCGCTCAATCAGTTCGGCCAGCGCGTAGCGTCCGCCGCCGCCGGCATTGCCGGATTCGCGCCGGCCCTCGTGTTCGGCGATCACGCGCACATCCAGCCGCACCAGCGGTCGGATGTCGCCGGCCAGGGTGCCGTCGCTGGCCGCGATCAGCACCGACTCGTACTGGCACGACAGCGACGCGTTGACCTGGCGGATGCGCGGGTCGAGCGAGCGCGCGTAGGCATCGATGGTGCGCAACAGGTCGACCTTGGTGGCCGAATCGGCCGCCTCGATCGGATTGTCGGCGCGATACAGCGCCGGTGCATCAACCGCGCGCACCGCCACCGGCATGCGGCCATCGCCCGAGCGTGCGATCGCGCGCGCCTGGCCGGCCGCATCGAGCAGCGCCGGCATGCTGATCGCATCGGCGTAGGCAAAGCCGGAACTGGCCCCGGCGGTGGCGCGCACGCCGACACCCTGGTCGATCGAGAAATTGCCGGCCTTGACAATGCCGTCTTCCAGCGCCCAGCCTTCGTTCTGGCGGTGCTGGAAGTACAGGTCGCCGAAGTCCACCGGGCCGTCCAGCAAGCGCGCCAGTGCGCGATCAAGATCATCGAGTGCCAACCCGGCCGGGCTCAGCAGGGAGTTTTGCGCCAGTTCAAGCATGGGCGGGTAATCCTTGGATGGAAAGCAAAGAGATTCGGGTGTCGAGAGCGGGATTCAACCGCCATCGGCCGATGCGCTGCCGACCGGTTCGATCACCGGATCGTCGAAACTGCCGGTGACCGCATAGCGCACTTCGGTCGCGCCCTTGAGCGGCCCGGAAAAGATCTGCTCCAGCGCGGCCCCGGCGGCGGCTCCGATCGGTCCGCCGGCCAGCGCGCCGATGATCGGCAGCGTGGCGCCGACGCCCGGGCGCACGCGCAGCACCTGGTCGTAGCGTCGTCGCTTGAGGTCGGTGCGGCCGCTGATGCGTACCTCGGCGGCAGGCGCGTCGATACGCAGGTTGTCGGTCTTCGCAATGCCGTCGGCCAGTTCGAAGCGCCCTGCAATCCGGTCAAAGGCCAGTCCCTGGCCGAACACGTCACTGAAATCAAGCCGCAGACGACGCGGAATCGAACCCAGGCTGACCAGCCCGAGCAGACGCCCGGCACCCGGACCGGCTTCTTCGATCACGCCGTTGTCGATGGCGATTTCCAGCGTGCCTTCGGTGCGCTGCAGGCTGAGGTCCAGCGGACTGCCCGGCCAGCGCCCGGCCAGCTGGATCTCGGCGCTGCCGCCGGCCAGCGCGAAATCGTAGCCGGCCGCAGTCAGGGTGCGGCCGAGGTTGTCGCTGACCAGCCGCAAGCGCATCTCGGCACGGGCACCGGCGTCGTCGCCTTGCCAGCGACCATTGCCGGACAGTTCCAGGCCATCGCTGCGGCTGCTGAGCTGCTCGATCACCAGGCCCCCGGCGGCGGTGTGCGATTGCAGCCGGAAGCGGCCGAGATCGAGTTCGCCCCATTGCAGGTCGGCAATCGCGATCTCGATCGCCGGCAGACGGCGCGGGTCGAGCTGGGATGGCGGTGACAGCGGCACGCTGTAATCGGCCGCGACCGCCGGCCAGTGCAGGTGCGCAAGATCCAGCACCAGGGTGGCATCGGCCGCCGCCGCGGCCGGCAGACGCAGGCTGCCCTGCAGGTGTTCGCCGTCGGCCTGCGCGCGCCAGTAGGCCTGCTCCCGGGCGAGCGTCAGCGCAACCGCCCCCAGCGAGGCATCGCGGATGCGGAAATCACCGACTTCCAGGTCGACCCGGCCGGATCGGTCGCGAGCCCGTGCGACCGCATCCGGCCCGCCGTCGCCGGCCAGTCGCAGCAAGGAGATCCAGCGGCCCAGATCAAGCGCCGGGACGCGTCCCTGGATGATGAAGTCGCTGTCGGTCGGCGTCTGCGCGGGCGCATCGCCGAAACCCAGACCCAGTTGCCAGCCGTCGTCACGGGTCAACACGTTGCCGCGCAGACGCCCGGGCAGTTCGAATTCGGACGGGCGCGGGGCATCGCCCAGCGGCACGATCAGGGTCAGCGGCCAGCGCTGGTCGGCCGGTTTGTCCAGCGGCGGCGGCAGATCAAGGGTGATGCCTTCGAGGCTGCTGACCAGCCGCAGCGCCCGATCGCTGCCGTCATCGAACGCATGCGGAGCGAAGCGGAACTCGAAGTCCGCACTGCCGTTGAGGCGCGAGACGATCTCGGGCTGAAGCCGGTACCACGAGGCGGGAATCAAGCCCTGCACGGCCACACGCCCGGCAATATCGAGCGCAAACTCCGGCTCGAACAGCGCCTGCAGGGCCAGCTCGGTGGGCTGGCCGGCAACGCGCGCGTTCAACCGGGTCGGTCCGAGCCCTCGGCGACTGAACGGCAGTTCGCCGGCCAGGCCTTCGAGCACGATGCCCTGCGGCGTGATCTCCAGCCGACTGCCGTCGAAATGCACCGAGCCGATCATGCGCCAGTCCTCGCGCTCGCGCACCGGCAGCCACACCCGCGCTTCGGCATCGGCGGCCCCGTCCCAGTCCAGCGGTGCCAGACCCTGATCGACCGTGCCCAGCGGCAGCGCCCGCGTCAGGCGCGCCAGCCCGGCTGCACCGGCGGCTCGCGTGGCCAGTTCCAGCTCGATCTTTGCATCGCGGGTGTTGCGGATCTGGATGCGCGGCGCATCCAGCACCACGTCGGCCACCCGCCCGCGCACCCCGGTGGCCAGCATCGAGTCGCTGACAAACTGCAGCGTGCCGCCCAGATCCAGCGCGATCGGCCAGTCGCGCCCGTAGGCCAGATCCAGGCCCTTGAATTGGATCAGGCTGTGCAGGGCCCCGGGCGGCAGTCGGTCTTGCCAGCGCCCGGGTCGACCGAACAGCGTGATCAGCGCGCGTGCCTCATCCAGTGCGACCAGTGCCTGGTCCAGCCAGTCACGGGTGCGCGGCTGGATGCCTTTGAGCGGCAACCACCGGCGCGGCGTGTCGGTGCCCAGACGCGCTACCGCGATCACCAGGTCGGCCACACTGTCGCGGCCGTCGAAATCGATCCGGCCGTCGACCTGAAGATCGAAGTCTTCGTGCGCCAGATCGAAGCGCCGCAACGCCAGTTGACCGGCGCGCCAGTCCAGCGCGCCGCCGACCTGTCGAAAATCCAGCACGCGCGGATACAGCGTCGGGATGTCGAGCTGCAGCGGCCCGCTCGGCCGCAGGCGCAGCGCATCACCGGCCAGCGACAGCGCCAGGTCCAGTTGCTCGAACGCCAGCGCCGGCTCGGCCAGCGCGAGCGCCAGACCCTCGACGCGGCCGGTGGCCCGGTACGGGATCAGTTCGGCGTCGAAGCCCAGGCTCAGATCGAGGGCGGTTCCGGCCAGTTTCTGCGGCCAGCCGGGCAAGCGTCCCAGCCACGGCTCGAGCAGCGCATGCAGGTAGTCCAGTTCGACCCGGTCGGCCACCAGCGCGCGGGCACGCTTTTCGGTGCCCAGTCGTTCGCCGTAGGTCAGCCCGTCGATCAGCACCGCGTCGGGCCGGCCGAACACGTGACCATCGAGTTGCAACAGGGCCTGTTCCGGCAGCAACCGTGCTTCGATCTGCAGGCTGCTGGAAGCATGCCCGGCCAATCCGTTGGCGGCCAGGGAGTGCAGATCAAGGCGCGCACGCAGCTGGCCGCCGGTGGCCGGCGTCCAGCCGAACCAGCTGCGCATCTGCGCGCGCAGATCATCGGCGGCGGTAAGGCTTGTGCCGCGCACCAGCCGCGCCAGCGCGAAATTCGGTGATTCGGCGTAGCCGCGCATGCCGGCCAACCGATCGCCGGGCATATCCAGCACGATACGCGCGGCCAGCGACTCGCCCAGACCATCGACCGGCAGTGCGGTCAGGCGCACGCGCACGGCATTGGCGCGGCGGGTCAGCTGGGCCTCGGGAACGGCCAGCTCCAGCGCCGGCAGACCATGCGGCCGGATGTCGACGCGGAAGTCGCGCAGCAGCAGGTCGCCGGCCGACACCACCCGCTGCCAGTCATCGGCCAGCTCGCCGCCCTGGTCCAGGCGCCAGCTCCAGCGCCCGCTTTCGTCCTGCTGCAACGACAGCCGCAGCCCGATCACGGCCAGTTCCAGCGTGTTGTGCGCCGGGCGCAGCAGATTGTAGAGCTTGATTTCCAGACGCGCCCGGTCGGCGTCCAGCAGCGGTGCGGCGACCGGACCGATCTGCAGACCTTCCAGCGAAACCTGTGGCGACAGACGCGGCCAGCGCGCCGCGACCCGGTCGATGCGCACCGGCTGGCCGAGCACCTGCGTCAAGGCGCGTTCCAGCGCCGGACGTGCGACATCGGCGTGCGGGGCCAGCAAGCGGCCGAGGCCGACCAGCACCGCCGAGCCGATCACGAACACGGCCAGAAGCTTCCAGCACCGTCTGCGAAGACGTCGCAGCGTGCTGGTTTGCTGGATGACGCCGTCCGAACTCAAAGCAGAACCACGTCGAACTGCTCCTGGGAATACTGGTCCTCGGCCTGGAAGCGCAGGTTGGTGCCGAGCCGCTCGGTTACCTCGGCCAGCGGTCCGGTGTATTCATCGAGCATCTTGTCGACCACGCGCGGCGCGGCCATCACCATCAGCCGACCGGTCTCGAACTGGCGCACCGCGCGCAGGATCTCGCGGAAGATCTCCGAGCACACCGTCTCGACCGATTTCTGCCAGCCGCGCCCGTTGCACAGCGGGCAGGGCTCGCACAGGCGATGCTCGAGGCTTTCGGTGGTGCGCTTGCGCGTCATTTCGACCAGCCCGAGCGCGGAGATTTCCGACACCGTGCTACGCGCCGGATCGCGCGCCAGCGCCTGCTGCAGCACGCGCATCACCTGGCGCTTGTGCTCTTCGTCATCCATGTCGATGAAATCGATGATGACGATACCGCCGAGATTGCGCAGCCGGAGTTGGCGCGCCAGCGCCTGGGATGCCTCGAGGTTGGTCTTGAAGATCGTATCGGCGAAGTTGCGCGTACCGACGAAGCCGCCGGTGTTGACATCGACCGTGGTCATCGCTTCGGTCTGGTCGATGGTCAGGTAGCCACCGGACTTGAGTGCAACGTTGCGCTTGAGCGCGCGCCCGATTTCATCCTCGACGCCGTAGAGGTCGAACAACGGCCCCGGCCCTTCGAACAGCTCCAGCCGGTCGGCCCACTGGTCGAGGAAATTGGTCATGAAGCGCTGGGCGCGGGCGTGCATTTCAACGTCATCGATGCGTACCCGCTCGATGCCGGCATTGAGCAGGTCGCGCAGCGCACGCAGCGGCAGCGACAGGTCCTCGTAGATGCAGGTGCCCGCTTCCGGCTTCGCCGCCAACTCATCGGACAGGCGTGCCCACAGCCGTTCGAGGTAATCGAGGTCCTGCTCCAGTTCGGCCCGGCTGATGCCCTCGCCATTGGTGCGCACGATCAGACCGGTGCCGCTGCGACCGCGATCGCTCAGGATTTCGGCGACCAGTTCGCGCAGCCGGGTGCGCTCGACGTCGTTGTCGATGCGCAGCGATACGCCAATGGTATCGGCGTCGGGCAGGTAGACCAGGTAGCGCGACGGCAGGCTGAGCCGGGTGGTCAGGCGCGCGCCCTTCGAACCCATCGGGTCCTTGATCACCTGTACCGGCAGACACTGGCCCTCGCGCACCATCTCGGCGATCGGCGGCAGCTGCGGCTCATCGGCGTCGGATTCCGCCTCGGCGCCGTGCACCATGATTTCGCCGGCATGCAGGAAGGCCGTGCGGCTCAGTCCAATCTCGACGAACGCCGCCTGCATGCCGGGCAACACGCGCTCGATCCGGCCCATGTAGATGTTGCCGACGTAGCTCAGATCACCCAGACGTTCGAGGTGCAGCTCCTGCAGCAGGCCGTTTTCGATCAGGGCTACCCGGCTTTCCGACGGCGCCACATTGATCAGCAGTTCATTGCTCACGGGTCGATTCCCACTTTGTCGTCGTTGGACCGGCTACGGCATCCAGCAGACCTGCGCGCGCCAGCAGTGCGGCCGTGGTCTGCAGCGGCAAACCGATCACCGCACTGTCGCTGCCGTCCAGCGCGCGAATGAAGCCGGCCGCCGCGCCCTGCAGCGCGTAGGCGCCGGCCTTGTCCATCGGCTCGCCCGAGGCCACGTAGGCCGCAATCCAGTCCGGCGACAGCGGCGCGAAAGTCACCCGTGTGCAGCTCAGCTCGACCTCGACCCGGCCGTCGGGATGCGCCAGGGCCACGGCCGACAGGACCTCATGCTCGCAATCCGAAAGGGCGGTCAGCATCCGGCGCGCGTCGCACGCATCGCGCGGCTTGCCGAGGCAACGCCCGTCCAACGCCACTTCGGTATCGGAACCCAGCACATAACACTGTGGTCGCCGCGCCTGCACGACACGCGCCTTGGTCTCGGCCAGTCGACGCACCAGCATTCGTGGCGCTTCTTCGGGCCGGGGCTGCTCGTCGATCGCGGCCGGTTCGATCTCGAAGTCGTCCAGCAGCAAGCCCAGCAACTGGCGCCGGCGCGGCGATGCCGAGGCCAGCACCAGACGCTGTTGCGCGGGGCGCGTCACCGGCTTGAGCGCTCAGGCGCGATGGTAGGGATGACCGGCCAGCAGACTCCAGGCGCGGTAGAGCTGCTCGGCCACGATCACCCGCACCAGCATGTGCGGAAAGGTCAGCGGTCCCAGCGACCAGCGCTGTCGACAGGCGTCCAGCAGCGCCCGGTCGTGTCCGTCGGCACCGCCGACCAGCAGCGCCACCCGGCTGTGCTGCTCCAGCCATTGCCGCAACTGTTCAGCCAGCTCGGCCGTCGACCATGCAGCGCCCGAGCCGTCCAGCGCCACCGGCCAGGTCGGCTCGGTGCAGCGTTTGAGCAGGGCCTGGCCTTCCAGCTGTCGCACACGATCGGCATCGGCGGCGCGCGGGGCGGCCAACTCGACCAGCTCCAGCGACAGCGGCGCGGACAAGCGTCGTGCGTATTCGCGCCAACCATCGGCAACCCACCCGGGCATCGAACGTCCGATCGCGATCAGCTGGATATGCAGCGCCATGAGCTCCTCAACCGGGTTCTTCGGCAGTGCGCGAGGCGCGCGTCAGCGTGCTTTGCTGCCAGAGCTTCTCGAGATTGTAGAACGCCCGCGTCTGCGGCAGCATCAGGTGTACGACCACATCGGTCAGGTCGACCAGCACCCACTCGCCGGGATCCTCGCCCTCCACGCCCAGCGGCCGCGGCAGACGATTGACCTTCAGCGCCTCGCCCAGCCGCTCGGCCAGCGCGCGGTTGTGCCGGGTCGAGGTACCACTGGCCACGATCATGAAGTCGGCAAAGGTATTGCGCTCGCTCAGGTCGAAGACCTGGATGTCCTCGGCCTTGGCATCGTCGAGTGTGCCGACCACCAGATCGCGCAGCCGCGCAGGCTCGATCGCATCCTGACGAAGTGTTTCCGGACCGTCGGCGTCCGGCATCATGGTCGAATCATTCAATCGGGCACCCCACGGAATTGGATATGCGCACCACTTCGCGGTCGGCATCAACGCTGGTGTTCAGCGGCGGACCGGAGACGAAGTCCAGCACTTCGCGCGCCGCGTCCGCATTGATGAACACGCGCTCGAGCGTGCCGACTTCGACCAGTTTCGGTTTGTCGGCAGCCGTGCAGTTGGCGCAGAAACCGCGGATGTCGAACACCGACAGCCGCTTGCCGCCGGGCACCGTCGGCGCAAGGCCGGTGTCGGCCGAGATCACCCAGCGCGGCTGGCCGGTGGTGTCGTAGTAGTAGCGGATCCAGGCCTCGGCCTGGTCGGTGGCCAGCAAGGTCACGCCGCCGGAGCTCTCGCCCGGCACGAACCAGTGGCCCAGTACCTGCTGGCGCTGGCCGTTGACCAGCGGGCAACCGTTGCCGTGGATCGGCCCGAGCATCTCGGCGCCGTGCTCGCCATTCAGGCGCCAGGCGAACATCATCCGGTTGGCGTCGATGGCCGTCAGCTGCACTTCGCCGACGGCAATCGGTGTCTGCTGGGCGTTATCGCTGGTAAAGCGGAACAAGGTCGACTGGAAGAACGGGCTGTTCGACGCCATCGGCACCGCGTCGGTGATGTAGAAGGTCGGGCTGCCGGCCTCGTCGAAGGTGTACCAGACCACGAACGAGTTGTCGCCGCCCTGCTGCCAGTCGATCCCCTGGCGGATATCGAACGATCGCGTGCTCGGACTCCAGAGACCGCGCTGGGTGACGACCGGCGTGTTCATGCTGACCTCGGCGGTGACCTCGACCCGCGACTCGCCGGCATTGCCGTTATCGAGCACCACGTAGTAGCGCCCGGGTGGGATACGCTGTCCAGCCGGCGCCTGCGCGCCCACCGTCCAGGTGTTGCCGTCCTGCACCCCTTCGGCCAGCACGGCCGCCGGTGCGCTCGGCGTGGCGGGGACGCTGGCGACCAGTTCATCGAAATCGCGCCGACGCAGGCTCACGCGCGCAAGATCGCCTTGCACGGTCACCGCCAGCGCAGCGGCCGAGGCCGGCACATCGATGTAGAGCTTGTCCTGGCGACCACCGCCGCGCACGATCACCGCTTCGGCGCGACCGGCGAACAGCGCGGTTTCCAGCGCCTCGGCCGGCGCCGTACGTGTGATTTCGAGCGGTATGACGCCGATATCGGCCGTCCGCCCCGGCGCGCTGGCCAACCCGATCGCGCCAAACGCGCGGGTATTGCGCGGCAGGTCGGCCTTGTCCCAGGCCAGATCAATCGTCAGTGGACCACCGGCATGGCGGCCCGGCGCCTCGGCCGAAAGACTCGGATCGGTCGAGTCTGACAACAACGCGATTTCGAACGGCACCCGGTCGGAACCTGCCGCCGAACTGCTCCAATTCTGAACCAATACCCACCAATCGCCCGCCTCCGGCTGCTCGATTCGGCAACGCTCGGTATCGTCCGGCGAGGTCGATTCGCAGACCAGCTCGAACTCCTCGGCGCGCCGGTTGCCGTTGAGATCGCGACCGACGAACAGGTCGATGTCGGGCGCGGTCGAGGCGAAGGTTTCGGCGTGCAACAACAGTGCATTGGCACCCACTTCGACCCATTCGGTTACCGTGCCGATCGAATTGTCGAACGGATCGCGATTGCTGGGATCGGCCGGAATCGTCGGCGCAAAGGATTCGGGCACGACCAGCGGGCTGCTGCGGACCACGAACTGATCCAGCGCCACCACGCTGGGCACAAGCAGCGAGCTGCGGCCGCGCAGGCTGTCGGTTTGAATGATCGGTGGATCGGTCGGCAACTCGGCCGCGCTCTTGAGCACGCCGGCAGGAAGGCGCTGGATCGCGAGACCGGCGTTATCCGGGGTCAGCACCACGCTGCCGGCCGCCCATACGCCGAACCCGCCCGCAGCCGCCGGCCGCAGTGTGATCTGCAACTCGGCACGCTGACCGGCCGCCAGCGTGAAGGCCGACGGCTGGACTTCGATCCCGAGTTCACCCTCACCGCTGACCGTCCACGAGCCGGCCGCCAGCGCCTTGACGCTGCGGGTAAAGGTGCAGCTGTCGGCGCAGTTCTCGCTGGTAATGCCGGGCAGATTGAGCGCGCCCGGATCACCGCCAATCAGCGGGTTTGCATCCAGAAATTCGCGCTCGCTCACCGGCAGGAACAGACCGATGCGCGCGGCCTGGTCGACCTGCACGCCGCCGGCGCCGCGGTCGACGATGCGCGCCTCGGAACCGTCGCCGTTACGCACCAGCAGCGGGTTGGCGGTGGTCTCCAGTGCCGAAACCACCTCGCTCACGCCCCACTCGGGCTGGGCCCGTCGCAGCAGCAACGCCGCGCCGGCAACATGCGGCGAGGCCATCGACGTGCCGCTGAGAATACCGATTTGATCGGCCGCATTGGCCGACGGACCCAGGGTCGTCTCATCGAAGCCGGTGCTGGCCGCCAGGATATCGGTACCCGGCGCGGTGACATTCGGCTTCATCAGGTTCGGTGCGCCGACGCTGGGGCCGCGTGAACTGCTGGCGTTGAGCAGGCCACTCTGGCGCGCATCGACCACGCGCGTGGTCGCGGTAATCTCGCCGCGATGGTTGCTGCCGGCCGCCAGCCAGGCGCGCAGGCGATCGCCGTCGCTGGCCCCAAGATGGGCCGCGGGCAGGCAGTGGTTATCGGAATTCGTGCTCTCGTCGCCCGCCTGGTTGGTGTTGGCGAGGATCATGCCGCCGGCACCGGCAAGCTGCAGGTTCTTGCCCTTCTCCACCCGTCCGTAAGTGCCACGGTCACAGACCACGATCTCGCCGTTGAAGGTGCCGGGCGGGAACGGGTTACTGGTGCCGCGGTTGCCGGCGCAGCTGGGCTGAAGCTCCGGCTCTCCGATGCCGCACAACGCATTGCCGAAGTCGCCTGCATACACGATCGATCGCGTACCCCCGGTCCCGGTGCTGTTGGCCGCGCGACCCACCATCGGTGCCAGCAGCGTGGCACCGCCGCTGAAGCTCTGCACCCGGGTCCCGAAGAACCGACCGTGCGTGGCATTGGCCACGGCCACGATCCAGGGCACGTTGGCCGGGCTGCCGACGGTGAAGTCGTTCGGTCCACTGTTGCCGGCCGAGGTCACCGGCACGATGCCGGCGGTGCGCATGTTCAGGAATACGCGCTGGTTGCCGAAGGTCGACCATGGGTCGAACGGGTCGCCCCCGATCGAAAAATTGACGACATCGACGCCATCGGTAATGGCCTGTTCCAGCGCCGCCGAGGTCGCCGTTCCGGGACAGCTGAAATTGCCCTCCCCCGACTCCGGCGCCTCGCATGCCTTGTAGGAAATAAAGCTGGCGCGCGGCGCCACACCCGAGGTCGAGAAATCGATACCCGGCAATGGCCCGGCCGCACCATCGAAATCCAGCGAGAAGCGCAACGGCACGCCGACCGCAGTGGTCGCCACATGCGTGCCGTGGCCATCCGGATCGAAGCCGTTGGTGCCCTCGTTGGTGAAATCGTAGACCCCGATCAGCTTGTCGCTGCACGGGATATTCAGGGTCGCATCGTTGCACAGCCCGAAGAAACCGTCGCGCGGATTGCTGACCGGAAACCTCGAATTGGCGAGGTCGATGAACGCCGACTCCCAGTTGATGCCGGTGTCGACCACGCCCAGCACCATGCCCTCGCCGCGATTGGGATTGGGCGCACCGGTGGTTCCGGTCCACATTTCGGGCGCGTTGATCCATTGCGGGCCCTGGTCGGTCTCGACGAACTGGATGAAATCCGGACGGACCGCACGCACACCCGGCACTTTCCGCAGGCGCTCGGCTTCGGCCTCGTTCATTTCCACCGCGAAGCCGTTGTGCAGGTGGCGGTAGACGAATTTCGGTTCCAGCACCCGACCGAGCGCATCGGCGGCGCGATCGAGCACGCGCTCACGCTCCGCGTCCAGATGGGCCGCGTAGGCGCGCACGGACTTCGATTGCACATCCAGCCGGGCCGCACCGGTCACGCTGGGCGAGGTTGCCGCCAGCGGCCGGGCCGCATCGCGCACACCCTGGGCCAGCACCGAGGCCGGCGCGCCGCCACCAAACTCCACCGTCGGCGGATCGACCAGTTCGACGATCCAGACACCGGGGTTGACCTCGGGCGCGCGCGCCACGGCCAGCGACACCGGCAGAAGCAGAGCCACGACCACCACGCGAAGCAATGTGTTCATCCAGATTCCCTGCAGCAAGCGGCCGCGCCGCGTCATCATCCAATGCATCATACGACCGGGCATCATTCGACCGGTTCACGCAACGTGACAAGCTCTTCGGCGCTGGTCGGGTGAATGCCGACGGTGCGATCGAAGTCGACCTTGGTCAGTCCGGCGCGCACCGCGACGGCAAAGCCCTGCACGATCTCGGCCGCGTCGGGGCCGACCACGTGCAGGCCGACCACTCGATCACTGTGACCGTCGACGATCAACTTCATCAGCGCTTTTTCCTCACGACCCGACAAGGTGTAGCGCATCGGCGTGAACTTCGAGCGGAAGATGCGCACCTCGCTCAAGCCCTCGCGCGCCTCGTCCTCGGTCATGCCGACACTGGCGGCCGGCGGCTGGCTGAATACCGCCGAGGGCACGTTGCGATGGTCGCAGGAGCGGCGCAGGCCACCGAACTCGCTATCGGCAAACGCATGGCCTTCCATCAATGCGACCGGGGTCAGCGCGATGCGGTCGGTCACATCACCGACTGCGAAGATGTGCGGCACCGAAGTCCGGCTGTACTCGTCGACCCGGATCTGGCCGCCGTCACCGGTCGCCACCCCGGCCGCGTCCAGCCCGAGTTCGCGCGTGTACGGCTCGCGACCGGTGGCGAACATCACCAGATCGTACTCGCCGACCGAATCGTCGGAGAACCGCACCTGGCGCGCGCCGGAATCCAGCTCGCGGATCTCGACCGGGCTGGAGCCGTAGCGGAAGTCCACGCCACGACCCCGCATGCCGGCCTCGATGGTCTTGCGCACGTCGCGATCGAAGCCGCGCAGGATCCGGTTTCTGCGGTAATTGACCTCGACCGCCGCGCCCAGGCCTCTGAAGATGCCGGCGAACTCGACCGCGATGTAGCCGCCGCCGACCACCAGCACGCGCTCGGGGAAGCTCGGCAGGTCAAACGCCTGGTCGGAAATGATCGCCAACTCGGCGCCGGGAATATCCAACTTGACCGGCCGGCCGCCGACCGCGATCAAAATGCGCTCGGCCGTAATCCGGCGATCGCCGACCGCGACGGTGTGCGCATCGACCAGCCGGCCGCGGCCTGCGATCGTCTCGACACCGGCATTGGCCAGCAGCTTGCCGTAGACCTGCTCGAGTCGATCGATCTCGCGGTCCTTGGCCGCGACCAGCCGCGGCCACGAAAAGCTGCGCTCGCCGACCGTCCAGCCGTAGCCGGCCGCATCCTCGAACGCTTCGCTGAACTGGCTGGCAAAAACCAGCAGCTTTTTCGGCACGCAGCCGCGGATCACGCAGGTCCCGCCCAGCCGCGACTCCTCGCACAGGCCGACGCGGGCGCCGTGGCCGGCAGCGATGCGGGCCGCGCGCACGCCGCCGGAGCCGCCGCCGATCACGAACAGTTCGTAGTCAAAATTTGTTTTCAATCAATTCGCCTCGTTCACGAGCCGTCACAATGCGCATCGTGCCCGATGCTGGCGGCACGAATTCGATGAAAGTCCCGAATTGTAGCGGATCGGGCGCTACCCGCCCTGACCGGAACCGACCCGTCATGCTCGCAAAATCCGAATCCGAACCCTCGCTGATCAATTGCTTTGTGCAGGCCATCTACGAGGTCGAGGACCAGGGTCGCCGCTGGCGACTGGTGCCGGGCGAGATCCCGCTCGGACCGCCGGCGCTGGACACCGCCGAGGCCTGGTGCGTAATCACCGCGCACAACCCCGGCGCGCGCCGCTGCAGCGAAGAACGGAACCGAGCAGCCGCAAACGCACTCGAACAGTCTCTGCGTGCACAAGCACCGTCGCTGCTGCTGCCGACCGTCCACCGCGACCCGGCCGGCGACTGGCCCGACGAACCCGGCTGGCTGTTTGGCTGCCGCGATCCGGGCCAGGTGCATGCGCTCGCGCGCCGTTTCGACCAGCTCGGCGTCCTGCGCGGACAAACCGGGCAAGCGGTCGAACTGTGGCTTTATCCGGAACATAAACATCGCCAAACCGTGCAAAATGCAACTGATACGCACTCTGAATTCGTCCGGATCATGACCTCGTGACTGCCCTGATCGAAGCCCGCCGGCTGGAGTTCCACCGCTACGGCGAACCGGTATTCAAACCGCTGGACCTGGTGCTGGAGCCGCGCCAGGTGGTCGTGCTGACCGGCCCCAACGGGGTTGGCAAGACCACGTTGCTGCGCCTGCTGGCCGGCATCCTGAGTCCGGTCGCCGGCACCCTTGCAATCCACGACTCGATGACTTTCGTCGGCCACCTGCCGGCGGTCAAGGGCGACCTGACCTGCCGCGAGAACCTGGCCTACGAGCAGGCCCTGGGCGAACCGGGCATGACGCCGGCCGAGGCGCTGGCGCGGGTCGGGCTGGCCGGTCTCGGCTCGCGTCCGGGCCGCGCGCTTTCGGCCGGCCAGAAGCGCCGACTGGGCATGGCGAGGCTGCTGGTGCGCAACACCGCGATCTGGTTGATGGATGAGCCCTATGCCAGCCTCGACGATGCCGGTTGTGCGCGCGTCGACGAGCTGCTGGCATCGCAGCTGGCGCGCGGCGGCTCGGTGATCCTGGCCACCCACCAGCGCCACCCCGCGCTGGATCCGGACCAGGTTCGCAACGTGGTGCTGGAATACGGGTCGGAACAGGAGTTCCAGCAATGAGCAAACCGGTCGGTAACGCGCCCAAGGCGCTGTTCCAGCGCGACATGAAACTGGCATTCCGGCGGCTGGGCGAGTCGCTGTTGCCGCTGTTCTTCCTGTTTACGGTGATCGTGCTGATTCCGCTGGGCGTCGGTCCGGGACCGACCCTGCTGGCGCGCATGGCACCGGGCATGGTTTGGGTCGCTGCCCTGCTGGCGAGTCTGCTGGCGCTCGAGCACCTGTTCCGGCCCGATCTTGACGACGGCACGCTGGAACAATGGTTCGTCGGCGATTCCGGCGTGCTTGGACGGGTCTGGGCACGGCTGGCCTCGCACTGGCTGATCACCGGTCTGCCGGTGATCGTGTTCTCGCCGCTGGCCGCTGAAATGCTGCACCTGCCGCACCATGCACTGGGCACGCTGATCATCAGCCTGATCATCGGCACGCCGGCGCTGAGCCTGATCGGCGGTCTGGCCGCGGCACTGACCCTTTCGACGCGCGGCGCCAGCGTGCTGCTGTCGATTCTTGTCTTCCCCCTGATCGTGCCGTTGGTGATCTTCGCCACCGGCGCGGTGTCAATGCAGGCCGATGGCCTCGATCCGACCGCCCATCTCGGCCTGCTGGGCGCCTTCACGATCCTGGCGATGACGCTGGCCCCATTCGGAATTTCCGCTGCCCTGAGGATGAACCTGGAATGATCTGGAAAAAAATCAAGCTCTGGTTTCACATGCTCGGCTCACCGCCGACCTTCTACCGTTTCGGCCAGGTGCTGGCACCGTGGCTGTGGGGTGCGTTCGCGATCAGCGCCGCGATCGGCCTGTACCAGGCGCTCTACGTTGTGCCCAGCGACTACCAGCAGGGCGACAGCATGCGGATTCTCTACATCCACGTGCCGGCCGCCTGGCAGGCACTGTTCGGCTACACGGTCATGACCGTTCTGGCGATCATCGCGCTGATCTGGCGCATCCGGATGACCGAAATCATGGCCATGGCCTGCGCACCGATCGGCGCGGCGCTGACGCTGTTGTGCCTGGCCACCGGCTCGATCTGGGGCAAGCCGATGTGGGGTACCTGGTGGGTGTGGGACGCGCGCCTGACCTCGATGCTGGTGCTGCTGTTCATCTACATCGGCATCATGGGCCTGTACGCGGCCTACGACGACAAGCGCAAGGGTGCGCGCGTGGCCGCCATCCTGGTGCTGGCCGGCGCGGTCAACATCCCGATCATCCATTTCTCGGTGGACTGGTGGAACACACTGCACCAGCCGGCCACGATCAGGCTGATGGGCGAGTCGGCGATGGACGCCTCGATGCTCCCACCGCTGCTGTGGATGGTGCTGGCCACCAAGTTCTTTTTTGGTGCCGCGCTGCTGGACCGTTCGCGCAATGAACTCCTGCAGCAGGACCGGTCAAAGAGGTGGGTCGAGCAGCAGATTTCCGGCGTGCCGGAGCAGGCTTGATCCGGATCAATTTTTCACATTCGTGAGCCGGATAGAATGCAGATCGGGTTGATAATCGTTCCCGTGCAACCGGCTGTTCGAACCCCGGTCGCCGGGCCCAGCCCGAACTGAACCAACCTGTTCGAGACCAACTGACCGCAAAAAGAGGTTTGTCATGATCCCGGAGCTTACCCATGCCCCGTACGTCTGGTCCAGCTACGGCCTGTTTGCCGTGATCTTCGCTTGGCAGTTCCTGCAACCGATGATCAAGCGTTCGCGCCTGATCGATGAATTGAAACAGGCCGCCGAAGAACGCCGCGCGGCCGGGAGCGTACAGTCATGACACCGACCCGCAAGAAACGCCTGGTATTCGTCGCGGTGCTGATCGTCGGCATCAGTGCGGCCGCGACCGTCGCGATCTCGTCAATGAACGAGAACATGCGCTTTTTCATCAGCCCGAGCGATGTGCAGACGCAGGAATTCTCACCCGACCGGCAATTCCGGCTCGGCGGCCTGGTGGTCGACGGCAGCGTGCGCAAGTCTGACCGCGACCTGACGGTGGAATTCGCGGTCACCGACGGTGCCGCCTCGGTGCCGATCGTGTTCGATGGCATCCTGCCCGACCTGTTCCGCGAAGGCCAGGGCATCGTCGCCCACGGCTTTTTCCGCAACGGCCGCTTCGAGGCCCACGAAGTGCTGGCCAAGCATGACGAGAACTACATGCCGCCGGAAGTTCAGAAGGCGCTGGAAAAGACTGGCCATTACAAGGCGGGGGAACAGGGATGATCGGCGAGTTCGGTCAACTCACCCTGATTCTCGCGCTGCTGCTGGCGATCCTGCTGTCGGTATTGCCGCTGATCGGCGCGTGGAAGAACCATGCGCGCCTGATGGCAACCGCGCCGTCGCTGACCATCGGCCTGTTCGTGTTCGTCACGCTGGCGTTCGCAACGCTGGCCTGGGGCTTTCTGCAGAGCGATTTCACGATCAAGTACGTGGCCAGCAATTCCAACCTGCTGCTGCCGTGGTACTACCGCATCAGCGGCGTATGGGGCGGTCATGAGGGCTCGCTGCTGCTGTGGATGCTGATGCTGGCCGGCTGGATGGCGGCGGTGGTCGCGCTGTCCGGGTCACTACCAAACGTATTCCGCGCGCGCGTACTGGCGGTGATGGGCATGGTCGCGGTCGGATTCCTGTCGTTCACGCTGCTGACCTCCAACCCGTTCGATCGCATCCTGCCGGGCATGCCCGACGGCAACGACCTGAACCCGTTGCTGCAGGACCCGGGCATGATCTTCCATCCGCCGCTGCTTTACATGGGCTACGTCGGCTTCGCGGTCGCGTTTGCATTCGCGATCGCCGGGCTGCTGGGCGGCCGGGTCGAGCGCCAGTGGGTGCGCTGGGCCAAGCCGTGGACGCTGGCGGCCTGGTCGTTCCTGACCGGCGGCATCGCGCTCGGTTCATGGTGGGCTTACTACGAGCTGGGCTGGGGCGGCTGGTGGTTCTGGGATCCGGTCGAGAATGCCTCGTTCATGCCGTGGCTGGTCGGTGCGGCGCTGATCCACTCGCAGGCGGTGACCGAAAAACGCGGTGCGTTTCCGGCCTGGACCGTGCTGCTGTCGATCGCGGCCTTTTCGCTGTCGCTGCTGGGCACCTTCCTGGTCCGCTCCGGCGTGCTGACTTCGGTGCATGCATTTGCCTCCGATCCGCAGCGCGGCCTGTTCATCCTCGGCTTCCTCGGCGTGGTCGTCGGTGGTTCGCTGCTGCTCTACGCGCTGCGCGCCCCGCGCATCGCCACCGGCGAGGGCTTTGATGTCGTCAGCCGCGAATCGGCGCTTTTGTTCAACAACATCTTCCTGGTCGTAGCCGCGGCGATGGTGCTGATCGGCACGCTGTATCCGCTGATCGTTGATTTCATGGGCTGGGGCCAGGTCTCGGTCGGCCCGCCCTACTTCGGCAGCATGTTCCTGCTGTTGATGACGCCGATCGTGCTGCTGATGCCGGTCGGGCCAATGGCGCGCTGGCAGCATGACGAGGTCGGTCGCGCACTGCGGCCGCTGCTAATGGCAATGGCCGCATCGGTGGTACTGGCCTTGGTCATCACCGCGCTGCTGGGCACTTGGAGCCTGCGCGCCGTGACCGGCTGGGTGGGCGGCCTGTGGCTGATGGCCGGCACGCTGGCCTTCTTCGTGCGCCAGTGGCGCCAGAGCCGCGGCAGGCTCACGCGCGGCCAGTGGGGGATGACACTGGCGCATTTCGGCGTCGGCGTATTCGTGATCGGCGTGGCGATGGTCGAATCGAGCACCTTCGAGCGCGATCTGCGCTTCGAACCCGGCGCAGTGGTCGAGGCGGCCGGCTATGAATTCCAGCTCAATGAGGTGGCCATCGTCAAGGGACCCAACTGGTGGGCCGATGAAGCACGCCTGACGGTCTCGAAGAACGGCCGCGAACTGCTGACCATGACGCCGCAGAAGCGTCACTACTACCGCTCCGGTCAGACCATGAGCCAGATCGCACTGCATCCGGGCTTTACCCGCGACCTGTATGTGGCCATGGGCGAGCCGGTCGGCAACGATGGTGCCTGGGCGATGCGTATCCACGTCAAGCCGTTCATCCGCTGGATCTGGGGCGGCGCGGTGTTCATGCTGATCGGCGGAATGGTTGCCGCTTCGGATCAGCGCTACTGGGCGCGGCAACGGGCCGAAGCCGACCAGGCCGATACGGCCGGTGCCGCAGGAGCCGCCGCATGATTCGCACGATGCTGCCGCTGCTGCTGTTCGTCGGCCTGCTCGGGCTGCTGATGGCCGGGCTCAAGAACGCCGACCAGAAAAGCCTGATCGACAGCCCGCTGATCGGCAAGCCGGTGCCGGAGTTCGCGCTCCCCGCGCTGCATGAAACCGGACGCACCCTGACCAACGGCGACTTTACCGGCCGTCCCTACGTACTCAACGTCTGGGCCAGCTGGTGCCCGTCATGCCGGGTCGAGCATCCGCTGATCAAGCGCATGGGCCGCGAGATCAACGCCCCGCTGGTCGGTCTGAACTGGAAGGACGAACATGCCAAGGCGATGACCTGGCTGGGCCAGTTCGGTGACGCCTGGGATGTCCACATCTTTGACGAGGTCGGTCGCTTCGGCATCGATCTGGGCGTTTACGGGGCACCGGAGACCTTCCTGGTCGATCACACCGGCACGATTCGGCACAAACACATCGGCCCGGTGACCGAAGAATCCTACGCCGGGCTGGTCGAACAGATTCGCCGCCTCGAAGCCGAAGCCGGGAGCTGATGTGATGCGTCTGATTGTCCTTTGCCTGCTGATGGCCGGCCAGCTTGCGCTGGCCCAGAGCCCGATCGAGCCGCGCCAGTTCAACTCGGAGCTGCAGGAAACGCGCTACCGCGAATTGATCAAGGAACTGCGCTGCACGGTGTGTCAGAACGAGCCGCTGGAAAGCTCCAATGCCATGCTGGCCGCCGACCTGCGTCAGGTGGTCTACGAAATGATCATGGACGGACGCTCGGACTTCGAGGTTCGCCAGCACATGCGCGACCGCTACGGCGACTTCGTGCTCTACGATCCGCCGTTTGCCGGCCACACCATGATCCTGTGGCTGGGGCCGCTGGTGCTGCTGCTGATCGGGATCGTTGCCGGGGCCGTGCTGGTGAAAAAGCGCCGACGCATGCTGGCCGAGCGGCGCGCCCGCAGCTGATCGGACCCCACGCATCCACGCTTACCTGTTGAAATCGCCGGTCCGGGTCGGGTCGGCGCAATCGGAGACCTGACTTGGCTGACCTGTTCGCTTCCCCGTTGTCGATCGCGCTCGCCGCGCTGGTGATGCTGGCGCTGTTTTTCCTGCTCAAGCCGCTGGCCGGCGCCGACCCCGCGGCGGCCGACCTGCGCCGTCGCCGCCAGGCACTGGATCATCTCAAGGACGATCTCGATCCGGCCGATTACCTCGCGCGCAAGAAGCAGCTGGATCGTGAGCTGGCCGCGATGCCCGCCGGCAAGGGCATTCCGCGCTCACTGCTGCTGGCCCTCATCATCGCCCTGCCGCTGGCCACGCTGATGCTCTACGGCGTGGTTGGAAAGCCCGATGGCATCAACCCGCCGGCGAGCGAAACCTCGCAACTGCGCGCCATGCTGGGCGATCTGACCGACACGGTCAAGCGCAATCCGACCGACGTCGAGGCGTGGGCCCAATTGGGCATGATCTGGAAATCCATGCAACAGTTCCCGGCCGCCGAGTCGGCGTTCCGGCGCGTGCTGTTCAACGAACCGGACAATGGCCACGCGGCGGTCGAACTGGCCGAAACCCTGATGTACCGCTCCGGTCAACCGCACCTGACCAGCGAAGGACGTCAGTTGCTGGCTGAAGTGCTCGCGCGTGATCCCGACGCCCAGAAAGCGCTGTGGCTGTCCGGTATGGATGCCTTGCAGATGGGCCGTAGCGAACGCGCGGTGGCCCTGTGGAGCCGGCTGGAACAGCAATTGCCCGAAGGCCGCGCGCGTGATTCCGTACGTGCCCAGATCATGCAGGCCGGAAGTGTGCCCGACGACGACGTACATGCCGGACTGGCGATGGGTGGAAGTCGGCCGCCGGTGACCGCGGCGGCTGAAACCGGTGTCGAGACCGAAACGCAGTCCGACACACCGGCGCCCGCTCCCGCGTCATCGACAGCCGATGGTGCCAGCGGCGCGTCGTCGAGCGACGCCGAACAACCTGTGCAAGTGGCCGTATCCGTTTCGCTCGCACCCGCGCTGGCCGATCGCATGCAAGGCAACGAGACGCTGTTCATTTTCGCGCGCGCGGTCAACGGCCCGCCGGCGCCGCTGGCGGTCAAGCGCATGGCCGCCGGCACATTGCCGGTCGAGGTGGTACTCAGCGAGCTCGATGCGATGGCACCGGGCATGACTCTGGCGACCTTCCCGGAAGTCCAGATCACCGCGCGCATCAGCCGCACCGGTAACGTGGTCGCCGGCAGCGGCGATCTCGAAGGCCGCAGTTCGGCACTGGATGCACGCTCGGTTGAGCGCGTCGAAGTACAGATCGACCAGGTACTGCCCTGAATACCATGCACACCTGGCCATCCGCGATTGATCCAAATCAATAAGTGGCAGTTGCGTCCGTCCGATAATCCATACCGGTTGCATACGTTGTGGGCCGCGCACCGCCGCCCGCGCAACAGGATGGACAGACAATGCTTGATTCGCGACACGTTCCCCCGGCCCAGATCCGGTCGTTCAAGGTCTTTGAGGGTCTGACCGACCGCCAGGCCCGACAGCTTGCGCGCCGCGCGCGCACCGAGTGCGTCGATGCCGGCGACCTGCTCTACCGCCAGCGCGATGTGGCGCACCATGCCTACTTCTGCATCAGCGGACAGTTCCGGCTGTTTCGCGAGAACTCGGCCGGTTGCGAAAAGATCTTTCGCATTGTCGATGCCGGTAACTGCATCAGCGACCCGGTCTCGCTTTCGGACGACCGACGCTTCTCGCTCAACTGCGCCGCATTGCGCGCCAGCGAGGTACTGCTGATCGACGCGGCCGAACTGGCGCGCGTATTCCACCAGAACGAAGCCGTGCGCACCGGCATGCTCAACGAGCTGTCGCGGCGGGTCGACCACCTGATCGATCACATCGAAATGCTGTCCATGGACAAGGCCAAGTACCGCGTCGCGGCGTTCATCTTCAGCGAATACCTGCGCAACGAGCGGCGCATCAAGTTCCGGCTCAGCCTGAACAAGAAACACATCGCCAGCTACCTGTCGCTGCAGCCCGAAACACTGTCTCGCTGCATCCGCTGGTTCGGCGAGCAGGGTGTCACCGACTCGACCGCCCACGAGGTCCATGTACTCGACGTCGAGCGGCTCGAAACGCTGGCGCTGAATGCCCAGGCGCTGCCCTGAGGCCGGCAGTTCCTAAAGCGCGTGCACGCGGCTGGTCTCGATGCGCATCAGCAGCCGATTGGCGAGTGCAGCGGCCAGCGACTCGGGCAGCCAGGGCACGGTTTTCACCCCGTGCGGCAATCCGATCAACAAGGTGGCCAGGCCATGACGGCGCTGGTACGGACTCTGCTGAATCCTGATCTGCTGGCAGCGTGCGTCCTCGAACAGCAGGATCGTGGTGCCGATCAGGCCGTAGCGCAGCTGCAGGCCGTGTTCGCCGACGTGCACACCCCAGCGCCTCCAGCGCAGGTGGATCAGGCCCGCAGCCACGACGCCGAGCCCGACCAGCAGCAGCGGCAGCGCGACCGAATCGGCCGGCGAGAACCACCAGCCAGCCAGCGCAAGCAACAGCGGCAGCAGCACCAGCCGCTTCCAGAGAACATGCCGAAAGCGCGGATCGATGCGCCGGAAGGACGGCGGTGACCAGGCGCGGTCGGCCAGCTCGGAGGTCACCTCCTCGAGCCGGGCGTTCGGAATCCCCGGCACCAGGAAACGTTTGTCCTGGTTGATCGGATTCAAAGCATCCAGCCCGGCCTGGTGGCCGACCGCGTGCCAGCGCCCGAGCAGGCGACCGAACGCAGTCTGCACAACTTCGAGACTGTGCAGCTTGGCGCGTTTAAGGGATTTTTCACGCTTGTCGAGCAGCCCGTAGACAGCCTGCAGGCGCTCCGGGTCGCCGGTCAACCGGTAGCCGTAGAAACGCACCCAGGCGATCAAGCCCGAGACGATTAGGCCGAGCGCGATGAACAGCGCGATCACGGCCAGTACCAATCCGACCGCCAGCAGCGGCGCCGACGACAGCTCGCCGATACCGATCAGGCCCACGCGCTCCAGCCACGCAACCGAGTCCTCGACCCGGTCACCGATCCGCTCGGCCAGCGGCCCGGCAACCACGCCCAGAACGATCCAGAGCTGGCTGGAGGTCATGCCGTAGCGAAACAGGTCGCCAAAACTCGGCGCGAACAACGCCGGTGAATCGAGCCCGCGCTCGGCAGCATCTGCGCTGCGTGCAGCTTCGCGGCGATCGGCGCGATGATCATGCTGCGCACCGGCAACCCGATCGCGCAGCGCCAGCGCCCGCTCGTGCGGAATTCCCGGTAACTCGACCTCGGTCTGCGAGGCCCCTGGCGTCTCGAGCTTGACACGGGTCAGCCCCAGCGGCTTCAGGTACAGCGGCTGGCTGAAGGCGACGTTCTGGACCCGCTCGAAGCGGACCTTCAGTTCCTTGACCTCGAACAGCCCGCTGCGCACGCGCACCGCATCGTCGGCGACCAGGAAGCGAAACCGGCGATGATAGATCAGCGTGGCCAGCAGAGCGAGCAGCAACAGCCCGCCGCCCACCAGGGCAAGCTCGCGCAGACCGAAGGCATCCGAAACCAGCGCGCCGGTGCCGCCACCGACGAACACGAACAGGTTCTCGCGCACGGCTTTCTGAATACCACGCAGGTACATCGCGACCACGGCGGCGCTCGGCAGACGCTCCCAGTCGGGACTGCCGGGGGCGGCGATGGTGTTGCCGGCCGGATCGCTCACGCGTCGCCATTGGCCGAGTGATCGGCCAAGTCATCGGACGCGGCCGCGCCTGCGCCTTCCTCTGCAGCCCCGGCATCGCGCTGGCGAATCTGTTCGGCCAGGTGCTCGCGGAGGCGATCGGCGGTGGTCGCATCGAGTCCGATCAGGGTCAGGTCGGCGCTGCTGCCGCCGGCGGTGAACAGCTTCAAGCGCGCCAGTCCACGGCGGCGCTCCAGTGGACCACTCGTGGTCTCGACGTGCTGGATGCGGGCAAACGGCAGCACCGTGATCGAGCGCCAGACGATGCCGGAGCGGGCGGCGATGTCGTGTGCGCGCAGCGCCCAGCCACGTCGGTCAGCGTCCAGTCCGCGATACATGCCCACCAGCAGCCCGATCAGCAACACGATCGCCGGGCCGACCAGGCCGGGCAGCAGGGTCACGCCCGGGATCAGGTTGCCGAGGCCAACAAACAGGCTGGGCGGCAGCCAGTAAACGAGCGTGGTCACTGCGACATAGCCGCGGAAACCGGCGGCGACGGGCTCGAAAACCAGCGCACGGTAGTCCGGCAACGCCTCGCTCGGCGTCTGCGGGTTCTCAAAGGATCGAGCCTGATCAATCATGCAGGCTTCCCGGTTGAACCGAAGCAAATCGGCAAATGTTCAGCAGCTGCCATTATCCATGCTCGCCATGGGCCGAGCATGGGCCGGAAGTCAGGCAGGAATTCGCGGCCGCTTCAGCCGCGCTCGCCACTGTCGTGCCAGCCCGAGGTGATCGGGTAGCGGCGGTCGCGGCCAAAGGCCTTGCGCGTGATGCGCGGTCCGGGTGCGCCCTGGCGACGCTTGAACTCGGCATTGAGCACCATGCCGGCCACGCGCCGCACCATGCGCTCGTCCAGCCCGGTGTCGTCGATGATTTCGTGGATCGAGCGGTCCTGCTCAACGTATAGCTCGATGATGCGATCGAGCAGCGGGTATGGCGGCAGGCTGTCTTCGTCCTTCTGACCGGGCGCCAGTTCCGCCGACGGCGGGCGCTCGATAACGCCTTGGGGAATCGCCGGTGAGATACCGTTGCGCCACTCGGCCAGCCGGTAGACCATGCCCTTGAGGCAGTCCTTGAGCGGGCTGTAGCCGCCGCACATGTCGCCATACAGGGTTGAATAGCCGACCGCCAGTTCGCTCTTGTTGCCGGTCGCCAGCAGCAAGTGGCCGAACTTGTTCGACAGCGCCATCAGCAGCATGCCGCGTGCGCGCGCTTGCAGATTTTCCTCGGCCAGCCCGGTGCGGGTACCGGCAAATGCCGACGACAGCTGCTGCAATGAGGCTTGGTAGAGCGGTTCGATGGAAATATTGGCGTGCTGCAGACCGAGCGCGTCGATCTGCTCGGTGGCCAGGGTCAGCGACAGCTCACTGGTGTGGCGCGACGGCAGCATCACCGCGTGCACGGCCTCAGGCCCCAGCGCATCGGCCGCAATTGCTGCAGTCAAGGCCGAATCGATGCCGCCGGACAAGCCCAGCAACACCGAGTTGAAGCCGTTCTTGCGCGCATAGTCGGCCAGACCCCGCTGCAGTACGCGCCAGGCCACCGGCAGTTCGTCGGTTTCACCCTCCGGCCAGTGGAGCGGCTCGAGCGCGCCGGAACTGCGATCAAAACGAAGGCACAGCAGCGCAGATTCGCAAAGCACTGCAGGCGGCAGCAGCCGACCGGCTCCGTCGATGGCCAATGAATGACCATCGAATACCAGCTCATCCTGGCCGCCAACGCAGTTGAGATAGATCACTGCACAACCGGTCTCGGACTGGCGTGCGCGCAGCACCTCGGCCCGATCGAGATGCTTGTCGTGATAGAACGGCGAGGCGTTGGCCGAGACGATCAACTCGGCGCCGGCCGCACGCGCCGCGCCCGCCGCCTCCGGCGCCCAGGTGTCTTCGCAAACGATCACCCCGACCTTGACACCGGCGACTTCGATCACCAGCGGATCCTGCCCGGCGACGAAGTAGCGCTGCTCGTCGAACACCGCGTAATTGGGCAGGTCACGCTTGGCGTAGTGGCCGAGCACCTGGCCGTCGCGAATCCACGACAACGCGTTGTAGCGCTCGCTGCCGTGCATGCGCGGCCAACCCAGCACCACGTCGATGCCGTGCACCGCCGCGACGATTTCGTTGAACACATCTTCGGTGCGGCGCATGAAGCCCGGCCGCAGCACCAGATCCTCGGGCGGATAGCCGGTCAGCGCCAGTTCCGGAAACACGACCAGATCGGCGCCCTGCTGGTCGCGGGCGCGCTCGATCAGCGCCAGGATGCGGTCGCGGTTGGCCGTGATGTGGCCAACCTGAAAATCATCCTGGGCCAGGGCAAGGGTCAGCATGGGATCGGATCTCGTCGCGAGGGCAGTTGACAACCCTCGACCGCCGACCGTCGAGGCCTATTTCAGGCGCTCGGCGATCGCCGAACCCAGTTCGACCGGCGAGCGAACGGTGGTCACGCCGGCCTCTTCCAGCGCCTCGTACTTGGCTTCCGCCGTGCCCTTGCCGCCGGCGATGATGGCGCCGGCATGGCCCATGCGCTTGCCCGGCGGCGCGGTAACGCCGGCGATGTAACCGACCACCGGCTTGGTCACGTAGTCGGCGATGAACTCGGCCGCCTCTTCCTCGGCCGTGCCACCGATCTCGCCGACCATGATGATGCCCTCGGTCTGCTCATCGGCCTGGAACAGCTCCAGACAATCGATGAAGTTCATGCCGTTGATCGGGTCGCCGCCGATGCCGATGCAGGTCGACTGGCCAAGCCCGACGTTGGTGGTCTGGAATACCGCCTCGTAGGTCAGCGTGCCGGAACGCGAGACGATCCCGACCTTGCCGGGCTTGTGGATGGCGCCGGGCATGATGCCGATCTTGCACTCACCCGGCGTGATGATGCCGGGACAGTTCGGACCGATCAGGGTGACGTCGTCGTAGTCGGCCAGTGCCGCCTTGACGCGCATCATGTCGAGCACCGGAATGCCCTCGGTGATGGCCACGATCACGCGCACACCGGCGTCGGCTGCCTCGAGAATGGCATCGGCCGCGAACGGCGGCGGTACAAAGATCATCGACGCATCGGCGCCGGTTTCCTCGACCGCCTGCTCGACGGTATCGAACACCGGCAGACCGAGATGCTCGCTACCACCCTTGCCGGGCGTGACACCGCCGACCAGGCGGGTACCGTATTCGATCGCCTGCTCGGAATGGAACGTGCCCTGCGAGCCGGTAAAGCCCTGGCAGATCACGCGGGTTTTGTTGTTGACCAGTACGCTCATATCAAATTCCCTCAGGCCGCGGCCTCGACGGCCTTTTTCGCGCCGTCGTTGAGATCGTCGGCGGTGATGATCTGCATGCCGCTGTCGGCCAGCAGTTGCTTGCCCTTGTCGACGTTGGTGCCTTCCAGCCGCACCACCACCGGCACCTCGACGCCAATGTCCTTGACCGCACCGATGATGCCCTCGGCGATCAGGTCGCAGCGCACGATGCCGCCGAAGATGTTGACCAGGATGGCCTTGACGTTGTCCGACGACAGGATCAGCTTGAACGCCTCGGTCACGCGCTCCTTGGTCGCGCCGCCGCCGACGTCGAGGAAGTTGGCCGGCTCGCCGCCGGCGAGTTTGATCACGTCCATGGTCGCCATCGCGAGTCCCGCGCCGTTGACCATGCAGGCGATATTGCCGTCGAGCGTGACGTAGTTGAGATCGTGCTTGCTGGCAGCCAGCTCGGTCGGGTCTTCCTGGCTCTCGTCGCGCATCTCGGCCAGGTCGGCGTGACGGAACAGCGCGCTGCCGTCGGCGTTGATCTTGGCATCCAGCGCAAGCAGATTGCCGTCGCCGTCGATGATCAGCGGGTTGACCTCGACGATCGCCAGGTCCTTGTCGATGAACAACCGGTACAGCCCGTCCATGATCTTGGTGAGCTGCCGCACCTGCTTGGCGTTCAGCCCCATGCCGAAGCCGATCTGGCGCGCCTGGTAAGGCATGAAACCGGCCGCGTTGTCGACCGCCACGGAGATGATCTTCTCCGGACTTTCGACCGCAACCTGCTCGATGTCCACGCCACCGGCCGCCGAGCCCATGAACACCACTGCACGCTGACCGCGATCGACCAGCGCCGACAGGTACAGCTCCTGCTTGATGTCGGTGGCCTCGGCGATCAGCACCGAGTGCACCGGCAACGCACGGCCGCCGGTCTGGTAGGTCTCGATGGACATGCCGAGCATGGCCTCGGCCTTTTCGCGCACCTCGTCGAGCGAATTGGCCAGCTTGACGCCACCGGCCTTGCCGCGTCCGCCGGCATGCACCTGGGCCTTGACCACCCACTGGCTGCCACCGACCTTCTCTGCCGCCGCCACCGCCTCGTCGGCCGTGGTTGCCAGTTCCCCTGCAGGCACCGGAATGCCGTAGTCGGCGAACAGCACCTTGGCCTGATATTCGTGAAAATTCATTGTCGCTGCCTCTCGCATCGCTGGCCAGAAAAAACCCCGCGCGCACCGCTCGCCGCGGGCACGCTGGAACTGCAACAATCAGATCGCTGACCACATCACCGGATTGAGCCGTGGATGATAGCAAATGGCCCGAGTCGCCGGGAGCCAGACCACCGCGAAACACGGTCAATAGCGCCTCGAACCGGCGCGGCCGACCACGCCCGGCGGTATAGTGAAGCGATCAAGCGCTAAAGGAATGCCTCGATGAAGTCCTGGCAATCGATGTTCCAGCGTCTGGATGCCGACAGCGATCTGCTGCATCGATCCATGAACTACATGGCGCTGTTCCGACTGGTGCTGGCCGGTGTCATCGTGTTCGCCGCGTTCTCCGCCCCACCCGATCTGCCGGGGCCGGAATACCGGCTGGTACTGGGACGCGCCACCGGCATGACCTACCTGCTGCTGGCGCTGGCGCTGGGCTGGCAACAGCTGCGACCGACCTACAGTGCCGGCGAGCGGACGCGCTACGGGCTGATCGGCGATGCCGTGATCCTGATGGTCGTGATGCACTGCTTCGGCGGTCTGGGCAGTGGTCTGGCGGTGCTGCTGCTGTTCATCGCCGGGATGGCCGGGCTGCTGCTGCCGATCCACATCGCGCTGGGCTTCGCCTCGCTGATCGCCATCGGTCTGGTGTTCGAAGCCTGGCTGGCGGCGATCCAGCTGTCGGACGGCAACCAGCCGCTGCAGGCCGCGATCTTTGGCATGGCCAGCTTCGCCACGGTGCTGGCCTGCTCGCTGCTGGGTCAATGGGGTCGCCAATACCAGGCGCTGGCCGAGCGTCGCCGCGACGATCTGGTCGGCCTCGAACAGGTCAACGAGATGATCATCCGGCGCATGCGCTCGGGTGTCATTGTGGTTGACCCGACCGAAAACATTCGCCAGATGAACGAATCGGCCTGGTACCTGCTCGGCAATCCGCCGGTCTCCGAAACCCGGCTGTCGGTCATTGCACCGGCGCTCCTGAAACGGATACGGAGCTGGGAACACGACCACAACGGCGAGCAGGAGCCGCTGCTGCTGCGCTCGACCGGCTCGGCCGTGGTCCCGCAGTTCGTGCGCCTGCCGGGTGCGGCGGGTGAATCGAAGTTGATCTTTCTCGAAGACACCTCGATCATCAGCCGGCGCGCACGCGAACTGGCGCAGGCGTCGCTGGCGCGGCTGTCGGCTTCGATCGCGCATGAGATTCGCAACCCGCTCGGCGCGCTCAGCCATGCCGCCCAGCTGCTGGGCGAATCGGCCGCCATGTCGAGCGGCGATGCTCGGCTGATCGAGATCATCCGCAACCACGCGCTGCGCATGAACGAGATCGTCGAGAATGTGCTCAAGCTTTCACGTCGCGAAACGCCGAACAGCGAGCACATCAACCTGAGCGAGTGGTTGCGCCTCCAGGCCGACGAACTGCGCGCCCAGCACGGGCTGGACGAGATCGCCCTGCGGGTCGAGGCCCCGCGCCAGGCCGTTCAGGTCTGCATCGACCCCGGGCAGATGGCCCAGGCGGTGGCCAACCTGGTCGACAACGCGCTGCGCCACGCCGGCAGCGATGACAAGCCGGCGCGCGTGATCCTGCGCATGAGCCCGATCCGCGGCCGCCTGGAAGTGGCGCTCGATGTGATCGACAACGGCCCCGGCATCCCGCCGGACAAGCGCGCCCAGGTGTTCGAGCCGTTCTTCACCACGCACCGGCAGGGCTCGGGTCTGGGTCTGTTCCTCACCCGCCAGCTGTGCGACGCCAACCAGGCGCCGCTGGAATACGTCGAAATGCCCAACGCAGGGGCCTGCTTCCGCATCCTGATGCGGCGCAGCGACCAACGCGAACGACCGATCGATGAGACGCCGACCGGTGGTGCGCGCTCGGTCGCGATATAGCACAATGACCTCTTCGCATCCTCAGGACACCGACATGGCCGAGGCAACGGCACTGGTCGTCGACGACGAACCGGATCTGCGCGAACTGTTTGAAATGACGCTGACGGCGATGGGGATCGAAGTCGAGACAGCCGCCGATCTCGGCGAGGCGCGTCACAAGCTCGCCGCACAGCGCTTCGACTTCTGCCTCACCGACATGCGACTGCCCGACGGCAACGGCCTGAGCCTGATTCGCCAGGTCTCGCGCGACTACCCGGAGATGCCGATCGCGATGATTACCGCCTACGGGCGGGTCGAGGATGCGGTCACGGCGCTGAAGTACGGCGCCTTCGATTTCGTTGCCAAACCGGTGGACCTCGAGGCGCTGCGCGGACTGGTGCGCACCGCCATCAAGCTGCGGCGCGACGATGCCGAGCGATCCGGACTGGCGCCCGGCGGCAGCGAGCCGGAAGCGGCCGACAGCCAGCCGGGCGACGGCGATGCGGGCACCATCCCCGGCGGCAGCGAAAGCGGCATCTTCGAGCGCATGATCGGAACCTCCGAGCCCATGCAACAGGTTCGGCGCACCATCGCCAAGCTGGCGCGCTCGCAGGCCCCGGTGATGATCAGCGGCCCGTCCGGCACCGGCAAGGAGCTGGCCGCACGTCTGGTCCACGACCTTGGGCCGCGATCAGAGCAGCCATTTATCGCCGTCAACTGCGGCGCGATTCCGCCGGAGTTGATGGAAAGCGAGTTCTTCGGCCACAAGAAGGGCAGCTTCACCGGCGCTGATGCCGACAAGGAAGGTCTGTTTCAGGCGGCCAACGGCGGCACCCTGTTCCTCGATGAGGTCGCCGACCTGCCGCTGAACATGCAGGTCAAACTGCTGCGCGCAATTCAGGAAAAGCGCGTGCGCGCGATCGGTGAACGCGAGGAAACGCCGATCGACATCCGGCTGCTGTCAGCCTCGCACAAGCAGCTCAAGCCGCTGGTCGAGAAAGGCGAGTTCCGCAGCGATCTGTTCTTTCGGCTCAACGTGATCGAGCTGAACATCCCGCCGCTGGCCAAGCGGCGCGCCGATATTCCGCTGCTGGTGGACCATTTCGTGAAGATGATCGCCGAGCAGTGGAACGAGCCACCCCGCCAGCTCGATGACAGCGCCAAGCGCGCACTGCTCGCGCACCCCTTCCCCGGCAACGTGCGCGAACTGTTCAACATCCTGCAGCGCGCGGTGACGTTGAGCGAAGGAGAATTCATTACTGCCGACGATCTGCACCTGGACCAGGCGCCATCGGAAGGCGGTGACGAGAACCTGCCCAGCGACCCGGGCGACCGCAGCCTGGACGACTACATGGAATCGATCGAAAAGCGCATCCTCGAGAACGCCCTCAAGGATGCGCGCTACAACAAGACCGAAGCCGCCCGCCGGCTGGGCATCACGTTTCGGTCGTTACGTTACAAACTGGATAAGTATGGGATTGGGTGAATTGAGGAAGCAAAGCCGCCATCACCCAACAACCTGGGAAGTCGAAGTATTAACAACAGTGATAAACGGTGACGGCAAAGACTCAAACCGGTTTTCGAGAGTCTCGACTTCATCAATACTCAGCGTAACGGTTCCGCTGATAATGTCTTGATAGCGGATATTGAGCGTAACTGATTGACCTGGCCACAGTTCGGGTACCAGCCACCCCCGGGTCGTGATCGTCGCATTCTGCTCGTCGACATGAAACGTCGGCTGTGGCGATGAAGTAGCCGTAAACGCTACGGCCAAGTCACGCCCAACAAAAAAAGCATCTTTGTTGCTTAGCGTTACATCAAAACCTACCTGATCGGTTGGCCGGGAAATCTTCACTTCGAAAATCTGCTCGAAATCTCCAAGAACAAAAGTATCTCGCTCAGGTGTGCCATCAGCTTGGATCAAACCATGAATCGGAAAAACATGTTCACACCGAACAGTCTCACCTTCCGGTTTCAAGATTGAAGCGCTGTTAATGCTGATGACCTTTTCACCCTCGGGGGTGACTGAATAACTAATGATTGCGTCCGATGGAATCTGATACCGCGCCTCTCCCTCAACAGGATTCATCTGATCAAGAACGAGATTGAAGCTTCCAGTAACTTGTTCGTTTGGTTCGCAGCGCAGATCCTGAAAGAATGACTGCAAAGTCAGAGTCTTCGAGCCGGGTTGGTACTCGAATTTGACCAACCCATCGGGGCCCGTGAGCTTGTCACCGTTGATTTGGAGTTGGAGTCCCGCATTCGCAATGCCGGCCGCGGCCAACGCTGCAGCGATACCAGTCGCAGTCAAACCTTTGAATTTCATTAATGTTCTCTGGAAGTTACTGGGGTTGGGCGGATTGTACCGCATGCGCGGGACGCCAACAATGCGGCCACTACGATGTGATCGGACTTCGCTCAGGAGCCGGGCGAGGCCGGGCCCGGCAGCGGCTCGGGTGCGCGGCCCTGCTCCATGCGCAGCGCGTTGCGGTAACAGCGGGTGGCCGATTCCAGATCACCGGCACGATCGAGCAAGCGGCCCAGCAGCGCGTAGGCACGCGGGTCGGCGCTATGGCCGACAGCGGCTTCCAGGTGTTCACGCGCCTTGTCGTCCTGGCGCGCATCCAGATACAGCCGCCCCAGCGCCAGCCGCAGCGCGGCGCGGTCGTACTGTGACAGCCATTTCTCGCACTGTCGAATGCGCGCCGGACGATCGTCCGGGTCGGACTCGGCGTACAGCGCGAACAGCCGATCGTCGGGCTGCTGGGCCAGCGCATGACGCAGCGCCGGCTCGGCCAGCGCGGCGTGGTCGAGTTCAAGCGCACGCGCGGCAAAGGCCGCGACCACGTCCGGGTGCCGCGTCAGCGCACGCGGAAGACCCTGCCAGATGGCTTCGAGCCGGGGGCGATCGGTCGCGGCCTCGAACTCGCGTGCCGCAGCCAGCGCTTCCAGTTCGTCGGCGCGCACCTTGCCGAACACACCGGCACGGCGCAAGGCCGGCATCAGTAGCCGCACGTCGTGCCAGCGATCGGCCTGCTGGTAGCACTCCAGCAGCAGTTTGAGCACGCCCTGGTGCCGGGCATGCTTGAGATGCAGCGCCTCCAGCACTTCGACCGCGGCGTTGAACTGCTTGTCTTCGACCAGCATCCGGGCGCGCAGCAGTCCGGTCGCCAGTGCCCGCCGACCGCCCGGCCGGGCGGCCTGCTCCAGGTACAGATCGCGCCGCTCCGGATCGGCCTGGCCCTGGGCCGCGCGCGCGGCCGCCAGATAGCCGGCCGTGCCGACATTCGGCCCGCTCATGGCCCGGCCCAGCAGCCGCTCGGCCTGCTTCCAGTCGCCTTCCGACAGCGCCAGCAGACCACGGTCCAGGCTGCGGCGGTGACGGGCTTCGCGCACCCGGCGCGCGGCCCGCGACGGCAGGCGGATCAGCGCGACCAGCAGCGAACCGGCCAGCCAGGCCGCCAACAGTGCCAGCACCAGCACCACAGCGGTCATCTGCACGCGCCACGGCCCGAACTCGATCAGCACGTAGCCCGGATCCTCGATCAGGCGCGGACCCAGCCAGGCCCCGGCCACCAGCGCGGCCAGCGCCACCAGCAACGCCAGCGCCAGCAGCACACGACGTCTCACGGCAAGGTCTCCAGCAAGCGGGCGATCTCGGCGCGTGTGCGCGGCACGGCCGGACCGGGCCGATTCCACCGCCCGGACTCCAGTTCGCGCAACCAGGTCGCTGCCGCACGGGCCGCATCCGGGCCATCGCCCCACAGGCCCTCGATTCGATCGGCCGCCCGATCGGCCAGCACAACAACGGTCTCGACATCGGCTCGAGCCAGCGCCAGCGCTGCGGCATCGAGCTCGGCCACCAGCTGGCGCCGCTCGGCGTCAACCACGGCCGGATTGACGAATGCCTCGCTGGTGTTCTCGACCTGCACCAAGCCTCCGATCAGTTCACCCAGGCGAGCGCGCCAGCCGCTGTTGTCAGCGGCCGACTCGCCGGCCGGCTGGCCGCTGGCCACGGACCAGCCGGCGGCATCACGGGCCAGTTCCTGCAATCGCGCCAGATCGGCGGCGAAGCCGACCGGCGCCCACGCTTGCAGTTCGGACTGTTCGGCCGCCGCCAGCGCGCGCACTGTCTCGAATTGCGGACCTTCGAGCAAGGCCAGACGCTGACGCGCGCGCTGCCAGGCCGCCAACGCGCCGCTGCGGTCGTGCACGCCAAAGGCCACCGCATCCTGAGCGGCGGCCAGCAGGCGATCGGCATCGACCAGGCGCAAGCGCGTGGTCAGGCTGCGTGCGCTTTCATCCAACCCGGCATCGAAGCCTTCGAGCTTGAGCGCAAAGGCTTCGAGTCGCTGTCCGAGCTCGGTTTCCATGCTCTCCAACCGCTCGCGCAGCGCGCCGCCTTCAACGTTGCGCGCCTGTTCCAGCGCGCCCAGGCGTGCGGCGATGGCGGTCAGTTCGGCGCGCAGTTCCTGCAGCCGCTCACCGGTCCCGGCCCGCGCTTGCGCGCCCTGCTCGGCCGCAGCCTCCTGCATGGATTGCATCGCTTGCAGACCTTGCTGCAAGTCGCGCTCAAGCCGGCTGACCGTCTGTTGCACAGCTTCGAGGCCGGCGGCGGAGGCCGGACGTGGCGCGGACATCGTCTCGACCCCGACCAGCGGCAGCCACAGCGAGCGGGTCGCGGCCGCAAGTGCCGCCAGCGCCAGCAGCAGCGCCAGCCAGGCGACCCCCCGACCCGAACGGCTGGTCGCTGCGACCGCTTGCGCTGCCCCGACCGTCGCATCGGTCGCGTGTTCATCGTTGCCAGCGGCCGGTTCGGTCGGACCCGACGCCCCGGCCACCGCTTCGGCTGCAGCCGTGTCGGGTTGCGGATCGAGCTTGCGATTGTCGGTACGGTCGTCGCTACGATTGTCGGTACGATCGTCGCTGGAAGAAGTGGCTTCACTCATGGCTGGCGTCGCCGATTGGACTGATTCCGATGCTAACGGAAAGCGGGCGCGGCCGTCGCCTCAATACTCGGCATCAGATCGACCACCGATACCATCCAGTGCCGCCAGCATGGCTTCATCCGAAGCCGCCCCGGCCACGATCAACCGATGAAGACCGGCCGCCTCGGCATGCTGCGCCAGCCGCGCCGAGGACAACACCCAGTTCGCATTCAACAACGCGCTGCGCAGGGGGCCGAAGGCCTGCCGCAGCAGCCCGTCCAGCACCGCTGTGCTGCTGACCAACAGCCACAGGCGGTCACCGGCAGCGAGCAGGGATCGCTCTGCATCCACCGACCAGCCCGCAGGACGGCGCTCGTAGAGATACAGGCGCTCGACCTCGGCCCCGCGCTGCCGCAAGGTATCGCCCAGCAGCATGCGGCCACCGGGCGCGGCAATGATCGCGATCCGGCGTCCGGCAATTTCGTTCAGCACCGGCAGCGCCAGAAGGTCCTCGCTGGTGCCGCCGGAAGCCGGCACCTCGACCCGGCAACCGGCAGCTTGCAAGTTTGCGGCCGTGCCGACACCCGGTGCCAGCCAGCGCACGTCAAGCGCAGCAAGATCGTCGCGAGTAGCGCGCAGCACGCGCGCGGCGTGCGGACTGGTAACGATGACGAGATCGAAACCGGCCAACTCGGCCGTGCGCTCGGCGCGCAGCTCGTCGGGCAGAGGACGGATCTCGAAGGCCGGGCAATGCAGCACGGCAAAGCCTCGCGCGCGCAGCGCCTGGCTGAGCGCGTGGTGATCGGGCGCCGGGCGGGTGACCACAGCAAGCGCGGGCGAATCAGTGATCGAAGTGGCTGTCATGGCACGATCCGCCAGGACCGAAATAAAAGAGCCCGTCGCATGCGCGACGGGCTCTGGGATAAATCCGGGTGTCTGACGCAACCGACCAACGTGCAGGGGGCTTGCGTGTTGGCGTTGGCAGTAGGGGGACGCACATCAATCAGAAGCGCCGTGGATGACACCCGGAAAGCGAACTTTTCAGAATCCTGTATGGCCCCGAATTGAAGCGTAGTGTTGCACATCTGTCAGTCGATGTAAAGAAGAATTTCCGGCACTCCGGATCATGGTTGTTACAGCATCATGACAAACATCACAGCGCGAGCGCCTGCAAAAGCTCGCGACCACCGCGCGCCAAAAGGTCTTCGGCGGCCTGATCTCCGAGTTGCTCGGCCCGGCTGACAGGCCCGCTCACCTCGGCGTCGATCAAGCCGCCCTGCTCATCACCCAGCCGCGCGCGCAGCACCAGGTCGTCACCGACGAATTGCGCAAACGCGGCCAGCGGCATTCGGCAATCGCCACCCAGCGCGGCGACGACCGCGCGTTCGGCCGCAGCCTGGACGCGCGCCTGCGAGCAATCCAGTCCGGCCAGCCGAGCCGCCAGGTCGGCCTCGCCGCTGCGCTGCTGTACCACCACGATGCCCTGACCCGGTGCCGGCAGCCAGCGCTCCGGCGGCAACGGCCGGGCACCCTCGGGCACGATGTCGAGCCGTTCCAGCCCGGCCGCAGCCAGAATGGTTGCGTCGACCCGCCCTTCGCGCACCGCAGCCAGACGCGTCTCGACGTTGCCGCGCAGCGGGCCAATCTCCAGATCACCGCGAACCGAACGCAGCTGGCTGATGCGACGCAGGCTGGAACTGCCGACGCGTGCACCGGCCGGCAGCTGCTCGATCGGGCAGCCATCGCGCGTGATCCACAGATCGACCGGATTGGCGCGCGGCAGCCAGGCGGCCAACTCCAGGCCCTCGGGCTGTTCGGCCGGCACGTCCTTGAGCGAATGGACGGCGATGTCGGCGCGGCCATCCAGCAGTGCATGTTCCAGCTCCTTGAGGAACAGGCCCTTGCCGCCGATCTCGGCCAGTGAGCGGTCCAGCACTTCGTCGCCGCGCGTGCTCAGCGGCAGCAGCTCGACCTCCAGTCCCGGATGAAGCGCGCGCAGCCGATCGGCCACGTGTTCGGTCTGCCACAGGGCCAGTCGACTCTTGCGGGTGGCAATGGTGATTCGCTGCATTGTCAATCGTCTCCGTTTGAATTCTTGGACTGCGGCGATGCATCGCCGGCCACCAGCGCCCGGACCGCCGACCGATTGCGACGCGAAACCTCCGGACGCAGGGCGCAACCGTCCAATTCCACATGCGCGGCATCCGCGTTGTCGGTATACAGGGCGCGCACGTGCGCGCGACTGACCAGCGCGTTGCGGTGCACGCGCAGGAATTGCTCGCCGAGGCGCGCCTCCAGTGTCTTCAGCGGCTCGTCGACCAGCGCCGTGCGGCCAACCGCATGCACCAGCGTGCACTTGTCCTCGGCGGTGAATGCGCGCACTTCGGCCAGCGGAATGCGCACCCGTCGCTCGCCGATTCGCCCACCGATCATGATGTCGTGAGCCGGGTCGGGTTCCGGCTCCAGGCGCACCAGCGAGTCGGCCAGGCGCTCGCGACGCACCGGCTTGACCAGGTAGTCGCGCGCCGCGACCCCGAACGCTTCCAGCGCAAATTCGTCGTGCGCGGTCACGAACACGATCGCCGGGGCCGGCTGTAGTTGAGCCAGATCACGCGCCAGCGCCAGCCCGCCCTGGCCCGGCATCTCGATATCGAGCAGCACGACATCGGGCCGCAGCGCGCGGCAGCGCTCGAGCACCCGGTCGGCACGCGACTCGCAACCGACCACGCGCCGACCGGGCAATGAGGCGACCAGTTCGCTCAGACGCTCGACCGCCGGCGGTTCGTCATCGACGATGAACACGTCGAGCACAGCGTTCTCGCGCACTTGCATTCAGGCCCAGCGCGCGTCGATCCAGCGATCCAGCGCCGCGAGTTCCTCCGGGCACACCGAATGCTGCATCGGCCACTCGCCCCACTGCACCGGGACGCCGGCGGCGGCCAGCCGCCGGGATGCATCGCGCCCCAGCGCCACCGGCACGACCGGATCGTGGCTGCCGTGACCCATCGCCACCGGCGTTTTGCGTCCAGCCTCACTGGCCCACTGTTCCAGCGCGTCGGCTTCCAGCAGGTAACACGACAGGGCGATGATGCCGCCCAGGGTCCGCTCCAGCGCCAGTCCGCAGCGCAGTGCGATCGCACCACCCTGCGAGAATCCGGCCAGCAGGATATTGCGGTCTTCGACGCCGCGCGCGCGCTCGTCGTCGATCAAGTGCTGCACGCGCTCGAGCGAATCGCGAATGCCGGCCACATCCTGGTCGCGCGCGATCTCCAGCCCGAGGATGTCGTACCAGGCACGCATCGCCATGCCGCCGTTGACCGTGACCGACCGCACCGGCGCGTGCGGAAACACGAACCGGATGGCCCGGTTCTTGCCGCAGTTGAGCTGCGGTACAATCGGCGCGAAATCATGCCCGTCGGCACCCAGCCCGTGCAGCCAGACAATGCTGTATTGCGGGTCGGGCCCGGTGTCGCGCACGACACATTGCAGCCGCTCGGGCGTGGCCGGTTGGTTCGAGGACGATTCCATGCGTTTGATTCTACCCGCGGCCCGTGCCGCACTGCTGACCCTGTTGCTGGCCGGCTGCGGCCTCAAGGGCGACCTCTACCTGCCCGAACCGGTCCCCGAACCGGAACCATCGGGCAACGATGTAACCACCACAGAAGCCGACGAAGAACAGCGCTGACCGCATGCTCGAACGCACTCCCGAACCGGAACTGATGGACCTGCCAGCGCAGGTCGAGGCCTATGCCGCAGCCGATTTCAGCGAATCCAACCAGACCTTCGTCGATGTGCTGGCACGCCAGTTCCAGCCGCGCCCCCGGTCGGGCAGCGTGCTCGATCTGGGCTGCGGGCCCGGCGACATCTGCCTGCGCATGGCCCGCGCGCTGCCGGGCTGGAAGATCGTCGGGGTGGACGCCGGCCAGAACATGCTCGAGCGCGCCCGCGCCGACTGCGACCGGGCCGGCCTGTCGGATCGGGTTCGCTTCGTGCTCGCCCGGCTGCCGGACACCGACAGGTTGCCAACCGGCTGCCCGGTCATTACCTCCAACAGCCTGCTGCACCACCTGCCCGACCCGCAATGGCTGTGGCAGGCGATCCGGGCACTGGCCGCGCCGGGCGCATGGGTCCAGGTCATGGATCTGGCACGTCCCGAGAGCCGCGAGGCCGTCGATGCACTGGTGCAGCGCTACGCCGCCGGCGAGCCGGCGGTGCTGCGCGAAGATTTTGCCAACAGCCTGCATGCGGCCTGGCGGGTCGACGAGATTCCGGATCAGCTCGCCGTGGCCGGTCTGGCACTGGACTGCCGCATGATCTCCGACCGCCACTGGCTGGTCAGCGGCTTCCTCAACACGGCCGCCAGCGGCATCGACGCCACATGACGGCTGCGCCCGCACTGGAATTCTTCAAGCTCGAGGCGCTGGCCAACGACTTCGTGCTGGTCGACGCGCGCCGCACTCCGCTGGAACTGGTGCCCGCCACCCGAATCCTGCTGGCCGACCGCCGTCTCGGCATCGGCTGTGACCAGCTGCTGATCCTGCAAGCGGCTCAGGCACCGACGTTTGCCCGCGTGCGCATTTACAACGCCGACGGCTCAATGGCCGAACAATGCGGCAACGGCATGCGCGCGATCGCCGCCTGGGCCGACCGCTGCGGGCTGCTCGGCGAGGGTCTGCGGTTGGACACCGACGCCGGGCCGGTCACGATCGCGGCGGAAGCCGACGGCTACAGCGCTGAACTGCCCGGCCCGCGCGCAGCAAGCTGGCAAGACGCCGGACTGGCGCAACCCCGGCTCCCCGCGGGCATGCATGATCCGGTGCTCTGGTCGCTGGGCAACCCGCACCTGGTCGTGACCGCCGAGCACGCCCCCGATGCGGCGGCCCTGGCCACGCTGGTGGATGCGCTGGACCGTCAGGGCCCCTGGAGCAAACGGGTCAATATCGGCCTGGCCTGTGCGCGCGACGGATGGGTCGAGCTGCGCGTGCACGAACGCGGCAGCGGGCCGACGCCGGCCTGCGGCAGCGGTGCCTGCGCGGCGGCCGCACACTTCATCGGCGCCGGCCGGCTCAGCACACCGCTGCGTGTGGTCCAGCCCGGCGGCGAGCTTGTGGTAGATTGGGAATCAGGCAAAGCGCGCATTCGCACTCTGGGTGCAGCACGCGTGGTGTTCCAGGGTTTTCTCGAACGGCTACCGGCATGAACAGCTTCAATCCCTCCGAGCAGCAGATCGCCGACTGGCTGCGCGAACATCCCGACTTCCTGCTCGAGCACGCCGAACTGCTCAAGCAACTGGCGGTGCCGCATGCCAGCGGTGCGACCTCGTTGATCGAACGCCAGATCGAACTGCTGCGCAGCGAGAACCAGGAACTGCGCCGACGGCTGGAGCAATTGTCGTCTGTGGCGGGCGAAAACGAACGCCTGCTGCGGCGCATGCACCGTGTGGCACTGGAGATCGCATCGGCGGCGACGCTCGACCGCATGCACGAGCGTCTGCACGATGCGCTGCGCAACGAGTTCCAGGCCGATGCGGTGCGGCTGGCACTGGCACCCGAACTGGCCGCGCGCTTTGCCAGCGCCGAAGTCACGAGCCTGGATGTCAACGGCCATCCGCGCTGGCTGCGCGAGCTGCTTCAAAGCGATCGCCCGATCTGCGGCCGGCTGACGACGGAAAAGCGCCTGGCCGTATTCGGTGACACCGGGCTGGAGCTGGGTTCGGCGGCCCTGGTTCCCGTGCCGGGATTCGGTCTGCTGGCGATCGGCGCGCGCGACGACCAGCGCTTCCAGTCCGACATGGGCACCCTGTTTCTGGAGCAACTCGGCCAGACGGTGCGCTTTCGGCTGGCCGAGGTCGAACCCGAGCGACGCATCGAGGAAACCGGCTCGCTGTCGCGCTGAGCGGACGACCGGGCCGCAGGCACGAGGCCGGCCAGAATGCCCACACCCCTGCAGGCCGTCGAAGCCTTTCTTGCCGACCAGCGCGCGCGCGGTCGATTGGCCGAGGCTTCACTGCGCGCCTATGGCCGCGATCTGAAACGCCTGGGCGAATGGACCCGCGCACGCGCGATCGAACACATCGAGCAGCTCGACGCCGGCCACCTGACCGCCTACGTCGCCTCGCTGGCACGCGCCGGACTGGACCCGCGTTCGATCCAGCGCCAGCTCTCGGCGCTGCGCAAGTTTGGTGCCTGGCTGCACGATAGCGGCCGGCTCCGGCGCAATCCGGCGCTGGACCTGAAGGCGCCGAGAGCCCGGCGCAAACTGCCGCGCACGCTCGACCCCGACCAGGTCGCACAACTGCTGGAAATCAGCGGCGAGCGGCCGCTGGACCTGCGCGATCGCGCGCTGCTGGAGCTGTGCTATTCCTCCGGCCTGCGGGTGAGCGAACTGGCCGATGCGCGCTGGCAGCGGCTGGATGCCAACGAGGGCTTGTTGCGCGTGATCGGCAAGGGCGACAAGGAACGCGTGGTGCCGGTCGGCCGCCATGCGCTGACCGCGCTGGCGCGCTGGCGCGAAGTCGCGCGCGACCTGCCGCCGGCCGAGTCAGACTGGATCTTCACCACCCTCAAGGGCAAGCCGCTGGGAGTGCGCGCGATCCAGAAGCGCATCGCCCAGCGCGCGCGCAGCCAGGGCCTGGATGTCCACGTACACCCGCACCAGCTGCGCCACTCGTTTGCCTCGCACATTCTCGAATCGTCCGGCGACCTGCGCGCCGTGCAGGAACTGCTCGGCCACGCCAACCTCGCCACCACCCAGATCTACACTCACCTCGACTTCCAGCACCTGGCGCAGGTTTACGACCGCGCCCACCCGCGCGCGCGACGTGGGCGAGATTCAGACTAAAGAGGTTACACGCGGCAACCGCGTTTCGATCGAACGCGGCCGGGTTACTATCCATTTTCGGTTACCGGGAAGCGGACTCAATGAATGAAATCCTGCTGGGCAAGGGCGAGCGGCCCGTCCATCTCGACCTGCGCTACGCCAACCGTCACGGCCTGATTGCCGGCGCCACCGGCACCGGCAAGACGGTCACGCTGATGGTGCTGGCCGAGGGTTTCTCGCGCGCCGGCGTGCCGGTGTTCATGGCCGACGTCAAGGGCGACATCGCCGGGCTGGCCGCGGCCGGCACACCGCATCCGAAGATCGACGAGCGCGTGTCCAGCATCGGCATCGAGGACTACCGCCAGCAGGCCAACCCGGTGGTGCTGTGGGACCTGTGGGGCGAGGCCGGTCACCCGGTGCGCACCACCGTCAGCGAAGTCGGCCCGGTACTGCTGGCGCGCATGCTGGAACTCAACGACACCCAGGAAGGCGTGCTGCAGGTGGTGTTCCGGGTCGCCGACGAGGCCGGATTGCTGCTGCTGGACCTCAAGGACCTGCGCGCCCTGCTCAATCACGTGGCCGAAAACCGCACGGAGATTTCGACCCGTTACGGACTGGTCAATACCGCCAGCATCGGCGCGATCCAGCGTCGGCTGCTGCAACTCGAGGCCGACGGCGGCGAGCACTTGTTCGGCGAGCCGGCGCTGAAACTCGAAGACCTGATGCGCCAGGACCTGTCGGGTCGCGGCATCATCAACGTGCTGTCGGCCGACAGGCTGATTCTCAAGCCGCGGCTGTATTCCAGTTTCCTGCTGTGGCTGCTGTCGGAACTGTTCGAGGAACTGCCCGAAATCGGCGATCGCGACCGCCCGAAGCTGGCGTTCATCTTCGACGAAGCCCACCTGCTGTTCGACGACTGCCCGCCGACTCTGCTCCGGCGCGTCGAGCAGGTCGTGCGCCTGATCCGTTCACGCGGGGTCGGGGTGTACTTCTGCTCGCAGAATCCCGACGACGTGCCCGACGCGGTGCTCGGTCAGCTCGGCAACCGCGTCCAGCATGCGCTGCGCGCGTTCACGCCGCGCGACCAGAAGGCAATTCGCGCAGCCGCCGAAACCTTCGTGCCCAACCCGGGGCTGGATGTGGTCGAGGCCATCACTACGCTGGGCACCGGCGAGGCACTGGTCTCGACGCTGGCCGAAAAAGGCATCCCGCAGCCGGTCGAGCGCACGCTGATCGCCCCGCCCGGCTGTCGCATGGGCGTGCTGAGCGATGAGGAACGCAAAAGCGTATTGCAACGCAGTCCGGTTGGTACCAGCTACGACCAGCCGCTGGATCGCGAGTCGGCGCATGAAATGCTGGCCGCCGAAGCCGCACGCAAGGCAGAGACAGCGGCACGCGCCGAGCAGGCTGCCGTCGAGGCGCGCACACCGGCAAAGCGCAGCAGCCGCGGCGGCTCGCGCCGACAGTCAACCGGAGAGGCCTTTGTCAAGTCGGCGGTGCGTTCGCTGGGCTCGGGGCTGGGCCGCCAGTTGCTGCGCGGGCTGCTCGGCGGACTGTCGAAACGGCGCTGAGGCTTGTTCCTGATGGATCGCTGCGCGGCCGGATTGGATTCAGGAATCGAGCAGCTGCATCAGCTCGTCGTAGACAGCCCGTGCGCGTGTCTCGACATGGTCCGGCACCATCACGCGCACCGCGCTGAAGCCGGTCTGCGCGCCCAGCAACGAGGCGAAGCCCTCCGACCCCAGGTGTACCGGGATGTCCTCGGACTCAAGCTTCATGCGCACGACCTGGGCCAGCGCAATGTCATCGATCTTCGCGATTGTTACCAACGCCATAGGCTTCCGAGTGCAGATTCCGAGCACCGCCGAGCGCCGTACGGCGTCTGCGCAGTAGCGCTCGAACGACTCAGGTTCCTGACGCCTTGGAAAGCGTAGCGAGCGGGTGACTGAGCGTGGCCGCTGGAGCGCAGCATCGCCGAGGCAGGTTCCTGAGTCGTTCGAGGGCGTAGCGAGCAGGCGGCGTACGGTGATCGCCGGAGCGCAGGAACCGCAGTGTACATGCAAGTACATGAGGATTCCGAGCACCGCCGAGCGCCGTACGGCGTCTGCGCAGTAGCGCTCGAACGACTCAGGCGGCGAAGTGGGCCTTGAGTTTCTTCAACGCCACCCCCTCCAACTGCCGAATGCGCTCGGCCGAGACCCCGTACTTATCGGCCAGTTCCTGCAGCGTGATCTTGGGCTCGATCAGCCAGCGCGACTGGATGATGTCGCGCGAACGCTCATCAAGCTCATCGATGCCTTCGAACAGCAGTCCGTGGTAGTGCTCCTCGAGATCTTCGCTCTCGGTCGCCACGTCGGGGGCGAGCTGGTGGCTTTCGAGGTAGGCCGCCGGTGCCTGCCATGGCGAATCCTCGTCGTCGGCCGTCAGATCAAAGCCGACATCCTGGCCGGACAGGCGCGACTCCATTTCCATCACGACCTCGGGCTTGACATTGAGGTCGGCGGCCACGGCATTGACTTCTTTCTGGTTCAGCCAGCCCAGACGCTTCTTGGCCCTGCGCAGGTTGAAGAACAGCTTGCGTTGCGCCTTGGTGGTGGCGATCTTGACGATGCGCCAGTTGCGCAGCACGAACTCATGGATTTCGGCGCGAATCCAGTGCACAGCAAATGACACCAGGCGCACGCCCTGGTCGGGATCGAAGCGCTTGACCGCCTTCATCAGGCCAATGTTGCCTTCCTGAATCAGGTCGCCCAGGGCCAGGCCATAACCGGAATATCCGCGCGCGACGTGCACGACGAAGCGCAGGTGCGACATCACCAGCAGGCGCGCGGCATCAAGATCGCTTTCATCACGGAATCGGCGCGCCAGGTCCTGCTCGTCGTCCAGGCTCAGGACCGGAATGCGGTTGACTTCCTGAATGTAGGCATCCAGCGAACCGGTGCCGGCCGGGGCCAGCAGGTGACTGGGTACGAGATCCTTGGACATTGTTGCCTCCTGATCGTTAACCCTGCAATTGTAACAGGATGACGTTCAATTCTCAAATCAGGATCAAATCCGTCCTGATTCACTGCTGCTCATTTTGAGCGCGGCTACGGCGCGAAAGTTCCTTCACCGGACCCGGCGAGTCAGGGATTGATCCGCCGCAACTGGCGTGCGACCGCAAGCCAGGCACCAGCCAGCCCCAGCAGCGCGGCGACCAGTAGCAACAGGCCGAGCCGTTCAGGCGACGGTCCAAGCAGTTCGATGCTGCCGGCATAGCTGTCGGCCAGTTGCTCGACCGGGACCCGCAAGGCCCACAGCGCAGCGTGCACCAGCACGAACGCCAGCACGGCCGCGGAAGTCGACATCCACAGTCCGCCGTACAGAAACGGCCGCCGGATGAAGCCGGGAGTCGCACCGACCAGTGCCAGCACCTCGATTTCCTCGCGCCGACGGTCGATTTCGGTGCGGGTGGTGTTGGAGATCACGAACAGCACGGCCAGCGCGAACAGCACAGCCAGCAACACCACGGCGCGCTCGAACAGCGCCAGGATCGCCTGCAGTCGCCGCAGCCAGTCGAGATCGATGATCACCTGGTCGACACCGGCCAGTGCTTCCAGTCGTGCGGCCAGCGCTTCGACCAAGCGACCATTGGCCGGCGCCACCTGCAGCACCCAGGGCAGCCGGATGTTCTCGATCGCGTCCGGCGCCAGCCCGGTCGCCCCGGCCAGTTCCTCCAGGCCCTGTTCCGGCGGCACCGGGTCGACCGCGAGCACCTCGGGCCAGGCCGAGATCTGCGAGACCCGACGACGCACATCCTCGCCGCCGAGTTCAAGATCCATAAACACGCTGATGCCGTCGAAGCGGTCGAGCGCGCTGGCCAGTTGCTTGAGGTTGACCACCAGCGTCTCCAGGCCCAACGGCAGGCTGAGCGCGAACGCCAGCACCGCCACCGTCAAGCCACTTGACAGCGGTGCCCGCAGCAGCGCACCCAGCGAAGACAGCAGGCTGTATCCGTGCTGGCGCAGCCACGCGCGCCGTTCGCCGCCACTGCGCAGTGCGCGCCGACTCACGCCTCGCTCCCGCGCCGGTCGGCCACCATGCTGCCGTGCTCGAGCACCAGCGTGCGGCGACCCAGTCGGCCGATCAGCTCCACATCATGGCTGGCAATCAGCACCGTCGTGCCCAGCTCGTTGAGCGTGCCGAACAAGTGCATCAAATCGGCCGAAAGGGCCGGATCGAGGTTGCCGGTGGGTTCGTCGGCCAGCAGCAGGTCGGGCCGGCCGACCATCGCGCGCGCGATGCCGACGCGCTGCTGCTCACCCCCCGACAGCGCCGGGATCGGCCGCTCGGATTTGTCGGCCAGCCCGACCAGCTCGAGCACCACACGCACGCGCTTTCTGATCTCGCCGAACGGGTAGCCGGCAATCAACAGCGGCAAGGCGACGTTCTCGAACACCCGGCGATCACTGAGCAGGCGGTGATCCTGGAAGATCACGCCGATGCGCCGCCGCAGCCGTGGAATGTGGCGCCCGGCCAGGCGTCCGATGTTGCGGCCGTCGAACAGAACCTGGCCGCGGCTGGGTCGCTCCAGCAGCGCAATCAGCTTCAGCAAAGTGCTTTTGCCGGCGCCGGAGTGACCGGTCAGAAAAGCCATCTCGCCGCGCGCCAGCGTGAAATTGACATCGGCCAGCGCCTGCACACCGCCCGGGTAGCGCTTGGCCACGTGCTCGAACACCACCAGTGCATCGGTGTGGTTATCCATCAATCGGGCCACTAGCCAAGCAGTTGGCTCAGGTTCATGATCGGCAGCAGGATGGCGAGCACGATGTAGAGCACCACCAGCCCGACCGCCAGGATCAGCGCCGGCTGCAACACCGCCAGCAACATCTGGCCGGCATCGGCCAGGTCGGCCTCCTGCAGCGCTGCGGCGTGCTCGAGCATGTCGCCGAGTTCGCCGGCCTGCTCGCCGCCGTGGATCAGACGGCGCGTCAGCGGTGGCAGCCAGAAGCTGTCCTCCAGCGCGGCGTGGATCGACGCGCCCTCGCGCACACGCCCGGCCGCGCGCCACAGGTCGGCACGAATCTGGCGGTTTTCGATCACCTCGGCGGCCGCGCGCAAGGCTTCGACCGCCGGCACCGTACTGTTGACCAGAATCGCCAGCGTGCGCGCAAACAGCGCCGAAGCACGGATCCGCAGCAGGCGCCCGATCAGCGGCAGCCGCAGCAGTGCGCGATCGCGCCACAGTCGCGGCGCCGGTCGCCGGAACAGCAGCGCCAGCGCCAGCATCAGCGCTGCGAACAGTATGAGCAGCACGGTACCGTAGTCGGCCAGGCCGTCGGAAATCGCCAGCAGGCTGCGGGTCATGGCCGGCAGTTCCTGGCGCGCGCCTTCGAACACGCTGATCACGCGCGGCACGACGTAGGCCAGCAGGCCCCACACCACGGCCAGCGAGATCAGCACCAGCAGCAGCGGGTAGACCAGCGCCACTGCGATGTTGCGCGTCAGCGCCAGCTGGCGCTCGGCATGCTCGGCCAGCCGGGCGACGACCGAGTCCAGCGCGCCGGCCTGCTCGGCGGCTGCCACCGAGCGGCTGTAGAGGGTCGGAAACAGGCCCGGCGCCTCGGCCATGGCCTGCGACAGCGGCTGGCCCTCGCGCACGCGGGCACGCACCGCAGCCAGCGCACGTTCGACCCGGCGCTTGCCGGCCGAACCGCTGCACAGTGACAGCACCTCGTCGAGCGGCAGGCCGGCGGCCAGCAGCGCGGCCATCTGGCGCAGCAGCAGCGCCCGCTCACGGCTCCAGCCGCGTCCGCCGGCTCGCTTGCGGCTCGCGGCAGGCACGACTTCCAGGGGCAGCAGGCCGCGCTCGCGCAACTGGCCGCGGGCGTGGCGCGCGGAATCGGCCTGCAGCAGGCCGCGCACCTCGCGCCCGGCCTCCAGCGCACGGTATTCAAACGCCGGCATGACCGCCTCGCGCTCGACGCATCAGTGCCATCGCTCCGGTTGCTCGCGCCATGGCGCGCTGGGCTCATTCGGGTCGAGTTCCTCGTCTTCCCATTCGTAGCGCTTCAGAGGTGGCCGATCCAGTCCGCGCAGACGCCACGCCGCCAGCGCACCGATCAGGAAACCAGCCGCATGCAACTCCCAACTGGTGCCCGGCCCCGAAGGCAGAATGCCGTACAGCAATGAGCCGTACAGGAACCAGACCACGCCGGCGGCGCCGACCGCGCGCAGCTCGCGCCGGACCAGGCCCGAGACCAGAATGAAGGCCAAAAGCCCGTAGACCAGGCCGCTGGCACCGATATGCACGCTGGGACGCGCAATCAGCCAGGCCAGCAGGCCCGCGCCCAGCCAGATGGCCGGCAGCGCGCGCACCGCCGCGTGCGGATACAGGTACAGCACCAACGTGCCGCCGACCAGCAGCGGCAGGGTGTTGGAGGTGATGTGGGCGAGGTTGTAGTGCAGCAGCGGCGTGGTCAGCAGGCCCAGCAGCCCCACCGCCTCGCGCGGCACCAGCCCGAAGCGGATCAGCCTCAGGCCGCTGAGCTGATCGACCAGGAACACCAGCCAGATCAACGCCAGCAGACCCAGGCTGAGCTTGACGGCCAACACGAAGTTGGCGCGCGCACGCGGCGAGCTGCTGTAGTCAGGGTCGGGGTGATCGAGCCGCATCAGCGCACTGCGCCGGCTGGTCCGGCCTTCGCCAGTTCGCTGGCGATGACCGCATGCGTGCGACGGCTCAGATCCGTGGCGGCCTCGTCGGCGCTGCCGCGAACCGGCTCGATCGGCGCGTGGAACACCAGCCGCGCCGGACCGGGCCGGATCTTCAGCGATCCCGGCCGCAGGATCTGCCAGGTGCCGAGCACGGTCACCGGCAACACCGGCAGGCCGCGATCGGCCGCGACCCGGAACGCGCCCTTGCGAAACGGCATCAGCTCGCCGCTGCGGCTGCGTGTGCCCTCGGCGAAGAACAGCACGCCGGTGCCGGGCTGAAGGCGTGCAACCGCATCGTTGATTGCCTGCCGCGCCTGCTCCGGGTTGCCGCGCTCGATGAAGATATGGCCGATCGCCCGGCAACCGTGCGCGACGAAGGGAATCCGGCCCAGTTCGGCCTTGATCACCCAGCGCAGGTCCAGACCCGAGTAGCCGTAGACCAGCGGAATGTCATATTGGCTGAGGTGGTTAGCAACGACGACATAGCTCTGCCCGGGCTGGATATGCTCGCGCCCGAGGACTTCCACCGGCATCGGTGTCAGCCACGCAATCACCCGCGCCCAGCGTGCCGCAACCTGGGTGTTGGCAATGTCGGGCCGCCCGGCCAGACTGACCAGCACGGTAAAGAACCAGCCCAGGATCGTGACCAGAACCGCCGCCGGAATCAACACCAGCCATTGCCACAGCGGGTAGACACGCCACCACCAGCGTGAGGCGCTGGGAGCCGGATCGGATCGATTCGATGCTGGTGCGGGTCGGGACGCCATGGCGCGATTCTACCGTGCGGCCGCGCCCGGCCGCCGCATCGGTCGCGGCGGCCGGTCTCAGCGGTTGCGCAAACGCGCGCGCAGGCGACGAAATCCATCATCCGGGAATTCGTCGGCAAACAGGATCAATCGCGGCGCGTGACCATCAGCGTGCAGCAGGCGCAGCGTGACGTGCACCGCGGACAGGGATTCCAGCAGCAAGCGACCGCCGACCGCGTCCACTCGGTCGAGCGCTTGCTCCGACAGGCTGATGCGATGGCCGGTGGTCGCAACAGCCACCCGCCCGGCCCATGCGGCCACCAGCACCGACGCCAGCAGCGAGACCCCGGTCGGCAGCCCCGAGTGCAGAATTGCCAGCAATGCGGTCAAGGTGATGATACCGATCAGCGCGGCGCGGATCCGTCCGGGGCGGGTCTGAAAACGGTCAAGCGAGCTCATCGATCAACCGCGCCAGACCCTCATCCGGCGCTGGCTCGCGCCCGATCACCCAGGCCCACAGGCGATCATCCTCGGCATCGAGCAGACGCCGGAAGTCGGCGCGGCACGCCGCGTCGGCCACCGGCCAGCGCGTCTGAAGCCAGCGTTGCAGCAGCAGGTCGAGCTCACCCATGCCGCGGCGACAGCGCCAGCGCAGGCGGGCGAGCTCGGGATCGGTCATCACGAATTCGTCAGACGCCGCGCCGGGCCAGCATCATCTTCTTGATCTCGGCGATCGCCTTGGCCGGGTTCAAGCCCTTGGGGCAGGTCTTGGCGCAGTTCATGATGGTATGGCAGCGGTAGAGCTTGAACGGATCTTCAAGATCATCCAGGCGCTCGCCGGTGGCCTCGTCGCGCGAGTCGGCCAGCCAGCGGTAGGCCTGCAGCAGAATCGCCGGACCGAGGTAGCGATCACCGTTCCACCAGTAGCTCGGGCACGAGGTCGAACAGCAGGCGCACAGGATGCATTCGTAAAGGCCGTCGAGCTGCTCGCGATCTTCCGGCGACTGCAAGCGCTCTTTATCCGGTGGCGCCGGGCTCTGGGTGCGGATCCACGGCCGGATCGAGGCGTACTGGGCGTAGAAGTGGGTCAGATCGGGCACCAGGTCCTTGATCACCGGCATGTGCGGCAACGGGTAGATCTTGACATCGCCCTTGATCTCGTCGATGCCCTTGGTGCACGCCAGCGTGTTGGTGCCGTCGATATTGAACGCGCACGAGCCGCAGATGCCCTCGCGGCAGGAACGCCGGAAGGTCAGGGTCGGATCAACCTCGTTCTTGATCTTGATGATGGCATCGAGCACCATCGGGCCGCACTGGTCGAGATCGATGTCGTAGCGGTCGACGCGAGGATTCTCGCCCGAGTCCGGATCGTAGCGGTAAATCTGGAAGGTACGCACATTGCTCGCACCGTCGGGCGCGGGGAAGTGTTTGCCCTGGGTGATGCGGGAATTCTTCGGCAGTCGGAATTCGGCCATTTCGAAAATCCTGGTGTGGGGTCGCGAGGCTCGCTCGAATGATCAGTACGTGCGCTTTTTCGGCGGCACGACCTCGACATCATCGGACAAGGTATGCATGTGAACCGGGCGATAGTCGATCCGGGTCTTGCCGGCCGAGTCCAGCCAGATCAGCGAATGCTTCATCCAGTTCGCATCGTCGCGGTCGGGATGATCCTCGTGGGCGTGCGCACCGCGGCTTTCCTTGCGGTTATCTGCCGAAACCATGGTGGTCACGGCATTGCCCAGCAGGTTCCTGAGCTCCAGCGTCTCGACCAGGTCGGTGTTCCAGACCATCGAGCGGTCGGAAACCTTGACATTGGCAAAGCGGCCGTTGACCTGGTCGATCTTCTCCACGCCCTCGGCCAATGTCTCGTCGGTGCGAAACACCGCGGCATGGTTCTGCATGGTGCGCTGCATCGCGTCGCGAATCTCGGCGGTCGGCTGGTCACCGTCGGCGTGGCGGATGCGGTCGAACTCACCGATCAGGTTGTCGACACGCTCGGCCGGCAGCGTCGGGTGTGACTGGTTGGGCTGAAGCGTCGCGCCCAGCCGCTTGGCCACTGCGCGACCGAATACGATCAGGTCGAGCAGCGAGTTCGAACCCAGCCGGTTGGCGCCGTGCACCGACACGCAGGCCGCCTCGCCGATCGCGTACAAGCCCGGCACCACGGCATCCGGATCGCCATCTTTCAGCGTGACGACCTCGCCGTGGTAGTTGGTCGGGATGCCGCCCATGTTGTAGTGCACCGTCGGCAGTACCGGAATGGGTTGTTTCGTGACATCGACACCGGCAAAGATGCGCGCGGTCTCGGCGATCCCCGGCAGGCGCTGATGGATCACTTCCGGTCCCAGATGCTGCAGGTTCAGATAGATGTGATCCTTCTGCGGACCGACGCCGCGGCCCTCGCGAATCTCGATCGTCATCGATCGACTGACCACGTCGCGCGAGGCCAGATCCTTGGCATTGGGCGCATAGCGCTCCATGAAGCGCTCGCCCTCGGAATTGGTCAGGTAACCGCCCTCGCCGCGCACCCCCTCGGTGATCAGGCAGCCGGCACCGAACACCCCGGTGGGATGGAACTGCACGAACTCCATGTCCTGCAATGGCAATCCGGCGCGCAGCACCATGCCGTTGCCGTCACCGGTGCAGGTATGTGCCGAGGTGGCCGACAGGTAGGCGCGGCCGTAGCCGCCGGTGGCCAGCACCACGGCGTGGGCGCGGAACAGGTGCAACTGGCCGGTGGCCAGGTCCCAGGCCAGCACGCCACGGCAGCTGCCGTCGTCGTCCATCACCAGGTCAAGCGCGAAATATTCGATAAAAAACTGGGCGTCGTGCTTGAGCGACTGCTGGTAGAGCGTGTGCAGGATCGCGTGCCCGGTGCGGTCGGCCGCGGCACAGGTGCGCTGGGCCGGGGGTCCGTCGCCGAATTTGGTCGTCATGCCGCCGAACGGGCGCTGGTAGATCTTGCCCTGCTCGGTGCGCGAAAACGGCACGCCGAAATGCTCAAGCTCGATCACCGACGGGATCGCCTCGCGGCACATGTACTCGATGGCATCCTGGTCACCCAGCCAGTCCGACCCCTTGATGGTGTCGTACATGTGCCAGCGCCAGTCATCGTCACCCATGTTACCGAGCGCGGCCGACATGCCGCCCTGGGCAGCGACGGTGTGCGAACGGGTCGGAAATACCTTGGTGATGCAGGCGGTGTTCAGGCCGGTGGCGGCCATGCCCATGGTGGCACGCAGTCCGGCACCGCCGGCGCCGACCACGACCACGTCGTATTCATGTTTCTCGATGGAATAGCTCTGGGACATTCGAATTCCAGGTTCTTGAAGGGCCGGCCCCCGGGCCGGAACCGTATTTCAGCCCGACAGGGCGACGATCAGCACCGAGACGATCGATACCACCGCCCCGGCCAGCGCGCCGATGCCAACAATGATTTGCAGGCCCATTTCCAGCGGCCGATGCGCGACGTAGTCCTCGATCACGACCTGCAGCCCGAGCCGCGCGTGGTAGAAGATCGCCGCGATTGCCAGAATTGCCATGCCGGCATTCCACGGCGCGGCCAACCAGTCGCGAGCGGCGGCATGGTCGGCACCAGCCAGCACTGCCATCGCCCAGACCAGCCACAGCGTGAGCGGAATCAGCACGATGGCGCTGAAGCGCTGCGCCCACCAGTGCTCGACGCCGCTCTTGGCCGAACCGTGATTGCGGGCCACGGCCAGCGGGTTGCGCAACATCTTCATACCAGGCCTCCCCAGACGACCGCCGTGAGCACCAGCGCGGCAACCACAACGACAATGCCCGAAGTACGCGCCGCACCGAGATCGAACAGCATGCCGGTATCCCACAGCAGGTGGCGAATGCCGTTGCACAGGTGGTAGAACAGCGCCAGCGTCCACGCGACCAGCAGCAGGATCATCACCGGATGCCCCATGAACGCACGCATGGACGCATACGCCTCGGCGCCTCCGGCCAGGGCCTGTGCCCAGACCACGATCAGGATCGTGCCCAGGCTTAGCGCGACGCCGGTGGTGCGGTGCAGAATGGACAGCACGGAGGTCCATTGCGGCCGGTAAATCTGCAGGTGCGGCGACAGTGGTCGTTCAGTCATGATGGTTGGCTCGCTTCAAGGTTGTGCCTCAACGCCGGCCCGGAGCGGACCGACCGGATCGTGTCCTGCATACTAAAAATCGATGCAGCGCCCATTCTTCTCCCAATCGCCGTAGCGCACCGGATCGAGTCCCTTGCGCCCGCCGATTTCACGCGGCCGCTCGCCGCTCGCCGCTTCCGGCCGCGATTCATCCGAATCATGTTCGGGACGCACTTCAGTGCGCACACGGTCTTTGTGCGAAGGTTCGGTATCATTCATGGCCTCGTATTCTAGCCAAGCCGATCCATTTGATGTCACATCCTGCTGACAATTGTCAATTCGCGCTGCAGCTGCTGCCGGTCGGCGGCCCGGATGCCGCCGCCCTGCTGCAAGCGCTGGTGACCGCAGATATCGAAGCGCTCGAGCCGGGCCGGGCACGCGCGGCTGCGCTTTGTGCGCCGAACGGCCGCGCCGAAGCGGTGTTCCTGCTGGTGCGCGAGCCGGATCGACTGGGCCTGATCGTGCCCCAGCCGATCAGCCCGGTGGTCGCGCGCAAGCTGCAGATGTTCCGGATCGGCCGCAAGGTCGAAGTGTTCGATACCGTGCCTGTTTGTCCGTGCGCACCCGACGAGGCGGGCGCCTGGCCGCTGGCTCACGATCCGCAGCGCGCCCTGCGTGCCGATCCGGACGGAAAAGCCCTGCCCCTGCCCGAAACCTGGTGGGCCGCTGATATTGCCGCCGGCATGCCGTGGCTGCTGCCCGAGACGGCCGGGCAATTCCTGCCGCAGATGCTCGGCCTCGAGGAACTGGAAGGCTTGAGCTATCGCAAGGGCTGTTTTCCGGGCCAGGAAGTGATCGCGCGCGTGCACTACCGCGGCCGGGTCACGCGCAGGACCGTGCGCTTTACGCTGGACGGCGGCGAGGCGCGGCCCGGCGACCCGGTCACCATCGCTGACGGCGAGGGCATGGTGCTGTACACCGCGCAAAACGGCAAAGGCGGCGTCACCGGCCTGGCGGTGGTCCCGGCCGAGACCACGGCGACCGACACCCTGACCATCGGCGAAGTTCACGGTCGGGTGCTGGAAAATTGACGGTTGTGCTACGATCCGGCGATATTTGTACGGGTGGCCGGCCACTGACTGGTCCGCGCTGGAGCGAATGAAGCGAATTTTGATGGTCGGATTGCTTGCGCTGCTGCTCATCGGCGGATCACAGGCGCGCGCCCAGACGCCCGACCTGGCCAGTGCGGCCACGGCGTTGAAACTGCTGGTGCATCCGGACTACCCGCCCGACCAGGCACGCCTGGTCTACCAGCCGCTGGTCGACTACCTGCGAGCGGCAACCCGCCTGAACATCACGCTGGAAGTGGATCGCAACTTTCACCGCTACTGGCTCAATGCGCGTCGCAACGAGACACCGACGCTGATCCTTGAACAGGCCCACATGGTGGCCTGGCGCATGCAGCAACACGGATTCCGACCGCTGGTGACCACAGCGGCACCGCGCACCTTCTCACTCCTGACCAGCGGCGCGCTGGCCGACGATCCGTTGAACGCATTCATCGGCCGCCGCATCGCCAGCCTGCCCTCACCCAGCCTCGGCTACCTGGTGCTGGCGCGCTGGTTCCAGAACCCCTTGCAGCAACCAATCATCCAATCCTCGGCGCGCTCATGGCTGGACGCGGTGGAGATGGTGTTTTCGGCCGAAGCCGACGCCGCGATCGCGCCGGACAACCTGGCCCAACGCTATCCCAACCTGTACGCTGTGGCAACCTCGCGCGAATTCCCGGGCCTGACCCTGAACGCCGCTCCCTCGGTGTCCGACGAGGTCGCCCAGGTGCTGATCGATGCGCTGGTCGTGCTGCACGACGACCCGGAACACCACAGCGCGCTGTTCGAACTCGATGTCGATCGTTTCGTTGTCGCCGACCCGGCCGCCTACCGCGGCCTCGAAGACTGGCTGAGCGGCCTGTTCCAGCTCTGACCCTGCCCGCATCCGGACCGCGCCACGCGAATACTCAGGGCGCGGCGACGATGTAGCAGATCCAGCCGGCGTCGGCATCACCCTGCTCGCTGGGCGTGTAGATGCCGTCGCCCTCGCCGGTCTCCTCGTCGGTACCTTCCCAGTACACCGTGGCCGATTGAAAGCCCGCTTCCAGCAGCAGTTCCCGAATCTCCGGCAACAACCACAAACGCCAGTGGTAGACGAACGCGTCGTGCAATTCGGAGCCGTCGGGAAACTCGAAGTGGATGCGGCAGGTCATGTGCTGGTTGATCGGGTTGAACGCCGACTGATCCCAGACATACGTGAAATCGTCGTACTCGGTCCGTTCTTCCAGTTCCTGGTGCGCCTCGTAGCCACCGAAGGCATCGAGAAACAGCAGCCCGTCGGGCTTGAGCGAGCGGCGAGCGGCGCGAAAGTACTCGCGTAGCCGCTCGCGGCTGGTGAACAGGTAATAACTGAAGTTCATCGCCAGCACCGCATCGACCGGCTCGCACGCCGTGTCCAGCACATCGCCCTGCACCAGACGCACGCGCGAGCGCGCCGCCTTGCCGAGTCCATTGACATGCTGCGCGCGCCCCCAGGCCAGCACCTCGGCATCCAGATCGACACCGATCGCACTGTGATCCTTACCCGCACGCACCCAGGCGCAGGCGGTGTTACCGGTGCCGCAGAAATCCTCGCGAATCGACTTCAGCGGCCGCCCGACCAGCGCCTCGAAGGTCTCGGCGACAAACTCCAGCTCGCTTTCGGTGTCCTGCACGCTGGCCTCGTAGAGCACGTGCCGATCGGCCTTCTCGGCCAGCGCAGTCCGTTTCTTCTTGTTACTTGCCATGACTTCTCTTTGTTAAAAAATGCCTGATTACGTAGTTGACTCAGCCATCCCGGGGAAAGGCATTTGAACCGCAGATACACGCAGATGGACGCAGATGAGAACCTTGAAAAAGGAAAGCATATGCTGATTTCTTCGCGAATTCCCGAATGGGCAGAAAACGACCTGTCACACGGCTTCGACGTTCCTGATGACCGACGCGACTTTTCAATAAAGCATGTGTCAAACCAATTACCTGAATTAATCTGCGTTCATCCGCGTTCATCTGCGGTTAAAAATTCAGTTCGAATAATGGCTGAATCTTATACGTGATCAAGGAAAATGAGGATTCCGAGTACCGCCGAGCATCCAACCCGCCCCGGAACTCAAGGGCCTCCTGAGCGCGTGCGTGGCGGTGATCGCCGGAACGCAGGAACCGGAGTGTATATGCGAAATACATGAGGATTCCGAGTACCGCCGAGCGCCGCCACGCCCCGAACCTCAAGGGCCTCCTGAGCGCGTGCGTGGCGGTGATCGCCGGAACGCAGGAACCGGAGTGTATATGCGAAATACATGAG
>JAVVDV010000006.1:74319-103412 GCA_032251355.1 Wenzhouxiangellaceae bacterium
AGGATTCCGAGTACCGCCGAGCGCCGCCACGCGCGTGCTCAGGAGGCCCTGCCCCCCGAGATTGCTGGCCAGGCGGCGCGCAAATACACCACCATCGACCACATCGTCAGCACCGCCGCAATCACCAGCAGAACACGCCCGATCATCAGCACCGGCAGGCCCAGCAGGGGCTCGCCGTAGAGCAGGAAGCCGATCGCGACCATCTGCAGAATGGTCTTGGACTTGCCCACGGTCGAGACCTTGACACGCGCGCGCTGGCCGATCTCGGCCATCCATTCGCGCAGCGCCGAAATGGTGATTTCGCGCCCGATGATGACCGCCGCGGCAATCGCCAGCAGAATCTCCGGATGCCGCTGGACGATCAGGATCAGCGCCACGGCGACGATCAGCTTGTCGGCGACCGGATCCAGGAAGGCTCCGAACGGGCTGGTCAGGTGGTAGCGCCTGGCGATCCAGCCATCGGCCCAGTCGGTCACCGCGGCCAGGATGAAGATCGCCACGGCCACTTCGTTGCCCCAGGCCTGCGGCAGGTAGAACACCGCCACCAGCACCGGGATCATCACGATGCGCAACAGGGTCAGGAAGGTGGGAAAGTTGATCGACACGGCAACCGCACCAGAGACGTCCCGGTATGGTACGCGCTTGGCCCGTTGACCGGGCCACAGTGGAGGATTCAGCCGGCGCCGTGCAGGTGGCGGTAGATCGACTCGGCCAGCGACCGGTTGATACCCGGCACCCGGCTCAACTCCTCGACCCCGGCGGCGGCCACACCCTTCAACCCGCCGAAATGCGCAAGCAGCTGTTGCCGACGCTTCGGCCCGACGCCGGGCACCGCCTCCAGCGGCGAGTCCACCGCGCGCTTGCCGCGCCGCTTCCGATGGCCTTTGAGCGCGAACCGGTGGGCCTCGTCGCGCACCCGCTGTACCCATTGCGAGGCCGGATGATGCGGTCCGGGCTGGACTTCGCGCCCGTCGAGCACCCAGGTCTCGTAGCCGGCGCGCCGGGCCGGGCCCTTGGCAATGCCGACCACCGGCAACGCATCCAGCCCGAGTTCGGCAAGCACCATCCGCGCGCGGCCAGCCTGGCCCTTGCCGCCGTCGATCAGCAGCAACTCGGGCAACAACTCGGGCGATTCGGTGAGCACGCGCCGGTAGCGTCGGGTCAGCGCCTGTTCCATCGCCGCGTAATCGTCACCGGGCGTGATGCCTTCGATATTGAACGAGCGATAGCGTTTCTTCTGCATCCGGCCCTCGGCGAAGACCACGCACGAGGCCACCGTTTCGGTGCCGGAAATGTGGCTGATATCGAAGCACTCGACCCGCGACGGCGGCCCGGCCAGACCCAGCAGCTCGGCCACCGCGGCCAGCTCGCGCCCGGTCTGATCGCGCTCGGCCAACCGTCGGCGCAGCGCGTCGCGCGCATTGGTCTGCGCCAGTTCGCGCCACTGGCGGCGCTCGCCGCGCACCTCGCCGGCCAGCCGCAGCGATCGCCCGCGCCGACGGATCAGCGCCTGCTCCAACAGCGCACGCTGGGCCGGCACCGGCCCGGCGATAATCTCGGCCGGTGGCAAACGCTCGGCGTAGTACTGACCGATCAGCGCCGTCATCAACGCCGCATCATCGGTATCCGGGTCGAGGTTGCCGGGAAACAGGCAACGCCCGCCGACGTTGCGTCCGCCACGAAACTCCACCACCTGCAGCGCGGCCTGATCGCCCTCGCGCGCCAGTGCCAGCACATCGAGCTCCTCGGCCGCGTCGGTGACGAACTGGGCCGACTGCACGCTGCGGATAGCCTGGATGCGGTCGCGGTAGAGCGCGGCGGTTTCGAAATCCAGCGCCTGGCTGGCCACGCGCATGCGCGCGTTGAGATGCTCGAGCACGGTCTCGCTCTGACCGGCCAGAAAGGCTTTCGCCGCAGCCACGTCGCGCGCGTAGTCAGCATCGTCGATCAATCCCACGCATGGCGCCGAGCAGCGCTTGATCTGGTACTGCAGGCACGGCCGCGTTCGGTTGGCATAGACGCTGTCGGTGCACTGACGAATACCGAACAGGCGGTAGACCTGGGCCAGCGCCTCGCGCACCGCGCCGGCACTGGAATACGGCCCGAAATACTCACCCGGCTGAGCGCGGCCGCCGCGGTAGAAGCCGATGCGCGGATGACGCTGGTGGCTGGAAAGGCGAATCCACGGATACGACTTGTCGTCGCGCAGGTTGATGTTGTAGCGCGGCTTGAGCGCCTTGATCCACTCGTTTTCCAGCAACAGTGCCTCGGCCTCGGTGCGCGTGATCGAGACCTCGATCGAGCGGATTTTCGACACCATCAACCCGATGCGCGGGCCCTTGTCGCGCGCATCGAAGTAACTGGAAACGCGTTTCTTGAGGTTGCGCGCCTTGCCGACGTACAGCGCCTTGCCGTCACCATCGCGCATCAGGTAGACGCCCGGCGACGCGCTCAGCGTACGGGCGAAGGCGCGGCCATCAAACGCCGGGTTCGACGCCGCGCGCGCGCCGGTTCCGGAATCGCCGGCTTCAGCCACGCAACTCGCGCACCAGCGCGTCGGCGGCCGCTTCGAGCATATCGATCACGCGCACAAAGCCCTCGTCACCGCCGTAGTACGGATCGGGCACCTCGTCCAGGCCGTAGTCGGGTGCCAGCGACATCACCAGTTCCACCGGCGTGCTCACCCCGCGCGGGCGCTGCTGCTCAACCCCCTCGAGATTGGCACGATCCATCACATAGATGCGGTTGAAGCGCTCGAAATCATCGACCACGAAACGCCGCGCGATATCGCCGGAAATATCCAGCCCGACCCGACCCGCCGCCTCGATCGCGCGCCGATCCGGGCGCGCGCCAACGTGGTAGCCATGCGTCCCGGCCGACTCGCTGACAAACGCCACCCCGGCCGCCGTCAACGCCCGATCGAACACGGCCCTGGCGGTCGGCGACCGACAGATATTGCCCATGCAGACAAACAGCAGTTTCTCGCTCATCGATCAACCTGATTTAACCGTCACTCAACCATCAATGGTAGCGCCGATCACGTCGTGCCCGGCACTTCGGTCGGGTCAACACTCGATCGCCGACCTTTACCCCACCGGACTGCCGCCGGCGAATCTGCGGCGCATGGCTTCGAGGTCGGCGGGGGTGTCGACGCCCGGCGGGATGGGGGCGCAGGCTTCGGCGCAGGTGATGGTCCAGCCGGCATCGAGGGCCTGCAGTTGTTCAAGCGATTCGCTTTGCGCCAGCCGGCTCTCCGGTAATGCCGACCAGGCCTTGAGCGCGCGCACGCGATAGGCGTACAGGCCGATATGTCGGCGTGCAAGCTGATCGGGCCAGTCGCCGTCGCGGCAGGCCGGGATCGGGGCGCGGCTGAAATACAGTGCACGCCCGGCGGTATCGGTGACGATCTTGACCGCGTTCGGGTCCAGCCATTCGGCCCGCTCATGCATCGGCGCCCACAGCGTGGCGATCATGGCCTCGGCATCATCGCGCAGCAGGGCCGCGACCTGGCGCACACAGTCCGGCGGCATCGCCGGCTCATCGCCCTGCACGTTGACCACGATTTCGTCGTCGCCGAAACCGAGACGCACCGCGGCTTCGCCCAGCCGGGCCGTGCCCGAGGCGTGTTCACGTGCCGTTTGAACCACGCGACCGCCGTGCTGATCGACGGCCGCGGCGATCGCCTCACTGTCGGTGGCCACGTGCACGCTGAGCGCACCGGCGCGGCAGGCCTGTTCCCAGGCACGCACCACCATCGGCCTGCCGCCCAGATCGGCCAGCGCCTTGCGCGGCAGACGGGAGGACTCCAGCCGCGCTGGAATCAGGACATGAAACACCGTCATGGCAACCATTCTCGCACATGCGCCAGCACCCGATCGACGGCCGCATCGGGCAGCCGGGCGGTGACCGGCAGCACGAACAGGTCGGACCGGAGCCCGGTGTCCGGCAGCCGCGCCCGATCCTTCGCCGTCAATATCACCGGGCCGGGCAGGCGTGCCAGCCAGTCCGGATCGATCGCCTGGTGGTCGGCCAGCGGGTGGCGGCGGACCGTGTAGCCGCGCGCGGCCAGTTCGGCGAACATACGCTCGGGGTCGGCGATGCCGGCGACCGCATCGATGACCGCCGGCGGTTCGGGCGGCGCGGCTTGCGCGTCCGATCCGACCGGCTGCAGCGCGCCGGCTTCGAGTCGAAAGCGACTGCCCGCGGGCAGGTTCGGAGCCTCGTTGCCGTCGGTCTGTTTGATCAGCACCAGATCGACGCTCGCCAGCCTGTCGGTCGATTCGCGCAGGGGCCCGGCCGGCAGCAACCAGCCATTGCCGAAACCGCGCTTGCCGTCGATCACGCAGATCTCGAAGCTGCGCGGCAAGGCCGCGTGCTGCAAACCATCATCGCTGATGATCACCTGCGCACCGGCGGCCAGCGCCGATTCCAGTGCCGCGGCGCGCCGGCGGCCGACCCACACCGGCACCCCCGTGCGCCGGTAGAGTTCGAGCGGCTCGTCGCCGACCTCGGCGGCGGTGTGTCCGGACTGCACCCGCAGCGGCTGATCCTGTCCACGACCGCCGTAACCGCGACTGAGAATCGCGACCCGCCGACCGGTTGCGGCAATCGCCCCGGCCAATGCGGCCACCACCGGCGTCTTGCCGCTGCCGCCGACAACCAGGTTGCCGACCACGATCACCGGCACCGGCGGTGTGGCGCGCGGTGGCTGCTCGCGATCGCGCTTCAGGCGCGCATGCATGCGCGCCAGCGGCCGCAGCAGCAGGGGCGCGCGCGAACCGTACCAGGCGTGTTCCAGCCAGCGCCGCATTCGGGCTTCAAGCCCCATCGATCGAACGAAACTGGGATCGGTACAGGTGGCTGTACAGGCTGCCGGGCGCGTCGATCAGACTCTTATGGGTACCGCGCTCGACGATCCGTCCTTCATCGAGCACGATCACCTGGTCAGCCCGCTCGACCGTGGTCAGCCGGTGTGCGATCACCAGCGTGGTGCGATCGCGCATCAGTTTCTCCAGCCCTTTCTGCACCAGCTGCTCGGACTCGGCATCCAGCGCCGAGGTGGCCTCGTCGAGCACCAGCAGGGGTGCGTTCTTGAGCAACGCACGCGCGATCGCGATGCGCTGGCGCTGGCCGCCGGAAAGCTGGCCGCCGCCCTCGCCGATGACTGTATCGAGACCGTCGGGCAGGCGATCGATAAACGCCATCGCCCAGGCATCCTCGGCCGCTGCGCGCACCTGCTCATCGCTCGCCTCGACCAGTGCGCCGTAGCGGATGTTGTCGGCAATCGTGCCGTCGAGCAATACGGTGTGCTGGCCGACCAGCGCGATCTGGCGGCGCAACGCATCGAGTGCGTAGTCCTCCAGCGCGACGCCGTCGAGCAGGATGCGCCCGGCACCGGGCCGATACAGTCGCGGCAGCAGGCGTGCCAGCGTGGTCTTGCCCGAACCCGAGCGCCCGACTACGGCGGTGACCGTGCCCGGAGCCAGTTCCAGGTCGATGCCGTGCAGCGCACCGGCCGCGGCATCCGGGTAACGAAAATCGACCTGCTCGAAGCGCACCCGACCCTCGACCCGCGCCGGCGCGTGCGTGCCGGTATCGACCTCGGCCGGCCGATCGAGCACGGCGAAGATGCTGTCGGCCGCAGCAACCCCTTTTTGCAGCAGCACGTGCACGTTGGTCAGGCGCTTGAGCGGCGGGATGGTCGCAACCATTGCACCAAGCACCGACATGAAGATCCCCGGCGAGATCTGCTCGCGCATCAACTCGGTGGCCGCGACCAGCAGCAGGATCACCACCGCCAGCCCGGCGGCCAGCTGGATCATCGACGACGACAGCAGTTGGGTGAACTTCAATTTCAGGTGCAAGCGCCGGTTTTCGCGGTTGACCTGCTCGAACTTGTCGACTTCGCAGGCGCGTCCATCGTAAACGCGGATGACTTCCTGGCCCTCGACCGCCTGCGCGGCGCGCTGGGTCAAGCCGCCCATGGACTGCTGGATGGCCGAAGCGATGCGCCGAAAACGGCGGCTGATGATGAACACGATCACCCCGACCACCGGCACCAGCAGCACCAGCGCCAGCGTCAAGCGCCAGGATTGAAACAGCATCACCGCGAGCAGTGCGCCGACGATCAGCAGGTCGCGGATCACGCCGATCAGGGCAGTGGTCACGGCCTGGGCGACCTGCTCGGTGTCGTAGGTCAGGCGCGAGATCGACGCGCCGCCGGCCTCGCGCCCGAACTCGGCCAGCGGCAGCACCAGGTAGCGCTGAAACAGCGCCCGGCGCAGATCGTGCACCAGCCCGCGGCCGATCCACTCCATGCCGTACATGCCGCCGAAGTTGCCGCTCACCCGGAGCACGACCGCGCACAGCACCAGCAGCGGCAGGCCAAGCCCGAAACCGGCGCCGTCGCTGGCCAGCGTGTTGTCGATCAAGGGCCGCAGCAGGTAGACGAACAGCGCCTGGCCGGCTGCATCCAGCGCCACCGCGGCAATCGCCAGCGCCATCACCCCGCGCCGGCCGTCCAGCCAGCCGAGCAGGCGCCGATAGACGCGCGCGGCCGACGGCAGATCGGTCACCGCGCGGCTCCGCCCTCTTCGACCGTGGCGATGGTCAGCCGGGTGATGCCCTCGGCGGCGGCGGCATCCATGGCACGCACCACCAGCCCGTGCGCCGCGGCGGTGTCGGCACGGATCACCAGCAGCGCATCGGGACGATCGGCAAAGGCCTGCGACAGCGCCAGCCGCAGCGTCGCGCGCTGGCGATCGACCAGCATGTTGTCGCCGACAAAGAAATCGCCGCTCTCGGTGATCACCAGCTCGACGCGCTCGGGCAGATTCTCACGCTGGGCCGTGGCCGCTTCGGGCAATTCCACGCGCAGCAGCGCCTGACGCTCGAAGGTGGCCGAGACCATGAAGAAGATCAACAGCAGGAACACCACGTCGATCAGTGGCGTGAGGTTGAGATCCGGTTCCTCGTCCTGTTCGGCCTGCAGGCGCATGGCGAAATCAGCCCCAGCCCTGCTCGGCGCGCCGCAGTTCGCGGTTGCCGTGCTCGATGGTGTTGATCAGATCCAGCGCCTGCTGTTCCATGCCGACCACGTAGGCGCGCACCTGACCACGGAAGTAGCGGTAGAAGAAAAACGTCGGGATTGCTACGGTGAGCCCGGCCGCGGTGGTGATCAGGGCCTCGGAAATACCGCCTGCCAGCGGCGCCGGATCGCCGACGCCGGCTTCCATGATCGCCGAGAACACCTTGATCATGCCGATCACGGTGCCGAGCAGGCCAAGCAGCGGCGAGATGCCGGCAATCGTGCCGAGCGTGTTCAGGAAGCGCTCGAGCTCGTGCACGACATGACGGCCGGTATCCTCGACCGCTTCCTTGACCACATCGCGCGCGCGGTCACGATTGTCCAGCGCGGCAGCCAGCACGCGCCCGAGCGGCGACGAGCGCCGCAGCTCCTCGATATGCTTGCGGTCGAGATCACGCTGGCGTGCCCAGGCCGACACTTTCTCGGTCACGCCCGGCGGCAACACGCGGCGACTGCGCAGCATCCAGGCACGGTTGAGGATGATCGTCAGCGCCAACACCGAGCAGGCGAGGATCGGCACCATCAACCAGCCACCGGCAAGCACGATTTCAAGCATGGCGGATGCGCTCCCTGCAGAAGAGATCAATCCGGCGATGATACCGGACTTGCGCGCGCCGACTCAGGCTGCAGCCGACACGCGTCGGCAGGCGCCCAGAAGCGCCGCCGCTCGATCCGCTCGGCCACGACCCGCGCCGCTGCGCCATCGAAACTGAATCGCAACGCACCGCAGGCACCGCTGCGCAACATCGCACCGCCAGCCGCCTCGATCCGCTCGACCAGCGCAGGCTCGGGTCGGCCGCGACGGTCATGGGCACGCACGCTGGCAACCGCGTAAGCCGGTGCCAGCCGCGCCAGTGCAGTGGCCGGCAAGGCATCGGCGCGGCCGGCGCGCGGCAGCAGCAGCAGGTCGACCGGCGCCAAAGTGTTGCGCGCCAGCAGCCGGTTCCAGACCGGCGAGCCGACGTTGCCGGGCAACAGCACCGACCCGAACGGCGAACGCACGCTCAGCACGCAACCGGCGTCGGCACCCAGATCAGGCAGCGCGACCGATGGATGCAGGATCTCGAAGGCGACACCGTCCAGCGTCCAGCGCTGCCCTTCGCGGCAGCGGTCCGGATCGTCGAGCGCGGCGGTCTGTACGCGCGCATCCGGCCAGCTGGCCCGCGCCGCCGCCAGCCCGCCGGCAAATTCACGATTGCCGCCGGGCGCGAGGATGTGATCGACGCGACGCCGCCCGGCCTGACGCAACAAGGGTGCGATCACGCTGTCGATGCGATGCCGGTCGGCGCCATCGCCGGGGCCGGTGCCAAACAGCAGGGTGTGAGCGGATGTCATCACCAGCACGGCCTGGCCGTCGCCGAGGTCCGGCACCCAGACCTCGAACGCGCCTGCCGGCAGATCGCTTCGAGGCGGCCACAACAGCGGCAGCAGCAGGACCAATCCCAGGCCACGCAACGGCCAGCCACGCGGCGCGAGCAGCCACAGGCCACCGAACGCGGCCAGCAGCAGCGCCAGCAGACCCGGTGCCGGCAACACCGGCATGCCCAGCCCGGCCACGCTCGTATCGACCCGGTACAGCGCGTCGAGCAGCCACAGCAGCGCACGCGAGCCGGCCTCGGCCAGCGCCACCAACGCGTCGGCCTGCAGCCCGGCCAGAAACAGCAGCAATGCAATCAGCAACAGCGGCAGGATCCACAAGCCCACCAGCGGAATCGCGATCAGGTTGGCCAGCCAGGCCGTCGGTGCCCATTGACCGAAGATGCCGAGGTTGAGCGGCAACAGCCCGACCGCCACCGCCAGCTGCGCCAGCAGCAGGCCGCGCACGGCACCGGGGCGCTGCTGGCGCCCGGAAAACATCCAGATCAGCACCGCAACGGCACCGAACGACAGCCAGAAACCGGTATCCAGCGGCGCCAGCGGTTGCAGCAGCAACACCGCAACCAGCGCGATCAGCAGCGCACGCCCGGGGGCCAGCGGTCGGCGCAGCAGCAAGGCACCGGAGGCGGCCACCAGCATGATCAGCGCGCGCTGGGTCGGCAGACTGAAACCCGCCAGCGCGGCATAGCCGAATGCGGCCAGCAGGCCCATCACCAGCGCCGGGCGGCGGCGGTCGGCAACCGCGAGCAGCGGTTGAATCAGCGTCAACAGCAGCGCCGCCAGGCCACCGGCCAAGCCTGCAACCATGCCGACGTGCAAGCCGGAAATGGATAGCAGGTGGGCGGTACCGGTACGTCGCAGCCGGTCGGACAACTCGGGCGCCATCGCCGAGCGGTCGGCCACGGTCAGCGCGCGATGCAGCGCGGCCGCATCCAGCGAGGCGGTTTCGGCCTGCAGCCAGTCGGCAAACCGCTGGCGGAAGCGGTTGGCGGCCTGGCCTCCCGACGCCGCGGCCCGTCGATCCGCGGCAACAATGCGCCCCTGCGCGCCGATGCCGCGGGCAATCAGGTAGCGGTGATAATCGAACAGCCCCGGGTTGGCCGCACCCGACGGCGGCTCGATGCGCGCCGTCAAACGCCAATGCTCGCCCGGGCGGAACCACTCGCGCGGCCAGAACCACGCCAGCAGCACGCGTGCGGGCAGCCCCTGCGCGCGTCCGTCGGCGGCGACTTCGAACTCGATCCGCGACGAATCGCCCGACTGGTCCGGCAACCCGACCACGCGCGCGCTGAAGGTGACGGTCTCGTGCGCGCGCTCAGCCGGCCACTCGTCCTGCTGGGCTATCCAGGCATGGCCGGCAAACCACATCACACCCAGCGGCAATGCCGCCCAGATGCGAACACGAGGGGCGATCAGCAGCACGAGCGCGGCCAGTGCGGGGATTGCCAAACCGAGCGGGGTCACCCAACCCCACCAGCCGGCGGCAAAGATCGCGCCGGCGGCGAACAGCAACGCCAGCCGACCGACCCGATCGGCCATCAGACGAGCGGGTTGAGCGCGCCGCGGGTCAATTCCAGCGTGCGGTCCATGCGCGCGGCCAGTTCACGATCATGCGTGACGACGATGAAGCTGATGCCGAATTCCTGGTTCAGCGCCACCATCAGCTCGTAGACCGACATCGCCGTGGCCTCGTCAAGATTGCCGGTAGGCTCATCGGCCAGCACGCAATCGGGCCGGTGGATCAACGCCCGTGCGACCGCCGCGCGCTGGCGTTCACCGCCCGACAGCTCACCGGGCTTGTGCGTCAGCCGCTCGCCGAGGCCGACCCGGGTCAGCAGTTCAGCCGCCTGGGCACGCGCCTGCTCGGCCGGCATTCCGGCGATCAACAGCGGCATCGCAACATTCTCGACTGCGCTGAACTCGGGCAGCAAGTGGTGGAACTGGTAGATAAAGCCGAGATGGCGGTTGCGCAGGCGCGCGCGCTTGGCCTCCGACGCCCCGGACAGCCGCTGCCCGGCCACCTGCACCTCGCCCTCGGTGGGATCGTCCAGCCCACCGAGAATCTGCAGCAAGGTGCTCTTGCCCACGCCCGAGGCGCCGACGATCGCGACCTGCTCGCCGCGCGCAACGGCCAGGTCGATGCCGCTCAACACCTCCAGCCGGTCGGCACCCTGGCGGAAGACGCGACTGATGCCGCGACACTCGATCGCCGTCTCACTCATAACGCAGCGCCTCGGCCGGCCGCGTGCGCCCGGCCTGCCAGGCCGGGTACAGCGTCGAGAGCAGCGACAACACCAGCGCCAGCCCGGCAAAGCGGGCCACATCGCCCCACTGCAGGTCCGACGGCAGCTCGGAGATGTAGTAGATGTCGGCCGACAGGAACTCGACCTGCAGCAATTGCTCGATGGCCGCGACAATCTGCTCGACGTTGAGCGCCAGCACAACCCCGCCGATCGTGCCCAGCACCGTGCCGATCACGCCGATCGACATGCCCTGGACCACGAACACCTGCATTACCCGCCCCGGCGTCATGCCCATGGTCTTGAGGATGGCGATGTCGGCCTGCTTGTCGGTCACCAGCATCACCAGCGTCGAGATGATGTTGAACGCCGCGACCACGATGATCAGCGACAGGATGATGAACATCATGGTCTTTTCCAGCTGCACGGCGCGGAACCAGTTGGCGTTCTGCTGGGTCCAGTCGCGCACACGATAGAAGCCCGGCAGTGCTTCGGCCAGTTCGACGGCAATCGAGCGGGCCCGGAACAGGTCGGAGAACTCCAGCCGTACGCCGCTGACACCCTCGCCGGTGCGGAACAGCGCCTGCGCGTCGCGCCAGTGGATCAGCGCCAGCGAGCTGTCGAACTCGTGCACGCCGGCCTCGAACAGCCCGGCGACGGTAAAACGACGCACCTGCGGGATCACGCCGGCGGCGGTGGCGCGAATCTCGGGCGCGAACACGGTGACCGGATCGCCCGGCCCGACGCCCAGCCGTGCGGCCAGCTCCACGCCCAGGATCACCTGCCAGCGCTCGCGATCCAGCGCTTCCAGCGTACCAACCAGCAGGTGCTGATCCAGCCCCGAGACCTCGGGTTCGAGCACCGGGTCGATGCCGCGCACCAGTGCGCCGGCCACATCGCGACCCTTGAGCAGCGTCTGCTGCTCGACGAACGGCGCCGCACCGATCACCTCGGGATGCTCGCGCGCGCGCTCGATCAATTCGGGCCACTCGACAAACGGCCGGTCCCAGGTCGACACGGTGGCATGCGAGACCATGTCAAGGATACGCTCGCGCAATTCCTTCTCGAAGCCGTTCATGACCGAAATGACGGTAATCAGGATCGCCACACCCACCGCGATACCGGCCATCGAGATCAGCGAGATGAACGAGATGAAGTGGTTGCGCCGGCGCGCGCGCAGGTAGCGCAGGCCGATCGCGATGCTCAGCGGCTGGAAGATCATCGCGCAGCCTCCAGCATCTCAACCAGTGCCACCGGCAGCGGCGATTCGATGACCTGGTCGTCGGGCCAGTCCAGCCGCAGTGCGGCGGCGTGCAGGAACAAGCGCGCGGCGGCGCGACCGGCCGGGTTGTAGCGCCGGTCACCGACCAGCGGCGCGCCGAGGCTTTCGGCGTGGACGCGGATCTGGTGGGTGCGCCCGGTCAGGATTTCGACCTCGACGTAGTCGTTGGCCGGCAACCGTTCCAGCCGCCGGAAGATCGAGACCGCGCGCTGGCCGTCTTCGTCGGCGCGGTCAGTGACAATCGTGCGCGCCTCGCCGCCGGCATCGCGGATCTTCTTCAGCGGCCGGTCGACCTCGACCCGATCACTGGCCAGGTGCCCGTCCAGCAGCGCCAGGTAGCGTTTCTCGATCCCACCGTCGCGCAACCGCTGCTGCAACTGGCGCGCATTCGCCGCACCGAGCGCGAACAGCGTCAGGCCGGAGGTGTCGCGATCGAGCCGATGCACCGGCAGCGCGCGCGGCTCGACGGCCGCGACCAGGTCGGCCAAGCCCCAGGCCAGCCCGGAGCCGGATTGCGCGGCCATCCCGGCCGGCTTGTCGACCACCAGGTATTCGTCCTGCCGATAAATGATGGACTGACGCACCTGCTCGATGCGATCGGCCGGCAGCCGCAGCCGTCCGTCCGGTTCCGCGCTGACCTGCGGCGGAATGCGCACCCGATCGCCATCGTCGAGGCGCTGTTTGGGGCGCGCGCGCTTGCCGTTGATACGCACCTGGCCGGTGCGGATCAGCCGGTAGACCAGGCTGCGTGGCACATCACCAAGCCGCCCGAGCAGGAAATTATCCAGCCGCTGGCCGTCGTGATCGCGATCGACCACGGTTTCACGAGCCGAAGCCATCAAGCGATGCGCTCCATCGAAAAAGGGAAAGACAACAAGGACAAGCGGGAGGAATCCCGGACGGCCTGATTACAAGTATACTGGCCGAGAGTCGGATTCATGCACCGGTCGGAAGCGACCCGCGCCTGGTGTCCGGCTCGGGTCGGCGGCACCGGAATCCGGCGCGTCGACCGAGGTTTCCCGCATCACCCCGAATGCGTGTGCGCAGAACTCCCGCCGCACGCCGGAGCGATGCAGACATCGCGCCGCCAGGCGCGTACCGACCCATCGGCGCGCGGCGGATCGTAACAAGAATAACGCTCCCGGCGCGGGTCCGCGAGCGATCGGAAAATCGATCGTTCGGGACCCCCGGGGCCACGACGAGGCACCGCGAGTATTGCGCCCTTCAAGGGCACGACACCCGTTGGCGTCGGCGTCCCCCTTCCGGCCGACCCGGACGGGAGCGGTTGGCCAGGATTTACAACCATGAAACGCATGCTGATCAACGCAACTCAACCCGAAGAGTTGCGCGTGGCCGTCGCCGATGGCCAGAACCTGATGGACCTGGACATTGAAGTCCCCGCCCAGGAACAAAAGAAATCCAACATCTACAAGGGTCGCATCACGCGCGTCGAGCCCAGTCTCGAGGCCTGTTTCGTCGAATTCGGCTCCGAGCGCCACGGCTTTTTGCCGATGAAGGAAATCTCGCGCGAGTACTTCAATGAGGAGGCGCAGAAGCGGTTTGACGCCGGCGAGCGCGTCGACATCAAGGATGCGGTGTCCGGCGGCCAGGAAGTCATCATCCAGGTCGAAAAGGAGGAGCGCGGCACCAAGGGCGCGGCGCTGACCACCTTCATCAGCCTGGCCGGGCGCTACCTGGTGCTGATGCCCAACAACCCGCGCGCCGGCGGCGTGTCGCGCCAGGTCACCGGCGACGACCGCAAGCTGATCCTCGAATCGCTGCGCCAGCTCGAGGTACCCGAGGGCATGGGGTTGATCGTGCGCACCGCCGGCGTCGGCCGCGAGCTCGAGGACCTGCAGTGGGACCTCGACTACCTGGTCTCGCTGTGGCAGGCGATCAACACCGCCTACGGCGCCCGTTCGGCACCGTTTCTGATCTACCAGGAATCCAACGTCATCATCCGCGCGCTGCGCGACAACCTGCGCGATGACATCGGCGAAATCCTGATCGATGACCAGGCCGTGTTCGAGGATGCGCGCGAGTTCCTGCAGCAGGTGATGCCGCACAACCTGCGCAAGCTCAAGCGTTACGACGAACCGACGCCGCTGTTCTCGCGCTTCCAGATCGAAAGCAAGATCGAGTCGGCGTTCGCGCGCGAGGTGCGCTTGCCGTCCGGCGGCGCGGTGGTGTTCGACCACACCGAGGCGCTGTTGTCGATCGACATCAACTCCGCGCGCGCCACCAAGGGCGCCGACATCGAAGAAACCGCGCTGCAGACCAACCTCGAAGCGGCCGAGGAAATCGCACGCCAGCTGCGCCTGCGCGATCTTGGCGGACTGGTGGTGATCGACTTCATCGACATGACCGGCCGCGACGCCCAGCGCCAGGTCGAGGAAAAACTGCGCGAGGCGATGCGCACCGACAAGGCGCGCGTCCAGATCGGCCGGATCTCGCGCTTCGGGCTGCTCGAGCTGTCGCGCCAGCGACTGCGCCCGTCGCTGGGCGAGTCCAGCCACATCACCTGCCCGCGCTGCGACGGCTACGGCTCGATCCGCTCGGTCGAATCGCTGGCGCTGGCCATCATCCGGCTGGCCGAAGAAGAAGCGATGAAGGAAAACACCGGCCAGGTCGTGATCCAGGCGCCGGTGGCGGTAGCCAACTTCCTGCTCAACGAAAAGCGTGACATGGCGATCAAGATCGAGCAGCGCACGCGCGCGCCGGTGCTGATCGTCGCCAACCCGCAGCTGGAAACGCCGCGCTACCTGATCCAGCGCCGACGCCGCTCCGAGACGACGGACGAACCCAGCTACAGCCTGCCCGAACCCGAGGAACTGGAAACGGTTGCCAGCGACCAGGAAATCGCCACCGGCGTGGTCCAGCGCGAGCAACCGGCCGTCAGCAGCATGCGCCCGGCCCAGCCGGCACCGATGCGCGAAGAACCGGTCGAACCCGGCCTGATGGAGCGGATCATCGGCTGGTTCAAGGCGCTGTTTGCCGGCAGCGGATCCGGCGGCCGTGCCAAGACCGAGGCGGACAAACGCAAGAAGCCGCACGGCGCCGGCGGCAAGAAACGCACACGCAAATCCGGTTCGGCTCGCAGCGGCAGCAAGCACGCCACCCAGCGCCCGTCGCGCGGCCGCGACAAGCCGGCATCCAATTCCGAGGGCAAGTCCGACAGCGGCAGGGACGCCGGTCGCAAGAACAAGTCCAATGCGGGTCCGGTGCGAGCCGAGGCGAGTGCCGATGGCGATTCCGCCAAGCAAGCGCATGGCGAGCGCTCCCGCGCTGCAGCCAGCAGTGCCGGCGACGCAGCCGCGGCCCCCGACGGACCACCCGGCGAAGGCGGCTCGAAGAAGAAGAAGCGTCGCCGTCGCGGCGGCAAGAAGCGCCGCAGCCGCTACAACACCGCCGGCGAAGGCGGCGAAGAAAACACTAGCGACGCCCCGAACGAACGCGGCGGCCGGGAAGGCAACGGAGCAGAACGCACGCCCAAAGCCGAGCCCAAGCCCGAGCCCAAGCCTGAGCCCAAGCCTGAGCCCAAGCCTGAGCCCAAGCCTGAGCCCAAGCCAAAGCCCGAGCCAAAGCCTGAGCCAAAGCCTGAGCCAAAGCCTGAGCCAAAGCCTGAGCCAAAGCCTGAGCCAAAGCCTGAGCCAAAGCCTGAGCTGAAAAGCAATAGCTGAGAATATGCGGCTCCGCTATGCCACAGCGCCTCGGGGCAACGCGTAGACACCATTTCTATCCCTGATCTGGTGGATGCGCTTTGCTTATCCACCCTACACATTCGTGGCTCCGGTAGGGTGGATAAGCCGCAGGCGCATCCACCATTTCCCGCGGCGATTCGGTGGATGCGCGTCGCTTATCCACCCTGCGGTCCATGGTGGTTCAGGACGCAGGCTGCGTTGAGCCTCCGGCGAAACGCACCGATCGACGTTCGGACCGTATCTATCGAGCCTGGTAGACCGGATGGCGGCGACACAAGGCGGTGGCCTGCTCGCGCACGCGCGCTTCGACCGCTTCATTGCCGACGGCATCGAGCACATCGCAGATCAACCCGGCCAGCTCGCGACTGTCGTCGGCATCGAAGCCGCGCGTGGTGATCGCCGGCGTGCCGATGCGCAGACCGGAGGTGACGAACGGCGAGCGCTGCTCGCCCGGCACGGTGTTCTTGTTGACCGTAATGTGCGCCCGCCCGAGTGATTCCTCGGCATCCTTGCCGGTGATGTCGGTGTCGATCAGGTCGACCAGGAACAGATGGTTGTCGGTACCGCCGGAAACCACCTTATAGCCGCGCGCGGCGACCACCTCGGCCATCGCCCGGGCGTTGTCGATCACCCGCTGCTGATAATCCTTGAATTCCGGCTCCAGCGCTTCCTTGAACGCGACCGCCTTGGCCGCGATCACGTGCATCAGCGGCCCGCCCTGGCAACCCGGGAACACCAGCGAATTGAATTTCTTCGTGATCGTCTCATCATCGCCCCTGGCGACGATGATGCCGCCGCGCGGACCGCGCAGTGTCTTGTGCGTGGTCGAGGTCACCACGTGCGCATGCGGCACCGGATTCGGGTAGACGCCGGCCGCGATCAGCCCGGAGACATGCGCCATGTCGACCATGAACCAGGCCCCGACCGAATCGGCGATCTCGCGCATGCGCGCCCAGTCGACCACGCGCGAGTAGGCCGAAAAGCCGCCGATCAGCATCTTCGGCTGGTGCTCCAGTGCCAGCTCGGCCATGCGCTCGTAGTCGATCAGGCCGGTGGCATGGTCGACACCGTAGTGCACGGCGTTGAACACCTTGCCGGAAAAGTTGACCTTGGCGCCATGGGTCAGGTGCCCGCCTTCGGACAGATCCATGCCAAGAATCGTGTCACCCGGCTTGAGCAGCGCGAGGTACACGGCCTGGTTGGCCTGCGAACCCGAATGCGGCTGCACGTTCGCATAGCCGGCCCCATACAGTTCCTTGACCCGCGCGATCGCCAGTTCCTCGGCAATATCGACATACTCACAGCCGCCGTAATAGCGGCGGCCCGGGTAGCCCTCGGCGTACTTGTTGGTCAGCTGCGAGCCCTGCGCCTCGAGCACGCGCGGCGAGGCGTAGTTTTCCGAGGCGATCAGCTCGACGTGCTCTTCCTGGCGGCGGTTCTCCGCGGCAATCGCGGCGGCCAGTTCGTCGTCGTAACCCTCGATGCGGTAGGAAGCGTCAAACATCTTGATTCCAGAGGCGGTCAGAAGGCCTCAACTGTACCACCGAGCACGCGCAGCGACGGTTTCAGATAGGCTAGCGGCAACTGAAACGGAGGCGAGTCCATGACCGAGCAACGCGCGGTCTGCAACAACGTGCTTGAACTGATCGGCAACACGCCGATCGTTCGCGTCAACCACCTCGACACCGGACCGTGCGAGTTGTTCGTCAAGCTCGAGAACCAGAACCCGGGCGGCTCGATCAAGGACCGCATCGGCCTGGTGATGATCGAGCAGGCCGAACAACGCGGCGACCTCAAGCCCGGCGCGACGCTGGTTGAGGGCACGGCCGGTAACACCGGACTGGCGCTGGCGCTGGTCGCGCAGCAGAAGGGCTATCGCCTGATCCTTGTGATCCCCGACAAAATGAGCCGCGAGAAGATCTCCAACCTCAAAGCGATGGGCGCCGAAGTCGTGATCACCCGCTCCGACGTCGGCAAGGGCCACCCGGAGTACTACCAGGATCTGGCCAAAAAGATCGCCGACGACACGCCGAATTCGTATTTCATCAACCAGTTCGGCAACCCGGACAACCCACTGGCGCATGAAACGCAGACCGGCCCGGAGATCTGGCGCCAGATGGAGCACAATCTCGACGCCATCGTCGTCGGCGTCGGCTCCAGCGGCACGATCACGGGTCTGAGCCGCTACTTCGCCGAGGCCGCGCCGGATCTCGAACTGGTACTGGCCGACCCGGAAGGCTCGATTCTGGCCGACTACATCGCCACCGGCCATGTGCGCGACGATGCCGGCGGCTGGCTGGTCGAGGGCATTGGCGAGGATTTCCTGCCGACCATCAGCGATTTCTCACGCGTGACCAAGGCCTATGCCATCAGCGATCGCGAAAGCTTCCTGACCGCGCGCGAATTGCTGAAAAAAGAGGGCCTGCTCGGCGGCTCGTCGTCGGGCACGCTGATGGCCACCGCGCTGCGCTACTGCCGCGAGCAGACGACACCAAAGCGGGTGCTGACACTGTTGTGCGATACCGGCAACAAATACCTGTCGAAGACCTATAACGACTACTGGATGCGCGAGCAGGGTTTCGTCGATCTCGAAGCCCATGGTGATCTGCGCGACCTGATCGCGCGGCCGGTGGAAACCCACGACGCCATCGTCGTGCGGCCCGACGAGCCGCTGTCGAACGCCTACAAGCGCATGAAGCTCTACGATGTCTCGCAGCTGCCGGTACTCGACGGCAGCCGGATCGTCGGCATCATCGACGAATCCGACCTGCTGCTGGCAATCTACAACCACGAAGAGCGCTTCAATGATCCGATTACCAGTGCGATGGCGACCGAACTGGAATCGGTGCAGGTCGATCGACCGATCGATGAACTGCTGCCGATCTTCAACCGCGATCGGGTCGCGATCGTGCTCGACGGCGAAACCTTTCTCGGCCTGATCACGCGGGTGGACCTGCTGAACTACCTGCGGCGGCGCGCAGACCGCTGAGCCCCAACAGTGTCAACGTTGAGGTAAACGATCACCCCGGCCGCAGTTCGATGGCGACCGAAAGACCGCCCAGCGCACTGCGGCCGGCCGTAATCTCGCCCTCGTAGCTGTCGACGATGCGCTGCACGATCGCAAGCCCCAGCCCGTGACCCTCGGCGCGCTCGTCGCCGCGCACGCCGCGCTGCAGCAGCGTCTCGAAGCGTTCGGGGTCGATACCCGAGCCGTTATCCTCAACAACAAGGCGCAGGCCGCGTCGACGCGTCTGATCCGCGCTGGGGGCGAGTGAGAGGCGTACCCGGCCGCCGCCGTATTTGGCCGCGTTGTCGAGCAGGTTACCCAGCAGTTCGGACAGATCGCGCTCGGCGATGTGCGCGTGCAATCGCTGGGGGCAGTCGAGGGCAAAATCGACCGCCGGATACAGCCGATCCAGCGTGCGCACCAGCCGCTGCGCCTGTGGTGCCACCTCGATCAGGGGCAGCATGGTGCGCCGGGCCGAGCGGGCGGCGCGATCGAGCTCGCTGCGAATGCGCAGTTGCATCTGGGCAACACTGTCGCGCAGCTCGTCGGTATCAACCGGACGGCCGGAATCGGCCTGTGCCTGCAGCACCGCCAGCGGTGTCTTGAGCGAATGCGCGAGATCACCCAGCGCCTGGCCGTAGCGCTCGGCGTTGGCGCGCTCGGTGCGCATCAGCGCGTTGAGGTTGTCGGTCAGCGGGCGGAGTTCGCGCGGGTAGCGCCCGGTCAGTTGTTCGCACTCGCCGCGTTCGAGTTGACCGACCTCCCCGGCCACGCGCCGCAGCACCAGCAGGGGCTGGGCCAGCAGCACGGTCTGGGCAGCCAGCAAGACACCGGCGGCAATCGCCAGCCAGCGCCAGAAGTCGCTGCGAAACGAGGCCAGCGCCCCGGCCACGCGCTGCGCGTCCTCGGCCGCCCAGACCTCGAGGTCGATGATTTCGCCGTCGTCCAGCTCCCAGCCCAGACCGAGTCGGTAGACCGTCCAGGCATCGGGATCCTCGGCGATCACGAAGCGGGTCTGGCCGCGAGCGACTTCACCACGCGCGACCGGCACCTCGATGCCGAGGGTGGAGCTCGACAGCCATTGATCCCGGGCCGTGAATGCGCCGGCGTACAGGCCGACGGTCGGCTGCAGCGGCAGCGCCTCGGCGGTCACGCCCATCCAGGACAGTGAACCATCGGCGGCCACGTCCAGCCCCGACAGCACCGCTACGGCGACCGCTTCGAGCCGCTCGCGTTGCGCCTCGCGTTCGGCGGTCACGAATGCGCGATCCACCGCCAGCCCGATCAGGCTCAAGGCCAGCAGCACGATCGCCAGCGCCGTCAGCGACAGGCGAAACAGCAGCGAGGGTGGGCGCTTTGCAGAAGACATCCCTGCATCGTACCGAAAGCACGCGTTGACCGGAATTCGGCTTCAGCGGTCAGCGATCAACCGGCATCAATGTCCTGGCGGCCGACGTTCAGGCGATTGAACAGGGTCACCGCCTGGGTGCGGTTGTTGACCCCGAGTTTGCGCATGATCGCGGTCATGTGCGCCTTGACAGTGGCCTCGGTGATATCGAGTTCCCAGGCAATCTGCTTGTTCAGCAGGCCCTCGCCGAGCATCAGAAGGATGCGGTATTGCTGCGGGGTCAGCTCGCCGACCCGGCGCGCCAGCTCGGTTTCATCCGGATCGTGATGGGCACGCGCGCTCATGCCCTCGGGCACCCAGGTCTCGCCGGCAATCACCCGGCCGATCGCCTCGATGATGATCGCCGATTCCGACGACTTGGACAGGAACCCGGCCGCGCCGTCGGCCAGCGCGCGGCGCACGATGTCGGGGTCATCATGACCGGAGATCAGGATCACCGGCAGCGCCGGGTAATGGCCACGTAACCACGCCAGACCGGAAAGACCATGACTGCCGGGAAGGTGCAGGTCCAGCAACACCAGGTCGATATCCGAGTGCTCGACCAGCAGCGCCTGCAGACCCTCGAACGAGGCCACCTCGAGCACCTCACAGTGCTCGAGGCGTGCCCGGATGGAGCCCGACAGGGCCTCGCGAAACAGCGGGTGGTCGTCGACCACCACCAGCTTTTCCGGTGCCGCGATGCTGGCGATGGCCGGCATGACCACGCGCTTCGGCTCAGTCCTGCTTGCGGTTGGCGATCAGGTTCTCGACCACGTCCGGATCGGCCAGAGTCGAGGTATCGCCGAGCTGATCGTGCTCGTTGGCCGCGATCTTGCGCAGGATGCGGCGCATGATCTTGCCCGAGCGCGTCTTCGGCAGACCCGGCGCCCACTGCAGGAAATCGATCGTCGCGATCGGGCCGATCTCGGTGCGCACCCACTTGACCAGTTCGCGCGCCAGATCGTCGTCGCCTTCACGGCCTTCCATCAGGGTCACGTAGGCGTACACGCCCTGGCCCTTGATGTCGTGCGGGAAGCCGACCACAGCGGCCTCGGCCACCGCCGCATGCGCGACCAGCGCCGATTCGACCTCGGCCGTACCGAGCCGATGGCCGGAGACGTTGATCACGTCATCGACGCGTCCGGTAATCCAGTAGAAGCCGTCTTCGTCGCGGCGGGCACCGTCGCCGGTGAAGTAGTAGCCGGGATAGGCCGAGAAGTACGTCTCGCCGAAGCGCTTGTGATCGCCGTAGACGGTGCGCATCTGGCCGGGCCAGCTGTCGCTGATCACCAGGTTGCCCTCGGTCGCGCCTTCGAGTACTTCGCCTTCGGTCCCGAGCAGCGCCGGCTGGATGCCCGGCAGCGGCCGGGTTGCCGATCCGGGCTTGAGCTCGGTCGCGCCGGGCAGCGGGCTGATCAGGATGCCGCCGGTCTCGGTCTGCCACCAGGTATCGACAATCGGGCAGCGCTCCTCGCCGACCACCTCGAAGTACCAGTGCCAGGCTTCCGGGTTGATCGGCTCACCGACCGAACCGAGGATGCGCAGCGAAGAACGCGAGGTCTTCTTGACCGGCTCGTCGCCCTCGCGCATCAGCGCACGAATCGCGGTCGGTGCGGTGTAGAAGATATTGACCTGGTGCTTGTCGCAGACCTGCCAGAAGCGGCTGTGGTCAGGGTAGTTCGGTACACCCTCGAACATCAAGGTGGTCGCGCCATTGGCCAGCGGGCCGTAAACAATGTAGCTGTGGCCGGTCACCCAGCCAACATCGGCGGTGCACCAGTAGATGTCGCCGTCGTGGTAGTCGAATACGACCTCGTGGGTGTAGCTGGCGTAAACCAGGTAGCCGCCGGTGGTGTGCATCACGCCCTTGGGCTTGCCGGTCGAACCCGAGGTGTAGAGGATGAACAATGGATCCTCGGCGCTCATTTCTTCCGGCTCGCAGTTGCCGTCAACGTGCTCGAGTTCCTCGTGCAGCCAGCGATCACGGCTGGCATCCCAGGCAATCTCGTCGCCGGTGTTTCTGACCACCAGCACGCAGCCGACGCGCTTGGCGGCCTCGGGATTCTTGAGCGCGGAATCGACGTTCTTCTTCAGGCCGGTGGAACGCCCGCCGCGCAAACCGCAGTCTGCAGTCACAACGATCTTCGAGTCGCAGTCGATGATGCGCCCGGCCAGGGCGTCGGGCGAGAAGCCGCCGAACACCACCGAGTGCACCGCGCCGATGCGCGCGCAGGCCAGCATCGCCACGGCCGCGTCCGGAATCATCGGCAGATACAGCGTGACGCGATCACCGCGCTGGACGCCGTTGCGCTTGAGCACGTTGGCAAAGCGGCACACGCGCTCGTAGAGCTGGCGGTAGGTGATCTTCTCGTCGCGGTTGGGATCATCGCCCTCCCACAGCAGCGCGACCTGGTCGCCGCGTTTTTCGAGATGACGATCGACGCAGTTGTAACAGACGTTCAGCGTGCCGTCGTCGTACCAGCGGATGTGCAGATCATCAAGCGCAAATGAGACATCCTTGACCCGGGTATAGGGCTTGATCCAGTCCAGCCGCTTGCCGACCTCGCCCCAGAACCCCTCCGGGTCGTCACTGGCGCGCCGACTGGCGGCCGCGTAGCCGGACGCATCGAGATGCGCACCATCGGCGATGGATTCGAACACAGGGTAGCGGTCTTTCAATTCATGATGATCGGACATTGCGTGGACTCCTTACCAGGCAGCTTTCAGGCTTGCCGACCAGTCTCGCGCATCGGACCCGGGAAGTAAAGGCGAGCCCCGACCAGCGGCGCTAGACTTTGGTCGAAAAACGCTGTCAATCGGCCGGCGGCGGCCTTTGACGTACGACCAAAGGCGAATTGCATCACGGCTGATCGCCGAACACCATTCGAATGTGTAATAATTTCATTAATCGCGCTTTTCGCGATTCAACCGGGAGATTTCGCAATGAAAAAAAATGAACTGACACAACGTATCCGGAAAGGCCTGTTTACCGTGGCCATCGGCCTGTGGTGCGCAAGCCCCGCGCTCGCCGACGGTGACCGGGTACAGGAGCTCGAGTCGCGCGTGGCCGAGCTCGAAGCCATGGTGCAGCAGCTGCTGCAGAGCCAGGGTGCCGACAGCCAGGCACGCGCCGCTGCCCAGCAGGCCCAGGCTGACGCGGCCGCCGCCCGCGCCCAGGTCGAAGAACTCAGCCAGCGCGCCGAACCGGCGATCGTCGCGGCCGAGAAGAAATCCGACTCGCCGGAGTTCTACTACGGCGGCTACATCAAGTCCGATTTCATGGTCTCGAACTTCGATGACGGCGAAGTCGACGGCAGCAGCCTGGGTCGCGACTTTTTCGTCCCCGCGATCGTCCCGATCGGCGGCGACAGCCAGACGGTGTTCGACGCGCATGCCCGCCAGACCCGCTTTCATTTGGGCACCCGCCACTCGATCGGCGACAACAGTCTTGAAAGCTACATCGAGATGGACTTCCTGACCACCGCCGGTGGCACCGAGCGGACCACCAACAACTTCTCGCCGCGTCTGCGCCACGCCTACCTGAAGTGGAACAACTGGCTGATCGGTCAGACCTGGAACACCTTCATGGATGTCGGCGCGCTGCCCGAAAGCGCCGACTTCATCGGCCCGACCTCGGGTGTGATCTTCGGCCGCTCGCCGCAGATCCGCTACAGCAGCGGCAACTTCGCAATCGCGCTGGAAAACCCCGAATCCTCGATCACCTTGCCGTCGGGCGCACGCAGCGAAACCGATGACAACAAGCTGCCGGAACTGGCCGCGCGTTACCAGTGGAAGGGCGACTGGGGTTATGTGCAACTGGGCGGCATGCTGCGTCAGCTGGAAATCGACGACAACGCCACCGGGCTCGACGACACCGAGATCGGCTGGGGCGCGAGCCTGTCGGGTCGGTTCAACATCGGCCGCGACGACCTCAAGTGGATGGTGCACTACGGCGACGGCATGGGCCGCCACCTGGCGCTGAACTTCGTCAACGGCGGCGTGATCACCGATCGCGGCCAGATCGAGGCCATCAGCACCATCGGCGGGTATGTCGCCTATCGTCACTGGTGGAACGAGCAGTGGCGCTCGAGCGTAACGCTGGGCTATATCGAAGCCGACAACCCGGTGCGCTTCACCGGTCTGGGTGCCAACGAATCCAGCGTCAACGGCCAGGTCAACCTGTTCTACAGCCCGGTCAAGCCGCTGAGCTTTGGTATTGAATACCTGTACGCCGAACGTGAAATCGAAAGCGGCGCAACCGGCCAGCTCAACCGCTTCCAGTTCACCACCAAGTACGCGTTCTAACCGCTATATCAACAACAATACACTCGCAACAACCTTGCAAACGGCACCTTCGGGTGCCGTTTTTGTACGTCTCTTTTCTACCGCAGATGAACGCGGATAAACGCAGATAAAAACCAGGCCGCACACCCGGAGAACGCAAGACGACCGTCCAAAGCGCCAATCTCAACCAGAACGTTCACCGCACTCATCTGCGTTCATCCGCGTTCATCTGCGGTAAAAATACAAGAAAAATACGCGCCGTCCAACCGGGTCCGATGCTCAGCTAACCGCCGGGTCGACCAGTTCCAGCCGCCGGAACGCGATACCGGCCTGGGTGCGGTTGCGGACCTCGAGGCGGGCGAAGATTTCACTCATGTGCGCTTTGACGGTGCGCTCCTGGATGCCCAGCCGGTCGGCGATCTGCTTGTTGAGAAAGCCGTCGGCGACCATCTCGAGCACGCGCAACTGCTGCGGCGTAAGACGAGCGATGCGTCGGGCCAGCTCGATATCCTCGCCCGAGACGCTGTCGACGCGCGCCTGGAGATCGGCCGGCAGCCAGGTGCGGCAATCCAGCACCGCCTCCAGCGCCTCGGTCAACGCATCGAGCCCGACACGCTTGGGGATGAATGCCGCGGCGCCGAATTCCATCGCCCGCCGGATCACGTCCGGATCCTCGTGCGCCGATATCACCGCCACGGCCACTTCGGGGAACGAAGAGCGCACGCGCGACAGGCCGGCCAGCCCGCGCGCACCGGGCATATGCAGGTCCAGCAGCAGCACGTCGACCGGTGGATCCTCGGCCAGCCGCCGGCAGGTTGTTTCAAGGTCGTCGGCCTCGACGATCTCGACCGGTACCGGCAAGGCACCCAGCGCCTGGCGCAGCGCACCGCGAAACAGCGGATGATCGTCAGCAATCACCAGCCGCACCGGTACTGTCGCCGTAGACGTATTCATGCCCGGTAGCGTACTGAATTCCACCGGCCTGTACCAAAGTCCAGCGCCGCCGTATGCTTGGCGGTGCTAGATTCCGACAAATCACCCAGCGTGCGACCATGATTTATGCAGATTTCCAACTTCGCAGCCGCAGCCGCGCTCGCACTGCTGACCGGCTGCAACAGTATCGGTCCGACGGCCACCTTGCCCATGCCTGAGACCAGCCCCGGCAATTGGGGCGCGGTGCGCACCACGAGCCACCGCAACGATGATGATCTGCTCAGCGCCGGTCTGGGTCTGGCCGGCTTGCGCCTGCCCGCGCCCGCGCTGGCCGACGGGCTCGAACCCGCCGATCGGCTGCGGCGGCTGGCCATCCACGCCAACTGGAAAGGTCTGGCCGATCTGACGGCCACCGGCGGTTTCGGCGCGGATGACGAACTGCCGCGCGTACCCGGCCGCGAGTTCCGCGCCTTCGCCCGGCTGCCGGAGCGCGCGCAGCCGTTCCGCGTGCTGTTGCAACTGCCCGATGCGTTTGACCCGGAGCAGCCCTGCCTGGTGGTCGCGCCGGTCTCGGGCTCGCGCGGAATTTACGGCGCGGTGCCGGTGGCCGGCCCGTGGGCGCTGGCGCGCGGCTGCGCGGTGGTCTACACCGACAAGGGCGCAGGCACCGACCTGTTCGATCACGCCTCCGATACCGGCGTGACGCTGGACGGCACACTTGCCGAGCGCGGCGCTGCTGAACTGGGCTTCGAGCCGGCGCCGATCGAGGCACCCAGAGTCTCGCTGCCGCACGCCCATTCCGGCGACCACCCCGAAGCCGACTGGGACGAACACACGCGGGTCGCCACGCGCTTTGCGCTGGCGATGCTGCAGCAGGCCTTCCCCGCGCGTGACAATCTCGACGCCGAGGGCGTGCGCATCGTGCTGGCGGCAATCTCCAACGGCGGCAACGCGGCGCTGCGCGCGCTCGAGGCCGATCGCGACGGCCTGTTCGACGCCGCCGTGGTTGCCGCACCAAACATCACCCCGCCCGGCGCACGGCCGCTGTACGACTACGCCAGCCAGGCCGCACTGCTCCAGCCCTGCCTGCTGGCTGACGCCGAAACGCTGGCCCAATTGCCGTTCGCCAATCCGATGCTGTTGCCGGCTGCCACCGCGCGCTGCCGCTCGGCGCACGCAGCCGGCCTGATCGAGGCACCCGAGGCCGCTGCCGCGCGCGCGCGGCTGGAAGCCGACGGCTTCGATGCCGGCGCGCTGGAACAGGCCGCGGTCAATGCCGCGCTGGACGTCTGGCGCTCGGTGGTCGCGCTGTATGCACCGGCCTACCTGCGCCGCCCGGTCGACGCGATGCCGTGCGGCTACTCGGTCGCCGTACTCGACGAGCAGGGCCAGCCGACCGCACCCGATGCCGACCAGCGCGAGCTGTGGTGGCCGCTGTCCAGCGGCGTCGTGCCCGGTCACGGTATCAACTGGATCGATACCGCGGCCGAGCGCTCGCCGGGCGACACGAGCTTTGCCGGGCTGGTCTGCCTGCGCGAGCTATGGACCGGCGAGAGCCCTGAGGCCGAGACGCTGCGGGCGGCGGTCGAACAGACGCGCGCCAGTGCCCGGTTGCCGGATGTGCCGGTGCTGGTGATCCACGGCGCCCAGGACGGCCTGATTCCGGCGGCGTTTTCCAGCCGCCCCTACGTCGAGCAGGCGCGCGCCAACGGTCACCGGAAGCTGGCCTACTGGGAAATCGACGGTGCCCAGCACTTCGACGTGCTGGTGCCGTTTCCGGGCATGAACACGCGCTATCGGCCGCTGCTGCCGGTGCTGTGGGACGGGCTGGACCGAATCGAAGCCGTGCTTGACGGCCGCGCCGACGCGATCGAGGATCGCGTCATCCGGGCAATTGCCGACTGATCCGAGAAAAGACGGATCCGCAGCGCAGTGCTCCGCGGATCGTAGCGGTCGCTCAGGTGCTGCCGGCCAACTTCGACAACGCCGCTTTGGCCGCCTCGATGGTCGCCTCGATTTCCGCATCGCCGTGGGCTGACGAGGTGAACCCGGCCTCGAACGCCGACGGCGCCAGGTACACGCCGGCATCGAGCATGGCGTGGAAGAAACGCTTGAAGGCCTCGATATCACAGCTAGCTGCCTGATCGAAGTTCTCGACCCGCTCCAGATCGGTGAAAAACAGCCCGAACATGCCGCCGACCGCAACCGTGGCCATCGGCACGCCGGCCTGTCGCGCGGCCGCGCCGATGCCCGACGCCAGCCGCTCGGTGGTCGCACCCAGTCGATCGTAGAAACCGTCCTCGGTAATCAGGTCGAGATTGGCCAGCCCCGCGGCCATCGCCACCGGGTTGCCCGACAAGGTGCCGGCCTGGTAGACCGGGCCTTCCGGCGCGATCAGCTTCATGTATTCGTACTTGCCGCCGAACGCGCCGACCGGCATGCCGGCGCCGATGACCTTGCCGAAGCAACTGAGATCGGGCTCGACGCCGTAGTAGGCCTGCGCACCACCGAGGGCAACGCGGAAGCCGGTCATCACCTCATCAAACAGCAGCGCCGCACCGAATTCGTCGCACAGCGCGCGCAGCCCCTGCAGGAAACCGGGATTCGGCGGAATGCAGTTCATATTGCCGGCCACCGGCTCGACCGCAACACAGGCGATGTCGTCCGGATACTGCTCGAACAACGCACGCACCGAGTCCAGATCGTTATAGCGCGCGTTCAGGGTCAGCTCGGCGAGAGCTGCCGGCACCCCCGGCGAGGTTGGCACGCCCAGCGTCTGGGCGCCACTGCCGGCCTTGACCAGGAAGCTGTCGGCATGGCCGTGGTAATTGCCCTCGAACTTGATGAAGCGGTTGCGACCGGTCGCCGCACGCGCCAGCCGCAGCGCGCTCATCGCCGCCTCGGTGCCGGAATTGACCATCCGCACCCGCTCCAGCGACGGCACCAGTTCGCAGATCCTCTCGGCCATGGTCACTTCGTCCGGCGACGGCGTGCCGAAACTCAAGCCCTTGGAAACCGCGCGCTGCACCGCCTCGATGATGTGCGGGTGGGCATGACCACAAATCATCGGGCCCCACGAGCCGATGTAGTCGATGTAACGCTTGCCGTCAACATCGAACAGGCACGCACCCTCGGCGCGCTCGAAGAACACCGGCTCACCGCCGACGCCGGCAAAGGCACGCACCGGTGAGTTGACACCACCGGGAATCCGCGCCCGCGCGCGCTCGAACAACTCATGCGAATGATTGGTCATATAGATCACCGGGATGATTTTCGGGAATCCGCATAGGGTACCCGCCCCGCTCGCATCCTGCCGCACGACTGCCATCAACGTCATGCCGGCCGCGCCACCCTCGTCATGCCGGCCTTGAGCCGGCATCCAGTGAAATAACGAGTCGGTCGGAGCCCGACACTCCATTGCACTGGATCCCCGATCAAGTCGGGGATGACGAGAAGCAAAGCACCCCGCTCATCCCGGCGTCCCGCCCCGCGCCAAGTCCGTCATACCGGCCGCACCAGCACCGTCATGCCGGCTCCACTACCTGCGTCATTCCGGCCCCACAACCCCGTCATGCCGGCCTTGAGCCGGCATCCAGTCAAACAAGCGTCGGCCGCAGGCCGACACATTGATGGTTGGCCGTGATCTCAGCCCCCACCCGGGCTGAACCGATAACCCTGCCCGCGCAGGGTCTGGATCGGTTTCCAGCTGCCGTCCGCATCCAGCTTGCGGCGCAGGCGGCCGACAATGACCTCGATAACGTTGCTCTCCGGGTCGGCATCATCCTCGTACAGATG
>JAVVDV010000007.1:0-87037 GCA_032251355.1 Wenzhouxiangellaceae bacterium
CTACGACTACTACCAGCCCGAGGCCTATGTGCCGTCCTCGGATACCTTCATCGAGAAGGACGCCTCGATCAACGAGCACATCGAGCAGATGCGGCTGTCGGCGACCAAGGCGCTGCTGCAGCGCCCGGACGCGCTGATTGTCGGCACCGTCTCGGCAATCTACGGTCTCGGCGATCCGTCAAGCTTTCTGAAGATGACGCTGGGCCTGAAGACCGGCCAGGTGATCGAGCAGCGCGCCGTGCTGCGCAAGCTGGCCGAGATGCAGTACTCGCGCAACGACTTCGAGCTGCGACGCGGCACCTACCGCGTGCGCGGCGAGGTGATCGATATTTTTCCCGGTGATTCCGAGACTCAGGCGATTCGGGTCGAACTGTTCGACGACGAGGTCGAGCGCATCAGCGAGTTCGATCCGCTGACCGGCGAGCTGCACGAAACGCTCGACGAGCTGACGATCTTTCCCAAGACCCATTACGTCACGCCGCGCCAGGTCGTGCTGGACGCGGTGGATGCGATCAAGGCCGAGCTGGCCGAGCGACTGGAACAGCTCAACGGTGCCGGCAAGCTGCTGGAAGCGCAGCGGCTCGAACAGCGCAGCCGTTTCGACCTGGAGATGATGCTGGAGCTGGGCTATTGCCAGGGCATCGAGAACTACTCGCGCCACCTGACCGGTCGCCAGCCCGGCGAGCCGCCGCCGACGCTGTTCGACTACCTGCCGGACAACGCGCTGCTGATCCTGGACGAATCGCACGTCACCGTGCCGCAGATCGGCGGGATGTACAAGGGTGACCGCTCGCGCAAGGAAACCCTGGTCGAGTTCGGTTTCCGGCTGCCGTCGGCGCTGGACAACCGGCCGCTGACGTTCGAGGAATGGGAGGCGCGTGCGCCGCAGACGATTCATGTCTCGGCCACGCCGCGCCAGTGGGAGCTGGAGCGCTCGCCGGTGGTGGCCGAGCAGGTCGTGCGCCCGACCGGGTTGATCGATCCGGAGACCGAGATCCGCCCGGTGGCGTCGCAGGTTGACGATCTGTTGTCGGAGATCAACCTGCGCGTCGGTCTCGGCGACCGCGTGCTGGTCACCACGCTGACCAAGCGCATGGCCGAGAGCCTGACCGACTACCTCAGTGAGCACGGCGTGCGTGTGCGCTACCTGCACTCGGACATCGACACGGTCGAGCGGGTCGAGATCATCCGCGACCTGCGGCTGGGTGCGTTCGACGTGTTGGTCGGCATCAATCTGCTGCGCGAGGGGCTGGATCTGCCGGAGGTCTCGCTGGTTGCGATCCTCGATGCCGACAAGGAGGGTTTCCTGCGCTCCGAGGGTTCGCTGATCCAGACCATCGGCCGCGCGGCGCGCAACGTGCGCGGCAAGGCCATCCTGTATGCCGACAAGATCACCGGCTCGATGCAACGGGCGCTGGAAGAAACCGGCCGGCGGCGCGAAAAGCAGATTGCGTTCAACGCCGAGCACGGCATCACGCCGAAGACGATCGAAAAGAACATCGCCGACATCATGGCCGATGCCCACCAGGTGCCGGGCAAGAAGAAATCAGCCCGCGGCGACCGGCGCAAGGTTGCCGAAGCGACGGCCGACTACGGCCCCGAGCCGATCTCCCCGGCTGACGCCGCGCGTCGGATCGCACAGCTGGAAAAAGACATGTTCAAAGCCGCCGAGAACCTCGAGTTCGAGCAGGCCGCGAAAATCCGCGATCAGATCCAGCAAATCAAGAAGCAGGGATTTGCGGCCGCGTAGCACCCTTCCATAGTGCCGGACGAAAGACTCGCGCCTTGACGCTTGATCTTGTGGGAGCCCGCCTGCGGGCAATTGATGCTCTCGACGGAGACGGAAACCCTGATCGCCGGCAGGCCGGCTCCTACGGCAACCGGCGTTGCAGGAGGTCCGTCCCCGGGCCGAATGAGGCTGCAACCGGCGTTTATTGGGTCACCTCCGGCAGCCGCGCCGACATCCACGCCCCGGCCAGGCCCATCGCCGCCAGAACGAGGATGACACCGGAAATCGAGATCAGCGCGCTGAGCGCGCCGATGGCGCCGGCCGCCAGCAGCACCACGCCGATCACCGAGTTGCTGACGGCGACGTAGTCGGTGCGCTTGTTGCCGCCGGCCAGATCGACCACGTAGGTCTTGCGACCCATGCGCACGCCGGCGTGCGCGATTGCGAGCAGGAAGAAGAACGCCGCGTAGGTCCACGCGCTGCCGGCCAGCGTCGGGCTGAGGGCAACGGTGATGACCAGCGCCAATGCGACCACGGCGCTGCCGCTGCCGGCGATGATCATCACCCGGCGCGACGAGACATCGGCGAAGCGACCCCAGAAGCGCGCCGAGACCAGTTTTGCCACGCCGTCGGCGATCACGAACAGCCCGAGCGAGGCGAGCGCGGCGTCGACCTGGTCCTGTGCCAGCAGAATGAAAAACGGCGCGCTCAGCGCCGAGCACAGCAGCAGCGAGCGGGCGATGACGAATCGGCGAAAGGCGCCGTCACTGGCCAGCAGTCCGAGCCGCCCGAAGGCCTCTTCGATCGCGTTGCCGCCGCCCTCGGTCGCACCCGGAAACTCACGGATGCGGGCATAGCTGATCGCCGCCAGCAGCCAAAGCCCACCGGCGATGGTCAGCAGGATCAGCCATTGCTGCATGCCGCGATCCTGGCCGACGCCGAACAGCATCATCAAACCCAGCGCCAGCGTAACCAGCCCGGCCAGCCATTCCGACCAGCCCGACACGCGCCCGCGCCGGGTCTTGGGCACGGTCTTGCCGAGCACATCCTTGCTGGCGACCGAACACAGTCCGCGCGCGAGACTGAAGAGCACCAGCGCGGCCAGCAGCGCGGCACCGGCGGCCGCGCCCTGCAACGTGACCGCGACCACGCCCATGGCCAGCACCGCCAGTCCCTGCAGCACCGCGCCGAGTACAAACGTCCACTTGCGCAGTGGCTTCAGCCGCACCCAGGCAGCAATCAGCAACTGCGGGATCAGCGAGCCGGATTCGCGAATCGGCACCAGGAACGAGGTCATCACCGCCGGCGCGCCCAACGCACCCATCAGCCAGGGCAGCACGGTCTTGGGATTGGCGATGGCATCGCCGAGTTTGGTCAGGAACTGGGTTAGAACCTGCAGTACGAAATTGCCGGGCACCACGCGGCAGGCGGCATCGGAGATGTCGGTACAGACGCGCGCGTCTTCCTCGTTGACCAGCTTCTGGTAGATCGTATCGATTGGCGCGGTGGTTGAATCTTGTGCAGACATGGGCCGTTGCGCCGCTGCTTCGGGTCAGGTGTGCCGGAATCAGCCTACAGAACGCTTACATGCTGAATCGGATCTGCCGTGTTCCGGGGGGTGATTTGCTGCTAAATGATTGTTTTATCGATGGTGCCGGGGGCGGGAATCGAACCCGCACTCTGTTGCCAGAACCGGATTTTGAGTCCGGCGCGTCTACCAGTTCCGCCACCCCGGCCGAGGTGCTGGTCGTGATTATACGGGTGCGCGGCGTTGGCGTCAGGCCGCGTCGAGTTGCAGTTCGCGGGTTTCGCGCTGGAACCAGTCGCCGCCGGCCGGGGTGAAGATCGAGCAGCAGCTCATCTCGCCGGAGTAGATGTGGATGGTAATCGCCGTGTCGCGGGCGCTGGGATTGCGGATGGTGTGGTACTCGTGCGGCGGAATCAGGCTGCCGGCCGAGCCGATGCCGGCGCGCATGGTGGTTGTCGGCTCGAACCGGAAGCGCTCACCTTGCTGCTCGAGGAGCTCGAACTGGGTGACTTCGATCTGCCCGTCCCAGACCGCCTCGACACACCACATGCCGGAATGGTCGTGCACCGGCGTGCCCTGGCCGGCGCCCCAGGTCATGGCCATGATGGTGTATCCGCGACGATCGTCCTTGTGGATCAGGCGGCGCCCGTAGTGGTCGCCCGGGCAGTCGTACACGCATGACGGCAGGTCGAGCTTGCGCTCGCTCATCATGTCGCACAGCACGTCGCGGATGCATTGGGTGGTGGTCTTGGCGCACTTGCCGTCGACCACGGCATCGACACGCCGCACCAGTTCGGGTTTGCCATTGAACTCCAGCGTCATTCCAACCACTCCGCAATCGGGGGACCAAACAGGTCCGAATCTACCAGAAACGCATCATGGCCCTTGTGCGAATCCAGTTCCAGGAAGGTGACATCGGCCTCGACCGCCTCCAGCGCTGCGGCCAGGTCGCGCTGCTGCCACAGCGGGAACAGGATGTCGGAATGCACGCCCAGCACCAGCGCCTTGCCGTCGAAACTGCGCCGGAACAGGGATTTAAGGCTGTCGTCGGAGTCGCAGGCGTTGAATTCATCCATCGCTCGCGACAGGTACAGGTAGCTGCACGGGTCGAATTGGCCGACGAACTTGCGCGCGTGGGTTTCGAGATAGGACTCGACCTCGAAGCGCATCCCGAACAGCGTGGCCGGGAAGTAGCTCTGGTGACGGCGACCGAAGCGCTGTTGCCATTCGGTGGCCGAGCGGTAGGTGATCATGCCGAGCTTGCGGGCGATGCGCATGCCGACTTCGGGCCAGTCGTCGTCGCTGTAGTTCCCGTCACGAAAATTGCGATCGGTCACGATCGCCTCGCGTTGCAGCGAACGGATCGAAATCGCGAACGGCGTCGCTGAGCACGAGGTCGAGATCAGGCACAGCCGGTCGCTGGAGTGCGGGAAATGCTTCAGCCAGGCCAGCGCGCTGAATCCGCCCATCGACGGGCCGATAACGGCGTGCAGGTGTTCGATGCCGAGTTCGTCGACCACCAGCCGGGCGGCCCGTGCGATGTCGTCGATTGCCAGTTCCGGGAAACTCAGTCGCCACGGCCGGCCGGTTTCGGGGTTGATGCTGGCCGGTCCGGTTGAGCCCTTGCACGAGCCCAGCGAGTTGATGCACAGCACGAACAGTCGATCGGTGTCGATTGGTCGGCCGGGGCCGATCATGGCTTCCCACCAGCCGGGATCCGGGTCCAGCGACGAGGACGCCGCGTGCGCGTCCGGCGAAAGGCCGGTGAACAGCAGCACGGCGTTGGACTTGTCGTTGTTCAGTTCACCCCAGCACTCCCAGGCCAGTTGCAGGCCGGGCAGGCTGCGGCCGCGGTACATCGCGAACCGTTCGCGGTGGAAGGAATAGCGCGTCGAAGGACCCATGCGCGAATGATAGCCGTCCGTGCGGCGGTGCGGAGTGGGCAAAAAAAGGCCGGGGACGAGCCCCGGCCAACACAGGAGAGCTTCTTGGATCAAGCAGCTCAGAAGCGGAAGCCAACCGCGGCGCTGACCACCCACGGGTCGATGGACAGGTCGAGGTTGCTGCGGAAAATCTGCTCGGCGCCGGTCGGGTCGAAGGTGCGCGTCTTGATGTCGGCGTCGGCGTCGATGAAGATGTAGCGAACATCGAGGTTGGTGAACCAGGTTTCACTGATCGCGAAATCTGCCCCGAGCTGGAACGCCACGCCGAAGGAGTCATCGATATCCAGCGAACTGCGTCCACCACTGAAATCGGTACCCAAGGCGCCGTTGGCGGTGGCAACGATACCTTCATGCGTGCCCTGATTGACCTTGTCTTCGAAAAACAGGGTCCAGTTCAGGCCGACACCGGCGTACGGGCGGAACGTCTGGTTGGGCCGGAAGTGGTACTGCAGGCTCAGTGTGGGCGGCAGGTGGTACGTGCGGCCGAGCTTGCCGAGCGGACCCAGTGCGCCTTCGCCGTCGATGTCGTGCTTGAACGGTGCGGCGGCCAGCAGCTCGACGGCAACGTTCGAGGTTACAAAATAGCTGAAGTTGAAGATCAGGCCAATCCCGTCATCGACGTCGGCGCGGAAGTTGTCGAGGTTGATACCCTCGAACACGAGATCGTCGTTGGAGGTATCAGTGGCGATGTAACCGCCGCCGATGCGAAACAGGAAATCACCCTGATCCTGCGCCATTGCGGGCAACGTGAAGGTGGCTGCCAGGGCGGTGGCGAGCAGGGTGTTGCGAACGGAAATGGTTTTCATTTTTGGATGGACTCCTCTGCGGGTGAAAAGATGGCGGGAAGCGTAGCGCCAGTGTCCGCTTCGTAACTTGATACGGGTCAAATCACGCAAGTTTTTTTTCAGTTGAGGGGCGGTTCTTGCGCGGTTATTAACCCGGCAATCAAATAGATTGCCGGGTTAATGCCCGGCCGGTACGGCCGGGGCCGCGAAGCGAAGGCATTTGCGGACCTGCGCCGCAAATGCCGTACAACGAATACCGTAGGTATTTCGTTGCCAAGTTAATAATTGACCCTTCGTTGCCAACGCTCGGTGATACTGCGGTTTTGCGACCGGGGACCACATGTGCCGAAGCTTTGCCTGGTAACCGGCGACCAGTTGTCCGAAGGGCTGGTGAGTCTGCAAGAACTCGAGCGCGGCGTCGACCACGTTCTGTTGGCCGAACTGGCCGATGAGGCCGGTTACGTGCCTCACCACCGCAAGAAAATCGCCTTGATCTTCTCGGCCATGCGGCATTTCGCAGCCCGCCTCGAGCGGGTCGGACATTGCGTGTACTACCGTCATTTCGATGCCGCCTCGCCGGTTCGCAGTTTCACCGATGCGTTGCGTGCGCATCTCGACGAGCACGACATCGACCAAATCGTCCTGACCTGGCCCGGCGAGTGGCGGGTGCTGGCCGAATTTCGCGCGCTGGAAGCGACCTTGAAGCGGCCGGTAACGATCCTCGAGGACGATCGCTTCGTCTGTCCGATCGGGAATTTCACCGACTGGGCCAAGGGTCGAAGGGTGTTGCGAATGGAATACTTCTACCGTGAGATGCGCCGTTGTACCGGCTTGTTGATGGAGGGCGATCAGCCCGTCGGTGGCCAATGGAATTTCGATGCCCAGAACCGCCGCAAGTGGACCGGCGATCCGCCGCCGGCCCGGCCGATGGCGTTCTCGCCGGACGCGACCACGCGCGCGGTTCTGGAACGGGTGGCCGAGACCTTCGACGGCTTCGGTGAACTCGAGGGCTTCGATTTCGCAGTCACACCCGGCCAGGCGCGGCGCGCGCTGGCACATTTCGTCGAGCATGGTCTGCGCTGGTTCGGCGATTTTCAGGACGCGCTGCCCGACGGCGAGGACTGGCTGTTCCACAGCCGCCTGTCGGCGTACATGAACATCGGCCTGCTCGACCCGCTTGAGGTTTGCCGCGCAGTCGAGGATGCCTGGCGCGAGGGCCAGGTGCCGATCAACGCCGCCGAGGGTTACATCCGCCAGGTCATCGGCTGGCGCGAATACATCCGCGGCATCTACTGGCTGAAGATGCCGGACTATTCCGACGAGAATTACTTTGATAACGCCGAAGCGTTACCGTCGTTCTACTGGAGCGGCGAGACCGGCATGCGCTGTGTCGCGCAAGCAGTCGCCACCACGCGCCGCAATGCCTATGCCCACCACATTCAGCGGCTGATGGTGACCGGCAACTTCGCGTTGCTGCTGGGGGTGGCTCCGAAGGAGATCTGTGACTGGTACCTGGCCGTCTACGCCGATGCCTTCGATTGGGTCGAGTTGCCGAATACGCTCGGCATGGTGATGTTCGCCGACGGTGGTGTGCTGGCCTCGAAGCCTTACGCGGCCAGCGGCAAGTACATCCAGCGCATGGGCGATCACTGCGCCAATTGTCGTTACAAGGTCGGCGAACGGACCGGAGCGGATGCCTGCCCGTTCAATGCGCTGTACTGGGACTTCCTGATGCGCCATGAGGATCGGCTGGCGGCCAATCCGCGCATGAAGATGATGTATCGCAACGTCGCGCGCCTGAAACCGGCCGAAAAGTCCGCGATCACTCGACGCGCGAACTGGATTCGCGCCAATACAGAGGCGTTGTAGCCTTTTTCCGCCGGTTTCAGCCGTTCTCGAGCTGAGTGGTGCCGATGCCGCGTTCGGGCAGCAGCACCGGGATGCCCTTGTCGATGCGGTAGATGACCTTGCCGTCGCGTGTGATCAGCGCATTCTGGATGGTCTCCTCGACCGGGCTGTCGTCGACGTACCGGAGCTCGCCGGCGGCGATCTTTGCATTCAGTGTCTTGACCCTGGAGGCTTCCAGCGGACGCAGCGGTTCGTGGCTGACCGGGCAGCACAGGATGTCGAGCAAGGAGTCGGGCAGGGACATGAGCGGCAAGCCTGAAGGTCGATTGATGCTTGATTGTAGCGCCCCGGCGTGGGTTGGCGCGCGAGGGTCTGCTACCATTTCGGCTTCCGGTTGCTTGCCAAGGAGCACGATATGACCGACAGTGTGCCGGTCGGACTGGTGATGGGCTCGAAAAGTGATTGGCCGACCATGCAGGCAGCCGCCGAGCGGCTCGACGCGCTGGGCGTGGCCTTCAAGGCCGAGGTGGTATCGGCCCACCGCACGCCCGACAAACTGGCCGAGTACGCGCGCACGGCGGTTGCTCGGGGGCTGAAGGTGATTATCGCCGGCGCCGGTGGCGCGGCCCACCTGCCGGGCATGCTGGCCGCATCCACTGAACTGCCGGTGCTGGGCGTGCCGGTGCAGTCGCGCGCGCTCAAGGGGCTGGATTCGCTGCTGTCGATCGTGCAGATGCCCAAGGGCGTGCCGGTGGCGACGCTGGCGATCGGGGAGGCCGGTGCGGCCAATGCGGCGCTGCTGGCGGTCGAGATCCTGGCCCTTTCGGATCCGGCGCTGGCCGAACGCTACCGCAGCTGGCGCGCCGAGCAGACCCGCGCCGTGCTCGATCACCCCGACCCGCGCGTCTCGTGAAGCTCGGGATCCTCGGCGGCGGGCAGCTGGCGCGCATGCTGGCGCTGGCCGGAACACCGCTGGGGCTGGAGTTTGTGATCGTCGATCCCAAGCCCGATGCCTGTGCCGCAGCGCTGGGTGAATTCATCGCCACCGACTACGACGATCCGGCCGCCTTGCAGCGCTTGGCCGGCTGCGCGCGCGTGACCTGCGACTTCGAGAATGTGCCGGCCTCGGCATTGGCCGCGATTGCCGAATGCACGCCGGTGCATCCTTCGCCGGCGGCACTGGCCACCGCGCAGGACCGGCTGACCGAAAAGAACCGTTTCAATGAACTCGATATCGAGACTGTGCCGTTTCGCGCCGTTGATTCGCGCCCGACACTGGCCGGGGCGGTGGCCGAGCTGGGCCTGCCGGCGGTGCTCAAGACGCGCCGATTGGGCTACGACGGCAAGGGTCAGGCGGTGCTGCGCACCGACGATGACCTGGAGCTGGCCTGGCGCGAGCTGGGCGGGCAGGACCTGATTCTGGAGCAGTGGCTGGATTTCGACTACGAGTGCGCGATCACGGCGGTGCGGGCCGAGTCCGGCGAGCTCAGGTTCTGGCCAGTTTCGCGCACCTGGCACCGCGACGGCATCCTGCGCCTGGCCGGTCCGCTGCCCGTGCCGGCGACCGTACAGGCAGATGCCGAGAGCATGGCCCGGCGGCTGGCCGAGCATCTGGACTATGTCGGTTGTCTGACGCTGGAGTTGTTCGTAGCCGGTGATCGGCTGCTGGCCAATGAGTTTGCGCCGCGCGTACACAACTCGGCGCACTGGACCATCGAGGGTGCGGCCTGTTCGCAGTTCGAGAATCACCTGCGCGCGGTCGCCGGCTGGCCACTCGGTGATACAAACGTGCGCGGTGCCTCCTTGATGGTCAACTTCATCGGTGAACTGCCCGAGTGCGAGCGCTGGCTGGCGCGGCCCGGGCTGCACTGGCACGATTACGGCAAGGCCGCGCGTGCCGGCCGCAAGGTCGGGCATGCCACCCTGGTGGAAGACGATTTCCCCGCGCTTGATCAGGCACTGGCCCAGTGGCAGCCCGAGCAAACCGTTACCGAACTCGAGGCGGTGCGGCTGGCGCTTCGTCAAAGCTGATCACTTGCGCTGAGCGCGCGCGATCAAATTTCGAGCGCGGAAGTTACAAGTGATAAAATCAGCGGTTCACCGTTCCACTATGGGCATTGATCCCCTTTCCGGGCGCGACTGGGTCGGTCCCGGTAACAGGCGTCGCCGTTCACTCTGGGATCTGTCCATACAGCCTTCTTACGGGACTATTCATGAGCAAGTTTGTTCGTATCGGCGTCGTGCTGGTGGTAACCGCAGTCGTGCTGGCCGCATTGTTCGGCTGGCGTTTGCAGCAGATGCGCGTCCAGAACGAGCGCATGTCGCAGCAATCGCCGCCGGTGTTGATCGAAGCCACAACGGTGGTCGCGCGCGACTGGCCGCAATCGGTGCAGGCCATCGGCAGCGTGCGCGCGGTCAATGGCGTATCGGTGGCCAACGAAGTTGCCGGCGTGGTCGAGGAGATTGCGTTCGAGTCCGGGCAGCGGGTTGAAGCCGGCGATGTGCTGATTCGTCTCGATGCCGAGACCGATCTTGCGGCACTGGAGACGCGCGAGGCCGAAGCACTGCTGGCGCGCCAGCAATTCGACCGGTTTCGCGACCTGGTCGGTCAGAACGCGGTGTCGAAATCCGAGTTCGATCAGGCGCGTGCCAATTTCGACGCCGCCGAGGCGCGCGTCCATGAACAGCGCGCGTTGCTGAACAAGAAAACCATCCGGGCGCCGTTTTCCGGCGTTCTCGGCCTGCGTGAGGTCGATCTGGGCGAATTCCTCGAGGTCGGCACACCGATCGTCGGCATCAACATGCTCGATCCCATCCAGATCGACTACACCGTGCCGGAGCGCGAATTGCCGCGGCTGTCGGTGGGTAACCGCGTTGAGGTTACGGTCGCGGCATTTCCAGGCGAGATTTTTAGCGGCGAGGTGCTGGCACTGGATTCCTCGGTGTTGTCATCGACCCGAACGCTGCGCGTTCGTGCGCGCCTGCCGAATCCGGACTTGCGCTTGCGGCCCGGCATGTTCGCCAATGTGCGCACGCTGCGCCCGCAGGATCGCCGCGTGCTGACGGTGCCGCGCACGGCGATTTCCTACAACACCTTCGGTGATTTCGTGTTCCGGGTCGTCGACGGCGACTCCGGCAAGCAGGTCGAGCGCGTTGCCGTGACCACCGGTGAAGCGCGCGATGGCCGGGTCGAGATCATCGACGGCATCGAGGCCGGCGCGACCGTGGTGGCGACCGGGCTGCTCCGACTGCGCAACGGGCAGGCGGTGGAACTGGCCGGCACCGACACGGGCAGCAACTGATGCGCTTTACCGACCTGTTCGTTCGCCGGCCGGTGCTGGCGACGGTGGTCAGCCTGCTGATCCTGCTGATGGGGCTGCGCGCCATTCTCGAGCTCGAGCTGCGCCAGTTTCCGGAGCTCGAGAGCACCACCGTGACGGTGTCGACGGCCTGGCCGGGTGCCGACTCGGATCTGGTGCAGGGCTTTGTCACCACGCCGCTGCAGCAGGCCATTGCCGAGGCCGAGGGCATCGATTTTCTGTCCTCGACCAGTCGCAAGGGCATCTCGAGCATCGAGGCGCGCATGGTGCTCAACTACGACGCCAACGATGCCTTGGCCGAAATCCAGGCCAAGGTCGCCAGCCAGCGCGACGTGCTGCCCGAGGCGGCGCGCGATCCGGTGATTACCTCGACCACCGGTGAGACCACAGCGCTGATGTACATCGCGTTTTTCAGCGAGTCCATGGCGGTGCCGCGCATCACCGATTACCTGATCCGCCAGGTGCAGCCGTTGCTGCAGGCGCTGCCCGGTGTCGGTCAGGCTGAAATCCTCGGCCGCACCTTCGCCCAGCGCATCTGGATTGATCCGGCTCGACTGGCCGCAATCGACATGACCGCCGCCGAGCTGGTCGACATTCTGGTGCGCAACAATTTCCAGGCCGGCATCGGTTCGACGCGCGATGAATTCGTGCAGATCGATCTTTCAACCAACACCGATGTCTCCAGCGAGCGCGACTTCGAACAGCTGGTGATTCGCGAGACCCCGAAATCCATCGTCCGGCTGGCCGACGTGGTACGCAGCGAGCTCGGTGCCGAGACCTACTCGGAGACCAACAACTACAAGGGCCAGCCGGCGACCTACCTGGCCATCGAGATTGCCCCGGGTGCCAACCCGCTGGACGTCGCGGCGCTTGTGCGTGGCGAGCTGCCGGGCATCGCCGAGCAGCTTCCGTCCGGGCTTGCCGTCGACCTGGCCTACGATGCCAGCGAGTTCATCGACAGCTCGATCAACGAGGTCATCAGCACGCTGGCCGAGGCGGTTCTGATCGTGCTGGTGGTGGTGTTCCTGAGCCTCGGTTCGATCCGCGCTGCGGTGGTGCCGTCGGTGGCCGTGCCGCTGTCGCTGATCGGTGGTGCATTGATCATGCTGCTGCTGGGCTTTTCGCTCAACCTGCTGACGCTGCTGGCGATGGTGCTGGCGATTGGACTGGTCGTCGACGACGCGATCATCATTGTCGAGAACGTGCATCGGCATATCGAGCAGGGTGAGAGCAAGTTCGAAGCTGCACTCCACGGGGCGCGCGAAATGGCCACACCGATCATTTCCATGACCACGACGCTGGTCGCGGTGTATGCGCCGATCGGCTTCATGGGCGGGCTGGTCGGCTCGCTGTTCTCGGAGTTTGCGTTCACGCTGGCCGGCGCGGTGCTGGTCTCGGGCGTGGTCGCGCTGACGCTGTCGCCGATGCTGTCGGGCAAGATTCTCAAGCCGCATGGCGAGGGTTCGCGCTTCGAGGCGCATGTCGAGCGCCTGTTCAACGCGCTGGCGGCCGGGTACAAACGGCGGTTGCGTGCGGTGCTCGAGGCAGTCCCGGCGGTGGTTGTGTTCGGCGCGGTGCTGCTGGTCTCGATTGCATTCATGGTGCAGCTCAGTCAAAGTGAGCTGGCACCGACCGAAGACCAGGGCATTCTGCTCTACCAGGGCCAGGCGCCGCAGACGGCAACGCTGGAATACCTGCAGAAATACGGCACCCAGTTGCAGCAGGAGTTCGAGCAGCTGCCGTCCTATGAGCGCACCTTCATGCTGCTCGGCAGCTTTGGTCCCAACACCGTGTTCGGCGGCTTTCGGCTGGCACCGTGGGAGCAGCGCGACATCTCGCAGTTCGAGGTCGAGCCGATGATGCAGCAGGCCGTTTCGCGCGTCACCGGGCTGAATACCTCGGTGTTCGCGCGACCGTCGATTCCCGGCTCGGGCCAGGGCTTGCCGTTGCAGTTCGTGATTGCCGCCGCGGTCGGCTACGATCAGCTCGACCAGGTTGCCGGCGAAGTCCAGGGCAAGGCGATGCAGAGCGGCCTGTTCGCATTCGTGCGCAAGTCGATCGAGTTCGACCGACCGGTCACGCGCGTGGTCATTGATCGCGAGCGCGCCGCCGACCTCGGCCTCTCGATGGCCGAGCTCGGGCGCGAGCTCGCGGTGCTGCTGGGCGAGGGTTTTATCAACCGCTTCAACCTGCAGGGTCGTTCCTACGAGGTGATCCCGCAGGTCGAGCGCGAACTGCGCGCCAGCCGCGAGCAGCTCGATGATTACTACGTACGCGCCGATTCCGGCGAGCTGGTCGCGCTGGGCAGCCTGGTGCACTACGAATCGGAGGTCGAGCCGTCCAGCCGCACCCAGCACAACCAGCGCAACGCGGTGGCGCTGGAGGGCGTGCTGGCACCCGGGGTCGCGATGGGCGAGGCCACCGCGTTTCTGGAGCAGGCCGCGCGCGAGGTGTTTCCGTTGGGGTATACCTTTGACTACAAGGGCGAGTCGCGCCAGTTCAAGCAGCAGGGCAGTGCGCTGCTGGTCACGTTCTTCCTGTCGCTGCTGGTCATCTACCTGGTGCTGGCCGCGCAATTCGAAAGCTGGCGCGATCCGTTCATCATTCTGACCACGGTGCCGCTGTCGGTGGCCGGCGCGATGGCGTTCATCATGCTGGGTGCTGCGAGCATGAACATCTACACCCAGGTCGGCCTGATCACGCTGATCGGCGTGGTGTCGAAGAACGGCATCCTGATCGTCGAATTCGCCAACCAGCTGCAGGTCGCGCGTGGCCTGAGCCGCCACGACGCGGTGATCGAGGCTGCGGCGATCCGGCTGCGACCGATCCTGATGACCTCGGCGGCGCTGATCTTCGCGATGATTCCGTTGCTGATCGCCGGCGGTCCCGGCGCCGAGAGCCGGTTTGCGATCGGTTTGACGATTGCCACCGGGCTGGGCATCGGCACCTTGCTGACGGTATTCGTGCTGCCGGCGTTTTATTGCCTGCTGGCGCGCGATCACGCACAGGCCGAGCCGGATGCAGACGCCGCCACGACCGACCAGCCGGCCTGATCCGGGCAGAGCGGGCGATTCCGATACAATGCCCGGCTTGCACAGCATGGGCTGATTCTTGAACCGCGCGACCTACCAGCGATACTGCCGCGAGGGCTATAGCCGCATTCCGGTGTGGCGTTCGGTCACCGCCGACCTCGACACGCCGCTGTCGGTGTACCTGAAGCTGGCCGACGGCCCGAACACTTTCCTGCTCGAATCGGTCGAGGGCGGTGAGAACCAGGGCCGCTACTCGATGATCGGTCTGCCGTGCAGGTGCGCCTGGCGGGCCAGCGGGCGCGTGCTCGAGCGGCTGGAACACGGGCGCGTGGTCGAGCGACGCGAGGATGTCGATCCGCTGGCCGAAATCGACGCGCTGCGGCGTCAGGTGCGTGTCCCGCAGGTCGATGAGTTGCCGCGGCTGTGCGGCGGGCTGGTCGGCTACTTCGGCTACGAATCGGTCGCGCTGATCGAGCCACGGCTGGATTTCTCGGCCAAACCGGATGCGCTGGGCGTGCCCGAGATCCTGCTGCTCGACGTGCAGGAGTTGGCGGTGTTCGACAACCTGCTCGGCAAGCTGTTTCTGGTCGTGCATGCCGACCCGGCGGACGAATTCGGGTTCGAGGCCGCCGAGCGCCGGCTCGATCAACTCACCCATCGCCTGCGCGCCGGCTCGCCGGGCTACCCGGCACCGATCGAGCTGCCGATTCCGGCCGAGGCAGATTTTGACTACGGCTTCGGGCGCACCGACTTCGAGGCTGCGGTCGGGCGCATCCGCGACTACATCCTGGCCGGTGATGCCATGCAGGTGGTGCTGTCGCAGCGCATGAGCGTGGATCTGGCCGCCCGGCCACTGGATGTGTACCGCGCGTTGCGCGCGCTCAACCCGTCGCCGTACATGTACTTCTTCGATTTCGAAGACGAGCGCGACGGCTTTCAGGTGGTCGGCTCCTCGCCCGAGGTGCTGGTGCGTGTCGAGCATGGCGAGGCCATGGTGCGGCCGATTGCCGGCACCCGGCCGCGCGGTTCGGATGCGGCCGAGGATCAGGCGCTGGCCGAGGAGCTGCTGGCCGATCCCAAGGAGCGCGCCGAGCATTTGATGCTGATCGATCTGGGTCGCAACGACATCGGCCGCATCGCCGAGATCGGCTCGGTCAAGCTGACCGACCGGATGGTGATCGAGCGCTACTCGCACGTCATGCACATTGTCAGCCAGGTCAAGGGACGGCTCCAGCCCGGCATCGGCGTGATCGATGTGCTGCGCGCGACCTTTCCGGCCGGCACCTTGTCGGGTGCGCCCAAGGTGCGGGCGATGGAAATCATCGCCGAGCTCGAGCCGGTCAAGCGCGGTATTTATGCCGGCGCGGTCGGCTGGATGAACTGGCACGATGAGGCCGATTTCGCGATCGCGATCCGTACCGCGCTGGTTGCGCAGGGCCGCATTCATCTGCAGGCCGGTGCCGGCATCGTCGCCGATTCCGATCCGGCGCGCGAGTGGGAGGAAACCATGAACAAGGGGCGCGCGCTGATCCGCGCCATTGGCGAGGCCAGCCGGGGCATTCGATGAACGTCTTGATGATCGACAACTACGACTCGTTCACCTACAACCTCGTCCAGTACCTGGGTGAGCTGGGCGTCGATGTGACCACGCTGCGCAACGATGCCATCGACATCGCCGGCATCCGGGCGTACAAACCCGATGCAATCGTGCTCTCGCCGGGGCCGTGCACGCCGAACGAGGCCGGCGTCTGTCTCGATATCGTCGCCGAGCTGGGCGGCAAGCTGCCGATCCTGGGCGTGTGTCTGGGTCATCAGACCATCGGTCAGGCGCTGGGTGGCCGGGTGGTGCGCGCGCGCGAGGTCATGCACGGCAAGACTTCGTTGATGCACCACAACGGTGAGGGCGTGTTCAAGGGCCTGGAAAACCCGTTCGAGGCCACGCGCTACCATTCGCTGATCGTCGAGCGCGAGTCGCTACCCGACTGCCTGATCGAAACCGCGTGGACGGCGTTCGACGAGGATCCCGATCGGCGCGACGAGATCATGGGCTTCCGGCACCGCGACTGGCCGCTGGAAGGCGTGCAATTTCATCCCGAGTCGATCCTGACCCGACACGGACACGATCTGCTGCGTAATTTTCTTGAACTTGTGTGAGAAGTGTTTATTACCGCAGATGAACGCAGATGAACATAGATCAAGGCCGGGGAAAACGACGCTTGCTCAGGAGCGATTGGTAAACAGCGAAACGGGGCGGATGCAGGACCGGATGTAGTGCTGCAACGGGTTTCTAGAAAACGAACCTTGCTTTACGGTAAAACGTTTTTCCAGTCAGTCATCCGCGTTCATCCGCGTTCATCTGCGGTAAAAAGATTCAATACGAACTCGGCGAAAACGAGTGCGTAAACAGGAGTATCAATGAACACGGCGATTCAACAGGCGATCAAGACGGTGGCGAGTGGCGAAGACTTGCCCGAGTCGCTGATGACCGACGCAATGCATCAGATCATGGCCGGTGAGGCCACATCGGCGCAGATTGCCGGGTTTCTGATCGGGCTTTCGGTCAAGGGCGAGACGGTGGCCGAAATCACTGCGGCGGCGCGTGTGATGCGTGAGCTGGCCGCCGGCGTGACCGGGCTGGACGGTCCGCTGACCGACATCGTCGGCACCGGCGGCGACGGCGCCTCGCTGTTCAACGTCTCGACTGCCTCGGCCTTCGTCGCCGCGGCCGGCGGTGCGCGCATTGCCAAGCACGGCAATCGGGCGGTGTCGAGCAAATCGGGGGCGGCCGATGTACTCGAGGCCGCCGGTGTAAAGCTGGAACTGGAGCCGGAACAGGTCGCCGAAGCGGTCAGCCGGCTGGGTGTGGGCTTTCTGTTCGCGCCCATGCACCACGCGGCGATGCGTCATGCCGTGGCGCCGCGTCGCGAGCTGGGCGTGCGCACGCTGTTCAACCTTCTCGGACCGCTGACCAACCCGGCGGGTGCAACCCGCCAGGTACTGGGCGTGTTCGATGTGCGCTGGCTGGAGCCGTTGGCCGAGGTGCTGGGCGAGCTCGGTGCCGAGCATGTTCTGGTGGTCCATTCAGCCGACGGGCTGGACGAGTTCTCGATTGCCGCACCCACCGAGGTGGCCGAATTGCGCGAAGGGAAGGTTTCGCGCTGGCGCTTCGAGCCGGACGCGGTCGGCATCGACGGTTCGCTGGCGAGCCTGAGCGTTGGCGATGCGGCCGGCAGCCTGGCGCTGATCGAGCAGGCGCTGGGCGGTCAGCCGGGACCGGCCGCCGATATCATTGCGCTCAACGCCGGCGCGGCGCTGTTTGTCGCCGGCTGCAGCAGCAGCCATGCCGAAGGCATAGAGCAGGCACGCACGATTCTCGCATCGGGCGAGGGCCTGGCGCGCTTGCGCGCCTACGCCGACTGGAGCCAGCGCGCATGAGCCTGCCGTCGGTGCTGGAAAAAATCGTCGCAGCCAAGCACGACGAGGTCACCGCACGCCGGTCAAAGGTGCCGTTGGCCGAGCTCCGTGCCCGGGCCGATGACCTGGCAGCGCCGCGTGATTTCCATGCCGCGTTGGCCGCGCGCGTCGAGCGCCGGCAGCCGGCGGTGATCGCCGAGTTCAAGCGTGCCTCGCCCTCGGCCGGCTGGATCGCCGAGCAGGCCGATCCGGCCGCGATCGCGCGTGCCTACGAGGCCGGCGGCGCGGCCTGCCTGTCGGTGCTGACCGATACCGCGTTCTTTCGCGGATCGGATGCCGACCTGGCCGAAGCGCGTGCCGCCTGCGCCTTGCCGGTGATCCGCAAGGATTTCATCGTCGATGACTACCAGGTATTCGAGACCCGTGCGCTGGCGGCCGATGCGCTGCTGCTGATCGTCGCCGCGCTGGACGACGCGCGCCTGCGCGATTTCTCGGCATTGGCGCACGAACTGGGGCTGGCGGTGCTGGTCGAAGTCCACGACAGGCGCGAGCTCGAACGCGCCCTCGAGGTGCCCGGCCGACTGCTGGGCATCAACAACCGCGACCTGCACCGCTTCGAGACCCGGCTGGAGACCAGCGAGCGGCTGGCGCCATCGGTGCCCGCGGATCGCATCGTGATTGCCGAAAGCGGCATCCACGGCCAGGTCGACATCGCGCGGCTGCAGGCGGCCGGCATTCATGCGTTCCTGGTCGGCGAATCGCTGATGCGCGAGCCCGACCCGACCGCGGCACTCAGACGACTGCGAGGAGTAGAGACATGAGCGAATCACCGATCCAGTTCGCCAGCCTGGTCGAACGGCTGCGTGCGACCTTTGCCACCGGCAAGACCTTTGACCTGCGCTGGCGGCGCGAGCAGCTGGCCGCGCTGGCGCGCCTGCTGGATGAAAACGAGGCGGCGATCGCCGAGGCACTGAAGGGCGATCTGGCCAAGCCGGCGCAGGAAGTGGTGCTGGGCGAGACCGCGCTGCTGCATTCTGAAATTCGTCACGCGCGCGAGCGCCTGCATCGCTGGGCGCGGCCGCGGCGCGTGGACACACCGCTGGTGGCCCAACCCGGGCGCAGCTTCATCCAGCCCGAGCCGCTGGGCGTGGTGCTGATCATCGGCGCGTGGAATTACCCGATCCAGCTGGTGCTGGCGCCGCTGATCGCCGCGATCGCGGCCGGCAACTGCGCGGTGATCAAGCCCTCGGAGCTGGCGCCGAGCGCCTCGAAGCTGCTGTCCGAGCTGCTGCCGCGCTATCTCGACGACCAGGCTTTCGCCGTTGTAGAAGGTGCGGTTCCGGAAACCACTGCACTGTTGGCCGAGCGCTGGGATCACATCTTCTATACCGGCGGGGCTGCGGTCGGGCGCATCGTGATGCGCGCGGCGGCCGAGCACCTGACGCCGGTCACGCTCGAGCTGGGCGGCAAGAGCCCGGCGGTGGTCGATGCCAGCGCCGACCTGAAATCAACCGCGCGCCGGCTGGCCTGGGGCAAGCTGCTCAACGCCGGCCAGACCTGCATCGCGCCGGACTATGTGCTGGTCGCGCGCGAGCGCAAGGACGCCTTTCTCGACGCGCTCAAGCAGGCCATGGTCGACATGCTCGGCCGCGACCCGCTGATGAGCGACGACTACGCCGCGATCATCAACTCGCGCCATTTCGAGCGCATCAAGGGGCTGCTGGGGCAGGGCACGGTCGTGGTTGGCGGCCAGGCCGACCCGGAGTCGCGCAAGATTGCGCCGACCGTGCTGACCGACGTGCCGCTGGATGCAACGGTCATGACCGAGGAGATTTTCGGGCCGGTGCTGCCGGTGCTGGCGACCGATGACATCGATTCGGCAATCGAGTTCGTGCGACGCGGCGAAAAGCCGTTGTCAGCCTACCTGTTCACGCGCTCGAAATCGTCCGAGCGCAAATTCCTCGAGCGCCTGGCCTGCGGCAGCGTGTGCATCAACGATGTGATGATGTTCATGTCGGTGCCGGAGCTGCCGTTCGGCGGGGTCGGCGAAAGCGGCATGGGCCAGTACCACGGCCAGGCCGGGTTCGACCGGCTCAGCCACCTGAAATCCGTGATCCGGCGCGGGCGCTTCCCGGAAATCACGATCCGCTTCGCGCCCTACAGCGCGCTGAAGATGAAGCTTTTGAAATGGTTTGCCTGAATTCAACCGGAGTCCATTGCATGCGAAGTTTTCTGTCGACCGCTCTGGCCCTCGTTCTGCTGACGGCCGCAGTCCATGCGGTCGCTGACGATTGCCCGGCGCAAGCCACCGGCCATAACGCCATCTTCTTTCATCCCGACGGCACTTCGGCTGGGCATTGGGACGCTATGCGGCTGCTGTACTACGGCCCGGACGGCCAGTCGCACTGGGACCGGTTGCCGAGGATGGCCGCCTACCGCGGCCATCTGAGCGACCAGCTTTCCAGCACCTCGAATGCCGGTGCCAGCATCCACGCGACCGGAACACGGACCTGGTCGGGTGCGTTCGGCCAGGACGAGGAGGGCAACAAGCTGGCTGCCGCCGACGGCAGCACGCGCACGATCATGGAGCAGGCCGTGGCCTGCGGCCTGCGCACCGCGCTGGTGCAGACCGGCACGCTGATCGAACCGGGCACGGCGGTGTTTGTCGCCAACGCACGCCATCGCTATCTTGATGCTGAAAGCATCGCGCTGCAGGTGGTCGAGTCAGGGGTCGATATCCTGCTCGGTGCCGGTGAAGAGTTGTTGTTGCCGGCCGGCGTTCAGGGACGTTTCGGCGCCGGCATTCGCAGCGACGGGCGCAACCTGATCGACGAGGCGCGCGCGCGCGGCTACGCCGTGGTCTACACCCGCGATGAATTGTTTGCGCTACCGGCCGATGCGACCCGCGTGCTCGGTGTGTTCAACGTCGAGGACAGTTATTTCGACCAGCCCGAGGAAGACCTGCGCGCGGCGGGCCTGCCGAACTACCTGGAAAGCGCACCGACGGTCGCTGAAATGACTCGCTTCGCGCTCGACCGACTGGGCAAGGACGAGCGCGGTCTGTTCATGGTGATCGAGGAAGAGGGCAGCGACAACTTCTGCAATAAACGCAACGCGTCCGGTTGTCTGGAGGCCATGAAGCGTGCCGACGATGCGATTGGTGTGATTGTCGAGTTCATCGCGCGCAATCCCGAGACTTTCATGGTCACGGCCAGCGACAGCAATGCCGGCGGCATGCAGATCTTCGAGGTCGACGCGCCCGGCGTGCCGATTCCGGCACGCGAGGACAAGACCGGCGCGCTGCTCGATGGCATCGATGGCAGCGAAAGCGCACCATTCCTGTCGGCGCCCGATGTCGAGGGCCGGCAGTTTCCATTCGCGGTCGCCTGGGCGGTGGGCGATGACACCGGCTCAGGCGTGATTGCGCGCGGCGCGGGTCTGAACGCCGAGACTTTGGTCCCGGCCTCGGGCGTGGCCAACACCGACATCTATCGCATGCTCTATTTCACGCTGTTCGGCGAGGTGTTGCCATGAGCGCGCCGCGGCCGCCGTTCCACCTCGCCTTGCCGGTCACCGACCTGGAAGCCACACGCGCGTTCTACACCGAAACCCTGGGATGCCCCACCGGTCGATCGTCCGAACGCTGGCTGGATCTCGACTTCTTCGGCCACCAACTGGTGCTGCATCTCGTCGATCCGGCCGACCACCCCAGCCCGGCGCGCAACCCGGTCGATGGCCACGACGTGCCGGCCGGCCACTTCGGTCCGGTGCTGGCCTGGGATGATTGGGAGCAACTGGCCTCGCGGCTGCGCGCGGCCGGGGTGGAGTTTGTCATCGAGCCCTACGTGCGCTTCGCTGGCCAGCCCGGCGAGCAGGGCACCTTCTTCGTGCGCGACCCCAGCGGCAACTTCCTTGAGTTCAAGACCTTCCGCGATCTCGGCCAGCTGTTCGCGGTGGACTGAAGCTCAGGCGAGTGGGACCGAACCGCTCGGTCGGTCTATCAGTGTTGATCGGCAGCCTCGGCCTTCAAACGCTCAACCAGCCAGACCTTGATGATCGACTGCCGGGTAACGCCAATTCGAGCGGCCTCACGATCCAGTGAGTCGACGACCCACAATGGAAAGTCGACATTGATCCGCTTCTGACCCTGATTGGCCCGCCGCGCTGTGGATAAATCCAGGTCATCAATGATGTCTTTTTCGCCCTGCTCGAATTTCTTTTCAAAATCTTCAGCTTTCATACAGCTCAACCTCGCTTGCCCGTGAACGCCTTACAGAAATGAGCCGAATTTTTTCGTTCCTGTAGGTGACGATAGCAGACCAATGCCTGGGGCCGATACGACCGATGACCAGAAAGCGAGGCTCGTCCTCGCATCGGGCTCGGATCTCCAGCAGGCCGGGATCCTTCCACCACGCCTGAGCATCCAGAAAGTCGATCCCATGCTTTTTCAGATTGGACCGGCTTTTGGCTTCATCGTACTCGTAATCCATCATGAGTACAAACTATACCTTTTTTATCGAGCGGCTACGGGCGATTTTCGGCAGAGCCCGGTAGCTATACGGCTGGATGCGGACCGGATCAGTTTGCCAGCAGGTCGGCGTAGTCCGGGTGGCGCTGGATCCAGGCGGCGACATACGGGCAGCGTGCGGCGACGCGCCAGTTCTGTTCGCGCGCGTGATCGAGCGCGTGGCGCGTGAGTTCGCCGGCGATGCCGCGGCCTTCGACCGGGCCGGGGACAAACACCCGGTCCATCGAGACGACGTTGTCGCTCAGGCGGTAGTTCAGCTCGCAACGATGGCCGTCGACTTCGGTTTCAAAGCGTCCGGCGTCCGGGTTGTGGTGGATGGTGAATTCGTTCATTTCAGGTAGCGGCTGCGGATGGTGGCGGGAATGGCTTTCAGGCCCTCGAGCACCGTGCCGGCGTCGTCGGTTTCGACATCCATGACCACGTAACCGACATCGGGCAGGGTCTGCAGGTACTGGCTGGCGATGTTGATGCCGGCGCTGGAAAAGACATTGTTGATTGCCTGCAGCACACCCGGTTCATTGCGATGGATGTGCAGGATGCGGCGGGCGGTGGCGTGGTCGGGCAGGTTGACCTCGGGGAAGTTGACTGCACCGGCGGTCGAGCCGTTGTCGGAATAGTGAATCAGCTTGGTGGCCGCATCGATGGCGATGTTCTCCTGCGCCTCGACCGTCGAGCCGCCGATATGCGGGGTCAGCAGCACGTTGTCGAACTCGCGCAGCTCGGATATGAATTCGTCGTCTTTCGAGGCCGGCTCGGACGGGAACACGTCGATCGCCGCGCCGCCCAGATGACCGCTCTCGAGGGCGGCGGCCAGTGCCGGAATCGAGACCACCTTGCCGCGCGCGGCGTTGATCAGGTGGCTGCCGGGTTTCATGCCGGCCAGTTCGGCCGCATCGATCATGCCGCGCGTCTGGGGTGTATCCGGCACATGCATCGAGACCACATCGGACCGAGCCAGCAGCGTATCGAGCGAATCCACCGCCTGGGCATTGCCCAGCGGCAGCTTGCGCACGATGTCATGGTAGATCACGCGCATGCCCAGGCCCTCGGCGAGGATGCCGAGCTGCGAGCCGATATGGCCGTAGCCGACGATGCCGAGCGTCTTGCCGCGCACCTCGAATGCTCCCTTGGCCGATTTCAGCCACCGGCCACGGTGGCAGGCGGCGTTCTTGGCCGGAATGCCGCGCATCAGCATGACGATTTCGGCCAGCACCAGCTCGGCCACCGAGCGGGTATTGGCATACGGAGCGTTGAACACCGGAATGCCGCGTTGGCGCGCGGCGGCCAGGTCGACCTGGTCGGTGCCGATGCAGAAGCAGGCGACTGCGGCCAGACGCGGCGCTGCCTCGAGCACGCGCTCGGTCAGGCGAGTGCGCGAGCGGATGCCGAGAAAGTGGCAGTCGGCGACTTTCTCGATCAGCTGCTCGGTCGGCAGCGCGGCCGGCAGTTGCTCGATGTTGCTGTAGCTGGCGGCACGGAAGGCCGCGACGGCGCTTTCGTGCACGCCCTCGAGCAGCACGATGCGAATCCGGTCCTTGGCCAGCGAGTGACGGGTTTGGTTCATGGCGCCTGTCGCGTTGGGTGGTGTTTGTATGATAGGCCGGACTGACCCATCCTGCCGAGAACCGCCAATGATCGCACTGCCCGACCTGGATACACTGACCGACGATGCCTCATTGGCGCACTATGGCTGCGACTGGACGCGGTTCTGGGTCCCCGCGCCGCGCGCGGTGGTCTTCCCGCGCTCCACGGCCGATGTTGTCGAGCTGGTCGGCTGGGCGCGCGCCGAGCGGGTCGGCCTGGTGCCGTCGGGCGGTCGGACCGGGCTGTCCGGCGGTGCGGTGGCGGCCAATGGCGAGGTGGTGGTGTCGTTCGACAAGATGCGCGCCGAGCTGGATTTCGATGAGATCGCGCCGGCCGTCACGGTCGAGGCCGGTATGAGCATCGGAGATCTCCAGCGCCGCGCTACCGAGCGCGGGCTGGATTACCCGGTCGACTGGGCCGCGGCCGATTCCAGTCAGGCCGGCGGTTCGGTGGCGACCAATGCCGGTGGCATCCGCGTGCTGCGCTACGGCATGACGCGCGACTGGGTGCTGGGCTTGAAGGTGGTGACCGGTACCGGCGAGGTGCTGGAACTCAATCGCGGCTTGGTCAAGAACAACGCCGGGCTGGATCTCCGTCACCTGATGATCGGCAGCGAAGGCACGCTGGGGCTGATGACCGAAGTGACGTTCGGTCTGACTGATGCGCCGCCGGAGCGCTCGGTGCTGCTGCTGGCGTTTGCAGGGCTGGATGCGATCATGCCGAGCTTTCGCGAACTGCGCGCCGCGCTGCCGCTGTCGGCGTTCGAGTTCTTCGATGCCGCCAGCGTTGCAGCGGTCGCGGCCGCCCACGACAAGCCGTTTCCGCTCGATGACATGCCGCCGTTCGCCGCCGTGGTCGAGTTCGACGATCCCGAAGAATCGAACCAGGAGGCGGCGCTGGAGGTGTTCGAGCGGCTGGTCGAGGCCGGGCACGTGGTCGACGGCTTGATCAGCCAGAGCCAGGCCCAGGCCGCCGAGTTGTGGCAGTGGCGCGAGGCGATCAGCGAATCGATCGCGCCGCACACGCCCTACAAGAACGACATCAGCGTGCGCGTCGCGCGTGTGCCGGACTTTCTGCGCGCCCTGCAGGCGTTGGTCGAGCGCAACTACCCGGACTTCCAGGTGGTCTGGTTCGGCCACATCGGTGACGGCAACCTGCACATGAACGTGCTCAAGCCCGAGGGCTGGTCGGTGGCTGATTTCCACGCGGCCTGCAGCCGTCTGACGCCGGAGGTGTTCGGGCTGGTCGGGACATTCGGCGGCAGCCTGTCGGCCGAGCATGGCGTCGGCCTGCTCAAGCGCGACTGGCTGCATCTGATGCGGCCACCGGCGGAGCTGGCATTGCTTGCGGCGATCAAGCGGCAGTTTGATCCTGACGGGATCTTGAACCCGGGTAAGGTATTGTCGACACGATCAGTTTAAAGCTGCAGACCGTCGGCGATTCGGCGAAAGCCGGCGACGGTACTGCCGGTCTCCATACCGTTCCCGAATGCCCCGTTATTCGAATGCGCAAACCTGCCTTTCCATTGATTCTTTTTGTGCTGCTCGCCCTCGGCACGGACGCACTCGCGCGCAGCGTTGAGGCCTGCGCGGTTGAAACGCTGCCCGACCTGGAACGGGCGTTCGAGCAGCGCGACCTGGCACCGGTTCGCGCCTGGTTGGGAAGCTGTGGCGAGGCGCTGGCCGAGACCCCCGATGTCTTGCGCGTGCGTGCGTGGCTGGCGAGGCGCGAACAGCTCACCGATGAGGCGGTAGAACTGCTGGCGCGTGCGATCGAGCAGGATCCGAGCCGCGCCGCGTTGTACTTCGATCGAGCCGCCATGCAGCGCGAACAACTCGAACGAACCGGTGGACTCAAGGCGTTGCGTATCGCGCGCAGGTTGCGTGCAGACCTCGAGACAGCGCTGGAACTGGACCCCGAACACCCGGCCACGCTGGAAGCCTTGTATGCCTTCCACCGGCGCGCGCCGGGCATTGTGGGCGGCAGCGATCGCAGGGCCGAGGAACTGGCCGAACGCTTGAGGCAGGTCGATCCGGCTCGCTTGCTGCACCGTCACGCCATGCGTTTGCGCAATGAAGATCGCGAGGCGGCGATCGACTCGCTGCGGCGTGCGCTGGCGCTGGTCGAGCGGGCCCCGGCCGAATGGCGCATGCGGCTGGCCCGGCTGGAGGCGGAGGTCGGAAACGCTGACGCGGCGTTAGCCGCGCTCGAGCCTCTTGTTTCCGAAGCGGCCTTGCACCCGCCCGCCCTGAATGAGTTCGGGCGCATTGCCGCCGAAACCGGCCAGCGCCTGCGCGAAGCGCTGGGTCTGCTCGAAGACTACCTGACGCGCGAGCCATGGCCCGGCGATCCCGGCCATGGTGAGGCATGGTGGCACAAGGCGCGCGTGCTGGCGGCGCTTGGAGAACGTGAACGCGCGCTGGAGGCCTTGAAGTGTGCGCAGCGCGAGAACCCGGCGCTGGAGTTTGGCGATCTCGCCGTGGTCGGCCGTCCCGTCGCCGGCGTCCGGACTGGCTGAGCGGCTGTTTCAAGGCGGCCCGACCGCCTTGCCGCAATCCTCTTCAGGCGGTTTCGGCCGGGCGCACCATCATTGTCAACTTGGCACGCGCGACACGTTTGCCGGCCTCATCCGTCACGTCGATCTGCCACAGGTGCGTGGTGCGGCCGAGGTGCACGGCCTCGGCGCGCGCGCTGACCTGACCGACACGAACCGGGCGCAGGTGGTTGACCGCCAGTTCCAGCCCGACCGCGGTCTGACCGCTGCCATGCAGTTTCAGCCCCGAGGCCATGCTGCCGACCGTCTCGGCCAGCGCCGCGGTTGCGCCGCCGTGCAGGATGCCGTAGGGTTGATGGTGGCGTGCATCGACCGGCATGGTCGCGACCACGTAGTCGTCGCCGACATCGGTATAGCGGATGCCCAGCACCTCCATCAGCGTGTTGCGGCTGGTCGCGTTCAGTCGTTCCAGCCGTGTCTCACGATCGACTTCGCTCAACTTTCGTCCTCGCCGCCCTTGACATTCGCGGACACCAACTCGGCCTGAACACTGGCCGGAACTGCCTCGTAGTGCGAGAAGTCGACTACGAACCGGCCTTCACCGCCGGTCAGGCTTTTCAGTTCGGTCGGGAACTCGGTAATGGCCGACAGCGGCACGGCCGCCTTGATCTGGGTCTGGCCGCCACGCACGCTGTCGGTGCCCTGGATGCGTGCGCGCTTGGATGCCAGCAGGCCGGTGATATCGCCCATCACCGCATCAGCGACGGTGACCTCGACGGTGACGATGGGCTCGAGGATCTGCGGACCGGCCTGGCCGATCGCATCGAGCAGCGCCTTGCGACCGGCGATCACGAACGCGATTTCCTTGGAGTCGACCGGGTGATGCTTGCCGTCGTAGACCACGACTTCCAGATCCTGCAGCGGAAAGCCGGCGATTGCACCCTCGTCGAGCACCTGGCGCACGCCTTTTTCCACCGCCGGGATCAGGTTGGTCGGAATCACGCCGCCGACCACTTCACTGCGAAACTCGAAACCCTCACCGCGCCCGCGCGGGCGAACGCGCAGGAATACCTCGCCGAACTGGCCGGCGCCGCCGGTCTGCTTCTTGTGCCGGCAGTGGCCCTCGGCCGGACGCGTGATCGTTTCGCGGTAGGCAATGCGCGGCGGACGTGTTTCGACTTCGACCCCGAAGCGTTCACGCATGCGCTCGAGCAGGATGCGCAGGTGCATCTCGCCCAGGCCACGGATCACGGTTTCGTTGAGTTCCTGATTGTGCTCGACCGAAAAGCAAGGGTCTTCCTCGGCGATCTTGTCCAGCGCAGTGGCGAGCTTCTGCTCCTGGCCACGGGTTTTCGCCTGGATCGCCAGCCCGAACATCGGCTGCGGGAAGTCGATCGGTTTTAGGTAGTAGTGGTCTTCGTCGTGGTCGTCGTGCAGGATCGCGTCGTAGTGGATCTCGTCGATCTTGCCGACCGCGCAGATGTCGCCCGGGCCGCCGGACTCGACCTCGCGGTGTTCGCTGCCGTGCAAGGTGTAGAGGTGGGCAACCTTGACCGGCTTGCGCGAGTCGCCCACATACAGTTGCATGCCGGGCCGGATCGTGCCCTGGAAGATGCGGAACACCGACAGCTTGCCGGCATAGGGGTCGTTGACGATCTTGAACACATGCGCCAGTACATGCGCATCCGGGTCGGGCGTGGCCTCGACCTTCTGGTCTTCACTGCCGGCGCGGAAACGCGGCGGGTTGCCCTCCAGCGGACTGGGCAGCAGGCGCTCGATGAAGCGCAGCAGCTCGCCGCAGCCAGCCCCGGTGGCCGCCGAGGTAAAGCAGATCGGCACCAGATGGCCTTCGCGCAGCGCTTTTTCGAAGGCGTCGTGCAACTCATCGCGACTGATGTCCTCGCCCTCGAGGTATTTGGCCATCAGATCTTCGTCGGTCTCGATGACCTGATCGCGGATTTCCTCGTGCGCGGCGGCCAGCGAGAAGATGTCGGTCTCGCCGTCCTCATTGAAAAAGCAGTCGCTGACAGTGGAGAAGTTCGCGGTCGGCAGGTTGACCGGCAGGCACTGCGGCCCGAATTCTTCGCGAATGTCGCGCACCAGGGTTTCCAGGTCGAGGTTGTCGGCGTCGATGCGGTTGATGATCAGCATCCGGCACAGCCGGCGCTGTTTTGCCCGCCGCATCAGGCGTCGGGTCGACATCTCGATGCCATTGGCAGCGTTGACCACGATCGCGGCCGTTTCGACCGCGCTCATGGCCGCCAGCGTCTGGCCACGGAAATCCGGATCGCCCGAGGTGTCGATCAGCTGGACCCGGCATTTGCCCGCCGGCAACTCCAGCACGGCGCTGTCGAGCGAGTGCTGGTACTGCTTTTCAAGCGGATCGAAATCCGACGCCGTATCGCCGCGCTCGAGCGTGCCGGCTTCGCCCTTGACGCCGGCCTTGACCAGCAGGCGTTCGGCCAGCGCCGTCTTGCCGCTGCCGGCATGACCGAGCAGCACCAGGTTGCGGATGTCGGAAATTTCGAAACTGGACATGGATGCGATCTCCCGCGCTTGTTTTCGGTCCATCCTAATGCAGTTCGTTGACAACGGCACGGCCACGTGCACACCGCCCGCATCAATCCGTCGGGCCCGGTTCAGCAGGGATTCAGACAGGCCGCGCTATCGTAGAATCATCGGCCGTTCGGACCGGCCCTGAAGACGAAGGAGGTTGACCATGAACAAGCGAATCGCAAGTTGGGTTGGATTGGCAGCATTGCTGCCCCTGACTGTTGCGGCCCAGCCGCTGCCGATCGAACACATCTATGCGCCGGTGGTCGGGTATGAGCCGGTCTACACCACCGAACGCGTACCGGTCGAACGCGAGTACTGCTGGCAGGAACGCGAGTACCGGCAGCCGCGCCGCGGAGGCTCGGCCACCGGCACGATTGCCGGGGCGATCATCGGTGGCGTGATCGGTAACCAGTTCGGTGACGGCTCGGGCCAGAAACTGATGACCGCCGCGGGTGCCGCGCTCGGTGCATCGGTCGGTCACGATGCCGGGCGCAAGAACCGCCACAGCCGCCATCCGGTGAACTACGAACGCTGCGATGTGCGCGTCGACTATGAAACCCGCAGTTTCACGTCGGGCTACACGGTGCGCTACGAGTTCCAGGGCCGGGTCTACGAGACCTTCCGCCAAACGCCGCCCGGCGATGTGATCCGGCTCGAGGTCACCGCGCGTCCGGCCGAGTGATCGGGCGCAGAATCGTGACCTTCGCGCGGTATCCCGGCCGTGGACTTGGTCCGCGGCCGGGGTCGTGCATGCAAACGCTCAGCGCATGCAGGGCGATCGTTGCCGGGGCTCCGAGCCGCGGATGAACGGCAGCGCGCGCGCACCGGGACAATCGCGATCGGCCAGCGCCGGCTGCGGCCAGTCGATCCAGAACCACTCGATCTCGCTTCCGTGTCGGCCGGAGCCGGGTGCGTGCGGCAGCTTGTCGAACAGGCGCGCCCAGACCGGCAATGCACTGGCCGCGCCGCTGACCCCGGCCGGCTGATTGTCATCGCGACCGACCCAGGTCACCGCCAGCCATTGATCGCTGTAGCCGGCAAACCAGGCATCACGACGATCGCTGGTGGTGCCGGTCTTGCCACGGATGCGCACGGCACGCGCGGCCGGGCTCTCGAGTCGCCAGCTCAGCGCGCGCGCGGTGCCGTCGCGGACCACCTGTTCCAGTGCGAAATCCAGCAGTGCCAGCGCACCGCGCTCGCGGATCGGTCGCAACCGCATCGGGAAACGCGCAATCGTTTGGCCTTCATGATCGACCACGCCGGTGATCGCCCGCAGTGGCGTGGCGTAACCGCCGCTGGCCAGCGGCTGGTAGAGCTGGGCGACCTGCAGCGGGGTCAGGTCGATTGCACCCAGGAACGCCGCCGGATGGCGCGCCGACCCCGGTGCGACGCCGAGCTGCTCGAGCAGTCGAAACAGTGCCGCCACGCCGATCTCCAGTCCGATCCGCACCGTCGCCTGGTTGTAGGACCGGGCCAGCGCGGTCAGCAGCGGCACGCGACCATGGCTCTGGCGGTCGTGGTTCTCCGGCTGCCAATCCTCCCGCCCCGCTTGCGGCACCCGGATCGGCGCGTCGTCCACGGTCGTGATCAGGGTAAATCGCGCCGGGTCGGCCAGCGCCAGCAGGTACAGGAACGGTTTGACCACCGAGCCGACCGGCCGGCGTGCGTCAAGTGCTCGGTTGAAGCCGGCGCGGTCGGGCTGGCGATCGCCCACCAGCGCGCGAATCTCGCCGGAATCGGGTTGCACCAGCACCAGCGCACCCTGCAGCGTGCCCGGCGCGTCTTCCAGTTCGCCAATCGTGCCGGTCAGTGCCTGCTCGGCGGCCTGCTGCGCCAGCGGGCTGAGGGTGGTGTAGATCTTCAGGCCACGTTCGCGCAGATCACGGTCGCGGTATTCGGCCTGCAGTTGGCGTCGAACCAGGTCGAGGAATGCCGGATGACGGGCACTGTCGCGGCTCGCCGAGGTCCGGATGCCCAGCGGTCGGGCGCGTGCCGCGTCAAGTTCGGCCCGGTCGATCAGGCCGGTGTCGTGGAAGACCTCCAGCACCAGGTCGCGCCGCGCGCGCGCTCGGTCCGGATTGCGCTCGGGGTGGTACCACGAAGCCCCTCGGACCATGCCGACCAGCAACGCGATCTGGTCGCTGGACAGCGATTGCACCGGCACGCCGAAGTAGTGCTCGGCGGCGCGCCCGAAGCCGTGGATTGCACGTCGTCCGGCCTGACCCAGGTAAATCTCGTTGAGGTAGGCCTGGAGAATGTCGGCCTTGCTAAAACGCGCCTCGAGGCTGATCGCCATTATCGCCTCGTTGATTTTTCGCAGAACGCTGCGGCTGTCGTCGAGAAACAGGTTCTTGATCAGCTGCTGGGTGATCGTGCTGCCGCCCTGAACCACGCCGCCGGAGCGCAGGTTGCGCAGCAGCGCGCGCAGGATGGCGCGCGGGTCGACACCGTGATGGCGCGCGAACTGGCGATCTTCGACTGCCTGGATGCCGGCGACCAGCAGGGTCGGAAAGGCCGCCAGCGGCACCAGCGTGCGGTCGCGATCGTCATCAGGCAGCAGCGTGCCGAGTTCGGCCGGCGGCAGCCGGACCAGACCCAGGGGCGCACCGGCGCGGTCGACCAGCGACGACACCCGGCCGTTGTCCAGTTCCAGTTGCAACGTCAGCGCCGGCTCGCGGCCGTCGGCGAACTCGCGCGCCGGCAGGGCCAGGGTATAGCTTCGATCGGCCTGCAGGTAGCGGCCCGGCAGCAGCGGCCCGCCCGATTGCAGACCCGCGGCCGCCAGTTCCTGCGCCAGCGCAACGGCCGTGATCGGTCGTCCCGGATACAGTTCCAGCGCGCGCGCGTACACACGGCCGGACAGCGTCGACTGGCGCGCGCTGAACTGCTCGCGCACCTGAAAATCCAGGTAGACGATCCAGGTCACAGTCAGGCTGCACAGCGCACCGAGCGCGAACAGCGCCAGTCTGGCCAGATCCGAATCGGCAGGCGATGTCTTCGCTGCCGTGCGAGCGGTCTTGCTTGCGCGCTTCTTTCGGGCTGCGGCCATGCGGAGGATCGGGGCGGATGCGACGACCGGCAGGGTAGCGCATTCGACGGCCGCCGGGCGCTGCGCGCGGCAGCGACGGGCCGCTTGCGGGATAATGCAAGGCTTTACAGCAGTTGCATTGGCGCGCTGCCTGGCGTTTGGGTCGGCCCGGAAGTCGATTCACCATGCCAACGGCGCGGGAGACCTGCATGAGTCGGCCGCGAGCAGACAAACATAACAAGCAAGCTCTGGGCGGCCTGGTGGTGCTGGCCTGGCGGCCACGGGCAGCTGCTGTTCCCGACCAGCGCTGGCCGGCCGCACTCGCATGCGAGGCCGGCCTGCGGCTGTACGGTGTCGGTCAGGTGCACCCCGCGATCGAGGCGCTGGGGCAACATCGGCGCGACTTTGACGGCGCGCTGGCCGAGATCGCGCGGCGCCATCCGCAGGCTTCGGTGCTGCTGCTGCGCGCGGGGCTTGCCCTGCCCGCACCCGCCATGGCGCTGGCCGAACTGCTCGGCCAGGCCGATCGACCCGCGCGCATCGTGTTTGCCGGCAATCATGATCCGCGCTTCAATCCGTTCTCGCACTGGCCCGAAGGGATCGAAATCGAGCGCCCCGAACGGCTGGTGCATTTCTGTGGTGATGCGCGCTGGCGCATGGTCGAGGCCGCTGGACAGGATGCGGTGCTGCTGTCAGCCGAAGCCGTGGCGAACGGCGTCTGTGCGTCCCGTAGTGGATCCGATTGTGAATCCCTTTGTGAATCCCTTTGTGAATCCCTTTGTGAATCCCAAAGCGCCGCCGCGCTTGTCGATCACTTGTTCGTGTTTGATGCGAGCCGGGCGCTGCATCCGGGCTCGGGTTCGGAAATCGATTCGGGCAGCGATCCGGGGGCAGATTCCGAGCTGCTCGGCAGCCTGCGCCTGCGCCTGCGCGAGTTGGCGCAGTCCGGTCCGCAGCCAGTCGCACAGGCGGTGCCAGGGGCGCCGGTCACGCTGCACATCAGTCATGACTGGGGCGGTGGCATCTGGCGCTGGATCGAGGATTTCATCCAGGGCGATCGCGACGGTCTGCACCTGGTGCTGGTCGCCGAGGGCGACGCCGACGGCCGGATCTGTGCGCGCCGGCTGCGCCTGCACCTCGGTGCCTTGCGCGCGGGCAAGCTGCGCGAGCTGCCGCTGGCGCCGGAAATCGTCAGCACCGAGATCGAGCACGCCGGGTATCGCGGTCTGCTCGAAGGCATCATTGAGCGCTATGGCGTCGGCCGGATCATCGTCTCCTCGTTGATCGGCCACAGCCTTGACGTGCTTGCCACCGGCCTGCCGACCCTGCAGGTGCTGCACGATTTCTACCCGGCCTGGCCGTTGCTGGCGATCGACCCGATGCGCTACGCCGACCCGAACGACGAGCGTATCGATCTTCAGCGCGCGCTGGACGAGCAGCGCGAGACGCTGCGGATGGCCCCGGCATCGGCGGCGTTCTGGGAGCGTATGCGGCAAGCCTGGCAGCAGCGCTGTGTCGACCACGCAATCCGACTGATGGCGCCGACCCGGCACGTGATCGAGCGTTGGCAGGCCTTGAATCCGGAAACAGAGCTTTCCATCCAGCGCGTGCCGCATGCGTTCCGAGCCTTCGCCGACCGGCGCAAGGCCCGCTTCCCGGCGCCGGATCAGCCTCTGCACCTGGTGATTCCCGGTCGCTTGAGTGCGGGCAAGGGGCTGGCGCTATTGCGGCGCGCGCTGCCGGACCTGGTCGGGCAGGTGCGTCTGACGGCCCTGGGTTGTGGTCGCGAGGGGTTCGCGCTGTTCGGCCTTGCCGGCGTCGATCCGGTGCCGGATTACCGGCACGAGCGGTTCCCGGCCTGGATACGACGGCTGCGACCGCATGCAGCCCTGTTCCTGTCGACCGTGCCGGAGACCTGGAACTATGCACTCAGCGAGGTGCGCGCGGTTGGCCTGGCGCCGATCGCCACGCGCATCGGCAGCTTCCCCGAACGGATCGAGCACGGCGTCAACGGGCTGCTGTTCGATCCTGAATCGGAGGCGCTGGTCACGCTGTTGCGCGAACTGGCGGCCGATCCCGGAAAGCTCGAGCCGCTGGCGGAAAAGCCACCCCGCAACCTGGGCCCGGCCGGGCTGACAGATCGCGTCGCGCGGATCGTTTCGGCTGTACCCGCACGGCTGCCGCCGATACGCCCGTGCACTGACGCACAGCTGCGCGGCGATCGCCTGGCCGTTCGGGTCGCTGCCCTGGCCGTCCAGCTCCGGCGCCGTGTCGACGACTGCCGGTCGCTGGAACGCGAACTGGCACGGCGCACCGACTGGGCCCAGCGCCTGGATCGTCAGTTCACCGAGCGCAAGCGCTGGATCGTTGCACTGGAGAAGGACCTGGCCCAGGCGCGCGCGGCCTACGACGCGCTGCAGTCGGAGTTTGAGGAGCGCACGCGCTGGTCGAAGTCGCTGGAAAAGGACCTGGCGAAGGCGCGGGCATCCTACGACGCGCTGCAATCGGAGTTTGAGGAGCGCACCGAATGGGCCGGATCGCTGGCGCGCGAGCTGGAAGATGCGCGCCGCGCGCACGCGCGGCTGGATCGGGAATTTGCCGAACGCACGCGCTGGGCGCAGGCGCTGGAACGGGAGAATCAGGAGTTGACTCAGGTGTTGGGACAGGAAATCGAGCGCCTGCGCGCGGGGCTGGAGCAGGAGCAGCAGCAGCGTAGCGGGCTGGAGCAGGAATTGGCGGCGACGCAAACGGAACTGGAAGCGCGCAGCGGGGAACTGGTCGCGCGCAGCGATGAGCTGGCGCAGGTGCGGCAGGTGCTGGACAGCGAGCGCGAGCGCCTCGAGCAGCTCGGTCGAGAGCACGACCGCTTGCAGGCCGAGTTCCAGCAAGTGGTGTCCAGCCGGTCGTGGCGCATCACACGACCGCTGCGGGTCAGCGTGCGCTTGCTGCGCAATGCCGTCGCGCGCGGCGTATTCAACCCGCTACGGTGGCCGAGGCTGCTGGGTCGGCTGGTCCATCACCTGCGCTTGCGCGGGCCGCGCCAGACGCTGGAATTGCTGCAGGCCGCGCCAGCGGCCGGATTGCCATCGGCTGCCACGACAGCCGAACCGGCTCCGGATGCGACCCAGATTGCCGCACCGATCACGCATGAGGCACCAGCCGATCCGCAGGTCAGCATCATCGTGCCGGTCTATAACCAGTTGCATTTCACCGCTGCCTGCCTGGAAAGCCTGGTGGCCTGTGCCGGCAGCGCAAGCTTCGAGATCATCGTCGTCGACGACCACTCCAGCGATGGGACGCGTGATTGGGTAAAACGCTGCTCGGGCGTGCACTACCTGCGCAACCGCCGCAACCTCGGCTTCATCGGCACCTGCAACCGCGGCGCGAAAGCCGCGCGCGGCCGTTATCTTGTGTTTCTGAACAACGACACGCGCGTGACCGACGGCTGGCTCGAGGGTTTGCTGGCGACCTTCGAGCAGTATCCAGACACCGGCATTGCCGGCGGCAAGCTGGTGTTTGCCGACGGCAGCCTGCAGGAGGCCGGCGGCATTCTGTTTCGCGATGCCAGTGCCTGGAACTACGGTCGCGGCGATCACCCCGACAAGCCCGACTACGGTTTCGTGGCCGAGGTCGATTATGTCTCCGGAGCCTGCCTGGCGATCGAGCGCTCCCTGTTCGCGGAACTGGACGGGTTTGATCGCCACTATGCGCCGGCCTACTACGAAGACACCGACCTGTGCCTGCGCGTTCATCAGCGTGGACTGGCGGTGCGCTACCAGCCATCCGCCACCGTGATCCACTACGAGGGCGGTACCTCGGGCACCGATGAGACTGCCGGCATCAAGCAGCACCAGGTCATCAACCGCGAAAAATTCCTGGAGCGCTGGCAGACGGTGCTGGCCGCCTACCCGGACAATCCGCAGCGACACGATTACCCGCTGGCGCGCGCACTGCGCAACCGGCGCTTCGCGCGCCGCGCGCTGGTGATCGATGCGACCACGCCGATGCCCGATCACGACTCGGGCTCGGTGCGCATGGTGGCGTTGCTGAAGCTGCTCGGCGAGCTTGGCTACCAGACCAGTTTCCTGCCCGAAAACCGGCTGTGGATCGGTCAGCACTCGGCTGACCTGCAACAGGCCGGCATCGAGGTGCTGGTTGCACCCTGGGTGCAGGATGCCGAGGCCTGGTTGAGTGAGCACGGACCGGCGCTGGATCTGGTCATCGTCAGCCGGCACTACATCCTGACGCCGATGCTGAAACTGCTGCGCGCACTGTGCCCGAACGCCAAGCTGGTTTTCGATACCGTCGACCTGCATTTCCTGCGCGAGCAGCGCGAGGCCGAACTGGCCGGCAGCAAGTCGGCGGCCGAGACCGCCGCGCGCACGCGCCGACAGGAGCTGGCGCTGGTCGAGGCGGCCGATGCCACACTGGTGGTCAGCGAGTTCGAGCGCGAGTTGCTGGCCGAGTTGAAACCGGATGCCACCGTCGAGGTGGTCTCCAACATTCACAGCCTGCAGGACCCGGGCAAGCCGTTCGAGCAGCGCCACGATCTGGTGTTCGTCGGCGGCTTCCAGCATCCGCCCAATATTGACGCTGCGCGCTGGCTGATGGACGAGATCATGCCGCGCGTACTTGAACAGCTCCCCGAGGTCCGACTGCACCTGATCGGCAGCCGCATGCCCGAGGACCTGGCCCATCGCAAGGTGCCGGGCGTGGTCGTGCACGGTTTCGTCGCCGACCTGGCGCCGTACATGACCGGCTGCCGCATCTCGGTCGCGCCGCTGCGCTATGGGGCCGGAGTCAAGGGCAAGGTCAACCAGGCCATGAGCCACGGCCTGCCGGTGGTCGCGACCACCTGCGCGGCCGAGGGCATGTATACCGAGCACGGGGTCGACATCCTGATGGCCGACGATACGGAAGGTTTTGCCGCAGCCATCGTCGAGCTGTACCGCGACGGTGAGCTTTGGCGCAGGATCGCCGCGAACAGCCGCGACAACGTCGAGCGCCACTTTTCCACCGCTGCGGCACGGCGCGCGCTGACGCATGTGCTGGACCGGCTCGGAGAAACCGGACTCAGCGCAGACGCCGCACCGAACTGACGTTGGTGATCGCCTGCAGCCGGGCCAGGATGTTGGTCAGCTGCTCGACGCCGCCGACTTCCAGCTCCAGCCGGATGCTGACTGCCTCGGGCTGCTCGCCGCGCCCGGCCTGCATCGCGTTGACGCCCACCCCCAGCCCGGCCAGCGCGCCGCCGATGTCGCGGATCAGTTCCTTGCGGTCCCAGGCCTCGATCGCGATCCGCACCGGGTAGCGTGTTTCGGTGCGCCGGCTCCAGTCAACCTGGATGCAGCGTTCCGGCTGGCGCTCGGACAGGCGCAGGTACTGGGCGCAGTCGGCGCGATGAATGCTGACGCCACGGGTCTTGGTGATGAAGCCCGCGATGGCATCGCCCGGCACTGGCTGGCAGCAGCGCGCGAGCTGATGGACCAGGTTGCCGATGCCCTCGATGCGCACCGCGCTGCCCGGGGCCTCGCGTGTGCGCTCGCTAACCTTGCGCGCCAGCGGCAGTTGCTCGGTCGGCGGCTGCTGCTCCTGGTGGTGTCGAAACACCGCCTGCGCGACCTGGCTGGCGGTGAGATCGCCGGCGCCGACCGCGGCCAGCAGTTCGTCGGTGCCCTTGAGCCGGAAATGGTCGATCGCCGGTGCCAGGTCGGCATCGCTCAGGTCCAGCCGTTTCAACTCGGCATGGACCGCCGACTCGCCGGCGGCACGGTTGTCGTCGAAGTGCAGCTGGCGAAAGAAATGGCGCACCTTGCCGCGCGCACGACCCGAGCGCAGATAGCCCAGTTGCGGGTTGAGCCAGTCGCGCGAGGGGCGGGCCTGCTTGCCGGTGAGCACCTCGACCCGATCGCCGTTGGTGAGCAAGTGGGTCAGCGGCACGATGCGACCGTTGACCTTGGCGCCGCGGCAGCGGTGGCCGACCTCGGTGTGCACGTGGTAGGCAAAGTCCAGCGCGGTCGCCCCCTGGGCCAGGTCGATCACATCGCCGCGCGGGGTCAGCACGTAGACCCGATCCTCGCTGGTCAGCGACTCGAAGTTCTCGATCAGCGCATCATCGTCGTGCGCCTCGCCCTCGATCAGCTGTCGCATCACGCCGATGCGCTGCTCCAGCGCGGCATCGCGCGGTCCGCCTTCCTTGTAGCGCCAGTGCGCGGCTACCCCCAGTTCGGCGTGTTCGTGCATTTCCCGGGTGCGAATCTGGACTTCGAACACGCGGCCCTCGCGACCGCGCACGGCGGTGTGCAGCGAGCGGTACAGGTTGGGCTTGGGGTTGGAAATGTAGTCGTCGAACTCGCCCGGCACCGGCTGCCAGTGGCTGTGCACCAGCCCGAGTACTGCGTAACAGTCGGCCACCGTGTCGACCAGCACGCGCACTGCGCGGATGTCGAACAGCTGGTGGAAATCCAGTCCCTTGCGCTGCATCTTGCGCCAGATCGAGTAGATGTGCTTGGCGCGACCGCTGATCTCGTGGCCGATCCCGGCCTGGTCGAGGAACTCGCCGAGCTCGGCCATGAAGGCATTGACGTAGCGCTCGCGCTCGTCGCGCTGCTCGGCGACCAGCCGCTCGATGCGCGCCGAAGCCTCGGGTTCGAGGTAGCGGAAGGCCAGATCCTCGAGCAGCCACTTGAGCTGCCAGATGCCCAGCCGATTCGCGAGTGGCGCGTGGATGGCGCGGGTCTCGCCGGCCAGCACCTGACGTTGTTCGTCATCCTGCGCGATCTGCATGCGCGCCAGTTGCCAGGCCAGCACCAGCAGCACTACCCGCACGTCGGCGATCAGCGCCAGGATCAGGCGTCGCAGACCCTCGGCGCGGCTGCCCGATTCGTGCAGGTAGCGGCGGTCGAAATGGACCACGCGCTGGAACTGCTCGAGCAGTCCATCGGCCTCGTCGTGTGGATGTTCATTGGCTGTCTCGTCCGCTTGCTTGCGCTCCGGTCGATGGTCCAGCGCGATGTCGAGCGCGGCCAGCACCGTGGTCGCATCGGGCGACAGCGGTGCCAGCGCGCGCAGCATGCGGCGGGCCAGTTCGGCGCGCGTGTCGGCATGCTCGGTCAGTCGTCGGCAGCGGTCGGTGATTGCCTCGGAGGCTCGAATCTCGTCCGGGTATCCGGCCACCAGCCGTTGCGGCGAAAGCGCCTTGCGATTCGGCACGGCTTGCTCCGCTCAGGCCCGCCCGGCCTCGGCCAGCCGTTCGCGGTAGCGCGCCTTGTTGGCTTCCATTTCCGCGCCGAGCCGGTAGAGGAAATCCCAGGAATAGATGCCGCTGGCATGACCATCGCTGAAATGCAGCGCGACGGCGTAGGTGCCGATCGGCTCGATCTGATCGATCGCCACATCCTGCTTGCCGGTCAGCAGTTTCGGCTCGGCCAGGCCGTGGCCGCGCACTTCGGCCGAGGGTGAGTGCGTGCGCAGGTATTCGGCGTCGAGCTCAAAGCGCTGGCCGTCGGCAAAGGACAGCACCAGCATCCGTCGGCTGCGTTCGTACGCCAGTTCGGTCAGTTCGGGAATGTTCATGGATTGGCCGGGTAGTAGGTGGGCGAGCCCGGGCCGACCGGCAGGTCCAGCCCGAAAGTCCACAGCAGGAACAGCGCCGCCCAGCAGGTGATGAAGAAGATCGAGTAGGGCAGCATGGTCGCGACCAGCGTGCCGATCCCGAAGTTGCGGTTGTAGCGTGTCGCCCAGGCCAGAATCAGCCCGAAGTAGCTCATCATCGGTGTGATGATGTTGGTCGACGAGTCGCCGATCCGGTAGGCGGTCTGGATCGCCTCGGGCGAGTAGCCGATGATCATCAGCATCGGCACGAAGATTGGCGCGGTCACCGCCCACTGCGCTGAAGCCGAACCCAGCGAAAGGTTGATCATCGCGCACACGAGGATGAAGAACACGAACACCACGGGCCCGGTCAGGCCGATGGTCTGCAGGAAGTTTGCGCCGGTCACGGCGGTGATCGCACCGAGGTTGGTCCAGCCGAAAAACGCGACGAACTGCGCGGCGAAGAACACCAGCACGATGTAGAGCCCGAGTGTTGCGATTGCCGAGGCCATGCCGTCGATGACATCGCGGTCATTCTTCATTGTGCCGGTGACACGGCCATAGGCAAAACCGGTGGCGAGGAAGAACAGGAAGATCCAGGCGACTACACCGCGAAAGAACGGCGAGCGGATCATCTCGCCGGTCTCGGGATTGCGCAGCGGTCCCCATTCGGGCACCAGCGTCAGCGCCATCAGCCCGAACATGGCCAGCGCGGCCAGTCCGGCGGCGATCAGACCGCGCTTTTCGTCGCTCGAAAGCGGCGTCATCGAGCGGCCTTCGAGCACTTCCGGATCGGCGCCCGACGGGTCGTAGCGGCCGAGCTTGGGCTCGACGATGAAGATCGTCACCAGCGAGCCGACGATGGTGATCAGGAAGGTCGATATGACCATGAAGTAATAGCTGGCGGTCGCATCGACGGTGTATTCCGGGTCGATCAGGCGCGCGGCTTCTTCGGTGATGCCGGCCAGCAGCGGGTCGATGGTGCCGATCAGCAGGTTGGCGCTGTAGCCCCCAGAGACCCCGGCAAAAGCCGCCGCCATACCGGCCAGCGGGTGTCGCCCGAGCGCATGAAACACCGCCGCGGCCAGCGGTACCAGCACCACGTAGCCCATCTCCGAGGCGGTGTTGGACAGCACACCGGCGAATACGATCGCCACCGTCACGGCATGGCGCGGCGCATTCAGCACGATGCCGCGTACCGCGGCCGAGATCAGCCCGGATTTTTCGGCCACACCGACGCCCAGCATCGCCACCAGCACCACGCCCAGCGGCGCAAAGCCGGTGAAGTTCGAGACCAGGTTGGTGACGATGCGCCGCAGACCGTCGGCATCGAGCAGGCTGACCGCGCGGATCATGCCATCGTCGGCCCGACCGCTCATACCCTCGGGACGCGGGTCGGCCACTTCCAGCCCGATCCAGCCGAAAAAGCCCGACACGAACACCATACCGATGGCCAGGATCGCGAACAGCGTGACCGGGTGCGGCAACAGGTTGCCCAGCCACTCGACTGCATCGAGAAAGCGGGTAAACCAGTTGCGCGGCGCGGCGGCCGGGGGCGGGGAGTTGGTCACGGGCGGTCACTGCGGGCCGGAGGCTGGACGACTGATGATACCCGCTCGCATCGAAGCAATCAGCGTCGCGCCACCTCACCGCTTGCGCGATCGGCGCCGGCGACAATGCGAAAGCGCGTCTCGATGCGCTCGGATACACGCAAGGAACCGCCCAGCGCGGAGAATGGCTCAAGGCCGAAGTCGGCATGATCAAAGGCGAAATGGCCGCTCGCGACCAGCGTGCCCGCGTCTTCGTGCAATGTGATCGGGACGGCAAATTCGCGCACCTGGTCGTGCAGGCGCACGCGCAGCGTGACGACCGGCGCCCAGTCCGGGCCGGAAATCGCGACCGAGCGGATCGCGATAAGCGGATAACGCTCGGCGTCGAGCACCCGCGGCCCGAGCAGGTTGGTGCGCGTGCCTTCGATCGCGGCCGGATCCAGCTCGGCATCCAGTCCGTGCACGCGCCGCCAGGCCGGATCGTCGACCACCAGGTCGGGCACGTGAACAACCAGGTCCAGCGCCGAGTCGGTCAGATCCGGCGCGCGCTGAATCGTGCCCTCGATCACCGCGCCGCCGATGATGTGGCTATGCCCGAAGCGTGCCATGCTGCCGGCTGCATCGACGCGCACGTGCAGCATCGAAGCGGCTCGATCGACGCGATAGCCGCGCGCATCGGCGACCTCGGTGCGCTCGGGCCAGGCCGCAGAGGCGGCCGGACGGTCGACGCCGGTGCCGGGTGCGGCACAGCCGACCAGGATGCCCAGCACGCCAAAGGCCAGCGCGCGCCGGCAGTTCAACATCGTATTTATCGTCATCGCCTATCGTCCGAATATCGATTCGTCAGGGTATTCGATGCTAGATTCGCGGTCATGAAAATTCCATTCCGCAATACCGATTCGCACTACGGTGCGGTCGCGCAACTGCTGCACTGGCTGGTGGTGGTCGGCATCCTGATGCAATTCATCTGGAGCTGGCGCATCGACGAGACGGATTCGATTCGCCAGCAGTACGCGCTGGTGGTCGAGCACAAGTCCATTGGTATGACCGTGCTGGTGCTGGTGCTCGTGCGCATCGGCTGGCGGCTGTTCAATCGACCGCCGCGGCTACCGGCGGCGATGAACGGCTGGGAACGGCTCGCCGCGTCGGCCACGCACTGGCTCCTGTACGGCCTGATTCTGGCCATGCCGCTTTCGGGCTGGGCGTGGTCGTCGGCCGCCGGCTACGGTGCCGAGTTCTTCGGGTTGCTCGAGATTCCGGACCTGGTCGGCGAAAACGAGCGGCTGGCCGATACGCTGGAAGACGTACATGAGTGGCTGGGCCGGGCGATTCTCGCCATTGCCGGCGTGCACGTTCTGGCCGCGCTGCGCCACCACTTCTGGCTCAAGGATTCAATTTTGAAAAGGATGTTGCCTGGATGGAACCAATAATTCGATTTGCCCTGTTCGCGGGCTTGATGCTGGCCAGCGCTGCGGCGTTCGCCGAGCAAAGCTGTTACGCCGGGAATGGCGACAGTGGCCGACTGGAATTTGCCGGCGCCGTGGACGGATCGGGCTTCAAAGGGCACTTCAAGGCCTTCTCGGTGCGCTACTGCATGCCCGAAGGTGCGCCGGCCGACGGCGCAATCGAGGTCGAGGTCGAGTTGGCTTCGGCCGACAGCGGCAACCGCGATCGTGACCAGGCGCTCAAGGGTGAGGAATTCTTCGACATCGAGCAATTTCCGGTCGCGAGCTGGCAGAGCTCGACCATTGCCCGCGCCGAGGATGGCTATCGTGCCGATGGTGCACTGTCGCTCAAGGGCATCACCGCAAGCCAGCCGATCCGTTTCACGCTGGACCCCGATGGCGAGGCGCTGCACGCGGTCGGGACGTTTGTATTGGGCGGTGATGCGGAAATTGATCGCCAGCGCTTCAAGGTCGGCACCGGCGAGTTTGAGGACCCGGAGTTCGTCCGCAATCGGGTTGATGTCACCTTCGAGGTCACGCTCACTCGGCCCTGATCGTCGTCATTGAGCGCGGTTGGTAGGCTAGAATCGAACGCTTTGCACCCTGCGGAGCGTTCCCGTGATAAATGATTCGACCGTTCGAGCAACTCTTCCGGCGCTGGCCGTTGTGGCCGCGCTGGCGCTGACCGGCTGCGGCGAACCGGCCTCCGTTGATTCTGATTCGACACCGGCTGCCGAGCCGTCGGTGACGGCAGCCGCGACGCCGGAACCGACGCCTGAAACTGTTTCCGCGATTCCGACACCGGTCGCTGCAGCGCCGGTCGCGTTCAGTCAGGAACGTTTCGCGACTGACCTGAAAACGCTGGCGGCCGATGAATTCGAGGGCCGTGCGCCGGGCTCGCGGGGCGAGCGGCTGACGGTCGACTACCTGGTCGCCGAGCTGGCCGCGGCCGGGCTCGAACCGGGTTTCGGTGACAGTTACCTGCAACCGGTGCCGATGGTTGAGCTGGTCAACGAGGAGCGTTCTTCGATTGCCCTGAACCAGGCCGGTGAGTCGTTGCAGCTGGGCTATCCCGAGCAGATGATCATCGGCTCGCGCCGGCTCGGTGCTGGACCACATGGGGTGGAAGAATCCGAGCTGGTGTTCGTCGGCTACGGCGTCGTCGCACCCGAATACGACTGGAACGACTACGCCGGGCTGGACGTGGCCGGCAAGACCGTCGTGATCCTGGTCAACGACCCCGGCTTTGCGCGTCCCGATGCCGGGCGCTTCAACGGCCGCGCGATGACCTACTACGGTCGCTGGACCTACAAGTACGAGGAAGCCGCCCGTCAGGGTGCGGCCGCCGCGCTGATCGTGCACGAGACCGAGCCGGCCTCGTACCCGTGGGAAGTGGTGATCAATTCCTGGTCCGGGCCGCAGTTCGAGCTGGCCGAGCGCGGTGACGCGCCGGTCATGGCACTGGAAGGCTGGATCACGGTCGATACCGCGCGTGATCTGTTCGCGCGCGCCGGGCTGGACTATGCGCAGCAGAAGGCGCGCGCGGCCGAGCCGGGTTTCGCGGCCGTTGCACTGGATGGCACGGTGACCGCGAGTGTGCGCAACCGCGAGCGCCGCGCGTCCTCGTACAACGTCGCCGGGCTGCTGCCGGGCAGCGCGCGACCCGACGAAGCGGTGGTCTACATGGCGCACTGGGACCACCTCGGTCGCAACCTCGCGCTGCCGGGCACGGCCGGCATCTTCAACGGCGCGATCGACAACGCCTCGGGGACCGCCGCGGTGCTGGAGATAGCGCGCATGAGCGCCGCCGCCGGTCCGGCCGAGCGCTCGCAACTGTTCCTGGCCGTGACGCTGGAAGAATACGGGCTGCTGGGCTCGCGCCACTACGTCAACGATCCGGCCTTTCCACCGCAGCAGACCGCGGCAGTGGTCAACCTGGATGCGTTCAACTTCATGGTCGGCCCGACCGAGGACATGGTGGTGATCGGTATCGGCTCGTCGGAACTGGAGCCGCTGCTGGAAACCGTGCTGGCCGAGCAAGGCCGCCGAATCGAGCCCGAGCCGACGCCCGAGGCCGGGTTCTACTACCGCTCTGATCACTTCAACTTCGCGCGCGCCGGCATTCCGGCGCTGTATGCCAAGAGCGGCACCACGCATGTCGAGCTCGGGCGTGAGCACGTGCAGGCGATCGAGCGCGATTACCGCGATTCCCGCTACCACAAGCCCGGCGATGTCGTGAATCCGGACTGGGATTACAGCGGAGTTGCGGCCGACGCCGCTGCGCTGTATCGGGTCGGTCGTAGCGTGGCCGATTCGGGCTGGTGGCCGAACTGGAATCCCGGCAACGAGTTTCGCGCGATCCGCGACCGCCAGCGGCCTTGAGGCCTCAGGGCGATCGTTAGAGCAATCGGTAAAGCAATCGGGCAGGCGGGCGTCGCCGTCAGGCGCGCCCGACGTCCGGGTCGTGCGGCGAGTGCAGGTACTCGCTTTCCGCGGCCGATTCCTTGAGCAGCGCAATCAGGGTTTCGATGCGCTGGCTGGCGGTCATCAGGCCTTCCATCGACTCGTCATCATCGCTGCCGTCGGGTTGGTGGGCGTAGAGCCAGAAGTGCACTGCGCCGGCAATCAGACCGTCGGCGATCGCCCACAGGTTGCCGTCGGGGTTGGCATCGGCAATCTCGTTGCCCAGATCCACGACCTGATCGGCGGACTCGTCGAACAACAACTCGCTATCGTCATCCATGGTCGTGCTCCAGCATTCGTTCCAGAGCCTCGATTGTACGCGCGCGGCCCAGTTTGATCAGTTCGGTCGCGCGGTGAAACTCGTGGATCATGCAGGCATCCTTCGGAATTTCGATCACCAGGTTGGGCTGGAATACCGCCAGGTGCTGGCGGGTGATGACAGCTTCCATCGTCTCCAGTGATTTCATCAGCATCGCCGCCAGCCCGGGTTCGTCGTCATCCCCGTCCTGCTGGCGCTCGACCAGATCGTTGAAGAAATTGCGCACGCGCTGCATCAGGCTGTCATCGCCCTCGCGCGGCTCGGTCGACGGCTTGCCGTACGCACGATCGGAGTACCTCCGGGCCGCCGGCCCGTTGACGTTGACGACCAGCGTGAGATCGGTCAGCGTACTCAGGGTCGGGGCCACCGGTACCGGGTTCAGAATGCCGCCGTCGACCAGCAGGCGGCCGCGGTAGCGATGCGGCGTAAACAGGCCCGGAATCGCGATCGAGCCGCGGATGGCGTCGAACAGCGAACCGCGTTGCAGCCAGATCTCGCGGCCGCGCTCGATGTCGACCGCCACCGCGGTGAAATCGATGTCCAGATCCTCGATCCGAACCTCGCCGACCATTTGCCGGAGTCGCTCGATGATGCGGTCGCCGCGGATCAGCCCGCCGCCGGAAAACGTCCAGTCGACCATCCGCAGCACGTCGGACTGCTGCAGGCTGGATACCCATTCGGTGTAGTCATCGAGCTTGCCGGCCGCGTACATGCCGCCGACCAGCGCGCCCATCGACGAGCCGGCGATCGACTCGATCCGGTAGCCGGCCTCCTCCAGCGCGGCAATCGCGCCAATATGCGCCAGCCCGCGCGCGCCGCCGGAGCCGAGGACCAGGGAAATGGTGGTCTGGTCGTTTTTTTCTTTCATCGTCATGGGTAGGCAAACGCTTTTCAGAAACCGCAAATGAACGCGAATGAACGCAAATTTAAATTCACGAATAATCTTCGATTATCCGCGGTTCAAAAAGGTCCTCTCGCGCATCGTCAAGGCGGCACCGTAATCAGATTATCTTGCATTTTCATTTGCGTTTATTTGCGTACATTTGCGGTTCGGATTGCTTTTCAAACTCCACTCCCATTCACCCGCTAGTGGGCCATGCGGGTAATAAGGTAACGCTCAGCCGTCGCACAAGCGTCGTGGGCAAGGCGCGCGAGCGCAGGACTGGCCATCGCCAATTCAAGCGAGCGGAACGCAGCCCACGGCGCTTGTGCGGCGGCCCTTCGGGAGTCACTGTGCTGGCGCGACTCGGCGTTGCGTTTCTTGGCAAGGACGCTGCCATTCCCTGCGAAACGCGCCTTGATTCGCACCAGCACAGTGGCTCTGAGCGTTACCTTATTACCCGTATGGCCCACTAGTGTTGTCATTTCTGCTCCGGCACATCGAAGGCCTGGCGGACCCAGGTCAGGTAGGCCTGGTCGGTGGAGACGATCTTGCCGGGCGAGTCGGACAGTTTGACCACCGGCTGGCCGTTGCATTTTGTCATCTTGATCACGATGTTGATCGGATCGGTGCCGGTGTCGTGGGTCAGGTTGGTGCCGATCCCGAACGAAACGTTGATGCGGTCGCGGAACGTCTTCCAGATGGCCGCGGCCTTGGGAATATCGAGCGAGTCCGAAAAGATCAGGTTGCGCGTTTTCGGGTCGACCCGGTTCTGCTCGTAGTGCTTGATCATCGCCTCGGCCCACACGAACGGGTCGCCGGAATCCTGGCGCGCGCCGTCGAACAGCTTGCAGAAGTACATGTCGAAATCGCGCAGGAAGGCCTTCAGGCTGTAGGTGTCCGACAGCGCAATCCCCAGGTCGCCGCGGTATTCGCGCGCCCAGATCTCGAATGCGAAGCGCTGGGTCTCGGCCAGTCTTGGTCCCAGCGCCTGGGCGGCCTGGATGAATTCATGTGCCATGGTGCCGATCGGTACCAGCCCGAGATCCTTTGCCAGCCGCACGTTGCTGGTGCCGCGCAGGCTGTTCGGAATTTCGCGCGCAAGCGCCGTGACGACCTCGTCGTGCCAGGCGCGCGAAAATCGCCGGCGGGTGCCGAAGTCGGCGAAGATGAAATCGTCAGTTCGGTCCAGCGACCGGACCTGCCCGATCTTCTCATCCAGCCGCGCGTGCCCTTCGGTCAGCAACTCATCGGGAAAGTGCGCGCGCGTGTAGAGCTCGCTGACGATCGCAAGCAGCGGCACTTCGAACAGGATGGTGTGCAGCCAGGGCCCGCGGATGGTGATCGCCAACTGGTCGTCGTTCTCGCCGACCTCGATGAACCGGGACTGCAGGTGAAACAGGCGCAGGAACTCGATGAAATCGGATTTGAAGTAGCGCTGTGACGCCAGAAAATCGAGTTCGTCAGGGTTCAGTGTCAATTCGCACAGCTGCTCGATCTCGGTCTCGATCTCGGCGCGCAGCGGGCGCAAGTCCAGCCCCTCGGTACGACAGCGGAACTGGTATTCGACCTCGGCACCGGGAAACTGATGCAGCACGGCCTGCATCATCGAGTACTTGTAGATGTCGGTGTCGAGCAGTGATTCGATGATCATTCCGATGCTGGCCGGATCCGGTCGTGCAAGGATACCGGCAAGTGCGCTGCGCGAGTGGGTCGATGGACGTTTCGCGGGTGATGGAAGGCTGAAGCAGCAGCCTTCAGCCCTCCATCGCTGTACGCTCGGATTCGCGCCTGAACAGGCTCAGGGTCACCAGGATTGCGATCATCGGCAGCAGCGAAAGGTAGAAGGCCGACTGTCCGCCCAGCTTGCCGAACAGAATCCCGGTAATCATCGATCCGGTGGTGCCGCCGAGTGCGGATGCGATCACGATCAGGCCCGTCATGGGCGCATGTTGGTGACGAGGCAGTGCGCTGAGCATGACAGAGTTGATGGCCGGATAGATCGGTGCCATGAATAGCCCGATCAGAGGGAATAGCCATGCCGCCAGCGGTGCGCTGGACCATCCGGTGACGCTACCCGGCTGCACATCACCGGCCAGCGGCAGGGTCAGCACGACCAGCACCCCCATCGCAATGACGCAAAAGTTGAGCAGGCGGTGCCAGGGCATAAGGCGCAGCACTGCACCCGCGCTGAGTCTGCCAATTGCCAGCGCACCGGCAAAAATGCTGGCAATCTGCACGCTCATCGAGTTGGGCAGGTGCAGCACTTCGCTGTTGAAGGTCGGCAGCCAGGTGCCGATGCTCTGTTCGATCAGCACGTACAGCCACGCCGAAAGAATGAACACCAGGACCAGCGGCTTGAACACCATGCCGAGCATCCGGGTAAATCCCTGGTGCAGGCTCTCGCCGACGATACGCGTTCCGCGCTCGTCGAGGCGGGCGGTCGCGAGCAGGGCGATTGCCAGCAGGCACAGTCCGGTCAGTGGCCAGTAGACGCCGAGCCAGTCGCTGCCTGACGGATCGGCATCGTCGATGAAGGCACCGAACAGCCAGTAGCTGATCAGTACGCCGACCATGAACAGTCCTTCAATCAGATTGGTCAGCGAGGCATGCTGCTGCCGATCGCGGGTCAGAAGTCCGATTGATGAGTACACCGCCACCTTGACCAGGCCAAAGGCCGTTCCGGTGAGCGCAAACATCAGCTGCGTGGCCCAGAACGCGTTGGCCAGTGGCATGGCCAGACAGCCCAGAGCCGCCAGTGCCAGACCGAGCATGATGGTGTAGCGATAGCCCCAGCGCGGGATCAGGGAGGCCAGCAGGAATGAAGACAGCGCAATCGGGAGATCCTTGAAGCCTTCGAGCGTACCGGCCTGTGCCTTGCTCACGCCGAAGGTTGTGATCGACTGCAGGATGACCGTGCCTACGCTGTTGAGCAGCATGGCAAACAGCAGGTAGGCGATGATCAGGGCAGCTAGAATTCGGAAACGTTGCACGATGGATTCCGGCAGGGTGATGCGGCCCTCCCGATGCAGGGAGGGCCGCGGGACGGCTTCAGAAGCGCCAGGTCAGCGAGGTCTCGATGTTGGTGCCTTCGAGCGGACGGCCTAGGAACACATTGTCGGTTACCCCGGTGCCGATGACGCGGGTATTGCCTTCGGTCAGCGCCAGTTCATCGGTGACGTTGGTTGCCATCACGCGCAGTTCCCAGTTTTCTCGAAACGCGGCAACAAAGCCGATATCCAGCGTATCGTAGGAAGGCAACTTCTGCTGATTCTCCAGGTCGCTGAAGCGATCACCAACATGCGTCCAGGTTGCAAACACCCGAATGTCGGCCTGTTCCAGTGGCAGATAGACGGTAGGTGTGAGCCGGAATTGCAGATCGGGCTGGCGTCGGATCGTGTTACCGGAGAAATCCCCGAATTGATCATATTCGGCGTCCTGCCAATTGCCGGTAAAGTTCACATCGAAGTAGTCCGAGGGTCGGATCTGGGCCTCGAATTCCAGGCCCTTGGCCTCCGAGCCGCCGACGCGTGTAATGTTCTGCCCCTCGGCGAATACCTGAAACGGCAGACCATCAAATTCGTTGTAGAAGCCGGTCAGGAACAGGCTGAACAGTCGGGTACCCGCTTTGAGTCCGATTTCGTACTGATCGACTTCCTGGGTCAAATCCTGACCGTCGCGCAGGTTGTCGAACTGCGGAAAGATATAGCCGGTATTGATGCGTCCGAATACGCTGGCCATGTCGTTGATCCGGTAGTTCAGGCCTGCGGTCCACGAATAATCGGTGTCCTCGAAGTCGATTCTGCGGAAGGTGCCGTCGGGCACTGAGGCATTGTTGTTGTGCAGTGTCAGTGGATTGTTGTCGAGGTCGGTGTTGAAGACATTGCCGACCCGTCCATCGACCTGCTGACGTTCAACGCGCAGACCCAGGTCAAGGCGCCAGGCATCGGTGATTTCCCACTCGTTGGCGATGAAGCCGGCGATGTTATCGCCGTTGTAGGCGGCATCCAGCGAGAAGAATGAGGCGCCGTTGAAGCCCTGGCGAGTCGCACGAACGCCGTTGTCGAGTTCGACATCGATACGTCGGGCATTGGGTTCGGCGGTCAGCAGCATGTTATTGCCCAGATACCACTGGTCCTGTGCCTCGTAGTCGGCGTAGTAGGTGCCGATGGTCAGCGTGTTGCCGCGGAACAGTTCACGCGAGATCCGCAATTCGTTGGTGAAAGACTCGATATTCTTGTCGACGATCCAGAGTCCGGCACTGAGTACCTGCTGATCCCCCGACACCATCTGCCCACTGTTGACGAACCGAGCCGTGCCTGAGCTGGCGGTCCCGCCTGCGGCATCGACCACGATGGAGTTTCCGTTCGCATCGCTGATCACGCCGTCGATGTAGCTGTCGAGCGTTTGCGGCGTTGGTCCGGTGAACAGGCCCACAGTCGGCGTGGTTCCATTGAGATAGTTCATCCGGTTGGACACGGTCCATGCGTTGAATTCGAGGTCCAGCGTCGCGCCGAAGCTGTTGAGATCGACGCCGCGTCCTTCGGCCAGGTCCGGGTTGATCGTGACCGGTTCTTCTCCGGGTGCAATCTGGATATTGGGGAAGCGGAAGTCTCGTCCGACCAAAGTGTCCTCGGTCGCATCGAAGCCCGGGAAATCGGTGATACCGCCACCAGGACGAACGATCAACGGAATGCCGGTGAAGAATACGTTGCGATCATCCAGGTGACGGCCGTACACGGTCAGTTCGCCATTGGCGAAGGCGCGCGTAAGTGTCGCGCTGAGCTGGCCGCCACGATTGGCCGGAAACTGGGTGTCACGGACACCGTCATCGCGTCGATAAAAGCCGCCAACGCTGAAGTACCAGTCCTTGGCGATCGGGCCGCTGGCAAAAATATCGACGCGCTCCTTGCCTTCGCTGCCGACAGTCACTCGGGCCAGTCCTTCAGCTTCCGGCCCACCCTTCTTCTGGACCATGTTGATCGTCGCGCCGGGCTGTCCGTTGGAAAAGACCGGGCTGGGACCGCCACGCAGAACTTCGACCCGTTCGATGGTCTGGTCGATCCGGAACAGTGAGGAATTTTCGAGGAACGACAGCGTTGCCGGAGGGAAGATGGGTGAACCATCAATCTGGAAGGTGACGAAGGGCGCATCGGAGCCACCCGGGAAACCACGAACATCGATATTGGCGCCGGTTTCGCCGCCGGTGGATTCGACCCAGATTCCCGGAACAATCTTGAGCAGGTCGGCGGTGCTGCGGGGTGCGGCATCGTCGATTTCTTCCGGCGTGGCGGTCGTTATCGAGAAACTGGCTTCGCGCTTGGTCAAACCCGCTGAACGCGGCGCGCCGATCACAACGATGGTATCGAGTGCCGCCGAAGGATTGTTCGTGCTCTCTCCCTCTGTTGCCGGTTGTCCGTCGGTTTCGTTTTGCTGGGCGAGCAGCAGCCCGGGTGCGAGCGCGGTGCTGATGGCCGAAGCCAGAAGCAGTCGGTTCAAGGCCTTTGTTTGCATGTTTTAACCTCTCGTCTGGTTGGTTATTGGGAGTTGCGGGTTCATGAGTGCCGGCAGCAGCCTGCCGGCTCAGGGGCTTTTGCGCGACGGGCGCATGGTTTGCGGATCAGTCAGGTTGTGTGCGGCCAGGCTTGGCAGCAGGGTTTCGAAGCGGAGCTGGTGGAGACCATCCAGTACGGCATCGGCACCTGATAACTCCCGTCTCCAGCCGATGCCCAGAGCGCGCATGCCAGCGGCCTTGATCGCCTGGATGCCGGCGACGGAGTCCTCAATCGCCAGGCAATGGTCCGGAGCGACCGACAGTCCAGCGGCGGCGGCGAGGAAAATCGCCGGATCAGGCTTGCCGCGATCAACCGCCGCAGGGTCGGCGATGAACTGGAAGTATTCGGTAATCTCCAGCCGGTCGAGCAGTTCCGGTGCGTTGCGACTGGCCGAGGCCAGCGCAATGGGGATGCCGCGATCGCGGAGGGCATCCAGCGTTGCTCGCGCCCCCGGCAGGAGATCGTTGGCAGTCACGCCGGCGATCCGCTCGCGGTAGTAAGCATTCTTGCGCGCGGCCAGTTCGAGCCGTTCGGCCTCGCTCCAGCTTCGGGTCGATCGCTCGAGCAAGATGTTCAGCGAGGTCAGCCGGTCCACACCCTTGAGTCGGCGATTGATCCAACGATTGAATTCGATTCCCGATTCATCGGCCAGTTGCTGCCAGGCCTGGTAGTGCAGTTCGGCGCTATCGGTCAGCACACCGTCGAGATCGAAAATCACCGCTTCGATGGGAGCGTGGTTCATCGGCAGCAGCGACCAGCGCGCATCCGCTGGCAATTCGGCCACGATGGGCTGGTCCGGCGTCAGTTCCAGAACCTGGTCATGGTGCCGGATTCGGACGCTGGTGCCTTCGAGCAGGGTGTACCGGCAGCGCTCGGGTTCAACGTCCAGGCGCAGCCGGCGTTTGCGCCAGGCAAAGGCAATGCGATAGCCGCGCCAGCGCGCCGGCAGTCTGGGGGCCAGCGTGAGTTCCGATCCGGTCAGGCGAAGGCCGGCAATGCCGGTGAGCAGGCACAGGATGCTGCCGCCGGCGGCTGCCAGGTGCAGACCATGATCGGTGTTGCCGTGCAGGTTATCGAGATCGACGCGAAGAGTCTCGTCCATGCCGCGCAACGCGCATTCGGCCTGATCCAGCTCGGCAGCCAGAATCGAAAACGGGGCGGCCGAAAGGGTGGAGTCGTGTGTGGTGATGGCCGCGTAGTACTCGTAACTGCGCTGCTTTGCGTCGCGATCTACCGCATCGGGTTGCATGATCAATGCCTGCACGACATCGGCCTGCTTGCAGACCTGGTATCGATACAGCGTTAGCGGGTGATAGTGCAGCAGCAACGGGAAATGATCATTGGGAGTGGCGTCCAGATCCCAGCGTGGTTTGTCGAGAAAACCATCGCACTGAGCGGGGATATTCAACGCCTGATCCCAGGGCAGGTACATCCGCGTTGCCGCTTGCAGCCAGGTGGCTGGTTCATCTTCGGCCAGCTCCAGCGCCTTGCCCAGCTGGCCGGCATGGTCGGGATGCTCATCGACCAGCCAGTGCCAGATCGCATGCGCGTAGCGCAGATGCGCGGCGGCCATCAGATTGGTATAGAAGTTGTTATCGACCAGAGCCGAATATTCATCAGGTCCGGTAACGCCGCAGATCACGAAGGCGCCCTTGCGGCGCTCGCTGTAGCTGCCGACCTGCATCCATAGCCGCGCGGTCTCGAACAGGATTTCGGCACCCGACTCGATCAGGAAATCACGGTCATCGGTGCAATCGATGTAGACCCGGATGGCCCAGGCGATTGCGGCATTGATGTGGTACTGAGCAGAGCCGCTCGGGAAATATCCGGAGCATTCGTCGCCGCTGATGGTGCGCCAGGGGTAGAGCGCGCCGCGTTGATGGTTCATCTCGCGAGCATGTCGTCGCGCGCCATCCAGTGTGCGATGGCGGAATTCCAGCGCCTTGCGGGCGCGCTCAGGTGCGCTCAGGGCAAGCGCCGGCAGCATGAAGACCTCGCTGTCCCAGAAACAATGGCCTTCGTAACCGTCACCGGTCAGTCCTTTGGCACCGGTTCCCTGATCGGCACTTCGGGAAGCCGACTGAAACAGCTGGAACTGGTTGAATCGAAGTGCGAGCTGGGTTTGATCATCGCCCTCGAGCCCGAGTTCGGCGCTGGACCAGAAGGCCTCCATCGTCGCGCGCTGTTCTTCGATCAGTTCATCCATCCCGACTTCGGCGGCCGCGTCCAGGCGTTCCATCAGCGACGTTCGATGTGCCCCTGCTGCACTCGCCGGACCGTTGCTGACCGGAAACACCTGCCAGCCAACGAGCTTGTCGACCACCACTTCCATGCCGGGGTGCAGCGACCATGACAGCGTCTGGTACAGGCGGCGATCGCCGAACTCATTACCGATCTGTTCCGGTGCCGGGCCGGTAAACAGGTGGTGTTGCACACAATGGATCGCGCGCTGTTCGTCAGCGGTCTTCTGCAGGCTCCAGCCTCGCCCCTGGTCCACGCCTTGGTCGAGCCAGGTCAGTTCGTGTCCGGTGCCGGTGCCGATGCGGGGATCGTCACCCTGGGGCGGTGCGGCCTGGTCGCCGCGGATGCCGGAAACAAGGCTTAGTCGTGCGGTCAGATCATGACTGCGCAGGCGCATGCGGATCGCCAGCAGTTCCGGGCGTTGCATTGAGACCAGCCGGGTTACCTGCAACTCCAGCCGGCCGCCGTTGGCAGCGTTCCAGACGCTTCGCCTCCGTAAAAGGCCGTTGCGCAAATCCAGCCAGCGTTCGAACTCGCAGATTGCGCTGGATTCCGGCTGCATCCGGATTCCGTCGAGCAGCAGGTCGATCACGCTGCCGTCGGCGACCGGTATTCGGGTCTCGGTGGTTCGTGCGAAGCCGGCAAAGCGTTCGTGATAGTGAATCGGTGATCGCTGCCAGACGGGCGTTAAAAAGCAGCCGCCGCTGCCGCCGTCTTCCTCGCAGCCGCCGCGCACACCCAGGTGACCGTTGGCCAGCGCGAAGATCGAGCCATCATGATCACGATGTGCGGCAACGAATTGTCGTTGGTGCAGCGACCACGTTGCAGGGTTGTGTTGGAGATCAGTCATATTGGGCGGCGTACGTCGTTCCGTTCGCGTTGCGGCATGGTATCGATACCATTTTGATGCATGGTATCGATGTCATTTTTCAACATTCTAGAAGTCGGAAGTTCGGGAAAGCAAGCTGCGCCGCACCAAGTGCAGCGCACAAACGATCGTGCGGTGCGAGTCCAGATCGATCCGGATCCAGCTTGACGGCTCCGTATAATCAAGACCGGATCGGAATTGGATGGATGGATGAGCAAAGAACGGCCGGTGGGCGACAAGCCAGAGCAGCCGCGTCGGCTGACCATGGCGGATCTGGCGCGCATGGCCGGTGTATCGCCGATCACGGTGTCACGCGCCATGGCCGATAGCCCGCGTGTTCATGAGCGCACCAAGGCCCGGATCCAGGGTCTGGCTCGCGAGCACGGCTATGCGATGAACGTATCGGCCCGTAATCTTCGTTTGCGGCAGAGTCATACCATCGCCGTGCTCGTGGAGATGACTCCATCGGCCGAGCGGCCGATGTCGGGGTCCTATCCGCTTGATCTGCTCGGCGGAATTACTCAGGAGTTGACGGCCGCAGGCTACAGTTTGCTGCTCAGTGCAGGGCACGAATCGACGCCGGGTCCGCCGCGTGGTGCCGAAGGCGTGATCCTTCTGGGCCAGGGTGCGGGGGGCGCGGCAGTGGGTGAAGCCGAAGCCTGGAGGTTACCGCTGGTCGTCTGGGGTGCCGTGAGTGCTGACGACCCGCACGTGGTGGTCGGTAGTGACAATCGGGGTGGTGGCGCCGCCGTGGCCAGGCGTTTTATCGAACTTGGTCGCACGCGACCGTGTTTTCTCGGCGATCTGGCGTACCAAGAGAACGCGGAGCGGTTTGCCGGATTTCGGGCCGAACTGAACCGTAACGGGTTGGAGCCATTGCTGGTTAACCAGGCCGATTTCACCACCCGTGCCGGGTCAGATGCGATGCGCGGCTTGCTGGCTTCGGATGAGCGCTCACGACCCGATGCGGTATTTGCCTGCAATGACCTGATGGCAATTGGAGCGATCCAGGCCATTCGCGAGTTCGGCCTGTCCATCCCGGATCACATCACCGTGGTGGGCTACGACGATACCGCTCTCGGAGCCGGCATGGTGCCGGCCCTGACCACTGTCCATCAGGATCTTTACCAGGGCGGGATTCTGCTGGCGCGCAAGGTGCTGCAACGGATTCACGGAGATGAGGTGGAATCCGAGATGATGCCCGTCGAGATTGTGATCCGGGAAAGCTGAATCTCCGTCCTGCGATCTGCGCAGTCGCTGGCGCAAACCGTGCCAAGCGCCCCGACCTCAGCCTTTCGCCAGTGTGGCCGGATTCAGGCCGCCCAGCTCGTTCCAGCGGTTGACGATGGTGCAGAACAGCTCGGCGGTGCGTTCGGTGTCGTAGCGTGCCGAATGCGCTTCGTTGGAGTCCCAGTCCAGGCCCGCCGCCTGCACGGCGCGCGCGAGCACGGTCTGACCATAGGCCAGGCCGCCGAGCGTGGCGGTATCGAAGCTGGAAAACGGGTGGAAGGGGTTGCGCTTGTAATCGATGCGCTTGACCGCAGCATTGAGGAATGACAGGTCGAAGGTCGGGTTGTGGCCGACCAGCACGGCGCGCTTGCAGCCGGTCTCGCGCAGCCGCCGCCGGATCGGCTGGAAGATGTCGCTGAGCGCTTTTTTCTCGTCCACGGCCAGCCGCAGCGGGTGGTCGGGTCGGATGCCGTTGAATTCCAGTGCGGCCTGCTCGATGTTGGCGCCTGCAAAGGGTTCGACGTGGCGCGAAATCATGTCACCGGGATGCAGTCGGCCTTCGTCGTCCATCTCGATGATGCAGGCCGCGATTTCCAGCAGCGCGTCGGTCTGGGCGTTGAATCCGCCGGTCTCGACGTCGACGGCCACGGGCAGGAAGCCGCGGAAGCGGGTTTTCATCTGAATCATTGGGGATACGCCGACTAAAGCCGCTAAGCTAACAGATTTACCGCTCCGGAAACCTGCAGGCGATGCCGATTCGAGTCTTGCTGTGCCGTGCGCTCGTGCTCTGGCTGCTCGCCGGATGCGCATCGGCGCAGGTGTTCTGGGCCGTGGCCGACGACCACGGCCGCCACAATTGGCTGCTGGGCACGCTGCACTCGTCCGACCCGCGCGTGCTCGAGTTGGCGCCGGTGGTTGAGCAGGCTGTGCTGCAGGCCGAAACGGTGATGCTGGAGTTGGTGCCGGGTCGAGCGGAGCGCGCCGCGCTGGAGGCGGCGATGCGGCTGCCGGCCGATACCGTACTGGCCGAGCAAGTGCCGCCAGATCTTTATGCGCGAATGGTGGCCGCGTTGTGCGAACAGGGCATTGCGCAGGAACAAATCGAGCGCATGCAACCCTGGGCTGCGGCGCTGGCGTTGGTGCAGCCGACGCCGAGCGCGGGTGGGTTCATGGACCTGCGTCTGGCCGAGCTGGCGCGCACGTCCGGGGCCGATGTTCAGGCACTGGAAACACCGGCCGAGCAGATCGCGGTGTTCCAGACGCTGGCTAAAGAAACGATCCAGGCGCTGCTGGAGCAGGCGCTGGCTGCTTTCCCGGACCGCAAGGCTGCGCATGCGCGTCTGGTGACAGCATGGCTTGCCGGCGATCTCGATGTGTTGAATTCACTGGCGCTCGCCGATCTCGATGCCTTGCCGCAGGCAGCGCGAGCGGCGTTTATCGAGCAAGGGCTAACGTCGCGCAATGCAGTGATGGCCGAACGCGCCCGGCCGTGTCTGGTGGCCGGGCATTGCCTGGTTGCGGTCGGCGCACTGCACCTGGCCGGCGAGCATGGACTGGTCGCGCGACTGCGACGCGCCGGCTGGCGCGTCGAGCCGATTTTCTGAGCGCTTGAGCTGCCCGCTCAGCTGTTCTTGAGGCCGTAGACGCCCGAGCCGATTGCCGCCAGCACCAGCACGATGCCCCAGGTCGGGATCAGGTACAACAGTGCGATGCCCGGAATCAGCAGCGCCAGCGCCAGCGCGATGAAGTCGCCCTGGCGCGCGTGAACCAGGTCCCCACGACCGGAAACCTTGAGGAGCAGATGGTCGAGGCTGAGCTTGCCGCCGCCCATGAACACCAGCGGCAGCAGCATCACCAGGAAAAGCATCGGGATGCGGAAATTGCCGCGGAATTCGCCGTCCTCGACCACGCGCGAGACCGAGTAACCTTCCCAGAGCTGGCCCAGGCTGGACCAGGACTCCGGCCAGTGGGTCGAGACGATGGCCACGGTGGTCACCATCACCAGCGAAAACGCGAAAAAGCGAGTGAACAGCCCCAAGGCCAGTGCCAGCCCGGCAATGATCTCGGTCCAGGTCACCATCGCCCAGTTGATGCCGGCCGGGAGGAAATCGAACGGGATGGGAAATTCCTTGCCTGCAAACCAGCCAGGCACGCCGTCGACACCGGCTTTCATACTGCCGGCCTTGTAGAACTCGTGCGCCAGCAGCAGGCGCAGGCCCAGCGGGGCGACCCAGTCGCCGGCCGATCGCAGGCGGTCGGTCAGGGCGTCGTACAAACGTGTAAGCGTGCTCATCAAGTGCTCCTTCGATGCAGTTGGATTTGTTGTTCTGGACGCCGGTGTCAGTCGATACGCACGCCAAGCACGAGCTGCTTGTCGCGCAGGGACTGCAATAGTTGCTGTCCCTGTCGAACCAGCACGTCGGGCTCGGGGTGTTGCATCTCACCGGCCAGTTGATTCAGGCACAACTGACCGTTCTGGGTGGAATTCGCTTGCAGGATTTCCAGCAAGCGCGCGGTCACCAGATTGAGTTTCATGCGGCCCAGTGTGTCGTCGGGCTTGCGCCAGATTGCCAGCACCATGGAATCGAGTGCGTCGGGCAGGCGATTGGCGCGGATGGTCCAGACCGGCCACTGGTACTGCGCCATGCGCAGGGTCGGGTTGACCAGAGGAATCCCGTCGAGCAGCTCGCCCTCGGGATCGTAATCAAGCAGTTCAAGTCTGGACTCGTCGTTGCGCGCGGCGGTGGCCTGAAACTGCCAGTGGCACAACTCGGCCAGCCATGGCCAGCGCTCGGCATAGTGCTCCGGGTGTTCGGCAAGAAAACGCACGAATTCTCGACCGATCTCCGGAAACAGCGGATTGGTCGGCCGGTGCTTGACCATAAAGGCACGGATCAGACGGTCCCAGTCCTCGTTGGCAAGAATCTTGCGCGCAATCGGGAAATTGGCCGCGAACAGGTTCGACAGGTTGTTGAAGAACAGCCGTCGATAGATCGCCAGCCGCCGTTCCTCGATTCCATCGACCGGATCCTGATTTTCGGGGTCGCGGATGTGGTCGGAGAATTGCTTCTGCAGCGCCGCCAGGCGTTCCGGCGGGCCGTCAGGCACTGCGGGCATGGCCAGCGACGGGCTCGGCTGCGGCATGGCGTGCCTGCAGCCGGTTGATGGTTTCGACCTCGCCGAGCAATTGCTCGACCGGCGGGAAATTGAAATCGCGCTCCAGCAGCGTCGGCACCGGGCCGAGCTTGCGGTAGGCGGCATCCAGCAGCTGCCAGACCGGGTCGATGACATCGGCGCCATGGGTGTCGATGATCAGGTCCTCGGCCTCGTTGTAGTGGCCGGCAACGTGGATGTAGGCGACGCGCTCGGCGGGCAATCCGTCCAGGAAGGCCTGCGCATCGTAGCGATGGTTGACGCTGTTGACGTAGATGTTGTTGACATCCAGCAGCAGCTTGCAGTCGGCGCGTTCGAGCACTTCGGTGATGAAGGTCAGCTCATCGAGCTCGTTGGCCGGCTGCGCATAATAGGAGATGTTCTCGACCGCAATCGGCTGGCCGAGCAGATCCTGCACACGGCGGATTCGACCGGCGACCCAGTCGACCGCTTCTTCGGTGAACGGAATCGGCATCAGGTCGTAGAGATGGCCGTGCTCGGAGCAGTAACTCAGGTGCTCTGAATACAGCGCAATGCCGTGTTCGTCGAGAAACTTCCGAACCCGGCGGATGAAAGTTTCATCCAATGGTTCGGGTGCGCCCAGCGACAGCGACAGGCCGTGGCAGACGAACGGCAGGCGCTCGGTCCAGGCCCGGAACTTGCGGCCGCGAATGCCGCCGACGCCGATCCAGTTCTCCGGCGCGACTTCCATGAAGCCCACGTTCGACAGGTCGGCATGCTCAAGCGGGCCCAGAAGGGCCCGCCTGAGTCCGAGTCCCGCGCCCGAAATCGGGCGTTTTGCGGTACTCATCATTGCGTTACCGAGGCCTGGTGATCAGGCTTCGCCGCAGCTGCCTTCGCCGCAGGAACCTTCCTTGTCGTCCCCGCCTTCGCCGCAGGAACCTTCACCGCAGGAACCTTCCTTGTCGTCCCCGCCTTCTTCACCGCAGGAACCTTCGCCGCAAGAACCTTCCTTGTCCTTGCCTTCGTCGCCTTCGCCGCAGGAACCTTCACCACACGAGCCTTCCTTGTCGTCGCCGATGCTCAGGTTCTGCGACAGCGAACCCATTTCCAGATCATCGGCCTGGAACGGGTTGGCGTTGTCGGCAGCAATTGCACCGGCAGCGAACGAAACACCGGCAACGGCACCAATTGCGGACACGAGCTGAGTTTTCTTCAACATTTAAATAGCCTCCAACAGCTTTGATCAAAGTTTACGCGGGCATCACTGCCCAGTTGAGGACGCGCAATGCGCGCGCTTGTCGGATCAGACCGGCGGCTGCATGGATTCCTTTCACCGCAGTCAAAGTGATTCGACGAATGCGCTTCATACCATAAACCGGGTGTGAAATACAAATCGTTTGCGGTTATGGCTGTCTTCAGGCGGCCTCGGTCTTGTCACGAAATCGGCACAGGTCGGCCACCGGGCAGTGTGGGCAGTCGGGCTTGCGCGCCTTGCAGGTGTAGCGTCCGTGCAGAATCAGCCAGTGGTGGGCGTGGCGCAGGTACTCGGCCGGGGTGCGCTTGAGCAGCGCCTTCTCGACCGCCAGCGGCGTCTTGCCCGGCGCCAGCCCGGTGCGGTTGGTAACCCGGAAAATATGGGTGTCGACCGCCATGGTCGGCTCGCCGAAGGCGGTGTTGAGCACCACATTGGCGGTTTTGCGGCCGACCCCGGGCAATGCTTCCAGCGCGGCACGGTCACGCGGCACCTCGCCGCCGTGCTGCTCGATCAGGGCCCGGCAGGTGGCGATGATGTTCTTCGCCTTGCTGTTGAACAGGCCGATCGTGCGGATGTGCTGCTTGAGCCCGTCCTCGCCGAGCGCGAGAATCGCATCCGGCGTGCCGGCGGCCGGGAACAGCCGCCGGGTGGCCTTGTTGACGCCGACATCGGTGGCCTGGGCCGACAGGATCACTGCTACCAGCAGCTCGAATGTAGAGCTGTATTCCAGTTCGGTGGCCGGTTCCGGATTGATCTCGGCCAGGCGGCGGTAGAACTCGGCCCGGTCGCGCGCGTTCATCGGTCGGCTCATGCGGTCGCTGCCTGCTCCGTTGTCGCAGCCGGCGCCCGGCCGGCCGAGGTTCGCCGCAGCAGCCGATTGCGCGCGGCGATCATCAGGCCCAGCCCGATGAAGGCGCCGGGCGGCAGGATCGCCAGCAGCAGGCCCATCTGTTCGGGTAGCAGGCGGATTTCGAGCACGCGCGCCCAGTCGCCCAGCAGCAGGTGGGCATCGGCCATCAGCGTGCCGTAGCCGATTAGCTCGCGGCCGGCGCCGAGCACGATCAGCACCAGCGCGAAACCCGCACCCTGGGCCAGCCCGTCGACCAGGGATTGCCGAACCGGGTTGCGCGAGGCAAACGCCTCGGCGCGCCCGAGGATGGTGCAGTTGGTCACGATCAGCGGGATGAAGATGCCCAGCGTGCGGCTGAGCGGGTCGAACCAGGCCTGCATCGCCAGGTCGACGATGGTGACCAGCGAGGCGATGATCAGCACGAAAACCGGGATGCGCACCTCCGGACTGATCAGCCGACGCGTGGCCGAGACTGCGACGTTGCTGGCGACGAGCACGAACAGCGTGGCCAGGCCCAGCCCGAGGCCGTTGATCGCGGTGCCGGTCACGGCCAGCAGCGGGCACAGGCCCAGCAACTGGACCAGGCCGGGATTGTTGTCCCACAGGCCCTGTCGCCAGATGGATGTCGTCGTCGGGGTCATGGATTGGTCCGTTCGGGTCGGTTCTCGGTCGTCGACGAAATGGTAAACGCACGCTCATCGATGCCGGCGTGCCAGTCCAGCAGCTTCGCCAACGCGCCGGTCACCGCGGCCGAGCTGATGGTGGCGCTGGCCAGCGTATCGAATTGGCCGCCGCGGCGGTCGGGTTTCCATTCTGCCAGCGGCGGGTTGCCGCGCGAGGCGCCCGCGAACTGCCGGATCCAGTCCGAGCGCTCGAGCTCGATGCGATCGCCCAGGCCCGGCGTTTCGCGGTGCTCGACCGTGCGCACGGCGATGATCTCGCCGTCCGGATGCAAGCCCGCGATCAGCCGGATATTGCCGGAATAGCCGTCGGCCGTGACCAGGTCGGCCAGCAGCGCGACCGGTTCGCCATTCTTGCGCGCGCGATAGATCAGGGTCGGCGGCACCAGGCCCTCGATCCAGGCCTCGAAGCGATCGCTGACCAGCTCGTTGTCGTAGGCCTCGGGCGGCAGCACCTGGTGCAGGATCTCCAGCGCGCGCCGCTGCTGGTTCAGCTCGATGCGCTCGCGCGTGGCCCGGTCGACCGCGGCCAGCAGCAGCGCGGCCATCAGACCGAACAAGGCAAGCGTGATGACAGGGCGGGCCATGGGTTCAATGTCCGTAGGTGCGCGGCCGGGTCAGCCGGTCGATCAGCGGCGCGGCGGCATTCATCAGCAACACCGCGAAGGCGACACCGTCGGGGTAGGCGCCAAAGCGCCGGATCGCCAGCGTCAGGATCGCGACTCCGGCGCCGAAAATCAGCCGGCCTTTCATCGTCGAGCAGCCCGAGACTGGATCGGTGGCGATGAAGAACGCCGCGATCACCAGCGCGCCGGAGAAAACATGTTGCGGCGGCGACGGGTTGGTGTCCGGGCCCAGCAGCCACATCGGCGTCGATACGAGCACGATCGTGGCCAGCACCGCGACCGGCACATGCCACGAGATCACCCGCCGGTAGACCAGCCAAAGCCCGCCCAGCGCATAGAAATTGGCGATCCATTCCCAGCCCAGGCCGCCGAAATCGCCGAAGATCGGGCTGGAGCGGATCTCGGTGACCAGCCGGTTCTCGGCCACGCCGGTGCGCAGCGCATCCAGCGGCGTGGCTTGGGTGATTGCATCGAAGCGTGCTGCGGGCAGATGGCCGGTGAAAATCGCCTGCAGCGTCTCGACCAGCCCGGGCAGACCGGTTGAAAGCGAGCGCGGCGCCAGCCATTGCGACAGCTCCAGCGGCCAGCCGATGATGACCACGGCAAAGCCGACCATGGCCGGGTTGAACAGGTTGTAGCCCAGCCCGCCATACAGGTGCTTGGCCAGCACGATGGCCGAGAGCATGCCGACAAAGCTGATCCACCACGGGCTGAGCGGCGGAATGCACAGCGCGAACAGCACCGCCGTGACTACCGCGCTGTAGTCGGACAGAAACGGCTGCAGTGCGCGTCCGCGCAGCCGCAGCATCAGCGCCTCGAAGCCGAGCGCGAACACGATTGCCAGCGCGATCTGAACCAGGATGCCGGGGCCAAAGAACCAGACGTGCGCGAGCATGCCGGGTACCAGTGCGTAGAGCACCTGGCGCATGATGCCGGCTACCGTGTTGACCGGCGGCAGATGCGGCGCACCGGCCAGCGTCGGGTTCATGATGCTGCTCCGTCGTCGCCGGCTCCGGACCGGGCGCGGGCGCGCGCGACGGCCGCCTCGACCTCGCTCTTGGCCGCCTCGCGTGCCTTCAGTCGCTGTTCGCGCTGCTCGCGCTTGCGTTGGCGTTCGGCCTCGCGTTCGGCCAGCCGCTGCTCGCGCGCCTCGAAGCGTCTGCGGGCCTGCTCGGCGCGCGCATCCTCGATCCCGCGCGCGCGCAGCACACCCTTTTCGTGGCGGTAGTAGTCGACCAGCGGAATGTGGCTGGGGCAGACATGCGCGCAGCAGCCGCACTCGATGCAGTCGAACACGTTGAGTTCGCGCGCCTGATCGTGATCCTCGCCGCGGATGGCCTGATACAGGGTCTGCGGCAGCAGACTGGCCGGACATACGCGCACGCATTCGCCGCAATTGATGCACGGCATCACCGGCTGTTCGCGCCGCGTGTCGTCGGCGCCGAGCGCGAGAATGCAGTTGCTGCCCTTGACGATCGGGATGCTGTCGTCGGCCAGTGGAATGCCCGACATCGGCCCGCCGAGGACCAGTCGATCGATCGCCTTGATCGGCCCGCCGGCAAACGCGATCAGTTCACGAATCGGCGCACCCAGCGGCGCGAGCACGTTGCGCGGCTTGGCAATCGCCGGACCGGAGACGGTGACGATGCGCTCGCTCAAGGGCCGCCCTTCGATCACGATGTCGTGCGCGGCCGCGGCCGTGCCGACGTTCAGGCAGGCCAGACCGAGGTCCTGCGGCAGGCCGTCGTGCGGCACTTCCGCGCCGGTCAGTACCTGGATCAGTTGGCGCTCGCCGCCCTCGGGGTAAATCTTGCTCACCTGGGCGATCAGGCAGTGACCGGAGGGATCGACCGTTTTCGCGGCCGCTTCCAGCGCTTCGCGCACCGCAGACATCGGATCCTCGATTGCGATCACGATGTTCTCGGCACCCAGCGCGCGCGCCAGGATCATGCCGCCGCGGACGATTGCCTCGGGGCGGTTGCGCATCAGCATTTCGTCGCAGGCGATGTAGGGTTCGCACTCCGAGCCGTTCAGGATCAGCGTGTGAATTTCCGGCGCCGCCCAATCGCCGCGCAGCTTGGCGGCGGTCGGGAACATCGCCCCGCCGAGGCCGGCCAGTCCGCCGTCGCGCAGATGCTCGACGATGCGTTCCGGCGCGGCGTCCATCCAGTCAGGCAGCGTTGTGGCTGGCATCGCCTCGCCATTCGCGTCGCTGACCAGCACCAGACAGTCGGCCCGCGTGCCCGGCGGCCACGACACCGGCCACGGCCGGATCGCCTCGATGCGGCCGGCCGCCGGGGCGTGGATCGGCACTTCGCAGTCGTTGCGTGCGCGCGTCAGCGGCTGGCCGCGCCGCACCCGGTCGCCGGCCGCGACCTGCAATTCGCCGGCCGGTCCCTGGTGCTGGACCAGCGGCAGATAAAGCCTTTCAGGCAAGGGCAGCCGTGCAAGCGGATCCTGGCAGGCGACCTGCTTGTGATGGCGAAGCCGGAGCCCGCCGGGAAAGCGGTAAAGCTGGCGGCCGACTTCAAGCATCAGCGGTATTCGCTTCGGTTGCAGCGCCAGCGGGTGCATGCTCGGCATCAGCGTCTTGCTCACCAATCGCCAGTGGCCAGATGAACGGCTGGCGCCGCGGCACCATGTCGATGCAGTCGACCGGGCAGGGCGGCAGGCACAGGTCGCAGCCGGTGCACTCGTCGGCAATTACTGTATGCATGAGCTTCGGCGCGCCGACGATGGCATCGACCGGGCAGGCCTGGATGCACAGTTTGCAACCGATGCAGCGGTCCTCGTCGATCACCGCCACGCGCGGCGCCTTGTGTTCGCCGTGACGGGTATCCAGCGGCTTTGGCTCGCGGCCCAGCAGGTCGGCCAGCGCGCGCACCCCGGCCTCCCCGCCGGGCGGGCATTGATTGATGTCGGCGCGGCCTTCGGCGATCGCCTCGGCGTAGGGCCGGCAGCCGGGAAAGTCGCACTGGCCGCACTGGGTCTGCGGCAGGATCGCGTTGATCTGTTCGATCACCGAGTCCTCGTCCGCCGCAAAGCGTCGCGCCAGCACGGTCAGCACGCCGCCGATCGTGCCAAGCAGCACCAGCATCACCAGCCCGGCGATCAGAATCTCGGTCATAGCCTGGCAAACCCGGCAAAGCCCATGAACGCCAGCGCCATCAGCCCGGCGGTGACAAGCCCGATCGGCGCGCCGCGGAAACTCTCCGGCACGTCGGCCAGCGCCAGCTTTGCCCGTGCCGCCGCCAGCAGCACCAGCACGCCGCCGAAACCGGCCGACGCACCCAGCCCGTACAGCGCCGATTCGACCAGTGAGTGCTGTTCGCGCACATTCAGCAACGCCACGCCCAGCACCGCGCAGTTGCTGGTGATCAGCGGCAGGTAGATGCCGAGCACGCGGTGCAGCATCGGCACGGCATGGCGCATCACCAGTTCGATCAGTTGCACCAGCCCGGCGATGACGACGATGAAGGCGACGATGCGCAGGAACTCCAGGCCCAGCGGCTCCAGCACCCAGGCGGTCAGGCAGTAACTGGCCACCGCCGACAGCGTCAGCACGAAGGCTGTGGCCATGGCCATGCCGGTCGCGCCCTCGAGCTTGTTTGACACGCCCAGGAACGGGCACAGGCCGAGGAACTGCACCAGCACGAAGTTGTTGACCAGCGCGGCGCTGATGATGATCAGGGCGAGATCCATGCTGCCGGCTTCAACCCGCCGCGAGGTTCATCGCACCCGCATGCCTGGTTCGGCGCCCGAATCCGGTGCCAGCAGGAACGGCCCGCCGTCGTCGCCACCGGCGGCCAGCACCATGCCCTCGGACAGCCCGAAGCGCATCTTGCGCGGCTTTAGGTTGGCGACCATCACGGTCAGGCGACCTTCCAGCGTTTTCGGGTCGTAGGCCGAACGGATGCCGGCGAATACCTGGCGGACTTCACCGCCGAGGTCGAGTTTCAGCCGCAGCAGCTTGTCGGCGCCTTCGACGTAGTCGGCTTCGGCGATGCGCGCGATGCGCAGATCCACGGCCATGAACTGGTCGATGGTGATTTCCGGCGCCAGTTCCAGCTTCGGGGCTTGCTCGGTGCTAGCGGTTTTTTCCAGCGATTCTTTCGATGCGTCCATCAGGGCCTCGATGCTTTTGATCTCGACACGCCGCGCCAGCGGCTGGAATTTTTCGATCCGGTGACCGGTCAGCGGTTCATCCAGCGCCTGCCAGTCGTCCAGCGGCGCGTTGAGAAACGCTTGCGCGTTCGCGGCGATGCTCGGGATGACCGGCTGCAGCCAGGTCATCAGCACCCGGAACAGGTTGATCGCCTGGCTGCATACGGCAACCACCTCGTCCTCGCGACCCGCGTCCTTGGCCATCTGCCAGGGCTTGTGGCCGTCGACGTACTGGTTGGCGCGGTCGGCCAGTGCCATGATGCGGCGAATGGCGGCGGCGTAGTTGCGCTGCTCGAAGTCCTCGGCAATCGCGTCCTGTTGGGCCAGGAATTCCCGATACAGCGCCGGGTCAGGCAATGCGTCGGACAGCCGGCCGTCATTGAGACGATGCACGAATCCGGCCGCGCGGCTGGCGATGTTGACCAGCTTGCCGACCAGGTCGGCGTTGACGCGGTTGCAGAAGTCGTCGAAATTCAGGTCGATGTCGGCCAGTCCGGGTCCGAGCTTGGCGGCGAAGTAATAGCGCAGCATGTCCGGCGGCAGGTGGTCGAGCCAGGTGCGCGCCATGATGAAGGTGCCGCGCGATTTCGACATTTTGGTGCCGTTGACGGTCAGGAAACCGTGCGCATGCACGCGCTCGGGCCGCTTGAAACCGCTGCCCTCGAGCATCGCCGGCCAGAACAGGCAGTGGAAGTAGATGATGTCCTTGCCGATGAAGTGATGCATCTCGGCATCCGCGCCCGGGCGCACCCAGGCGTCGAAATCCAGTCCGTCGCGCGCGCACACGTCGCGGAAGCTGGCCAGGTAGCCGACCGGCGCGTCCAGCCAGACGTAAAAGAACTTGTCTTCGGTGCCGGGAATGCGAAAGCCGAAATAGGGCGCATCGCGGGTGACATCCCAGTCGCGCAAGCCCTCGTCGAACCACTCGCCGAGCTTGTTGGCGACCTCATCCTGCAGCGCGCCGGCACGCATCCAGGCCTTGAGGCTGTGTTCGAACGGTTTCAGGGTGACGAAGTAGTGCTCGGTGCTTTTGAGCACCGGCGTCGACCCGGATACCACCGAGCGCGGGTCGACCAGGTCGGTGGGCTCGTAGGTGGCGCTGCAGACCTCGCAGGAGTCGCCATACTGGTCTTCCGCGCCGCATTTCGGGCAGGTCCCGCGAATGAAGCGGTCGGGCAGGAACATGCCCTTTTCGGCGTCATAAAGTTGTTCGATGGTGCGCGTGGCCACGCAGTCGCGCTCGTTCAGGCGCGCCCAGATTTCCTCGACGATGGCGCGGTTGGTTTCCGAATGGGTGGAACTGTAGTTGTCGAAGCTGATGCCGAAGTCGCTGTAGTCGCGCCGGTGCTCCGCACCGAAGTGCTCGATCAGCGCCTCGGGGGTCAGGCCGCGTTTCTCGGCGTTGAGCATGATCGGCGTGCCGTGCGCATCGTCGGCCCAGGCGAACACCACCTGATGGCCGCGTGCGCGCTGGAAGCGGACCCAGATGTCGGTCTGCACTGCCTCGAGCATGTGGCCGATGTGGATTGGCCCGTTGGCATAGGGCAGTGCGGCGGTGACCAGGATGCGGCGGGTGGTCATCGCACCTCCGCGCCGCCGGATTCCCAGCGCGGATCGTGCGCGGCCGACAGCGTGTTGCTTGCGTGCTCCCACATCACACCGTGCATGTTGCCCCAGGGCCGCTCGCGCACGGTCACGGTGTGCCCGCGCGCTTCGAGTTCGGCGATTTCATCGGCGCTCAGCGCGTCGGTCTCGGCCGAGATTTCGTCCGGCAGGTACTGGTGGTGGAAGCGCGGCAGTGACACCCACGATTCCGGTTCGTTGCCCTCGAGAAAGTCGAGGATGCCCAGGATCACCATGGTGATGATGCGCGAGCCGCCCGGCGTGCCGATCACGGCGGTGCGCTCGGGCCCCATCACAATCGTCGGGCTCATGGACGAGAGCATGCGCTTGCCGGGCTGGATGGAGTTGGCGGCAAAGCCGATCAATCCAAACGCATTCGGCTCGCCGGGCTTGGCCGAGAAATCATCCATCTCGTTGTTGAGCAAAACGCCCGTGCCCGGGGCGGCGAACGCCGAGCCGTAGGGCAGATTGACCGTCAGCGTCGCCGAGACCATATTGCCGTCGGCATCGATCAGCGAGAAGTGGGTGGTGTTGTTCGACTCGCGCAGCCGATCGGGGTCGGCGGCCAGATGGGCAGAGGGCAGTGCGCGGTCCATCCGGATCGTCGTGCGCAGGCCGGCAGCATAGTCGTCGCTGATCAGCATCCGGATCGGGATATCGACAAAATCGGGATCGCCCATGTACAGCGCACGATCTCGGTACGCCCGGCGCATGGCTTCGGCCAGCAGGTGGACGCGGTCGACCCGACCCATGGACTGCCAGTCGAAGTCCTCGATCAGGTTGAGCACCTGCGCGATCGCGACGCCGCCGGATGATGGCGGGGCGGCGGTCAGCAGCGTGTAATCATGGTGTTGCAGTTTGATCGGCTCGCGCTCGACCGCGCGGTAGGCGGCGAAATCGTCCAGCGACCAGATCCCGCCGGCCGCGCGCGAGCCCTCGACCAGCAGCTCGGCCGTGCGGCCGCTGTAGAAGCCGTCATGCCCGTTCTGGGCCAGTCGCTTCAGAGTCTCGGCCAGGTCGGTCTGGACGATGAGCGTGCCGGGCTCGGGCACCTTGCCGTCGCGCAGGAAGATCTCGGCCGTGTACGGCCAACGGTTCATCACCTCTTCGCGAAAACCGATCAGGTCGCGGTACTTTTGGTCGACCTCGTAGCCCTGCTCGGCCAGTCGGATGGCCGGGGCCAGAACCTTGGCCAGCGGCAGTCGCCCGTAATTCCTGTTGATGTGCACCCAGCCGGCGGCCGCACCGGGAATGCCGGCGGCCAGCGGGCCGTTGACGGCCAGATCGCGGTTGACCTCGCCGTTTTCGTCGATGTACATGTCTTCGGTGGCCGCGCCCGGCGCCTCTTCGCGGCCGTCGACCATGGTCGTGAAGCCGTCGGAGGCGCGGTGCAGCAGCCAGAAGCCGCCGCCGCCGATGCCTGAGGACGCCGGCTCGACCACCGCCAGCGCCGCCGACACCGCAACCGCGGCATCGAAACCGTTACCGCCTGCTTCCAGCACCTCGAACCCGGCCTTGGTGGCGAGCTCGTGGGCCGAAGCAATCGCCGCTTTGCCGGGCCCTTCGGCCAGCGCCGAGGTGCTGACGAGAAGGGCGGTGACGAGGGCGAAGATTCTGGTCAATCGATGCATTGAGAAATCCTGAAAAAGTGTTCCAAAAACAATCATCCCGCAAACCCGTAACGTTCACGCAGCGCACGATCGACCCGCGGGTCAACAAACTTGGACACGTCACCGCCGAGCCGGGCGATCTCCTTGACCAGGCTCGAGGAGATGAAGCTGAACTCCTCGGCCGGGGTCAGGAAAACCGTTTCGGCTTCGCTGACCAGATGCCGGTTCATCGATGCGAGCTGGAACTCGTACTCGAAATCCGATACCGCACGCAGACCTCGAAGGATGACGCCCGAGCCTTGTTCGTGCACATAATCGGCCAGCAGATTGTCGAAACCGGCGATCACGACCTCGGCCGGGCCGACTCTTTCAAGCACGCTGCGCGCCAGGTCGATGCGCTGGGCCAGCGGGAATGCGGGCTGCTTTTGCGGACTCTCGGCAATCGCCACGACAATGCGTTTGAACATGCGCGCGGCACGCTGGATCAGATCGGCGTGGCCGTTGGTCAGCGGGTCGAAGGTGCCCGGGTAGATCGCGACGTTGTAATCCAGCGCAGTCGACATTGCGAGCTCTGCCGTTCAGGCCAGCGGCGATTATAGGAGATTGGGCCCGGCTGGTCCGTTCAGCCGGTTGCGCGCGGTTCGGTAGCTGCGGCCAGCAACTGCATCCGCACCTCGCCGGCGATTTTTTCGCGCAGGATGGTCCAGGTCGGTTCGTCGGGTTCAAGCTCGGCCGCCATGCAGGGCGCGGAGCTTGGCGGGGATGTCGCGGAAGCCACCGGAGCTGCTGCGCGCGCCGGACTTTCGAGGTAGATCCGGGCATCGGCGGCCAGCAGGCCGGGGCGCGCCAGCCGCGCGAGCAACTGCGCGTAGCAACCGGCCGCGAACGGCGGGTCGGCCAGCACCAGGTCAAACGGGCCGGCTGCGGTCTCCAGCCAGGCCAGCGCGTCGGCGCGCACCGGCTTGAGCACCTCGCCGCCCGGCCAGTCGGTGGCGATCCGGTCCAGCGCGTCCACCAGCTTGCGCTCGCGCTCGACCAGTACCACCTCGGCCGCACCACGCGAGGCAGCCTCCAGCCCCAGTGCACCGGTGCCGGCGAACAGGTCCAGGCAGCGCCGGCCGTGCACCCGGCCCTGCAGCCAGTTGAACAGTGTCTCGCGCACGCGATCACCGCTGGGCCGAAGATCGCGCAGATCAGGCACGGCCAGCCTGCGGCCACGCCAGCTGCCACCGATAATGCGCAAACTTCCGGTCATGCTGCGAGCATAGCGATGTTTATCGCCTTTCGATCAGATGTGCGGCGAATATGGGCTTGGCCCACTCGGGCACCTTGTGCAGGGCGACCGACTCGAGAATCTCACCGTTACGCAGGTGCAGAAGGCTTGCGGGTCTCGGCGCTTCGCCCTGGTCGAGTTCGGCAGCGTAGCTGTTGTCGAACACTCGGCATTCGTGCAGCATTGGTAATAGCGCGATGAGATTCTCCACGCTGCGGGTAAATCGTTCCCGGATTTTCGATTCCGCTATTGGATGTCCACCTCGCCGCACGCGCGCCTCGACACGTCGAATGTGTGTTTCCGGCGAATCCAGGCCGACATACCAGATCGACACATGGTGCCCTCTGGAAGCGGCATCTGCCAGAAGTCTCGGGATGGTGTTGCCGCCGAGGGTGGTTTCGAACACAAAGTCGAGGCCATGATCGATTGCATTGGCCAGCAAATCCCGCCCGGCGGTCCAGGCCAGGGCATTGGCATCGGCCTGACGCAGACCGGCCTCGTTTTCGCGCAGACGGCGGGCGATTTCATCGGGGTTGAAATACTCGCCGCCCTGTTGACGCAGGTATTCGCCGAGGATGCTGCTCTTGCCGGCGCCGTTGGTGCCGGCGATGACTGTGATCGTCGCAACCGTCGGCGGCTCGCGTTCAACCACCCCGCCGGGTGCCTCGCTGTGCGGCCTCGCCCAGCGTTGCCGGCTTCACCGTGCCGATGCTGGCTGCGGCCTGGCGTGCCTCCGGCGTCTGCATGCGGGCCAGCATGTTGTCGAACTGTTCGCGCAGCGCCTCCAGCGGTGAATTGACGCGCGCCTGCAGCGCCGCGAGCGCGTCTTCACGCAACAGCACCAGGCGTTGGTCGCGCCGGCCGTGGCGAATGATCCGCACCGGCTGACCGTGCGCGGCATCGTCCAGCGTTTTGCCAAAGCGCTTCTTGAATTCGGTTGCGCTGATGTCGTGGTAGTCGCGGGAACGGGGCTCGTTCATTGAGAGGTGCTCGGTCGTGAACATGCTCCGAGTATAGTGCGAAATGGTCGTTTCGCACGAAACGCCCGAACTGCCGGGATGCCTGGAAGAAGGCGTGACAGTAGCCGCCATTGATGCGCACACTTCCGGTCATGCTGCTAGCATACCGATGCTTACCGCCATTCCGTGCGATTCGGCTGCCACCATGTTCTCGATCTTTCGCCGCAAGAAGTCCGGTGCCGGGCTGGAGAAGTCCGCCGTCACCGAAAAGCCGCAGTCCGGCCAGGATCCGCTGGACGCGCGGCTGGAACGAACCCGCAGCAGCCTGTCCGAACTGTTCGGACTGGTGCGTTCGGCCGAGCGCATCGACGAGGCGCTGCTCGAGGATATCGAAACCACGCTGCTGACCGCCGACCTCGGTGTGGCCGCGACCACCGCGCTGGTCGACCGCCTGCGCGACGGCATCAAGGCCGGCGTGGTCACTGCGCCGTCCGACGTGCTGCCGGCGGTGCAGGCCGAGCTGTACGCGATGCTCGAGCCGTGCGAGCAGTTCCTGGCCGTCGATCCTTCGAAAAAGCCGTTCGTGATCCTGATGGTCGGCGTCAACGGGGTTGGCAAGACCACCACCATCGGCAAGCTGGCGCGGCGCTACCTGGATGATGGTCTGAAAGTGATGCTGGCCGCCGGCGATACCTTCCGCGCCGCGGCCGTCGAGCAGCTCAAGACCTGGGGCGATCGCAACGATGTGCCAGTGGTCGCGCAGGGTCAGGGCGCCGATTCGGCTGCCGTGATTTTCGATGCACTGCAGTCGGCCAAGGCCCGCGATATCGACGTGCTGATCGCCGACACCGCCGGCCGCCTGCACACCCAGGATCACCTGATGGCCGAACTGGGCAAGATCCGGCGTGTGATGAGCAAGATCGATCCCGAAGCGCCGCACGAGGTGATGCTGGTGGTCGATGCCGGCACCGGCCAGAATGCGCTGGCCCAGGCCGAGCAGTTCAACCGCGCCGTGCAGTTGACCGGCATCACCATCACCAAGCTCGACGGTACCGCGCGCGGCGGCATCGTGTTCGCGATCGCTGACAAGCTGGGCGTGCCGATCCGCTTCATCGGTGTGGGCGAGCGCGCCATCGACCTGCGGCCGTTCGATGCCGGCACCTTTGTGCACGCGGTGTTGCCGGTTGAATAAGGGTTCCCGGTTTCCGGGTTGCCGATTCAGGTCCGGGTAAGCGCTTGGAGCCGACGTTTGCCGATCGTCTGCTGAACTGGTGGCAGGAAAACGGCCGCCACGATCTGCCGTGGCAACATCCGCGCACGGCCTACCGGGTCTGGATCTCGGAGATCATGTTGCAGCAGACCCGGGTCGAGACCGTGGTTGGCTACTTCCAGCGTTTCATGCAGCGTTTTCCGACGGTCGATGCGCTGGCTCGAGTGCCGCTGGACGACGTGCTTGCGGCCTGGTCGGGGCTGGGCTATTACGCACGGGCGCGCAACCTGCACGCGGCCGCGCGCGAGCTTGTTGCGCACCACGGCGGCGAGTTGCCCGGTGAAATCGATGCGCTGGAGGCGTTGCCCGGCATCGGCCGCTCGACCGCCGCGGCCATCGTCGCCCAGGCCTTCGATCGTCGGGCGGTGATCCTCGACGGCAATGTCAAGCGCGTGCTGGCCCGCCACGCAGGGATCGACGGCTGGCCGGGCCAGTCATCGGTGCAGCGGCTGTTGTGGCAGGAGGCTGACCGGCGCACGCCGCCCGGTCGCGCCGCGGCCTACACCCAGGCGATCATGGACCTCGGTGCCACGCTGTGCCGCCCGAAGCAGCCGGACTGCGCAGCCTGCCCGGTTGCCGACGACTGCAAGGCGCGGCTGGACGGACGCGTGCACGAACTGCCCGCACCGCGGCCGGCACGCACGCTGCCTGAGCGCAGCCAGCGCTTTCTGGTCGCCCGCGACGGCCGGGGTCGAATCCTGCTGGCACGGCGTCCGCCGACCGGCATCTGGGGTGGTCTGTGGTGCCTGCCCGAGCTGGATGTGGACTCCATGCCTGCGCTGCACCGCCTGTCCCGGCTCGATCCGCTGCGCCATGTGTTCAGCCACTTCGCGCTGACCATGCACTTCGAGCATGGCCGCTGGACTGATGAATCTGCGCAGGTCAACGACGACGACAGCCGCTGGTTCGAGACGGAAGCCGCGCTGGCGCTGGGCCTGCCGCGGCCAGTGCGGGTGGTGATTGAGGCCTTGTGTGCGATGCCCGTGTAGGAGGCTCGTGCCCGGGCCGTCAAATACCATCGGACCATAGCCCGAACGCGCCAATGGACGGCTACGAGGATTCCCGCATCCATTCCCGGTGCAGCGCGGCGACGCGCGCCTTGAGTTGTTCCAGCGTGCCGGTGTTCTCGATGACCTCATCCGCGCGCGCCAGTCGTTCGGCGCGGCTGGCCTGGGCGGCGAGTGCGGCTTCGGCCTGGGTGCGGCTGACGCTGTCGCGAGCCACCAGGCGTTCGATCTGCACGGCTTCGGGCACGTCAACCACCAGCACGCGGTCGGCGTCTTTGAACAGCCCGGTTTCGGTCATCAACGGTACGACCAGGATCACGTAGGCGGCGCTGGCCGCATCGATCCGGGCGCGCGCCTCGTGCTGGATGCGCGGGTGCAGGATGGCTTCGAGGTCGGCGCGCGCGTCGGCGTCGCTGAAAATGATCTCGCGCAGCCGGGCGCGACGCAGCGCTCCCGATTCGTCCAGGATCGCGTCGCCGAAGCGTTCGCGGATCGCATCCAGCGCCGGGCGGCCGGGCTCGACCAGCTCGCGCGCGATCCGGTCGGTGTCGATCACCTGCACGCCGAGGTCGGCGAAGGCGTCGGAAACCGCGGTCTTGCCGCTGGCGATGCCGCCGGTCAGGACGACGATGTGGGGGCGTTGGTGGTCCATCCCTGAGCAGTCTAGCGGGTACCATTGCAGCGTTGTTCGCCTGCTTGCCACCCGAGCCAATCATGATGGATTTGCGTATCACTGCCCTGCGACCGGCCCGGCGTGCCGGTGTACTCCTGATCACGATGCTGCTTGCAGGATTGCTGGCCGGCTGCAGCACAGGCTGGGTGCCGCCGGAGCGCGAGTCGCGCCCGCCCGGGAGCGTATTCGACGAGCGCGTGCGGGCGCCCGAGCCGTCATCCAATGAGGAATTGCAGGTCTTCACCGTGCGCAATCCGGCGGTGGTCACGCTCGGCCGGCAGGCGGCCGAGGCCGAGCAGGCCGGCGATAGGGCGCGCGCGCAATCGTTGCTGGAGCGCGCGCTCCGGATCGACGGGCGCGACCCGGAAATTCTGCAACATCTGGCCGAGATTCACTTCGAGCAGGGTCGACTGGACCAGGCCGGCAGCTTTGCCGCGCGCGCATGGGAGTTCGGCCCGCAGGTCGGCGAGATCTGCCAGCGCAGTCTGCGCACCCTGATGCAGGTGCGCGAGCGCGAGGGCGAGTACGACGGTGCCTGGCAGGCCTATGCCAAGCTGCCCGAATGCCGGGTCGCGCCGCCGGAGCGGTTCTGAGGCCTTGACCGATCTCGCCCGACAGTTTGCCGCCGACGGTCGCCTGGCCGAGCTGCTCGACGGCTTCCAGCCGCGTCCGGGCCAGCTGGAACTGGCCGAGGCCATCGATCGCAGCCTGGATGAGGGCCGCGACCTGGTCGCCGAAGCGGCCACCGGCACTGGCAAGACGCTGGCCTACCTGCTGCCGGTGTTGCTGCGCGACCGCCGCGCGATCATCTCCACCGGCACGCTGAACCTGCAGGACCAGCTGTTCAACCGCGACCTGCCGCTGGCGCTGAAGGCGACCGGTGCCGAGCGCAAGGTCGCGCTGCTCAAGGGCCGGGCCAACTACCTGTGTCCGCAGCGGCTGGAGCGCGCCGACAGCCTGCCCGGCGGGCTGGATGCCGATACCGAAGACCATCTCGAACAGGTCCGACGCTGGGCGCGCACAACCGATACCGGCGAGATCCGCGAACTTGCCGATATCCCCGAGCGCGCGCGCGTCTGGCCGCTGGTCACCTCCACGGTCGACAACTGCCTGGGCTCGGAATGCCCGAAGTTCTCCGAATGCCCGGTGGTGCGCGCGCGCCGGCGGGCGCAGGAGGCCGACATCGTGGTCGTCAACCACCACCTGCTGTTCGCCGACCTGGCCCTGAAGCAGACCGGCTTCGGCGAGGTGTTGCCGGGCGCGGCCGCGATTATTGTCGACGAGGCCCACCAGGTGCCCGATCTGGCGACTCGGTTCTTCTCGCAAAGCGTCAGCGCCTGGCAGCTCGATGACCTTGCGCGCGATGTGCTGGCTGCGGCCGGGGAGACCGCTGGCACGCTGCCGGCGGTGCGTGAGCCGATCGAAGATTTGCACCAGGCACTGACCCAGCTGGCCTCGGCCGCGCATCGCTTGCCCGAGCGCGGCGACTGGCGGCGGTTGGCCGGACTGGCGGCAGAGCTCGAAACGTTGCTCGCGGCCATCACCGCGCTGGCCGAAGCGCTGGCGCCGCTGGAGGCCAGCTCGCGCGAATTCGCAGCCTGCCATGATCGGGCCGGCCTGCTGGCGCGCACGCTGGCCACGCTGCTGTCCGGCGAAAGCCAGGAAGGCGTGCGCTGGTTTGCCTGCCGACGCGGTCGCCTGACCCTGACGCTCACCCCGCTGGACATCGCCGAGCCGTTTCAGCGCCTGCGTGCCGAGCTGGAATCGACCTGGATCATGACCTCGGCGACGCTGGCCGTCAGCGGCGGTTTCGAGCATTTCAGTCGCAGGCTGGGGCTGACCGATCCCGCGACGCTGGCGATTCCCAGTCCGTTCGACTACGCCCGCCAGGCGCGTCTGTGGCTGCCGCGCGATCTGCCCGAGCCGAACGATCCGGCCCACACCGAGGCCTTGCTGGAGCAGGTGCTGCCGCTGTTGATTGCCAGCCGCGGTCGGGCGTTCCTGTTGTTTACCTCGCATCGGGCGCTGCGCCGCGCGGCCGAGTGGCTGCGCGCGCACAGCGATTTCCAGTTGCTGATCCAGGAAGACGCACCGCGCGACGTGCTGCTGGCCGAGTTCCGCGCCGGCCCCGGTCGCCTGCTGCTGGGTGCGGCCAGCTTCTGGGAAGGCGTGGATGTGCGCGGCGAGGCGCTGTCGGTGGTGGTAATCGACAAGCTGCCGTTCGCCGCCCCCGATGACCCGGTGCTGGCCGCGACCATCAAGAGCCTGCGCGAGTCCGGCGGCAATCCATTCCGCGACCTGCAGCTGCCGGCCGCGGTGATCGCGCTCAAGCAGGGCGCCGGGCGCCTGATCCGACACTCCGACGACCGCGGCGTGCTGGTGATCGGCGATCCGCGCATCGCGTCGCGTGCCTACGGCCGGGTATTCCTGTCCAGCCTGCCGAAGATGTCGCGCTGCAGCGGTGGCGACGAGGCGGCGGCCTTTATCAGGGGCGTGGCATGAAGCGCCTGGCGATCGAAACCGCCACCCGCGTCTGCAGCGTGGCGCTGGCGATCGACGGCGAAGTCATCCGCCGCTCGGGCGACGATCCGCGCATGCACGCAACAGTGCTGCTGCCGTGGATCGCCGAGCTACTGGCCGAGGCCGGTATCGGCTACCGCGACCTTGACGCGCTGGCCGTCGATCGCGGCCCCGGTGGCTTCACCAGCCTGCGCATCGGCCTGGGCGTCGCCCAAGGCATCGCGCTGGCCCACGACCTGCCGTGTTACCCGGTCTCCTGCCTCGCTGCAATGGCCTATGTGGCAGGCGTACCCGACGTCGATCAGCGGGCGATCGTGCTGCTCGACGCACGCATGGACGAGGTCTATACCTGCGCGTACTCATTCGATCGTGTTGGCCAGCCTGTCGCGCTGGTGGCCGAGCAGCTATTGGCACCTGAAGCGGTCGAGCCGCCGGCCGATGGACCGTTTGTTGCGGTCGGCGATGGGCTGACGCGCTATGGCGAGCGGCTCGATCCGCAGATGGGCGCAAACTGCACCCGGCGTATGCCCGACGGGATGCCGACCGCTGTGGCCCTGCTTGCGCTTGCCACTGCAGTAACGCCTATTCAGGCACATGAATTGGCACCGGTTTATTTGCGGGATCGGGTGACCCACTAGCCCATATCCAGCGCAACTCCTTCCGTAGCTCTTGTACACGGACTGAGTGCTTGGTCGAGCGCTGGAAGATGATGCAGACCTGCAAGGATGGGCGTGATATATCTCGCGTCTCTGTGATCTCGTGCTTCCGACTACAAGTTTGACCTCAAAGGTTGTTAACCGGAGCAGTTCATCTAATCAATTTCTATTGGATCGGGTGAAAGATCCTCAAAACTTTCTTTGAAAAGAATGTTTGTTGAACATTCAACAGCGACGCCTTCAACATCCGACCCGTCGTAGATGCCACTGGCTGGCGACACTGTACAGGTATGCAAATCTGGCTCAAAAAGAATCTGGACGCCCCAGGTTTCTGCTGTCTTAAGCCAAAGCGGGAATGTAAAGTCGGCGTCTTGCTCAAATAAAAGTGCCGATTTGTTGTTTAGATCTATGACCAATCCGGGAGACCGAACGCCAGATACGGTGCCGCTCACCGAATAGCCCCTCAAACAGCCTACCGCTATATTGCTTACCGCTTCCCCGGAAAGCTTGCCTTCGCCATTCGTCACGGAGCAGACCTGCTTGGGAGCTGTTGGCCGTGAGGAAACGGCCACTGAATATGACTCACCGTCTTTGAGTGCTGTTGAAAATGTGAACGCTCCATCCTCAAGAATAGAGAGGGTATCGCCGCCGTTGTTCTGCAACACCAGGCCGGAACCTTCCAATCCCGTCACCGTGCCGCCGACGGTGAAGGTGTTGGTGGTGCAGGTCACTTGGACATTGGCCACATCCGCGCCGGCCAAGGTGCCCGAGCCGTTGGTCACGGCACAGGTCTGGCTGAGAGTGGCGGGTTGCGTGGCGACGGTGACGGTGTAGCCGCTGCCATCATTCAGTGCAGTCGGGAACGTAAATGGACCGTCCGCTGCGATGGTCAAATCATCGCCGCCGTTGTTGCGCAGCACCAGGCCGTTGCCGTCCAGGCCGGTCACGGAGCCGCCGATTTTGAAGGCAAGATCGAACACATAGGCCGCACCGGAATCGTTGGCCGCATTATTGCCCTGATCGCCATCGACGCCGGTCGTGTTGCTGTCCTCGAACAGCGCGCCGACCACTACCGTATCGCCGCTGATCGAGACCGATTCGCCGAACCGATCGCTCGCGCCGGTATTGGAGGCCTTGAGGTAGGCCTGCTGCGACCAGGCGCCGCTGCCTTCACGCACGAACACATAGGCCGCGCCGGAATCGTTCGCGGCATTATTGCCCTGATCGCCATCGATGCCGGTCGTGTTGCTGTCCTCGCCCCGCGCGCCGACCACCAGCGTGTCGCCGCTGAGCGCAACCGAGAAGCCGAACTGATCATTCGCATCGGTATTGGAGGGCTTGAGGTAAGCCTGCTGCGACCAGATGCCGCTGCCATCGCGCACGAACACATAGGCCGCGCCGGCCGTGGTGGCCTCGTTGTTTACCTGATCGCCGTTGACGCCGGTGGCGTTGCTGTCCTCGCCCCGCGCGCCGACCACCACCGTGTCGCCGCTGACCGCGACCGATTCGCCGAACTGATCGTCCGCGTCGGCATTGGAGGCCTTGAGGTAGGCCTGCTGCGACCAGGCGCCGCTGCCTTCACGCACGAACACATAGGCCGCGCCGGCCGAGAGGAACGCATTGTTGCGCTGAAAGCTGTCCCTGCTGTCCTCGTCCGGTGCCCCGACCACCAGCGTGTCGCCGCTGACCGCGACCGAGGAGCCGAACTGATCGAGCGCGTCGGTATTGGAGGCCTTGAGGTAGGCCTGCTGCGACCAGATGCCGCTGCCATCGCGCACGAACACATAGGCCGCGCCGGACGTGGTGGCCTCGTTGTTTACCTGATCGCCGTTGACGCCGGTGGCGTTGCTGTCCTCGCCCCGCGCGCCGACCACCAGCGTGTCGCCGCTGAGCGCGACCGAGAAGCCGAATTCATCACCCGGGCCGGTATTGGAGGCCTTGAGGTAGGCCTGCTGCGACCAGATGCCGCTGCCATCGCGCACGAATACATAGGCCGCGCCGGCCGCGCTGGCCGCGTTGCTTGCCTGATCGCCGTTGACGCCGGTGGCGTTGCTGTCCTCGAACCGCGCGCCGACCACCAGCGTGTCGCTGCTGAGCGCGACCGAGAAGCCGAACTCATCACTCGCGCCGGTATTGGAGGCCTTGAGGTAGGCCTGCTGCGACCAGGCGCCGCTGCCGTCGCGCACGAACACATAGGCCGCGCCGGCAAAGCTGGACGCATTGCTGCCCTGATCAGCATCGACGCCGGTGGCGCTGCTGTCCTCGCCCCGCGCCCCGACCACCACCGTGTCGCCGCTGACTGCAACCGACCCGCCGAAGAAATCGCCCGCGCCGCTATTGGAGGCCTTGAGGTAAGCCTGCTGGACGAAGATGGGGTCGATGGTCAGCGGGTAGACTGCGCCACGGTCATCGATCACGTAGGCCAGCCGGTGGGCGTCCCGCACCCGACCCAGTTCCAGCTTGGCCGGCAGCCGCCGGCCGGTGGCGTCTTCGACGAGCAGCTTCTCGAAGCGCACCCGGGTGGCGTCGTCGTGCAGCAGCAGGTGCTGGCGATCCCCGCTGCCGGCCAGGGCCGCGTTCAGGCTGCTGTCCAGCGCCAGCTCCAGCCGCAGGTGTGCCGCGAGCGGTGCGTCGCCGCGACCGGCCGGCGGCGCGGCCAGCTCGAACCATTGCTCCAGGCCATCGACGTCGTTGATCCACCACTCGCGCAACTGGCCGGTCCAGAGGGTATCGACCCGCACCCCGGCGGCGGTGCGCGTCTGCGGGCCGGACAGCGGGACAAGGTCCTTGCCGTAACCCAGCGCCACCGGTTTGAGCGCGATGCGATGCGCCGTGGCATCTGCGCTGTCTTGCTGATTCAGCGCCAGCTCGGTGGCCCCATCGGCGGCATAGCGGATGGCAAAGCTGTGCACCGGGTTGGCCGCCGTATACGCCCCACGGGCTGCAGCGGGCACGGCCTGAAAGCGCTTGGCCTGGCTGTGGGCGACGACTTGTGCCTGAATGGCCTGCCAGTCGCGTTCATCCAACCCTTCGGGCAGGGCCGGCTGCGCGGCGACAGGTCGCTCCATGACGGGCATGCCGGACGTGACAGCCAGAGCCGGCGCGGACGCCGACAGCAGCTGCAATGCGCACAGCTTCGAAACCGAAACAAACAGGATGATGGTGGCTCGAAACATGTAAATTTACCCTACAAACGTCAAGCGGTTGCTTGATTTCCCGCAGATAATCGTCCCGCCAAAACTAGCATGCGGCTGGTCGAATGGCAATATTGGCTTTCGGGACTGGACTGAATGCAGTATTCCGACATCGAGTCAAGCCGATGCAATCCGTAAACCTACTGGAAGCAAAGTCCTCGCTGTCGCGTCTGGTCAAGGCCATTGAAGAAGGCCGGGAGCGTGAAATCGTGATCGCCCGCAACGGTCGTCCGGCTGCAAGGCTGGTGCCCATCCAAGTTGGGCCGGTCGATCGCCGGATTGGCGCCGCCAAAGGCAAGTTCAAAGTCCCCGATGACATCGACGTAAACAACGACGAGATTGCCGGTCTGTTTCTCGGCCGGGCTCGTGAACTTCCTGGCTTGTCTCAGTCATAACCCCGGCAGATTGGCGCGATCCGTGGCAATCGGTAGGGTCTTCTGAGCCGCAGGCGAAACGCACCGGGATCGAGATGACACGAGTGGATCGTGCAAGCATGCGATCGTCTGTCGGAGCTCAGACGACTTCCAGGTAATGCATGCTGAACAGTTCTTCCGGGTCGGTCCAGGTGGTGTTGAGTTCCAGGCCGGTGCCGGGTAGCAGTGCCTTGAAGCTTTCGACCGAGTACTTGTGGCTATTCTCGGTGTGGATGGTGTCGCCGGCGGCAAATTCGAAGCGCTGGCCGTCCACGGTGATGGCGGTGTCGCGCACGGCCTCCAGGTGCATTTCGATGCGTTCGAGTGCCTCGACGTAGCGCGCGCGGTGTGCGAAGGCGTCTTCGTCGATTTCGGCGCCGAGTTCGGTTTTCAGGCGCCTGAGCAGGTTGCGGTTGAATTCGGCGGTCACCCCTTCGCTGTCGTCGTAGGCGCGGATCAGCCGTTCGCGTGACTTGACCCGATCGACGCCGATCAGCACGCCGCCGCCGGTGCCGGCCATGCGCGCCATGCGGCCGAGGAAGGCGTGCGCGTCTTCGTGGGTAAAGTTGCTGATGGTCGAGCCGGGGAAATAAATCACGCGCCGCCGCGCCGGCGGATCAAGCCGGAACAGTTCGGTGTCGATGTCGTGGGTGTAATCGGCCGCCAGCGAATGGATTTCCAGCTCGGGAAAGTCGCGTCGCAGTTCGGCCGCGGCCTGGGCCAGCGCCTGGCGCGAGATTTCGATCGCGGTGTAGGCGCGCACATGGTCGGCCGAGCCCAGGATGATGCGGATCTTGATGCCGGCACCGGAGCCGAACTCGATGATGTGTGCGTCCGGTCCGATCGCCGCCTCGATTTCGTCAACATGCGCCTCGTGCAAGGCGATATCGGCGCGCGTGACGTAGTAATCATCCGTCTCGCAGATCGCCTCGAACAGCTTTGATCCGCGCTCGTCGTAGAGGTACTTGCACGGAATGTCGGGCTGCGGGGCGGACAGGCCGGCGATCACATCGTCGGCGAAGCGCCGTTTCTGCTCGGGCGTCATGCGCGGTTCCTTGGAGACGGTTGATTTAAGGTTTCCGGCTGCGCGCATTCAGGCGTCGCGCGCCAGCCGCAGGCCGGAAAACTGCCAGCGGTCGGGCGGGTAGAAGAAATTTCGATAACTTGGCCGGATATGCCCGGCCGGCGTGGCGCAGCTGCCGCCGCGCAGTACCATCTGATTGGCCATGAACTTGCCGTTGTACTCGCCGACCGCACCGGCCGCCGGGGCAAAGCCGGGGTAGGGCGCGTAGTTCGACGCGGTCCATTCCCAGACCGAACCGAACAGACCATGCAGACCAACGCCGCGCTTGACCGGTTCGGGATGGTAGCGGCCGGAGTCGGCAAACTGACCCTGGATCTCGACATCGTGCGCGGCAATTTCCCATTCGACCTCGGTCGGCAGTCGCGCACCGGCCCAGGCGGCGTAGGCGGCGGCTTCGTAGAAACTGATATGACAGACCGGCGCATCCGGATCCGGCTCGCGCCAGCCCGAGAGCATGAACGTCTGCCAGCGTTCGTCCTCAAAGCGCCAGTACAGCGGCGCCCGAACAGAATGCTGCTGCACCCAGCTCCAGCCATCCGACAGCCACAGCAGCGGCTCTTCGTAGCCGCCGTCGGCCATGAAGTCGGCATACTCGCGCACCGTCACTGGCCGCTCGGCGAGCTCGTAATCCTGATTGAGCAGCACGCGGTGGCGCGGGGTTTCGTTGTCGAAGCAGAACGATTCACCACGCGCGCCGATCTCGTGGATGCCGCCGGAAAATCGCTGCCAGCCAGGATCTGCCGTGGTCGCAGGTCCTGCTTGCGGCGACTGACCGACCGGCGGCGCCAGCGGGTTGTGGCTGAAGGCATGTTTGAGATCGGTCAGGATCAGTTCCTGGTGCTGCTGCTCGTGCGCGATGCCGAGCTCGATCAGCGGCGTGAGGGCAGCGGCCAGTTCCGGATTGGCGCGTTCGAACAAGGCTTTCATCGCCGCATCGACATGCCTGCGGTAGTCGGTCACGGCCTTGGCGCTCGGGCGTGAGAGCAGCGCGCGCTGCGGGCGCGGGTGCTGGCGGCCGACGCCGTTGTAGTAGCTGTTGAACAGCTCGGCGAACGCCGGGTGAAACACTCCATAGTCTGGCAGGTGCTCGGCTAGCACGAAGGTTTCGAAGAACCACGAGGTATGCGCGCGGTGCCACTTGGCCGGGCTGGCCTCGGGCATGGATTGCAGGTTCTGGTCCTCGGGCGACAAGTCGGCGACCAGCGCCTCGGTGGCCGCGCGCGTGGCCGTCAGTCGGTCACGCAGCGAGCACCAGTCCGTCGCCTCGACGCTGGACTGCGAGTGCGGGATCGGGTTCATGGAAATTGCCGGTTTGGGTCGTGAGCAACGTCTACGGACGTCAAATTAAATCTTACCACCCGGCCCGTGCAGGCTGGCGCGCGCGCTGCGGATGGATCGGGTACATTGCCCGACAGGTTTGCACCCGACAGCTTCCATGTTCTACCAGCGGCACCTGTTTTTCTGCACCAACCAGCGCGCGCCGGGCGCTGATCGTCCCTCCTGTGCGGCCTGCGGTTCAGCGGACTTGCGCGACTGGGCCAAGCGGCGGGTCAAGGAACTCGGCCTGGCCGGAGCCGGTCGCGTGCGCGTCAACACCGCCGGCTGCCTCGATCGCTGCGAGCTCGGCCCGACGCTGGTGGTCTACCCCGAGGGTGTGTGGTACACCTACATCGACGAGCACGATCTCGAGGAAATCATCCAGTCGCACCTGATCGGCGGCCAGCCGGTCGAGCGGCTGCGCCTGCCCGACGAAGCCGTTTCCTGATCCCGTCCATGCCGATCCGCGCGCTGCCGCCGCAGCTGGTCAACCAGATCGCCGCCGGCGAGGTCATCGAGCGGCCGGCCTCGGTGGTCAAGGAGCTGGCCGAGAACTCGCTGGATGCCGGCGCCGACCGCATCCGCATCGATGTCGACGCCGGCGGCCTGCGGCGGATTCGCATCACCGACAACGGCTCAGGTATCGCGGCCGAAGAATTGCCGCTGGCACTGCACCCGCACGCGACCAGCAAGATCGAGTCACTCGACGATCTTGAAGCAGTCGCGACCATGGGCTTCCGCGGCGAGGCGCTGGCCTCGATCGCCTCGGTCGCGCGTCTGGAGCTGAAGTCGCGTCCACCGGATGCCGAGGCCGGTTCGCTGCTGGCCGCCGACGGTGGCCGTGCCGACCCGCCGCGTCCATGCGCGATGCCGCCGGGCACGGTGGTCGATGTGCGCGATCTGTTTTTCAACACGCCGGCGCGGCGCAAGTTCATGAAAACCGAAAAGACCGAGTTCGGTCACGTCGACGAACTGGTCAAGCGCCTGGCGCTGGCGCGCATGGATGTCGGCTTCGAGTTGTACCAGGACGGCCGCGCCAGTCGCAGCCTGCCGCCGGCGGCCGACGAGGGCGGTCGGCTGGCGCGGGTCGAGCGCGTGTGCGGGCGCGAATTCGTCGATCAGGCGCTGTGGCTGGAGACCGGTCACGACGGGCTGGCGCTGTCGGGCTGGATCGCGCGCCCATCGTTCTCGCGCGCGCGTGCCGACATGCAGTATTTCTTTGTCAACGGCCGGCTGGTGCGCGACCGGCTGGTCACCCACGCGATCCGCCAGGCCTACGCCGACGTGCTGTACGGCGGCCGCCACCCGGCCTACGTGCTGATGCTGGCGCTGGACCCGGCGCGGGTCGATGTCAATGTGCATCCGCAGAAGACCGAGGTTCGCTTCCGCGACGGCCGTCGGGTGCATGACTTCCTGTTTTCCATGCTCAACCGCGCGCTGGCCGATACGCGTGCCGGACAGGGTGAGGCTGTGGCATCGGCCGGGTCAATCCCGAACCCGATGCCGTCGGGTTTCGGGTCGGGGTCAAGCCCGGCCCCGGGCGCGGCGCGTGGCGGCTCGATGCCGCCGATGCGCCAGTCCGGGCTCGGGCTTTCGGTGGGCGAGTCGATCGCGCGCTACGCCGAGCTGGCCGCGGCTGCGGCGTCGTCCCCGGCCTTCGAGGGCGACAACGAGGCCGAGCATGGCGATATGCCGCCGCTGGGCTTTGCCGTCGCCCAGATCCACGGCGTATACGTGCTGGCCGAGAACGCGCGCGGGCTGGTGGTGGTCGACATGCACGCCGCGCACGAGCGCATCACCTACGAGCGCATGAAGCACTCCTGGGCCGAGGACCGCATCCGCAGCCAGCCGCTGTTGGTGCCCGAAACGCTGGCCTGTGCGGAAAAGGAAGTCCGTGCGCTGGAAAATCATCAGGCGGAGCTGGGACGGCTGGGCTTCGAGATCGACGCGGCCGGCCCGGAAAGTGTCGTCATCCGTGCCGTGCCGGCGCTGCTCGCGCGCGGCGATACCGGCGCGTTGGTGCGCGACCTGCTCGCCGACCTGGTCGAACTCGGCCAGAGCCGCAGAGTCGACCAGGCCATCGACGAGCTGCTCTCGACCGCCGCCTGCCACGGCTCGGTGCGCGCCAACCGGCGCTTGAGCATCGAGGAAATGAACGCTCTGCTGCGCGAAATGGAGCGCACCGAACGCAGCGGCCAATGCAACCACGGCCGCCCGACCTGGACCGAACTCGACATGAGCGCGCTGGACAAGCTGTTCTTGCGCGGGCGGTGATCGTACCGGCCGCGTCGGGCCGGGGCGATTCGCGATGGTTTGGTTTGAAGCGGCTTGCTCGATTACGCTCGACGCACCCTACGCGGGCAGGGCATTGGTTCGGGCGGAATGTTGGATCGGGCGTAGGGTGTGTTGAGCCGCAGGCGAAACGCACCGAAGGGTGTCGCACTCCACGCAGTTTGCGCTGTAGGAGCCTGCCTGCAGGCGAGTTCTCCGAGATGCATGGGCGTGTAGCGAGGGTTACTGGTACGGCGGCGCCTCCTCCCGGGCAACGACCGTGTCGTATAAGCCGTAATGCGATAGCCCCTCGTGGCTTTCGATTCCGGTATAGCGCAGCGAGGCATCTTCGTAACGCCGGAAGGCGAAGACGGCCTGGTTCATTTGCTCGGTGTTGAACACTTTCAAACGAACGAGCAAATGAAAGTCCTCGACCGTGAGTCCGGTGACGGTTCTGAACAGGTTCGGCTCCAGCTTCGTGATTACATCCTGCAGGGTGTTCTCTCGGAAATCGGTCAGATACATGAACGCCGGGATGCGGG
>JAVVDV010000008.1:0-86406 GCA_032251355.1 Wenzhouxiangellaceae bacterium
AGGGATTAAGACGAGCTTGCACAGCTCCTTAAAGAATTTGAAACGTCAGAAAGCCTTCCCTGATCAGAAGGGATTAAGACGTTAGCCTCAGCGACCATCAGCAAACGACTGGCCGTCAGAAAGCCTTCCCTGATCAGAAGGGATTAAGACCCAAGCTTACGAGTCCCGCCAGAAGATGTCGGCAAGGTCAGAAAGCCTTCCCTGATCAGAAGGGATTAAGACGCGGCGGCTCGTAGCCGTTGCTGTCCGACCACCGTCAGAAAGCCTTCCCTGATCAGAAGGGATTAAGGTGAGATGAATCGCGGCGGGGACGCCGCTCCTACAGGTTGGGAAGCGTTCGCTGGTTAGGGGGATTAAGGTGAGATGAATCGCGGCGTGGACGCCGCTACTACAGGTTGGGAAGCGTTCGCTGGTTAGGGGGATTAGGGCGAAATGGATCGCGGCGGGGACGCCGCTCCTACAGGTTGGGAAGCGTTCGCTGGTTTGGGGGATTAGGGCGAATTGGATCGCGGCGGGGGCGCCGCTCCTACAGGGTATAAGCCTTTTCTGATCAGTATCCAGCGCGGAATTGTTTTTCCGGTCGGTATCGATCAGTGCGGTTCGCTTGCGGCTCAACATCCCCGGCGCTGCGTGGTTGGCAATCTTGCCGCACTGCTCCGTTTTGCCCATTCCATGGTTTGATAGCGGCTCTGGAGCCATGGAGATCAAGATCGATGCACGTCCCCGGCAATCTTGCCGATTCGTGCCGGCCCTGGTCGGCATGTTTTAATCAACACACCATGGAAACCGACAATTTCCTGGTCGCGAGAAGGCAGCGGTGCGGTTGGGCCGCGGGGTTTTCGATTCATTCTCTTGGTCATTACGGGTAGCAGCATGCGAGTTCTTGAATCCCCAATCGAAGCCGCCCTCGATCGCGTGATCGAGCGTGAGGCTCAGGTCAGATTGCTGCCGCTGGATGGTCCGGTTGCCGTGGATCTTTCCGCCGGCGCGCGCCACATTGCAATTCGTGCCGGCGGGATGGTGGTCGAGGACAGGCTGGACCTGCGCCTGATCCATCAGTTCGGCAGCCGCATCTGGCCCAATCTGGATCGCGATGCGACCATCGAGCGCTGGAAGCAGGCCGAGCCGGAGTGGTTGGCACAGCGGCTTGCCGCTGCCCTGGAGAACTCGGATGCGGTGCTGCGCTACCAGACGGATGGTCGGCACCAGGCGATCTATGGGCTGACAGCGACAAGCTTCGTCGAAATGAACCAGCAGGCGTTTCGGAACGAGCTGATTGCGGCCATGAAGCCGATCGGCATCCGCCCCAATGGCCGTGTGTTCGAAACCGCCTTCCAGGAGGTGGTCGAGGAGTTTGGCGTGCCCTCCGGCAAGGGTGCGGTGGGCCTGCATTGCCGCGTGATCTATGGGCTGAATACCGGCTACAGCGCCTACCGGCTGCGTTGGGGGCGCACCATTCTGGTCTGCTCGAACGGGCTGACCAGCTTTGAGAACGTCGCGCGCGATCGCTGGATTCATACCCGGCAGGTCGCGGTTGGAGATTTCGTCAATGGCTCGGTGCAGGGCGCCTATAGCCATTTGTCGGACCTGGAAAAGCAGATTCATGCGGCCCGCAACCGGTCGGCGGCCTATGCATTGATCGACCAGTTCCTCACGCGCCTGACGCTGGCGCGGGCGACGCAGCAGCGGGTGGTCGAGCGGGTCGAGAGCGAGCTTTCCGAGTGGGGCCGCAACGAGTGGTCGGTCAGCCAGGCACTGACCTATCTGGGAACGCACGAGAAGGCGATTCCGCCGCGGGTGCGCGATCATCTGACCCGCGTGGGTACCGATATTCTCGATGAGGGCCTGGCGGTCGTTGCCGCGTCGCCGCATCTGAACCGGATTGCAAGCAGCTACGATTGAGTGTGATTTCCGCCTGATGACGAGTGCGGCGAGTGGTGATTTGACGGAGCGGGTGAATGTGGCTAGAGTATTTTCAGTGGGGCTGGAATCGATGCAGGAACGTGCAGTGTTCTCGGGAAGGGGCGTTGGTTTGAAAATTGGCAGTCGGCGGCTTGCGTGCTTGTCCCCAGGGATCAGCGATGGAATGGGGCGGGCGCGGCTCCCGGGCGGTGCGCGGTGAGCGCGAACGCTGCCCAGCCGCACACCTTCGAACGCCGCATTCTGGTGGCGGTCAGCGGCATGTCGCCGCAAATCCTCACCGAGACCCTGTTCAAGCTCGCGGTCGAGGGTGCGCCGCGCTTCGTGCCGACCGAAATTCATCTGGTGAGTACGGCGCACGGCATCGAGCTGGCGCGCGAGACGCTGCTCGATCATGGCCGCGGCCAGTACTTCCAGTTGCTGCGTGACTACCGACTCGACGCCGAGCCAATCGACTTCGGCGAGCGCAATCTGCATGTGATCTGCGATGCCGACGGTCGCCCGCTGGACGATATTCATGATGCGGCAGCCAACCGTTCGGCGGCCGATTGCATCGTTGATCTGTTGCGCGGTTTCTGCAGCGATCACACCGCGGCGGTGCATGCGTCCATGGCCGGTGGCCGCAAGACCATGGGTTTTTACCTGGGCTACGCGATGAGCCTGCTGGGCCGACCGCAGGACCGGCTCAGTCACGTGCTGCTCAACCGGCCATTCGAGTCGTGCCGCGATTTTTTCTACCCGCCGGCCACGCCGCGGGAGCTGACGATTGGCGGTGAGACGGTCAACACCGCCGATGCACGCCTTACCCTGGCCGATATTCCGATTGTGCTGCTGGGCAACCGCACGGCGCTGGAGGGTTTGCAGGAGGGTGCCGGCTACAGCGAAACCGTGCGGCGACTGCAAGACAGCCTGGACGAGCCGCAGTTGATGATCGATTTCGACGCGGGCACGGTCCGGGCGCACGGCAAGCGGATCCGGATGGGCAAGGTGCTGTTTTCCATCCTCGCGTGGCTGGCGATCCGGGCGCGTGAGGGGCTGCCGCCGGTGCAGTTCACTGGAGCCGAGGCTGTCGATACACGCACGCTGCTGGCGGTGATGGAAGATGTGGGCGCGAGTGAGCGTTCACTGAGTGCGCTGCATGCCGGCACCTATGGCGTCGAGGATTTCCGCCCGAACTGCTCCAAGCTGAACAGCCGCCTGAAAGCCGAGCTCGGCCCGGCAGCAGCGCACTATCAGGTGGTGCAGACCGGCAAGCGGCCGTTTGCACGCTATGCGCTGGGGCTTTCGCCGGCGCAGATTCAGATCAGAGGTTGCGATCACGAGGCCCTGGTGGGCCAGATTACAAAGGGAGTCATGCAATGAGTTGGCATTGTCTTGTGTTCGAGGCCAATTCGATCCAGTCGTGGGTGTTCGGCTCGGGTCGGCTGCGGCATATTGTCGGCGGCAGTCGATTGGTGAGTGGGCTGACCGACGAGTTGCTCGATAGCGTATTGGCCGGGCTCGGGCTGGAAGCCGGGCGCGACATGCTGTTCCCGCGCCGCGGTGGTGGGGCGTTTTATGCGTTTTCCGAAGACGCCGAGGCAATCGAGCGGCTGGCGCAGTGCTGGCCGCTGTTTGTTGCCCGCTACGCGCCGGGGCTGGGGTTTTCGCTCGGTCGTGGCGAAGGTGACGGCCCGCGCGCGGCATTTGTCGCCGCCCGCGCGGCGCTGCAGCGCACGGGCAAACGGCCCTGGCCAGTGCTGCCGCAGGCCACGCCGGTGATGGAACGCGCGCCGCGCACCGGTCGCCCGGCGGTGGCGCGCCATCGCAAGGATGTGCTCGACGAGACCTCGCGCGCCCAGGAGCGGGCCGAGGCGATCGCGCGCGCCAACGCGCACGAAGATATTGAGCCGGGCATGCGCCTGGCACGACGGCTCGAGCGCGGCACCAACATCTGGCCGCGCGACATGGAGCCGGACGAGTCGCCAACGGGAAGTGATGCGGCGTTTCCGTTTCGCCGCGACGAGCAGGGCGCGCTTGCCAGTCGCTATGTTGCGCTGGTGCATGCCGACGGCAACGGGCTGGGCCAGGTTTTGCAGCAGTTGCAGGCAGTCGGCAGCGACGGTGCGGAGTATCTGTCGTTGTTCCGCAGGTTTTCCGATGCCCTGGATCAGGCGACTCTGGAGGCAGCGGCGCGGGCCTGCCAGGCGCACCTGATCAACGACCCGGATACCTGTGATTTCGAGACGCTGCCGGCGCGGCCGATCATTCTTGGCGGCGATGACCTGACCTTTCTGGTCCGGGCCGACCTGGCGCTGCCGTTTACCCGCAGCTTTCTGGAGGCATTCGAGCAAGAAACGGCGAGCCGGCTGAAGACACTGGGTGTGGCCGGTCTCGAACGCGGACTGACCGCGTGTGCCGGACTTGCCTACCTGCGCGCCAACCAGCCGTTTCACATGGGCGTGCAGTTGGCCGAGAGCTTGTGCGCGCATGCCAAGGCGCAGGTGCGCCAGGGTGTTAACGGCGGTCCGATGGTATCGGCACTGGCGCTGCATCGCTGCACCGACAGCCTGATCGAGGACTACGAGCAATTGCTGCACTCGAGCCTGACGATCGCCGATCACGCCGGTGCGCAAAGCTACCGGTTGACGATGGAGGCCTGGGCGCTGCATTCTGGAGACGCCGGTCTGCCGCCGCTGGATGCGCTGGTGGGCTTGCTGGCCTGGCTGAACCATAAGCAGATCGCGCGCGGTCCCGGTCGTCAGCTGCTGGGACTGATGGGGCTTTCGCCCGGCCTCGCGCGAGTGCGCTACCGGCGTTGGCTGGAGATTCTTGAAAAGCGCGACGGCCAGTCCGGCAGCCGCCTCGCCGAGGAGTTCTCGGGGCTGCTCAAGGCGGCGGCCTGCGGCGCGCGCGTGCTCGAAGATCTGCCGTTCGTGGAGCGGCAGGAGCGTCTGTTTGCCACGCCACTGGGTGATGCGATGGCACTCAAATCGCTGTTGTGTCGATCGGCGGAGGTGCAGGCATGAAGGGCAATCAAGTGTTGCAGGTCGAGTTGTTCTCGTACTGGCAGGCCGGAACCGGTCGCGGCAGTGGGGCGCATGTCGATAACCTGTCCCATACCGATGCCGACGGTCTGCCCGAGATTCCCGGACGCACGCTGAAGGGGATTTTGCGCGACGCCACGCGCACGGCCGGCCTGCGCGGTTGGCTCGACGATGCGCAGTTGCACCAGGTGCTGTTCGGCGCGCGCGCCGAAGAAGCCGGGGCCAGTCAGCCCGGATGCCTTCGGGTGGGTTCGGCGCAACTGCCGTCCGAGGAGCGGCGCTGGCTGGCCGAGGCCGGGCGGGATTGCGTGCCGGAGCTGTTTCGTGATCTGCACTCGACGTCGATCGATCCGAACACGGGCACGGCGCGGGCCCATTCGCTGCGCGGGATCCAGGTTGTCATTCCGCTGGTGCTGAGCGCGCGGATCGCCGAACTTGACGCCGCGCCGGCGGGGTGGGTCGAACAACTGCGGCGCTGCCTGCCGCTGGTCCGAGCGGTGGGCAGCAGTCGATCGCGCGGGCTGGGACGCGCGCGCCTGACGCTGCTGGAGACGGCCGATGCATGAGATCTGGCTGGAGCTGGAACTGCTCGAAGATACCGTGATCAGTCGCACCGGTGCGACCGCCGGCGCGCATCAGAGCCTGGATTACATTCCCGGTGCCAACCTGATGGGTGCGGCGGCAGCCGCACTCTATGCTGCCGATGCCGAGGCGAGCTGGTCGATGTTTCATGCCGACGGCGTTGTGTTCGGCGATGCCCTGCCATTGACCGGCAGCGGTGTGGCCATCCCGGTGCCGTTGGCCTGGCACGAGCGCAAGTCTGAGCCGGCCGCGACGATGGTCGCCGACCGTCCCGATGCGCGCCGACTCGAAGCATCGCGCGTCTACAACCTGGCGGCGTCCGAGCCGGATGCGGGCCTGCAGTTGCGTCAGTTACGCAATGCCTGGGTGGACATGCAAACCGGACAATGGCTGAAGCCGGCGCTGCGGATGCGCATGAAGACCGCGCTCGAGCCTGGTCGCGGGACCGTGGCCAGCGGCCAATTGTTCGGCTACGAGGCGTTGCCGGCCGGTATGCGGTTTGCCGCGCGCATTGCTTCGGAACAGACCGACTGGCTGGAGCAGGTCGCGCAGGCCCTGTGCGGCGAGATCGTGCTGGGCCGTTCGCGCTCGGCAGAGTACGGCGCCACGCGCGTTACGCGTCGGGATGCGCCGCCGCTGCCGGTCAGTCAGCCCGCGACAGCGTCGGATGTGACCCGGATCTACCTGCTGTCCGACCTGTGCCTGGCCAACGCCTACGGGCAGCCCGAGCCATGGCCCGAGCCGGAACGCATGGGGCTCGACGGCGGTCGGCTGGATCTGCATGCAACGCATCTGCGAACACGCAGCTACAGTCCGTGGAACGGCTATCGGCGCGCGCCCGAGCTGGAACGCACGGTGATCGCGCGCGGCGGCGTCGTGGTGCTCGAGGGCGTAGTGGACTCGTCGTGGGTCGCGACGGCGCAGGCGCGCGGAATCGGGCTGTACACCGGCCAGGGTCTGGGCCAGGTGCTGATCAATCCGCCGTTCCTGGCAGCCCGGCATCCGGTGTTTCCCGATGCCATCAGGGCAATTGCGCCGGCGCCGGTGCAGCGGCCGGATTCGGCCTTGCTCGATCTGCTGGCCGACCGCGCCCAACAGCGCACTGGCGGCAGCCGCTTGCGCCAGGCCGCCGAGCAGCTCGTGCGCAGCCTGTTGCGCGATCTTGATCGCGCGCGCCGGGCCGCCGGGCTGGGTGGAAATGATCGCTACGGCCCGAGCGCTTCGCAGTGGCGCAAGTTGCAGCAAGCCAGAATGCAGAGCGACAAGGCAGCCGTCCTGCGCTGGGCCTTCGATGATGAAAATGCCGTGGCGCGAACGTCACACCAGGGCTGGAGCGATCAGGTCTGGACGGAATCCGGCGAGCAGCATTTCGTCCACTGGTTACGCCAGCGACTGATGGATGAAGTCGCAGCGGATCCGGTTCTTGAACAGGGCTTTGGTGTTTTTCTCGGCTACGTCGCCGAGTTGGCTGCCCGGGAGGTTCGCTCATGATTCCACGCAAGCGCTATTTCCATCTCGCGCGGCTGGTGATCGAAAACCGGACCGCGCTGTCGATCGTGACCGGCCATCCGGACCGCAGTTTCGATACCGCGCTGGTGCGCGACGCGAACGGCTTGCCAACCCTTCCGGGGTCGGCGGTTGCCGGCGTGCTGCGCTCGCTGTACTGGCGCCTGCGTGCGGGTGATAGGCCGCAGGTCGATCGCCTGTTCGGTCACGCCGGAAGCGATGACGCGGAACCGTCGGCCGTGCAGGTCTCGTGGGGCTGGATTCATGCGGCCAACGACCGCCCGGTGTTCGGGCTGAAACTCGGTGAGCAGCGTCGTGCAATCGATTCCGATCCGATTCTTTCGGCCATCGGCGAAGACCGGTTCCAGCGTGAGCGCGTGCGCATCGGTCATCGCGGCTCGGCGGCCGATGAAGGCAAATTCGATCGTGCCGTGCTGCCGGCCGGGTATCGCTTCAGCCTGGAAATCAGTCTCGACAGCGATCATGCCGAGGATCCCGAGTGGCCGGTTTTGCTGGGCCTTGTCAACCAGCCGGGTTTCCGACTCGGTGCCAATACGCGCGCCGGTCTCGGTGCTGTGCGGCTGGTGCGCTGCGCCCAGCGTGTGTTCGACCTGGAGGCGGACGAAGATGCGGCCGCCTACCGGGAACTGGGCCCGGACCCGGGGGACACCACGTTGCTGGCGGCCGACGATCCTGCAGCGGTCGAATTGCCGGGCGTAGTTGCCGGCGAGCTGGCGCTGGAGCCCGATGACTTTTTCCGTTTCGGCGGGGATCAGGCCGTGATCGAATCCGGGCCGGAAAAGCCGGCTGATCTGTTGCCGCGCCTTGAACCCTGTGTCTGCTGGGATGACGCCGGGGCCCGCCTGGAGTCGGCCATGCTGCTGGTGCCGGGCTCTTCGGTCAAGGGTGCGCTGGCCCATCGATTCGCGTACCACTTCAATGCGCTGGTCGGCCATTTTGCCGAAGACTGCATCGGCGACGATGGGGAATGGGACAAGAGCGAGTCGTGCCCGGGCGTGCGCGCCTTGTTTGGCTATACCGCTAAAAGCCAATCCAGAGCCGGTTGTCTGCTGATCGATGATGCGAGCCAGTCGGTAGCCAGGGATCAGATTCGCAACCTGATCCACATCGCGATCGATCAGTTCACCGGTGGCGTGCGCCGCGGCGCGTTGTTTTCCGAGGATCTTGTCGGTGGCGGCGGTTTTCCGAATATTCGCCTTGTGCTGGATACCGAGCGTCTGGCCGAAGCCTGTAAACAGGAAGCGGTCGCGCTCGAGACGGTATGCAAGGCATTGCGCCGGACGCTGCATGACCTGTGTGAGGGCATGCTCGGGCTGGGTGCTTCTGCCTCGCGTGGCCATGGCTTCTTCAGCGGTCGCTTGACCGACAGTGGACTGAGCGCCTACCTCGAAGAAATGGAGCAACGTTCATGAGTACCAATCTGGACCTGGTGGACCTGTTCGATCAAGCCGCCTCGCAGCTTCCCGATGGACTGCTGGGCGCCAGGCGGCCGACCCATATCCGCGGCGCGATCGACAGCACGGTGGTTTCGTCGGCGGATGAGCTGGCACGCTGCATTGCCGGTTCCACGTTGCGCGATGGATGGGCGATGTATCAGAGCCAGTTGATTGTCGAGTTGCAGGCTTTGCCTGTCGTTGCCGATGCGGATGCCGGTCGCTTGATTGCCGCGGAGTGGACGACCGCGGAGGGTGGTTCGGCTGCCGTGCGTCTGATCGAGCGCGGCGCCTATCGCGTGACCGAGTGGCGCGAGCGTCCGGACGGGACCGAGTGGTTGTGCGAAGAACTGACATACCGAGGGATCGACGGTGGCCAGCTTCGATACCTGCGTTTGTGGCCGATTGAAGATCTCGCACAGCATGACTTGCGGCCTGCAGTTTCCGTGTTTGCCGGCCGCGTGGAAGGAGGCAGCGACGAATGAATCCCGTATCCGTATCCGAATACGTGCAGCATCTGACCGGCGTTCACGCGCCGTATAACTTTACCCCGCTCAATGAGCAGGTCTACACCGTGCCCGCCGAGTATGCGGCGCGTGTCGGGCACGACGTTCCGTTTCGCGATGCCATCAGTGGTTCCATCGAGCTGGAGATCGAGGCGGTTACGCCACTGTGTGTGGGTAATGAGCAGACGTCGTCGGATAAGGAAGAACGACACATCCCGAGCCGCGTGGAGCCGCTGCGTCTTCCCGATGGGCGCTATGCGATTGCGGGTTCGAGCTTGCGCGGGATGATCCGAAGCGTCGTCGAGATTATCGGATTCGGTCGGATGCAGCGATTCGATGATCGGCATTTAAGCTTTCGCGACCTGGCCGGGTCGGTCAAGGATCAGTATCGCGCGCGCATGACTGAGACGCGGTCCGGTGGCTTCCATCCTCTGGCCAAGGCAGGTTGGCTCGAGTTCAATGGTCTCGCCGGTGGCTGGACGATCATTCCATGTGATTATGCGAGGGTTCCGCATCAGCTGCTCTACGACCATTCCAACCGAAAGTGGCGTGCGTTCGAGGAACGTTCTACTGCGGGCGATAAGTATGAGCAATGGAAGAAGACCGGGCAGTCGCTGCAGCTGACCTTCGAGCATGAAGGCATGCAGAAGGATGAAGCCAGTGGCACCTGGGCGGTGCGCTGCACTGCACTGGGCGAGGGGAGCTTGCAGGGCACATTGGTATTTACCGGCCAGCCCGGACCATATCGGATGGCCGACGATGACCAGAAAAAGAAACACAAGAAGAAGGTCGAATTCATTTTCTTCGATGAGCGTGCCTCCGATGCGATCGACGTTCCCGACGCGATCATTCGCACCTTCAAGGATGTGCATGAGGAGTCTCCGGCCTGGAAATTTCTGAAGGGACGGGATTATCAACGCATGATTGAATCTCGTGGCTTTCGGGTGCCGGTGTTCTACCTTGACGATGACGAGGACCTGCCTTCGGCGATCGGGCTTTCCCTGATGTTTCGGTTGCCCTATCGGAATACGATTGCCGATGCAGTCGTCGGACCTTTCCCCCAGCATGACGCGGCGTTGAAGGATGATCTGGCCAACAGTATTTTTGGTCATTTGTCCGATGAAGCTGGGCAGTCGCTGAAGAGCCGGGTGTGTTTCGGCACGGCGATCTGTGCAGAACGCGAGCCGAGCTTGCACAACCAGACCGTGATTCTTGTAAACCCCAATCCAGCGTTCTACCCGGCTTATCTGGAGCAGCCGACCGCGACCGATCCCCGGCATTCAGGCCGGCTCTCGGCGGCTGAATACAAAACCTACGAGGTCGATAAACCGAAAATTCGCGGATGGAAGCGCTACCCGGCACGAACCGAAGTCACGCCCAGGGCGTTGTCGGAGCACAATGGCCAGCGCATGAATACCGAGCTGACCCTGTACCCGGCGGGAACGAAGTTCATGGCCAGAATTCGTTGCCATAACTTGCGGCCGGTGGAGCTGGGTGCATTGGTCTGGGCGCTGGAGCTGGGCGGTGAAAATGAACTGGTCCACTCGTTGGGGATGGGCAAGCCCTACGGCTATGGCCAGGTCCGCTGCACGATTCGCGAGAGCCGACTGGAGTCTGTCAGTGGTCATGATGTTGGTGCTGATGACGCTGTGGCCGCATTTGTCAACGAAATGGAAAGCTGGGCCGAAAGCCACTCGATCGCGATGCCGGAGGGCTGGCTGAACAGCGACCGGATGCGCTGCTTCCGAGCGCTGTGTCATCCGGGACGAGCCGCCGAATGGGAGGAGAAGACCGGTGCCAAGCTGCTATACCTGACGACCGATGATGAGTCAAGTCTGAGCGGCAACCACATGCCGGCCGCGCATCAGAAGATCAAGAGTGAAAAGCTGGTGTTGCCAGCCTATCTGAAGGCGCAGCCCGTGCTCGCGGCCGGTCTTGAAGAGAATCCTCAAGCCGATCAGTGGCTGACCGAGAATATCAGCCAGCTCAAGAGCTTGAGCAATATTCGCGATGAAGACGAGGTCTGGCGCCAGAAGGGGCTGGCCGAGCGCGTCGAGCAGATTGAGGATGAACAGATTCAGCGTGCAGTCGCACAGCGTATCAAGGCGTTCTGGAACAAGAAAAACTGGTGGATTGGGGCGAAAAGAAAGAGGAGACAGGTGCGCGAAATCTATGTGGGGATCCTCGGCGAGAGCGAATGACCGTCCACCTTGTAACCCGGCATCAAGGAGCGATCGACTGGTTGACCTCGCAGGGCATCCAGTGGGATTCCTGCCATGCGCACCTGAACATTCAGGATATTGCGCGCGGAGACACAGTGGTTGGCATCCTGCCGCTGCCGAAGGCAGCCGCGGTCTGCGCGAAGGGTGCGAGATACCTGCATGTTTGTATTGATGTCCCAGCCGACCGACGCGGCGAGGAATTGAGCCTCGCTGAGATGGCCCACTTGAGCCCAACGATCAGGGAATTCCACGCTTTTGAGGCTTCCCCGGCAGCGCATGGCTGAACGCGGCACCGGGACCGGAGAACTGCCAGAGCGATTGAGAGTCCAGGAATCCGCCGGAAAGCGACCACCGGAGCGTGCCAATGTCTGAGCTGCAGATTTCGCTGTACGAGCCTGAAGATACACGCAATTGGCCTCAGCACGTTGCCGATGTGCTTGGTGCAAACGCATTTCGTGTCCAGGCGCGCGGTCAATATCGACTTGATGCATGGCAGCCGGCGGCCACGGTGCGCGTGCGCCCGGGGCTTTTCCGTATCGACGGATTTCAGTTCGATTCTGCGTGGTTTTCCAGCACCCGGCCGGCAGTACGCATTCATCCACGACGGTTCTACTTCGAAACGCAGGAAGCGCAGGAGCCGCTTTCCCAGCCAGAGTATCGCCTGGTGGACACCAGCAAGGTTCGACCCGCGCCGGCGGCCCGGTTGCTTGAGAGCTTGGTCGATACCAGTCAAACGCTGACCAATGGCGGGGTACTTCAGAGAATCCATATCAGCCCCGATTCCGTACGCACCGGGCTGGTGCAACGTACCAAGGGGATCGGTCGGGATGGCGCATGCTTTGAGCTCGATGCCGATCTGTGGAGGAACCTTGCGCGCACCAAAGTCTTTTCGGTGCCGGAACGCCTCAACATTATGCTCATCTACGATGATTCCATGGATGACAATGTGGTACAGACGTATCGCCGTATGCTCGAGCGAGAATGGTTGCCGGAGCTGGGCGTGGCGGTTGGTGACAGGACGATTCGACCGGCGCATTTGTCATCAGTGCTGCCGGCGATCAAGCACGTTCAATCAGGGACTCGAAAGGGTAATTTCGAGGATGCGGTCTTTCTGGTCGCGCTCGACGGCAAGCCGGGCGACCCGCTGCCGGAAGATCAGGCCGAGTTTCTTTCGGTACTTGACCAGATGAATCTCCCGTACCGCTGTTTCTCGGCCGAAAACAGACAACCGAAGTGGTCCGCTCGCGCCCAGGCAGTGTCCATCCTTGATGGGGCCGGCGGTATTTCCTACAAGCTCTCGTTGCCAACTACGCAGATCCCCGACGACGCATTGATCTTCGGGATCGATATTGGTCACGATACGAAGAGCCGTCGCATCAGTCATGTCGTTGTTTCGGCGGTTGATGCATCAGGCCGGCACATCGTGTCACTGCGCAAGCATGAAGCGTTGAATGAGTCGCTGGCTGCCGATTTGATCGCTTCCATGCTGCAGCGGGCGCGGATCGCTGCCGAACAGAGAATCGGGCGACCGGCAAGTGCGGCGATCATTTATCGGGATGGTCTGATCCCGGCCAAGGGTTCGCGCAAGTCGAGCTCAGCCGAGAGCCCGGAGGTGTATGCCAAAGCGCTCGACCTGCCAGTGACAATCGTCGAATTGCGCAAGCGCCATAATCCAATCGTCTATCACGCGACCGGGGCCGGATATGAGCCCGTGGCCGCGGGGACCTCCTGTGCTCCAGCCGAATCGGAAGTGCGCTTTTTGACCGCCTATACCTCGCTGGTGGGGCTGCCACGTGTTTTCAAGCTGCGCGTGATTCCCGGATTCGACGAGCTCGAAATTGGTATCGAGGATGCGGCGGTATTGACCGTTGGTCTGTGCTACTCGCCCTCTCTAGGCCTCAAGTCACATCTGCCCGGTCCGATCTGCTGGGCCGATGGCATCGCATCTACGCGAGCGCACTCCTACAAATTTGCCGGTCAGACGGTAATCGACGTGTAAGTCCAGAATCATGAATAGCGGCGCAGGGGCGCGTGCGCTAGGGTGTCGCTCATTGTTGGACGCCGGGTTGAAATTGGGAATGAACATTGCGAAACTCGGATAGACCCATATTTAAGCCGATCGGGAGTTGACTAGTCTTGGTGGGCACCTGGTTCTTGGCGAATAGGATGTATGGTGCGATCCGGGATCCTGCGTCGATATCCGAACGAGTGGTGGAGCTGGTGCTCCCCGGTCACATCTCGCAGTCGCTGGCCTAGGAGCTCGAAACGTCTCTATGGCGCACTTGATGGATAGGTGGGGAGATTGCTTGAAGGAGACTTTCTGGCTCATCATAAGCCTTGGGGGCGATGCTGGTGAGTGAGAAGAAATCCGCATGACCGCAAGGGGATCTTGGGCGTAGCTCGGCTTTTCAAGCACGATCAGATTGGGGGCATTTATGGGGGTATAAGTCAAAACCACATTGCATGTTATATCGGGAAATCAAACAGCTATGATATTAATTAGGGTCCCTCAGCCGGCACCATTCTGAATACCTTCAAATCAATATCTTGCCGCTGCAGCGCGGTTTTCTGAAGGTGCCCTTTCCTCCGCGTGGGCGCATCGCAGGAACACTTGCCTCCCCTTTCTAAACGAGCCTCTTCCATCCGTCTCAAATTTTCCTTTGGCACCCAGGCTGAATCGCCCCGACTTATCCGGTTGCCATGAAGCCTTTTTTGCTTCCTTCTCATACTCTTCGCGCGACAACCCGCGTCGTGGCCAAAGGTATGCTTTGCGGATGATTGCGCATGCTGCTTTGAACGATGATGTTTCGGCCGGATTGGCCATTCTCCATGCCAACCGCAGCGAGGATTTGCGCCAGTTGTTCCTCGCGCACGTTGCGCGCCGCCCGCTGCAACCGCTGGAAGATGAGGTGGTGCTGGTTCAGTCGGTCGGGATCGGTCGCTGGCTGCAGTTGGGCATGGCGGAGAATCCGGGTGCGGACGCGATGGACGGGGGCTTGGGAATCGGTGCATCGGTGCGGTTCGAGCTGCCGGCCCGGTTCCTGTGGAATGCCTACCGCATCGTGCTCGGAGCCGACCGTCTGCCGGCCGAATCGCTGTTCGATCCTGATCGCCTGCAGTGGCTGGTCTTCCGCGAACTCGTTGCGGCCGCTCAGCGCCCCGGTTTCGAGCCGCTGGCGCGCTATCTGGCGGTCGACGGTGGTGATAGCTACCGACGCTTCCAGCTTGCCGGCGAGATCGCCCGGCTGTTTGATACCTACCAGTTTTTCCGCGGCGACTGGCTGCTGGACTGGGAGGCCGGCCGCGATGTGCTTCGCCTGGAGGATCAACGCACGGTGGCGGTGCCGGACGAGCAGCGTTGGCAGCCGGGCCTCTGGCGCGCACTGACCGAGGCAGCAGGACCGGCCGGCGGCCAGCATCGTGGCCGTCTGCACAATGAATTCGTTACTGCGCTGGAGCGTCCGGAAGCGGCGTTTCCGGCCCTGCCGCGCCGGATCAGCCTGTTTGGCATTACCGCGCTGCCGGCGCAAAGCCTGCGAGCGCTGGCCGCCCTGTCGCGCCATCTTCAGGTGCTGGTGTTCGTGCACAATCCATGCCGCTACTACTGGGGCAACATCATCGAGGCGCGCGAAGTGCAGCCGCGCTGGGGGGCGCGCCATCGCTCCCGCCCGGGCATGCCGCAACAGCCGCTGGAAGCGGCCGAACTGGCGAACTGGGCCAACCCGCTGCTGGCATCCTGGGGCAAACAGGGGCGCGATTTCATCGGCTTGCTGGACCGGATGGATCGTCCCGACGATTACATGAGCTGGTTCGATGATCGGATCGATCTGTTTGAAGATCATGCCGCGGTGACCGTCGGCCAAGCGGTTGCGCCGTTGTTGCACCAGCTCCAGCAATCGATTCTGGACCTGACGCCGGCGCCCGCGCCGGAAGATCGTCCAGGCATTCCGGCCGCAGACGCTTCGATCCGTTTCGTGGCGGCCCACGGACGCCAGCGCGAGGTCGAGATTCTGCACGACACGCTGCTCGGACTGTTCAAGGGCGAACACGGCCCGCAGCCGCGCGAAGTGGTTGTGATGGTCCCGTCGATCGACGACTATGCGCCCCACATCGCGGCGGTGTTCGGGCAGTACGCCGGGCTGGACGGGCAGCGCAGCGATGATGCCCGCTACATTCCCTATGCCATCGCCGACCGCAAGGGGCAGGCCGACTCCAGCTTTCTGCGCACCCTCTCTGCTCTGCTCGAACTGCCGCACTGGCGCGTGACCGCCGACCAGGTGTTTGACCTGCTGCAGGCACCGGCCATGCGCGCACGGTTCGGGATCGAGTCGAGCGATCTGGTCGTGATCGAACGCTGGCTGGCGGGCGCGGGTGTGCGCTGGGGAATCAATCGCAAGCACCGCGGAGTGCTCTTAGAAAGCGAGCAGGCCTTCAATCAGAACAGCTGGGCCTTCGGACTCGACCGGATGATGCTCGGCTATGCCTGTGGCCGCGCCGAGGCCTGGCTGGACACGATTGCTTACGACGAGATCACGGCCGGGCAAGCGCCCCTGGTCGCGGCGCTGCGGCGGCTGCTGTCGCGGCTGGAATACTGGCAATCGGCGCTCGCACAACCGGCAACACCGGAGCGATGGGACGAACGCATCCGGCGACTGGCCGAGGACTTCATGCTGGTCAAGGAAAGCGACGATACACTCGATCGCTACCGACTCGAGCGTGCGCTGGAAGCGCTGGCCGAGGCGCTGGCGCAGGCTGGCGTTACCGAGCCGCTCACGCGCGAGGTGGCGGCCGAAGCGCTGGCCGCCCGGCTCGAGCCGGAGGGTCCGGGCAGCCGCTTCCTGGCCGGCCGCGTGACTTTTTGCACGCTGGTGCCGATGCGCGCAATCCCGTTTCGCGTGGTCTGCCTGCTGGGCATGAACGACGGCGAATATCCACGCAGCCACCGCGCGCCGGATTTCGATCTGATCGGCGACTTTCCGCGTCCGGGGGACCGCAGTCGCCGCGACGATGATCGCTACTTGTTCTTGCAGGCGCTGCTGTCGGCGCGCGAGACGTTGTACGTCAGTTGGGTCGGGCGCAGTCTGCGTGACAACAGCTCGATCCCGCCGTCGGTGCTGGTCGGTCAGTTGCGCGACGCGATTGCGCAGGGCTGGGCTTTGGATCCGCCTGCCGCCGACGAGCAGAGCACGCCTGCCGACGCTGGCCAGCGGCTGGTCGATCACCTGACGACCGTCCATCCGCTGCAGCCGTTCAGTCGTGAGTACTTCCGGCCCGCTCAGCAGCGCCTGCGCAGCCACTCGCGCGAATGGGCCGCGGTCTGGCAATCCTCGACTGATCCAGGGCCGGCGACGCACTCGGCTGCTCCGCTAGCCCTGAGTTGGCCAACCGAGGCGATCGGCCTGCACACGCTGTCGACGTTCTTCAAGAAGCCGGTTGACTGCTTGCTGCGCGACACGCTGCAGATCCGCCTGGCATCCGATGTCGACATCGGCGGGCTGCCGATCGACGAACCGATGGTCCTCGACAGTCTCGAGAAATGGCAGCTGGGTGATGAACTGTTGCAGCAACTGCTCGATGCGAGTGATGAGCCGGAACAGCCGCGTCTGGATCGATACATTCAGCAGCTCGCTCGGGAAGGGCGCTTGCCGGTCGGCTTGCGCGGACAAGAGATCGCCGCGGAACTGATCGAGGAGGCACATGCGATCGGCGAGCGCTACTTTGTCGCGTGCGAAACCTTTAACCAGCCGGTCGAGAAACAACGCATCGAGCTGGATTTCGAGATTGAAATTGACGGGCAGGTCGGCTCGATCAGTATTCACGACTGGTTGCCCGACATGCGTGGCAATTCAGCCGGTGATCGGGCCCGCATTCATCCCATGGCGAGCAAGGTCGGCGGGCCGCGTTCACCGGCCTGGGACAAGCTGGCCGCGCATTGGCCGCAGCACCTGGCCGCCTGCGCGGCCGATCTGCCGCTCGAGACCCTGCTGATCGGCAAGGACCAGAATCGGGCCCTGCCGCCGCTGGCTCCGGAACAGGCCCGGGCCCTGTTGCAGGATCTGGTGACCTGCGGGCTGATCGGCCGGACCCGCCCGCTGCCGATCGACCCGAAAACCTCCGGCGAATACCTCAAGCACAAAGGCGCGGCCGATGCGCTGGACAGAGCCGCAAAGGTCTATGAAGGCGATGGCTATAACGCGGGCGTGATCGCGCGCGATGCTGCACTTGCGCGCATCTATCCGGATTTCCAGAGCCTGCTCGGTGACCATGCCGATGGCTTCCGGGGCTGGTCCGAGCGCGTTTACGGACCGATGGTGCGCTGCGTGCTGAAAAGGGGTGTCGACGCATGAGCCAGCCCACCAATCAACTGGACCCGCTGCGGTTTCCGCTCAATGGCTTGCGGCTGATCGAGGCCAGCGCCGGAACCGGCAAGACCTACAGCATCGCCGCGCTGTATGTGCGCCTGGTGCTGGGGCATGGGCCAGGTGAACCGGTTGCGCTGATGCCGCCAGACATTCTGGTGCTGACCTACACCCGCGCCGCCACCCAGGAACTGCGCGAGCGCATTCGCCAGCGATTGACCGAGGTCGCCGCCGCGTTTCGTCCCGGCCAGGGCACGGACGATGCGTTTATCGCGAGGTTGGTGGCCGACTATCAACCCGACCAGCACGCCAGTTGCGCCAGCCGCTTGCAGCGCGCGGCAGAATGGATGGACGAGGCCGCGATCCACACCATCCACGCCTGGTGCCAGGCGATGCTGCGCCAGCACGCGTTTGACAGTGGCAGCCTGTTTAGCCAGGAGCTTGAAAGCGAAGACCGCGAACGTTTTGATCAGGTCGTCAAGGACTACTGGCGACGGCATTTCTATCACCGCTATCCGGGCTCGCTGGCACTGAAAGGGTTTGCCACTGACCCCGAAGCCCTGTCGAAGTTGTTGCGGGGTCTGCTCAAGCCCGGCCTTGTGATCCATTGTGGCGGCCGGCCGGCCAGCGAACTTGCGCCCGAGCAGGCGATGGATCAGCTCGAACAGCGATGGCAGGCGTTGCGCAAAGGCTGGCGTGCCGATCGCGACGCGATTACCGGCGTGCTGCGCGATGCGGTCGACCAGAAGCTGCTCAATCGACCCTATAACGCGCCCGGACAGCTCGATGACTGGTTCGCCTTGCTCGACCGCTGGGCCGAGCGCGGCGGTCCGCCACCGGAGGTGTTGCGGTCGTTCCAAACCGATGCAATCAAGGGCAAGCGCTCCAAAAAAGCGTCTGATCGCGAAGTGACGCATCCCTGGTTCGACCAGGTCGCCGAGTTGTTTGCGTATGCCATCGTCCCGGGCCTTTGTGTCCATGCGGTGCGCTGGGTGCGCGCGCGGTACCAGGCCGAGAAGCGGCGCGCGCATCGTCTGGATTTCGACGACCTGCTGGTGCAACTGGATGAGGCGCTGGCCGGTGCGCATGGTGATCGCTTGCGCCAGCGCATTTTGCAGACGTTCCCGGTCGCGCTGATCGACGAGTTCCAGGACACCGACCCGGTGCAGTACCGCATCTTTGAGCGGGTTTACCTGCCCGAGCGCGCGCAGCCGAACAATGCGCTGATCATGATCGGCGACCCCAAGCAGTCGATCTACGGCTTTCGCGGCGCCGACATCCATACCTACCTGTCGGCGCGTGCGCAGACCGAGGCGGCCGATCGCTTCACGCTGCCGGTCAACTACCGTTCCAGCGAGGCCATGGTGCAGGCGGTCAATGCGCTGTTCGAGGCCGGTCGGGCCAACGCCGGCGGTGCTTTCGGTTTCCGCGACCGGGACTTCGATCCGATGCCGTTCGAACCGGTCCAGGCCAATGGACAGCCCGAACGGTTGATCATCGACGGTAAGGAACCGGCGGCGTTGACGTTCTGGTACCAGCCGCCGCCCGAGGGCGATATGGTGGCCAAGACCAGGCACCAGCCGGCAATGGCCGCGCGCACCGCCTGCCGGATCGTCGCATTGCTCAACGGCGCGCATCGGGATGCGTCGCGAACCGGCTTCAAAACCGACGACGGTGCACTTGCGCCGGTGCGGCCGGCCGACATCGCGGTGCTGGTCAACGGTCGCTTCGAGGCCGCCGAGGTTCGCAATGCCTTGCGCCTGCGCGGTGTGGGCTCGGTTTATCTGTCCGATCGTGACTCGGTGTTCGATCAGCCCGAGGCGCTGGATGTGCTGGCGCTGCTTGAGGCTGCGGCCCAGCCGCTGGACGACCAGCGGGTGCGTCGGGCGCTGGCCTGCGCCTGTCTTGGGCTGACCCTCGATGAGCTCGCCCAGCTCGCGCGGGACGACAACCGGCTCGAGCAAGCAATCGAGACCTTCCAGCAACTCGGCCGGATGTGGCGCGAGCGTGGTGTGCTGGCGATGCTGCGACGGTTGATGGCCGACTACGCGCTGCCGGTGCGCTTGAAGGCGCAGGATGCGGGCTGGGAGCGGCGGTTGACCAATCTGCTGCACCTGGCCGAACTGCTGCAGGCCGAAGCGGCGCAGCGCGACGGCCCGCAAGGGCTGATCGACTGGCTGCGCGCGGAGATTGCGCGCGATAACCGCTCGGACAACGACAGCGAGATCATTCGGCTGGAAAGCGACGAGGGGCTGGTTCAGGTCGTCACTGTGCACAAGTCCAAGGGCCTGCAATACGACCTGGTGTTCGTGCCGTTCGCCGGCTGCTACGTCAATCCAAGTCGGAATGTGATCGAATACCACGACGAGCACGGCCAGCGCATCGCCGAGCTCGATCCTGACAATACCCGGGCCGTCGAACGCAGTCGCCGCGCCGCGGTGCAGGAGCGCATCCGCCTGCTGTATGTGGCCGTAACCCGGGCCCGGCACGCCTGCTGGGTCGGCGTGGCCCCGGTCAATCAATGCCAGGATGCCGGGCTGAACTGTTTGCTGACCGGACTGGCCGCGTCCTTGAAAGCCGATTCGCCGGGCGGCTTGCACGGCGCGCTGCTCGAGCTGGCCCAGACCTCCGCGCACATCGCCGTCGAGATCGTGGATGAATTGCAAGGGCAAACCCCGATCGAGACCCTTTTGCCCGAACAGGCGCCGTTTGAATGCCTACCGGCGCTGCTCGGCCCGCAACGCCCGCGCGAGCGCTGGTGGATTGCCAGCTATTCGGCCCTTCGCCACAGCGATGTCCGGCCATCCCGGGATGCCGAGGACAACGCCGGACTCGACCGGATCGGGGAACTGCTGGCCGAGCAAGCCGAGCAAAGCGACCTTGAGCCGCAGGCGCCGGACCGGCCCGACCGCCGTGCGCCACAGCGCGACAGCATCCATGCCTTTCCGCGCGGTGCGATCGCCGGCAACCTGCTGCATGATGTGCTGGAGTGGGCCGGCACCACCGGTTTTGCAACCGTTCTTGAGCAGCCGGATGCGCTTGAGACCGAGATTCGCACCCGCTTGACGCGCCGGCGCTGGCAGGATCACACGCCGGTGCTTGTCGACTGGCTGCCGCGTCAGCTCCAGGCGCCGATCCGGCTTGGGGACTCAACAACCCGGCTGGTCGATCTCGGCGATGATCAAAACGCCTACCGCTGTGAGCTGGGTTTTCTGCTTGCCGCGCATGATGTCGATGTCAGCGAGCTTGATCGTCTGGTCTGTGCCCATACCGTCAACGCAAAGCCGCGCAATCCTTTTGCACCGGACACACTCAAGGGCATGCTCAGCGGCTTTATCGATCTGGTGTTCGAGCATGACGGGCGCTGGTTCGTGGCTGACTACAAATCCAACCACCTCGGCCCCGATGCGGGGAGCTACACCGTCGCGCGCATGGCCGACGAAATCCTGGCCCATCGCTACGACATGCAGTTCGTGCTCTACCAACTGGCGCTGCATCGACTGCTCAAGCAGCGCCTCGGCGCAGCCTATCGACCGGAGGCGCACTTGGGCGGCGCGGCCTATCTGTTCCTGCGCGGTAGCGAAAACCGCGATACCGCCGGGGTGTACTTTGAACCGGCAGCCATCGAGTTGATCGAGAGCCTGGACCGGCGGTTCGCCGGTGCGGAGTTGCACCATGTCCCGTGACGCGCTGATGGATGACGTGCGGCTATGGCGCGAGCTCGGCTGGATCCGGTTGCTGGACGAGCAGTTCGCCGATTTCCTCGCCTCGCTCGACCCGAAAGCGGCCGACGCCCTGCTGCTGGCCGCAGCCATGACCAGTCATCAGCTCGGCAAGGGCCATGTTTGTCTTTCCCTCGACCTGTGGCTGGCCGAACCGGGGCCGGACTCTACTGCTGACGCGCTGCGCGCGCTCGAGCTGCCGCCGGAAGACAGCGGCGTTGAGGATATCGACGACCCCGGGCTGGCACATCGCCGGGCGCGCGGCCTGGAACGGCTGCAGGCACGATTCGCCGCGCTCGATCGGGCTGCACTCGCGCAGGCACTGGCGCAATCGCCGCTGGTCGCCGATGGCAGCGATGCAGTCGAAGGCACGCCGCTGGTGTTCGATCGCGGTCGCCTGTATCTGCGTCGCAACTGGCGCGCCGAGACCGGCATCGCCGCGGCGATTGTTGCGAGGATAGCCGAGCGGATCAATGGACAGGTTTCCAGCCCCGAGCCCGAACAAATCGGCGCGGCCGTGCGTCGAATCTTTATCCGGCGGCGCCGATGAAGACGCGGCGCCGCCGGATGATCCGGACCGCGAACCCGACTGGCAGCAGATCGCCTGCGCGCTGGCGGTACGCGCTGCGCTGACCATCGTCACCGGCGGTCCCGGCACCGGCAAGACCTGGACCGTGGTGCGCGTGCTCGCGCTGTTGCAGCTGCTTCATCCCGACCAGGCCGAGCGGCCCTTGCGTGTCCGTCTGGCCGCGCCCACCGGCAAAGCCGCACAGCGCCTGGGCGAGTCGATTGCCGCCGGCTGGCAGGAACTGGTCGAGAGTCTGCCGGATGTTGATCTCGCGATGCCGGAAGCGGCCTCGACCCTGCATCGGCTGCTCGGCAGTCAGCGCCACACCCGGCACTTCCGACACGATCGCAGCAACCCGCTGCCGGCCGACGTGGTGATCGTCGATGAGGCCAGCATGATCGATCAGGAACTGATGCACAGCCTGCTCGAAGCGCTGGCACCTGCAACGCGCCTGATCCTGCTCGGCGACAAGGACCAGCTCGCTTCGGTCGAAGCCGGCGCGGTGTTCGGCGAGCTGTGCCGGGGTGCCGAGCAGGTCAACTACAGCGCTGCGCTGAATGACTGGCTGGAACGGGTGCTGGGCGACCGGCCGGGCGCGGACGGCGCGGGTGGTCTGGCCGACCGGCGCGTGCTGCTGCGGCGCAATCGACGCTCGACGCCGGCCATCAATACGCTGGCGGTTGCCGTCAATCGCGGCGATGCCGATGCCGCCGTCGACCTGCTGCGGCGTGACGGCGACGAACTGGACTGGCCGACGATCGATGCGACAAATCCGAATGCCTTGCAGGCAATCCTGCGCGCCGGCTACCGGGACTATCTGCAAGCCATCGGCCAGAAACGCCCCAGCGAGGACACACCGACGGCCGAAGCCATCGACCGCTGGGCGGCGCACTGCCTGACCGCCTATGCCCGCTTCCAGGTGCTCACCGCGCATCGGCATGGGCCGTGGGGTGTGGATGGCATCAATGGTCAGGTTCACCGCTGGTTGCACGCAGCGCGCAACGGCAAACAGCCGGCGATTGCCGACGGCGAATGGTTCCACGGCCGCCCGGTGATGATCACCCGCAACGACTACGCGACTGGCCTGATGAATGGCGACATCGGCCTGTGCCTGGCCGTTCCCGACAACGGCGACACGGTGCTGCGTGTGGTCTTTGCCGGCGCCGACCAGCACTTGCGTTACTTCAGCCCGAGTCGGCTGCGCGATTGCGAAACCGCCTGGGCCATGACCGTGCACAAGGCCCAAGGCAGCGAATTTACTCATGCCGTGCTGGTGCTGCCCGACCGGCCCAGCCCGGTGTTGACGCGCGAACTGATCTACACCGGCCTGACCCGCGCGCGCGAGCGCTTCACCTTGATCGCGCCCAGCGAAGGCGTGTTCCGGCAAGCCGTGCGCGCCCGCACCCGGCGCTCCTCGGCGCTGGCCGATCGCATCGAAGATTCGCCTTGATCGCCCTCACTCCATGCCTGTTGCGTTATCGGCGTGGAGCAGCAGAGTCTGCAGGGGTTTGCGCTTCATCACCTCATTCCAGTATTCTTCGGATCATTCCTTCGGAGGATGGCGAAGATGCAGCGAGTAGCGATGGTGGCGGCGGCCTGGCTGGCCGCGGGTGTGGCGCAGGCCGGCTGGGAAGTGCAGTGGATGGACCGGTTCGAGGGCAACGGCGTGAACTGGGACAACTGGACGGCGCAGACGACGGCGAATTTCAACAACGAGCGTCAGTGCTACACCGACGATGATTTCTCGGCGGTGCGCAACTACGATGTCTCCGACGGTACGCTGAAGATCATCGCGCGCAAGATGGCGATCGAATGCCCCGGCCAGAACGGGCGCTTGCTGGGCTGGACCTCGGGCCGGCTCAACAGCAAGGACAAGCAGGAGTTCCTGTTCGGCCGCGTCGAGACGCGGCTGCGTTTCAGCACCCTCGCCGACGGTACCTGGCCGGCGTTCTGGATGCTGGAGGGCCGGATCAACGAGCAGCCGGTGGCCGGCGACGGCGATAACGTTGGCTGGCCCAATCCCGGCGCTTCGGAAATCGACATCTGGGAGTGGATCGGACGCGATCCGGCCAAGTACATCATCAACTTCTTCAACAACGGCGGTTTCGCCTGCGGCCGCGAGATCCGTTTCGATTACCCGAACGGTTCGGCCGATGTGCGGCAATGGCAGGTCTACGCGATGGAGTGGACCGCCGATCGCATTTCATTCTTCTTCAACGACACCGAAGTAGTCGCGTTCGACATGCGCGGCTGTGGTGTCTATGAGGAGCCGATGTTCGCGCTGATCAACCTGGCCATGGGCGGGCTGCTGGGTGGCGAGATCGACCCGAATCTTGAACAGGCGGTGCTGGAAGTCGACTACATCGCCCATTGCCAGCAATCCGAGGGTAGCGATGCGACCGGCTGCAACGAGTTCACGCCCGGGGCGGAGAACTTCGGCGCGGCGTTTGATTTCGGCAACGATGTCGAGGGCCAGTGGGTGGCGGCCGAGCCGGGCTTTATCGGCAACTCGCAAGGCCTGGCATTCGACTACATCGAGTCGCTGGATTTTCTGTTTCTGGCCTGGTTCACCTACCAGGATCTCGACGCGCCGGATCGTGCGCCCGGGGTTGATCGGGTCGGTGCGCGCGATAATCGCTGGCTGACGGCGTTGTTGACCATCGACGGCAACGTCGCCAGCGGCGACCTGATTGCCTCGACTGGCAGCGGCTTCGATGCCCCGCGGCAGACCGGGCACGTCAACGAAGTGGTTGGCACGATCTCGATCGACTTCACCGCCTGCGACGAGGCGACGGCCGAATACACGCTGACCGAGAGCGGCTTGAGCCGCACCATGCAGTTGCGGCCGCTGCAGAAAGAGGTCGAGCCGGGCTTCGAGTGCCGCAGCGTGCGCGAGCGGGCCGAGGCCGCCGCGCGCTGAGGGTTTGCCGTCAGGCGGGTGCGCTTTCGGTGCGGTTGCGGCCGCTTTCCTTGGCCCGATAGAGCGCCTGGTCGGCGCGCTTGAGCAATGATTCGATGCTTTCGTCGCGGCGGAAGGTTGCCGCGCCCATGGATACGGTGATCGATCCGGCCTCGCTGTGACTGTATTGGCCCAGCGTCTGGTGCACGCGGCGGGCTGCCTGCGCGGCCGCCTCGGCGTCGGCGTACGGAAGAATCAGCAGGAATTCCTCGCCGCCCCAGCGCACCGGCAGGTCGGACTGGCGCAGCGACTGTTGCAGGATCTCGGCCAGGTCGCGCAGGATGGCGTCGCCGACGTCGTGGCCGAAACGGTCGTTGCAGGCCTTGAAGTGATCGATATCGAGCAGGATGAGGCTCCACTGCTGGCCGTGTCGAAGCGCCAGCTGCAGCTGCTGTTCCAGCACGCGCTGACCCTGGTGGCGGTTGGGCAGACCGGTCAATTGGTCGGTGCTGGCCTGGCGGCTGAGTTCGCGCTGGATGCGCAGCAGCTCGCTGACGTCGTGCTGTACCGACAGGTACAGCGTGATCTCACCGGCATTATTGCGCAGCGGCGAAATGTTCCATTCGACATCGTAGGTGCAGCCGTCCTTGCGGTAGTTGGTCGTACAGCCCTCGAACGACAGCCCGCTCTCCAGCCGTCGGCGCAGCTCGCCGAGCAGTACGCGGTCGGTTTTCGGGCCCTGAAACAGGCGCGGTGTCTGGCCGATCAGTTCATCGCGGCTGTAGCCGGTCATGCGTTCGAATGCGGCGTTGACGTAGACGATGCGCGGACCCGGGGGGTCGAGATCGGTTTCTGTGATCAGCACGGCGTTGTAGAGTTGCTCGAGGACGTTCTGCAACACCTCGGGGTGGTCGGTGACTCGCTTCATCGTGCGCCTGAATGGACTTACTCGAGATTAAAGGCTAGCACAACCGGAACCATTCACGACCGAGAGGCCAATAATGTTATATCATTACATTCATGATCGAGCTTCCCACGCCCGTGTCCCTGGATTCGTCGCCCCGCTCAGCAACGCCGCCGCGTGTCAGCTGGCTGGACCGGCTAGGGATCGCGGTGTCGGCCTTCTGCCTGCTGCAGTGCCTGGCTTTGCCGCTGGCGCTGGTGTTCTCGCCGCTGGCCGGTTATGCGCTGTTTGACCATGAACTGTTCCACCGCATTCTGTTGCTGTTGATTCTGCCGGTCAGCATTCTGGCCTTCACGCTGGGCTTCTGGCGGCATCGCAACCTGCGCATGCTGGTTCCCGCCGGTATCGGGCTGGGCCTGCTGCTGCTGGCCGGCTGGTTGGAGCATGGGCATCGGCTGGCGCCCGGATGGATTGCGCTGGTGACCTCGGCCGGCGGGATCGGCCTGATCGTCGGCCACTTGATCAACATGCGCCAGCGGGGTGTTGGTTGATGTCCGAAGCCTTTGCAAGCTTTCGGGCCTTCTATCCGTACTACCTGGCCGAGCACGCCGACCGCAATTGCCGGCGCATGCATTTTGTCGGCTCCTGGCTGGTCCTGGTGTCGCTGGTGCTGGCGGTCGCGCATTCGGTCTGGTGGCTGTTGGCCACGCCGCTGGTCGGTTATGGTTTTGCCTGGCTGGGGCATTTTCTGTTTGAAAAGAACCGCCCGGCGACGTTTCGGTATCCCCTCTACAGCCTGGCCGGCGACTGGATGATGTTTTTCGACATCCTGCGCGGTCGGGTTTCGATCTGAATCTGCCTGCCGCTACAGCGCCAGCAGATCGCGGATCTCGGCAGCGCGTGCGTGGCCGTCGCGATAGCCCAGCGCGATGAGTTCCTGACAGAAGTCGGCCTCGAATAGCAGGTAACTCGGCAGCCGCCCGGGCCCCCATGCGCCGACCCCGCGCAGCAGCGTCCGGACACTGGGCGGGATGCGGTGCAGGTGTCGATTGGCAATCTCGCGCAGATCTTCGCTGGGCTGAATCAACAGCGCTTCGACCGGCCGCAGGCCGACGGTTTCAGGTGCCTTGTCGGGCAGATGCTCAAGTGTGCGGTTGATGCGCTGCAGCCGGGCCAGGTCGTTGGTCAGGTAATCCATGAAGATCACGTCGAGCAGGTAGCCGCCGATTTCACCCAGGCCGGGGTAACGGCCGATGCGTTCGGGTTCGGGATCCTGCAGTTCGTCGCGCGTGCCGATGATCAGCAGCCGGTCGGCACCCATCCGGATCGGCGGGCTCAGCGGCGTGGTATGGCGCATGCCGCCGTCACCGAAGTATTCGTTGCCGATGCACTGGGCCGGAAACAACAACGGCAGCGCGGCACTGGCCAACAGGTGACGCGCGTCGATGCGGGTTCGAACGCCGGCGCGTCGATACTGCGCCCACGGCTGGATGGATTCGCGCGCCTGGAAGAAAGTGACCGCGCGCGAGGTTGCGTAGCCCGATGCGGTGACCAGCAGTGCGTCGAGTCGACCCGAGTCGATCGCGCGCTGAATGCCGTCGGTATCGAGTTCGCGTTCGAGCAGTTGCGCCAGCGGGCTGTTGTCGAGCAGCGACTTCGGGTTGGCGATACCCAGCCCGCCCAGAGTCATCGAGGCCAGCCAGTGCAGGCCGGTGGTGAGGTTGTGCAGCCAGCCGGTGCGGTAGATGTGGTGACAGTGGAAGCTGCCCCAGAATTGCGCCAGGCGCTCCGCCCCGTAGCCGAAATCCTCGGCATGACTGGCCATGACCGCGGCGTTGATTGCACCGGCCGAAGTCCCTGCAATGATCGGGAACGGGCTGGCCGCTGCCGGCAATTGTTCAGCGACGGCCTTCAGCACACCGGCCTGGTAGGCGCCCCGTGCGCCACCGCCGGGTAGCATCAGGGCAGGTCGAATTGCGGTCATCACGAAGGCCTCGGCTGAATCCAGGGTCCATCCAGCGGGACCGGTAGCGAGCGGGTTGTCATTCGCCCTCCTGATCCGCGCGGTCGATCCGCACAATTGCGAATCGGCTCACGATACCTGTGGACGCCTTATGGATTCTCGCTCAACACCATGGCATCGAAGCCGGCGTCCTGCAGCCGACGGCGGGCCTGGTCGGCCTCGCGGGCGTTGGCAAAGGGGCCGAGCCGGACGCGGTGCCAGCTTGCGCCGTCGACCGAGACGCTCTGGACGCGCGCGACCTGGCCGATCATGGCCAGGCGCGCCTTGAGTGCCTCGGCGTCGCCGGCATTGCGGAACGAGCCGGCCTGGATCAGGTACGGGCCGCGCCCGGGGCTGGCTGCCGGTTCATCCGCGCCGGCATCGTCGCGCGCGCGCTGCTCGATCTCGCGGTCGGGGACCACTACTTCGATTTCCGGCAGGACGGTGAAGAAGTCGAAGCGCTGGTCGCTGGCCGATGGCTCGGGCGCGTCGATGATCGGTGGTTCATCGCGCCCGCTGGGCACGCTCCGGATCGAGGAATCGGCGCCGGGCAGATAGCCGCCCAGCCAGGCAAGCCCGGCCAGGCCGAGGCCGAACACGGCGCCGGCGATGAAGGCGCCGATCCGTCCGCCCGCACTCGAACTGCTGCGTCGTGCCTGCCGTCGTGCCACTACATCTGCTCCGGTGCGCCGACGCCGATCAGCTCCAGACCGCCGGCAATCACGTGCCGTACCGCCGAGATCAGGTTCAGGCGCGCGTTGCGCAGATCGTCGTCTTCGTCGACCAGAATCGCGGTGGCGTTGTAGTAGGCGTGAAAGCGTCCGGCGAGGTCGTGCAGGAAATGCGCGAGGTCGTGCGGCGCGCGGCGCCGGGCGGCGTTCTCGATCACTTCCGGCCAGCGACCCATGGCTTTCATCAAGTCACGTTCGCCGGGCTGGTCCAGGCTCTTGAGTGCGGCATCGCCGATCGCCGGGTTGTACTTCATCCCGCGCCCGTCGAGTTGGCGGAAGATCGAGTGAATGCGCGCGTGGGCATACTGGATGTAGAACACCGGGTTGTCGTTCGCACGCGCGGTCGCCAGATCGAGGTCGAAATCCAGGTGCTGGTCGTGCGAGCGCATCACATAGAAGTAACGGGCGGCATCGTTGCCGACTTCTTCGCGCAGCTCGCGCAGGGTGGTGAAATCGCCCGAGCGCGTCGACATCTGGATCTTTTCGCCGCCGCGGTAGAGCACGGCGAACTGGACCAGCGGAAATTCCAGCCGCTCGGGATCCTCGCCCAGACCGCGCGCGGCCGCCTTGAGCCGGGGCACGTAGCCGTGGTGGTCGGCGCCGAATACATAGATCAGGGATCCGGAGCAGCGCTCGAGCTTGTCGAGCAGATAGGCGATGTCGGAGGCGAAGTAAGTGGTGCGCCCGTTTTCGCGCACCACGACCCGGTCCTTGTCATCCCCAAGCTCCGAGGACCGGAACCAGGTCGCGCCATCCTTCTCGAACAGCCAGCCGCCGTCGGCCAGCCGCTTCAGTGCGCGCTGCAGCGCGCCGGATTCGTCCAGTTCGCGCTCGGAGAACCAGCGGTCGAAGCGTACGCCGAAGCCTTCGAGATCGTCGCGGATGTCGTCGAGCATCGCGGCCAGTGCGATATCGAAACACGAGCGGTAGCCGTCTTCACCAATCAACTCGCGCGCCCTCGAAATCAGCGCGTCGATGTGGGTCTCGCGGTCGCCACCTTCATCCTCGTCGGCGGCCAGTCCCTCGGCCACCACCTGCCAGGGGTGACGCAGCGCATCGCCGTGGCGGCTGCGCACGGTGCGAGCGATGTCAAAGATGTAGTCGCCGCGGTAGCCGTTGGCGGGGAAGCGCGGCTTCTCGCCGCACAGTTCCAGGTAGCGCACCCATACCGAAGTGGCGAGGATGTCCATCTGGCGACCGTGATCGTTAACGTAGTACTCGCGTGTGACGGTGTGACCGGCGGCGGCCAGGATCGCGCTCAGCGATGCGCCGAAGGCGGCCCCGCGGCCGTGGCCGACATGCAGCGGGCCGGTTGGGTTGGCGCTGACGTACTCGGCCAGGATTTCCTCGCGCTCACCGGTCTGCCGGTGGCCGTAGCGATTGCCGGCGGCGAGCGCCTCGCGCACGATCGAGCGCAGGTGGTGGTCGCTGGCATGGAAGTTCAGGAAGCCCGGCCCGGCAATCTCGACCTGCGCGACGCGCTTGGAGGCCGGCAAGCGGTCACGGATCATGCCGGCGATCTCGCGCGGCGGCTTGCCGGCGGTGCGCGCCAGCAGCATCGCGACGTTGCAGGCGTAGTCGCCATGATTGGCATCGCGCGGTGGGTCGACCGAGAATGCGGGGTCGTCGCCGCGCGGGAGCTGGCCATCGCGCTTGAGATAGCCCAGCGCCTGATGCACGAGTTCTTCGATATGGGCACGCATGAAAGGAATGGTTCCGGCGCCACGCGGGGCGCGCAACGCGTCTGTCGGGAAGTCCGCTATTGTAATGACCGGGGTTCGGCGCGAGGGGCCGGCGTGTTGTCCACAACAGCTGTGGACAACCGTGTGGGCAAGTCGCCGAAGTCGGCGCGCCCGGCCGATGCCGGGTGCCGTCGTCCAGAATGGTCAAATTTTGAACATCGCGATAAAAATCATATTGGACAGTTATTTACATTCCCCTGTTGATGTTGCTTGACGGCAGCTTCGTTCAAGTTGACTGTTTTGTTGCGGGGCGGTGACAATGTGCATAACCTCGAAGTCGGCGCTTGCCGGGAGTTGTGAAAGTGCGAATGCAGTCAATGATCAGAAGTCACGGGGGTCACCGACCCGAGTTGGGTTCCGGGGTCTGGATCGATCCGGCCGCCAGCGTGATCGGGCGCGTGCGGCTGGGCGACGATGTATCGATCTGGCCCGGCACGGTGTTGCGTGGCGATGTCAACACCATCGAGGTCGGAGCGCGTACCAACATCCAGGACAACACCGTGTGTCACGTGACCCACGACGGTCCGTACAGTCCAGGCGGGTTTCCGTTGGTCATTGGCGCTGATGTGACCGTCGGCCATGGCGCGGTGCTGCACGCCTGCACGGTCGGGGATCGCTGCCTGGTCGGTATGGCGTCGCTGGTGCTCGACGGCGCGGTGCTGGAACCGGATGTGATGCTGGCCGCCGGCAGTCTGGTCAGCCCGGGCAAGCGCCTCGAGGCCGGTTGGCTGTACCGCGGCCGACCGGCGCAGCCGGCGCGTCGCCTGAGCGACGAAGAGCTGGAAATGCTTCGATATTCAGCCGCGCATTATGTGCGGCTCAAGGACGAATATCTCCGCGCATGACGCGGCTGCGTCGGCAAGCCGAAATTCGCTGTGGCAGCGTGCTTGACTGGGGCGGAAACTGCGGCGATAATGGCAGGCTTGCCGGGGCGTAGCGCAGCCTGGTAGCGCAACTGCTTTGGGAGCAGTAGGTCGCAGGTTCGAATCCTGCCGCCCCGACCAGTCTGCAGCTCGGCGTCGATGCGCCTGTAGCTCAACCGGATAGAGCATCGGCCTTCTAAGCCGAGGGTTGCAGGTTCGAGTCCTGCCAGGCGCGCCACACCGCCGGCGGAACGGGACAGCGAGGTTAAAATGGTGGGCGTAGCTCAGGGGTAGAGCACTGGATTGTGGCTCCAGCGGTCGTGGGTTCAAATCCCATCGTCCACCCCATTTTATTGACCCCGCAATCAATTTGATTGCCGGGTTTAGGCAAGCCGGTTCGCCGAAAGAGCGTTCCGGCAAGTTGGCCGGTACAATCCGGTCGCGCATGAACAATTAGGTTCAGGGCCGTTAGCTCAATTGGTAGAGCAGTGGACTCTTAATCCATTGGTTGTAGGTTCAAGTCCTACACGGCCCACCAATTCCAGCACACTCTGCCGGCCGCGGCACGCGAACGGCATTCATTGACGAGCAGACCAGACAGGGTTCCCATGCAGGTATCGACGGAAAAAACCGGTGACCTCGCGCGCCGGCTGACGGTGGAAGTGGCGGTCGAGGACATTGACCGCCAGATCAATCAACGCTTGGGCGAGCTGCGCGGCAAGGTTCGGCTCAAGGGATTTCGCCCCGGCAAGGTGCCGATGAACGTCGTGCGCCAGCGCTACGGGGCGCAGGTGCGCGAGGAAGTCCAGGCCGAGACCATGCAAAGCGCGCTCCAGGATGCAATCCGGGAACAGTCACTGCGCGTGGCAGGGATCTCCAGCCTGGCTCCCGACGGTGAGTCGGATGAGGGCGGTTTTCGTTTTATCGCCGATGTCGAGGTCTATCCGGAGCTCGATGATCTGGACGTCTCGGCGATCGAGATCGAGCGCCCGGCCGTGACCATCGCCGAGCAGGACGTCGACGATATGATCCAGACCCTGCGCGAGCAGCGTCGCAGCTTTACGGCTGTAGAGCGCCCGGCAGCGGACGGTGACCGGGTCAAGATCGACTACCACGTCGAGGCCGACGGTCTGCGTGTGCCCGGTGAAGGCGAACGCAGCATTCAGCCGGTACTCGGCAGCGGTGCCTTGTTCGAGGCCTTTGAGCAGGTGGTCCTGGGGGTTTCGGCCGGTGAGGAGAAAACCGCCGAGATCGAATTTCCGGAAGACTTCCCCGAAGCTGCGCTGGCCGGCAGCACCGGCACCGTGCACCTGAAGGTCACCGCGGTCGAGGCCTCTGAAATGCCCGAGGTCGATGATGACTTCGCTGCATCGTTCGGCATCGAGGGTGGTGTCGAGCAGATGCGTGCCGATGTTCGCCGCAACCTCGAGCGCGAGATGCGCAGCGCGCGCATCAACCATCTCAAGCGCGCCGTCAGCGAAAAACTGGCCGAACGCTTCGCAGACTTCACGCTGCCCGAAACGGCGGTGCGGCAGGAGATGCAGCAGATGGTCGGTCAGTTGCGGCAGCAGTACGGCCAGCAGATCAACCTGACCGAAGAGCAGATCCGTCCCGGTGCCGAGCGGCGTGTGCGGTTGGGCTTCATCCTGGCCGAAATCGCGCGTGCCAACGATCTCGAGATCGATCCGGAACGCGTGCAGCAGCACATCGACGACATCGCCGATACCTACGAGAATCCGTCGGAGGTGGTCGAGGTCTATCGCGCCAATCCGCAGCTGATGGGGCAGGTGGAAAACGCCGTGCTGGAAGAGCAGGTGATCGACTGGGTGCTCGCCAACGCGACCGTGACCGAGAGCGAATTCAGCTTCAAGCAACTGATGGAGACGGCATGAACGAACGCGCTCTGAACCTGGTGCCGATGGTCGTCGAGCAGTCCGCTCGCGGCGAGCGCGCCTACGACATCTACTCGCGCCTGCTCAAGGAGCGCGTGGTGTTCATCGTCGGGCCGATCGAGGACTATTCGGCCAACCTGATCGTCGCCCAGTTGCTGTATCTGGAAAGCGAGAACCCGGAAAAGGACATCAATGTCTACATCAATTCGCCCGGCGGGTCGGTGACGGCCGGCATGGCGATCTACGACACCATGCAGTTCATTCAGCCGGATGTGTCGACCATGTGCGTCGGCCAGGCCGCGAGCATGGGCGCGCTGTTGCTGGCCGCCGGTGCGGCCGACAAGCGCTACGCGCTGCCGCATTCGCGCATCATGATCCACCAGCCGCTGGGCGGATTCCAGGGCCAGGCCTCGGACATCGACATCCACGCGCGCGAGATCCTGAAACTGAAGGATCAGCTCAATCGGATCCTGCAGTTTCATACCGGCCAGGATCTCGAGACCATCGAGCACGACACTGATCGCGACAAGTTCATGGATTCGCTCGAGGCGCGCGATTACGGCTTGATCGACCATGTGCTGGAGCAGCGCAAGGGCGAGGACTGATCGTCTGGCGCGCGGGCAGGCACGGGTCGGACCGGTTGACGCCCCGGTCGGGGATTTGGGTTACCATTCGTGCCCGAGGCCGTGACACACTTTTGCAATGACTGAATCCTCCGGCGACAGCAAGGTTCTCTACTGCTCGTTTTGCGGTAAGAGCCAGCACGAGGTCCGCAAGCTGATTGCGGGGCCCAGCGTCTATATCTGCGACGAGTGCGTGGAGCTGTGCAACGACATCATCCGCGAAGAACTCGACGAGGCTCAGGCCAGCGAGCGTGATCGGCTGCCGACGCCGAAGGAAATCCACGATTTCCTTGATCAGTACGTGATCGGCCAGCCATTGGCCAAGCGTGTGCTCTCGGTCGCGGTCTACAACCATTACAAACGGTTGGAGTCACACAAGCACCGTGACGACGTCGAACTGGCCAAGTCCAACATTCTGCTGATCGGCCCGACCGGCTCGGGCAAGACGCTGCTGGCCGAAACGCTGGCGCGCATGCTCAACGTGCCCTTCACGATCGCTGATGCGACCACGCTGACCGAGGCCGGTTACGTTGGTGAAGATGTCGAGAACATCATCCAGAAGCTGTTGCAGAAGTGTGATTACGACGTCGAAAAGGCCCAGACCGGGATCGTCTACATCGACGAGATCGACAAGATCTCGCGCAAGGCCGAGAACCCGTCGATCACCCGCGATGTCTCCGGCGAGGGTGTGCAGCAGGCGCTGCTCAAGCTGATCGAGGGCACCATGGCCTCGGTGCCGCCGCAGGGCGGGCGCAAGCATCCGCAGCAGGAATTCCTGCAGGTCGACACCAAGAACATCCTGTTCATCGTCGGCGGCGCGTTCGCCGGCCTCGACAAGGTGATCCAGAGCCGCTCCGAGGCGGCCGGAATCGGCTTCCGCGCCCAGGTCAAGGGCAAGTCCGACAGCGATCCGTCGGAGCTGATTGCTTCGGTCGAGCCCGAGGATCTGATTCGCTACGGGCTGATCCCGGAATTCGTCGGTCGCCTGCCGGTCGTCGCGACCCTGCGCGAGCTCGATGAGAAGGCGCTGATCCAGATCCTGGTCGAGCCCAAGAATGCGGTGATCAAGCAGTTCCGCAAGCTGTTCGAGATGGAGCAGTGCGAACTGGAAGTGCGCGAGGATGCGCTCAGCGCGATCGCGCGCAAGGCCATGGAGCGCAAGACCGGCGCGCGCGGGCTGCGCACGATCATGGAAAACGTTCTGCTCGACAGCATGTACGAACTGCCGTCGATGGAAAATGTGGTCAAGATCGTAGTTGACGAGGCGGTCATCAACGGCGAGGCCAAGCCGTACGTGATCTACGAAAGCAGCAAGCGCGCCTCCGGCGAGGCCTGAGCTCGAGGCCGAAATGTTCGCGCCCCGGCGCGTGATCGGCTTGAATGTCGATGCGCGCGATCCAATATCGCCTTGCACGCCGGGTGTTTTCCCTTCCCGATTTTCCGACTAGCGGGCCGCGCTGTTGCCGTGCCCAGGAAGAAACTGATATGGCTCGTTCCATTACCCCCGATCGCGATCTGACCACAACCCGCCAGCCCACGCCGGTGCTGAGCCTGCGCGATGTGGTCGTTTATCCGCATATGGTCATCCCGCTGTTCGTCGGTCGCGAGCGTTCGGTGCACGCGCTCGACGAGGCGATGAACGTCGACAAGCGCATCCTGCTGATCACGCAGAAAAGCCCCGAGGTCGAGGAACCGGCGCCGGCCGACCTGTTCGGTTACGGCACGCTGGCGACCATCCTGCAGATGCTGCGTCTGCCCGACGGCACCACCAAGGTGCTGGTCGAGGGCGTCGAGCGGGTCCGGGTGACCGGGCTGAAGACCGACGGCGAGTTCCTCGCCGGAACGTGGGAGGCGATCGAAACGCCGGCCGATGACGATACCGAGGCGCTGGAAATCACGGCGCGCAGTATGCTCGGTCTGTTCGAGCAGTACGTCAAGCTCAGTCGCAAGATCCCGGTCGAGCTGCTGACCACGCTGTCGGGTATCCAGGACGCCAGCCGCCAGGCCGACACCATCGCCGCACACCTCGGAATCCGGATCGAGGACAAGCAGCAGATCCTCGAGATCGCTGATCTGCGCGAGCGCATGGAGCGCTTGATGGCGCTGATCGAGGGCGAGATCGATGTCCTCAAGCTCGAAAAGCGCATCCGCGGTCGGGTCAAGACCCAGATGGAGAAGTCGCAGCGCGAGTACTACCTCAACGAGCAGATGAAGGCGATCCAGAAGGAGTTGGGCGATCTCGACGAGTCCGGCACCGACATGGGTGACCTGGAAAAGAAGATCGACAAGGCGGGCATGCCCAAGGCCGCGCTGGACAAGGCCAAGAACGAGTTCAACAAGCTCAAGATGATGTCGCCGATGTCGGCCGAGGCGACCGTGGTGCGCAACTACCTGGACTGGATACTGTCGGTGCCGTGGAAGAAGCGCAGCAAGGTCCGGCACGACATTCCGGCCGCCGAGGATATCCTCGAGGCCGACCACTACGGACTGGAGAAGGTCAAGGAACGCATCCTCGAATACCTCGCGGTGCAAAAGCGCGTGCGCAAGCTCAAGGGTCCGATCCTGTGCCTGGTCGGACCGCCCGGCGTCGGCAAGACTTCGCTGGGTCGCTCGATCGCACGTGCGACCGGGCGCGAATTCGTGCGCATGAGCCTGGGCGGTGTGCGCGACGAGGCCGAGATCCGTGGTCATCGCCGCACCTACATCGGTTCCATGCCCGGCCGCGTGGTGCAGAACATGGCCAAGGTCGGTACCCGCAACCCGCTGTTCATGCTCGACGAGCTGGACAAGATGAGCATGGATTTTCGCGGCGATCCGTCCTCGGCCTTGCTCGAGGTGCTCGACCCGGAGCAGAACAACACCTTTTCCGACCACTACCTGGAAGTTGACTACGACCTTTCGGAAGTGATGTTTCTGGCGACTGCCAATTCGCTCAACATTCCGGCGCCGCTGCTCGACCGGATGGAAATCATCCGCATCCCCGGCTACACCGAGGACGAGAAGCTCAATATCGCGCGCAAATACCTGTTGCCGAAACAGATGGAGCAGCACGGCCTGAAGGCCGCCGAGCTCAGCCTCAGCGATACCGCGATCACCGACATCATTCGTTACTACACGCGCGAGGCCGGTGTGCGCAACGTTGAGCGCGAGTTGGCCAAGATCTGCCGCAAGGTGGTCAAGGAACTGAGCGTGAATGCGAAGCTCAAGTCGCGCCAGGTCACCACCCGCAATCTCGACAAGTACCTGGGCGTGCGCCGCTTCCGTTTCGGCCGTGCCGAGGAACGCGATGAAATCGGCCAGGTAACCGGGCTTGCCTGGACCGAGGTCGGCGGCGAGTTGCTGCAGATCGAAGCCAACGCCGTGCCCGGCAAGGGCAAGCTGTTGCAGACCGGCCAGCTCGGTGAGGTGATGCAGGAATCGGTGCAGGCCGCACTGTCCGTAGTGCGATCGCGCGCCGAGGCGTTGGGAATCGATCCGGAGTTCCACCAGAAGCGCGATCTCCACGTGCACGTGCCCGAGGGCGCCACGCCCAAGGATGGACCCAGTGCCGGTATTGCGATGGTGACCGCGCTGGTGTCGGTGCTGACCGGCGTGGCCGTGCGCGCGAATGTCGCGATGACCGGCGAGATCACGCTCAGAGGTCGCGTGCTGCCGATCGGCGGACTGAAGGAAAAATTGCTGGCGGCACTGCGCGGCGGCATTGAAATCGTATTGATTCCGAAGGAAAACGAGAAGGATCTGGTCGAGATTCCCGAGCGCATCAAGAAGGATCTGGACATTCGGCCGGTCGAGTGGATCGATCAGGTGCTTGACATCGCGCTGGCCGAACCGATGGCCAGTGATCCGGCCGCCGCGACCGCCGCAACCCCGACCCGTGAGTCCGGCGACAAGCTTGGCCGCACCCATTGACCGTTCGGGCGACGGATTCGGGCCTTCGCTTGCGGGCGTATGCAGAGACTTTCAGGCTGGAATCCGAAAAAAACACTGGAAGTCGTGCGGCGGTCTGCTCTATAATCGTATGCTTGGCCGGGTTAGCCGGGAGGCCACGGGGGCATCGCACTACAGACTCCTGTTGATGGTCGGTACCGGCTGAGCTACCATGGACGCGTGCATCGGCCTCGTAAGTGTCGACTTGCGTGATTGGATCCAAGGGGTGCCGATCGCCTACAACCCAAAGAATTTTCGGAGCTACCAAAATCATGAACAAAGCAGAATTTATCGAGTCGGTTGCCGACAAGGCTGGCCTGACCAAAGCCGATGCAGGTCGCGCATTTGATGCCATCGTCGAAACGCTGGGCAAGCAGTTGAAGAAGGGCGACAGCGTGTCGCTGATCGGTTTCGGCACGTTTTCGGTCAAGAAGCGCGCCGCGCGCACCGGCCGCAACCCGGCAACCGGTGAGACCATCAAAATCAAGGCTTCCAAGTCGCCTGCGTTCAAGCCCGGCAAGGCATTCAAGGACGCGATAAAATAACGAACAGCGTCCCGGGTGCTTAGCTCAGTTGGGAGAGCATCGCCCTTACAAGGCGAGGGTCGGCGGTTCGAGCCCGTCAGCACCCACCAGGTTCGGAGTGGTAGTTCAGTTGGTTAGAATACCGGCCTGTCACGCCGGGGGTCGCGGGTTCGAGTCCCGTCCACTCCGCCACAACGAGAACGGGGCGCCAGATCGGCGCCCCGTTTTTTTACCCGCCACCGGTCCTTGATGCACGGTACCGGTCGCTATCGAACGTTCCAGGACTTCGCTCAACATGCTGCAAGCCATTCGTGATCGGATGACCGGTGTCGTCGCCTTCGTCATCCTCGGATTCATTGCGATCCCGTTCGTGTTTTTCGGGCTGGAAAGCTATACCACCACGGTGCCACGGGATGCGGTTGCGCGCGTCGGCGACCTGGAAATCTCGCAGGTCGATTTCCAGCGAGAGTTCGCGCAGTATCGTGCCCGCCTGCGTGACGAGCAGGGCGATGCCTACAACGAGCTGGCGGTCAACCGGCCCGAAACCCGGCGCGAGTTTCTCGACAGCATGATCGACCGTCGCCTGCTGATTCACCACGCCCAGCAGATGGGTATGGCGGTCAGCCCGGCGACGCTGGCCGAGGTCATTCGCAACATTCCGGCGTTCCAGGTCAACGGGCAGTTCAACGCCGATATCTATCGGCAACGCCTGCTGGCCAACGGTGAAACGGTGGCCTCGTTCGAGCGCCAGGTTGCCAGTGACATCCTGGTCCAGATGTTGCCCAACGGCGTGACCGGTTCGAGCATCGTCACCAGTGCCGATATCGATCGCTGGCTGACCGCACAGATGGAAACGCGCGATATCGCCTGGTTGGCCGTCGACAGCCGACCGTGGCGCGATGAGGTGGTGATCGGCGATGACGACATCGAGGCCTTCTACCGCGACAACACCGCGCGCTTCATGCGTCCCGAACGCATCGCGCTCGAATACATCGAGTTGCAAACCGAGCCGATGGTGGCCGATCAGGCCATTCCCGAAGACCAGTTGCGCGAGCGTTACGAGGCGGTCAAGTCCCGCTTCATGACCCCGGAGCGCCGCCGCGCCGCCCATATCCTGTTTGCCATCGGTCCGGACCAGGATGCAGAGCAGGCCCGCGAGCAGGCCGAGCAGGCCGCGGCACGGCTGGCCGCCGGCGAGTCTTTCGCCGCCCTTGCCGAAGAACTGTCCGACGATCCGGTCTCGGCCGCCAACGGCGGTGATCTGGGCTGGATCGAACCCGATGTAATGATGCCGGAGTTCGAACAGGCGCTTTATGAACTTGATGAGACTGCGGTGTCGGCGCCGGTGCAGACTGATTTCGGCTGGCATCTGATCCAGCTCACCGAGCTCGAAGCCCCGCGCGGACAGAGTTTTGAGGAAGCGCGGGACGAGATCGCCGCGGAAGTTCGCGAGGAGCGTGCCGACGATCTCTACGTCGAGCTCAGCGATCGCCTGGTCGACATGGTCTATGCCGATCCCACCGGGCTTGCGGCCATCGCCGAAGATCTGGGCCTGGAGCTGCAAAGCGCGGGTCCCTTTTCGCGCTTCGGCGCCCCGGGCGTGCTGGCCGACCCGCAGGTGCTGGAGGCGGCGTTCTCCGAGCTGGTGCTGGTCGAACGGCAGGCGTCGGAGCTGATCGAGGTTGGCCGCAACCATGCCGTCGTTGTGCATGTAACCGAGCATCAGCCGTCCGAACCGCGACCGCTGGATGATGTGCGCGAGGAAATCGTCAACCAGCTCACCGCCGAGCGCGCACGTGACCGCGCTCGCGAGATCGCCGAAGCCTGGCTGGCCGAATTACGGGCCGGCGACGTCGATCTTGAAGCACTGGCCGAGCGCGAGCAGCTCGAGGTTCAGACCGCGGCAGCCACGCGCCGCAGTTTCGAACTGGGTGGGCAGGTGCTCGAAGCCCTGTTCCGGCTGCCGGTGCCGGCAGACGGTGAATCGAACTGGGATGTGCTCGGTCGTGGCGACCAGTGGTTGCTGGTGCGACTCGACCAGGTCCGACCCGGTGACCCGGCCGCTGCCGATGCGGCCCAGCGCCAGAGTGCGCGCCAGCAGATTCGCTTCGCGCGCGCCCAGGGCGAATTCGAAGGCCTGCTGGAGTGGCTGCGCGCCAACACCGAAATCGAGGTCGCAGCCGAGCGCCTGTGAGGGACGCAGGGCGGACCGGCCGGGCCGCGATCGACTAGGAATTCAGCCCGGCCATCCCGACGATGTTGTAGCCGGCATCGACGTAGGTGATCTCGCCGGTGATGCCGGCGGCGTAGTCCGAGCATAAGAATGCCGCAGCATTGCCGACATCCTCGATCGACACGCTGCGCCGCAACGGTGCCGTGGTCTCGACATGATCGAGCATGGCTCGGAATTTCGCAATGCCGGCCGCGGCCAGGGTCTTGATCGGACCGGCCGAAATGCCGTTGACGCGAATACCCTCCGGTCCCAAGCCGTGCGCGAGGTAGCGCACCGAGGCTTCCAGCGAAGCCTTTGCAAGGCCCATCACGTTGTAGCTGGGCATCGCGCGCACCGCACCGAGATACGACAGCGTCAGCAGCGCGCCGTTGCGCCCTTGCATCAGCGGGCGTGCGGCCTTGGCCAGCGCGGCGAAACTGTAGCTGGAGATATCGTGCGCGATCCGGAACCCCTCGCGCGAAACCACGTCGGCAAACTCGCCCTCGACCTGGTCGCGCGGGGCGAAGCCGACGGCGTGGACAACGATATCGAGTTGGCCCCATTCGCGCTGCAAGGTATCGAATACCGCCTCGATCTGATCGTCGTAGGCGACATCCAGCGGCAGCACCAGCGACGAGCCGGTCTGCTCGGCGATCTTGTCGACGCGTGACTTGAGCTTGTCGTTCTGGTAGGTAAAGGCGAGCTCGGCACCTTCGCGATGCATCGCCTCGGCGATGCCCCAGGCAATCGAGCGCGCACTTGCAACACCGACAATCAGCGCGCGTTTTCCTTTAAGTAATGGCATGGACTTTCGTCTCCAGGCAACGCCGCGAGGACGCGGCAAGCAGTGAACTGGTGCCCCGGGCAGGAGTCGAACCTGCGACCTGCCGCTTAGGAGGCGGCTGCTCTATCCGCTGAGCTACCGAGGCGGGCAAGCGCGCATGGTAGCAAATTCACACTCCGCCACCGGCTCACTCGCTCGCCTTGGACCCTGTGCCGAAGCTGTCGCCCAGCAGCTCGCCGCGCCAGCCGTTCAGCCAGTCGCAGCTGCCGGTCTGGACCAGTCGGGTCAGGTCGCGCTTGCTGGCGATCAGGGTCGGCTCGACGCCGAGCTGTTCGCCGGCCGCGCGCACGGTGTTCTGCAGATGCTTGATCTGCGCGCGTTGGTCCGGGGTCAGTGGCGCCAGCGTGGGTGGACGCTGGAAGGGTCGGGGTGTGGCCCGGATGAGTTCGGTCAGCACCGCGAGTTGACGCCGGGGCATTTTTTCGATCGCGGCCAGCCGGGTCTCCAGCGCCGCGTCGTCGGGCCGGAGCCGGGCGGCAGCCAGCAGGGCCGGGTCGGGCACGACGAAGCCGCGCGGAAGATTGCGCGCGCGCGCGGTCTGGTCGCGCCACTGCGCCATACGGGTCAGGCGCTCCAGTTCAGCGTCGTTCAGGCCAGCTGCCCCGCGTATGCGCTCGACCGGATCCGCCTCCTGTTGCCAGCGTCTCAGCAGCCGTCTGCAGTCTTCCTCCAGCCATTCACGCCGGCCGAGGCGATCGAGACCCTCGAGCATGCGCTCGCGCATCGCCGGCAGCGCGATCACGTCATCGGCGGCGTAGTCCAGCCAGGCCTGGGGCAATGGCCGCCGCAGCCAGTCATTGCGGCCCAGCCCGCCGGGCAGTTCGATGGCCAGCAGTTCGCGCGCCAGATCCTCGTAGCGCAGTTGCAGCGGGTGGCCGAGCAATGCGGCGGCGCGCTGGGTGTCGAACAGAGGCTCGGGCAGCACGCCGGCAATGCGGTCGAATACCTCGAGGTCTTCGCCGACACTGTGCAGGATCTTGCAGGTGGTCGGCTGTTGCAACAGTTCGCCGATGGTGGCAGACAGCGGCTCGGCGTCAATCATCACCGGGTCGACCAGCCACACGTGTTTGCCATCGCTGAACTGCAACAGTCCCGGGTTGGGGTGCCAGGTGCGCTCGCGCACGAATTCGGTATCGACGCCGAGCGCGTCGGCCGCGGCCAGCTCGGGCGCATGCTGCAGCAATGCCTCGGAGGTATCGACAAGATGAACGGTGGGGGCGGGCATTGGCAGGCCTGTGGGATCGCGCTACCATGGTAGCTGATTCTTTCCTCGCGCCAGGTTGATGCATGCGCCCAGGCCCGCTCGGTTGGCCCGCTCGAATCGTTGCTGCCGCTTTGCTGGCACTCGGTCCCGTGCCGGGTTCGGCGCAGTCGGTGGATGTTGAGTCCGTCGACCGCAATCCGCTCGTACGCGATGCGCGCTGGCTCGTACCGGGCCCGCATCAACTGCTGAATCCGGGCCGCGAAGCCCTCGAGCAGGCGCTGCGTGAACGGTTGGACCAGCAACGATTCGAGGATGCCGAGCAACTTCTGCCGGCACTGTCGCTGCTGGGTGCCGACGATGAACGCCGCGCGGATGTTCGAGCTGCCATTGATCAGGCGCGCCTGCGCTGGAAAGACGACCAGCGCGCGCGTTTCGACGAGGCCCTGGCGCAGGGCCGATTCGAGCACGCCGAGGCGATGATCGCCGAGCTGGTCGCGCTCGGGCTGGCCCCGGATGACATTTCCGAGCTGCGCGATCGGCTGGATGATGCGCGCCAGTACGGGGGTCGTCAGCCGGGGTCTCAGTTTCAGGAGCGGTTGCCGGGCGACAGCACGCCCGGGCCGGTCATGGTGGTAATCCCGGCCGGCAGTTTCCTGATGGGTTCGGACCGGCGCGAGCCGGGCCATATCGGCCACGAATGGCCGCGCCATCGGGTTCGCTTTGCGCGTGGATTTGCGTTGGCGCGTAACGAGACCACGGTTGGTCAGTTCGGACGATTTATCGCCGAGACCGGGTACGTTACTGATGCCGAAAAAGCCGGTGCGGCGCCGGTCTATCTGCTCTCGACCGGCCGTATTGCAAGACATCCCGACATCAGCTGGCGCGAGGATTATTCGGGCCGACCGGCCGATGACGAACTGCCGGTCATCCACGTTTCCTGGAATGATGCGGTGGCCTACGCGAGCTGGCTGGCTGAGCGCACCGGTGCGCCGTACCGGCTGCCGAGCGAGGCTGAATTCGAGTACGCGCTGCGAGCCGGTACTGCGAGCCGTTACTGGTGGGGCGACGCGGCGCCGAGTTCGCCGACCGAGAACGTAACCGGCGGTTTCGACCGGCTGCGCGGGGACCGGCGCTGGCGGGTCGCATTCGAGTTCTATCGCGACGATTTCTGGGGCCCGGCGCCGGTCGGAAGCCTGGCCGCCAACCCGTTCGGACTCTACGACATGGGCGGCAACGTCATGGAGTGGGTGGCCGACTGCTGGCACGACAGCTACGGCCGTGCCCCGGCCGACGGCAGCGCCTGGGTCAACCCCGGCTGCCCGCGCCGGGTGCTGCGAGGCGGCTCATGGAGTGCCACCCCGGACATGAGCCGTTCGGCCTACCGCCTCGCTGCGCGCACCGACAGCACCGATCCGCGTGCCGGGTTTCGGGTTGCGCGCGATCTTTGAAGCTTGCCTTAGCGACTGCCGAGCTTGCGCGCCAGTGTGTTGCGACCGATTCCCAGTCGTGTGGCGGCTTCGCCGATGCGTCCGTTGCAGGCGGAGATCGCTTCGTCGATCAGGCAGCGCTCGAGTTCATCGGTCGCCTCCTGCATCAGGCCCGATCCATCATCCGTCAGCCGTTGGCGCGCCCAGCGGCGCAGCGCCTGCTGCCAGTCCTCGCCGACCGAGCTGGCCTGATCGGCCGCCATCGGCAGATCGTCGACGGTAATCTCCGGTCCCGGCACCAGCACGCTCAAGCGGCGGCACAGGTTGACTAATTCACGGATGTTACCGGGCCAGTCGTAGCCTTCCAGGCAGGCGAGCGCCTCCCGCGACAGTGTCTTGAGCGCCTGCCCGGTCTCGCGCGCAGCTTGCGCCAGGTAGTGATCCAGCAGCGGCGCGATGTCCTCGCGACGCTCGCGCAACGGCGGCAGGCGCAACTGCACCACGTCCAGGCGATGGTAGAGATCCTCACGGAAGCGTCCGCGCGCGACTTCGTCGGCCAGATCATGATGGGTTGCCGCGATCAGCCGCACATCGGCGCGCTGTGGCCGGGTCGAACCAAGACGGTAGAAGTCGCCCTCGGCCAGCACACGCAGCAGCCGGGTCTGCAGCCCGGCCGGCATGTCGCCGATCTCGTCGAGCAACAGGGTGCCGCCGGCGGCCTGCTCGAAGTGACCGGCGCGCGCGCGATCGGCGCCGCTGAACGCCCCCTTTTCATGGCCGAACAATTCCGATTCCAGCAGTTCGGCTGGAATTGCGGCGACATTGATGGCGACGAACGGACCCTTGGCGCGCGGCGAGTTCTCGTGCAGAGCGCGTGCGACCTGTTCCTTGCCGGTTCCGGACTCGCCGATCAACAGCACGCCCAACTCGGTGGCGGCAAGCCGACCGATGGTTCGAAACAGCTGGACCATGGCCGGTGCGCGGCCGATCAGACGCGATTGCGGGTCAGCAGTCGGTACCTGATCCTCTGCGCTGGGCATTGGTCGTTGCATGGCCCGCTGGACCAGGTCGGCGGCCCGGTCCAGTTCGAACGGCTTGGGCAACAGGTCGAATGCCCCCTGGGCGAGCAGGTCGACGCTGCTGTCGAGGTCGGCATAGGCCGTCATGATGATCACCGGCACGGTCGGACGCCGCGTCTTGAGTTCGACCAGCAGCGCGCGTCCGTCCATGCCCGGCATGCGCAGGTCGGACAGCACGACGGCGGGCACGTCAGCAGTCACCGGGGTCTCGATCAGCGCTTCAAGCACGTCTTCGGCACGCTCGAAGCCTTGTGCCTGGAAGCCGGCCTGCTCGAGTGCGCGTTGCAGCACCTTCCGGATCGAGGCATCATCATCGACGATCCAGACCGGGCCGGCTGACGTGCTCACGTCGCCTGCTCCAGCGGCAGCAGCACGCGAAACACGGTATGGCCGGGGCTGCTGGAATACTCGATCTGGCCGCCGTGGCGTTCGACGATGTCCTGCGCGATCGACAACCCCAGGCCCGATCCGTCGGCACGCGAGGTGACCAAGGGAAAGAACAGCGAGCCGGCCAGCTCCTCGGGCACACCACAGCCGTCATCGACCACCTCCACGACCAGCGCCAGTCGGTGCGGTTGGCCGGCCCAGGTCAGCCGCCGCGCCGCGCGCGTTCTGAGCACCACGTGATGGGCACCGGCCTGCAAGGCGTTGCGGCCAAGGTTGAGCAGTGCGCGCAGCATCTGGTCGGCGTCCAGCGCGATCTCGGGAAGACTGGGGTCGTAATCATGCTCGATCCGTACGCCGCTGCCGGCCTCGTTCCGGAGCAATTCGGAGAGCCGGCCGAGCACGGCATGAATGTTTTGCAGGTTGACCTTCATTGCCTGGGTCGGCGAGAGCATTTCGCCGATCAGTCGATCCAGTCGGTCGACTTCGCGCCCGATGATGCCGGCCATTTCGCGCGCTTCCGGGGCGTCGAGCATCCGCTCGAGCATCTGTGCCGCGCCCTTGAGCCCGGCCAACGGGTTGCGGATCTCATGCGCCAGTTGCTGGACGACGCGCTGCGAGAGTCCGCGCCGTTCGAGCAGCGCATGGTCCTCGCGCGCCTGGCGTCGCAACGTTGCATCCCGAAGTTCCAGCAGGATCTGACCACTGCCCAGCGGCGTGATCTCGGCATCGAGCAGTCGCTCGGCACCCTCGCTTTCAGGCAGCGAGAGGCCGACGGCAGCCAGCGTCTGGTTGGCTCGCCGGGCATGCTGCATCAGTTCATGCAGACCGCTGTGGTCCAGCAGCCGGTTCAGCCTGCGGTCGAGTCCGGGCTGGCGGCGCGAGAGGCCGAACAACTCTTCGGCCGCGGCATTCAGTCGCTTTGCGGTACCGTCGGGCTCGAGCAGGACCAGCGCGGTCTGCATCTGCTCGATGAGGACGGAGTCCGGTGAAGCTTGCATGTTCATCAGGTCGAAGAATACCCGGATTCGGCGTTTGCCAATCCCGCAATCCAGAAATTGCCGGGTTAATGCCCGGCCTTAAACGGCCGGGGCCGCGAAGCGAAGGCATTTGCGGACTTGCGCCGCAAATGCCGTGCAACGAATACCGTAGGTATTTCGTTGCCAGATTAATAGTAAAAAAAGCGGGCACCGCAAGGGGTGCCCGCTAAAACAGCCCCACGGGGAAAGGGCTGACGGACGCAACAATTCGACCTGGCCTGGAGGAGAGCCCGGCCGGCGGGGCCGGGCGATTGCATGCAACGGGAGATGCAGGCCGAATTGCGTATCCCGGCCCCGGGGGCCGGGAATCCCTATGACCGGTACTTTCAGGAGCGACCCGATCCGCGGCTGCCGACGAATTCCGGGTAGGCCTCCAGCCCACACTCGGCCAGGTCGACACCGTTGTATTCCTCTTCCTCGCTCACGCGCAGGCCGAAGGTGACCCGGATCGCGCCCCAGACCAGCAGCGAGGCACCGAAAGTCCAGGCCAGAATGGTGACCAGACCGATCAGCTGCGCGGCCAGCGTCGCTTCATCGTTGGAAAGGACAACGGCGAGCAGGCCCCACATGCCGACCACGCCGTGCACCGAGATCGCCCCGACCGGATCGTCGATTCGAAGCTTGTCCAGACCGATGATCGAAAACACCACCAGCGCGCCGCCCACGGCGCCGACCAGGGTTGCCAGCAGTGGCGTCGGTGCCAGCGGTTCGGCCGTGATCGCGACCAGACCGGCCAGTGCACCGTTGAGGATCATTGAAAGATCCGACTTGCCGTACAGCAGGCGCGAGGTGATCAGCGCGGCAACCACACCACCGGCGGCGGCCATGTTGGTGTTGACGAACACCAGCGCCACGGCATTGGCTTCATCGATGTCCGAAACCTTCAGCTCCGAGCCACCATTGAAGCCGAACCAGCCCAGCCACAGGATGAAGGTGCCGAGCGTGGCCAGCGGCATGTTGGCGCCTGGAATCGGATTGATCTGGCCGTCGGGTCCGTACTTGCCCTTGCGCGCGCCCAGCAGCAGCACGCCGGCCAGCGCGGCCGCGGCACCGCACAGATGGACCACGCCGGAACCGGCAAAGTCATTGAAGCCCAGTCCATCCAGAAAACCGCCGCCCCACTTCCAGAAACCCTGCACCGGGTAGATAAAGCCGGTCAGGAACACTGCGAACAACAGGAAAGCCCACAGCTTCATGCGCTCGGCCACAGCGCCGGAAACGATCGACATCGCGGTGGCCACAAACACCACCTGGAAGAAGAAGTCCGACATGCCCGAATAGTAGATTTCGCCGTCCGAGGCCATCACATCGGCGACCGTGTTGTCGCTGCCGAGCAGGAAGCTGATCCCGGGCCACCAGCTGCTCACGGCCTCGGCCGGGTACATGATGTTGTAGCCCACCGCCATGTACATGATGCAGGCGATGGCGAACAGCGCGACGTTCTTGGTCAGGATTTCGGCCGTGTTCTTGGCCCGGACCAGTCCGGCCTCGAGCATCGAGAAGCCGGCGGCCATCCACATGACCAGTGCGCCCGAGACCAGGAAGTAAAAGGTGTCCAGGGCATAGGCGAGATGAATTGCTTGTTCCACGTCAAGTCCTCCGAGTTCGTTTGAAAGATTCAGATCTGCCCATCACAGCGCGTCCACGCCGGTCTCACCGGTGCGGATGCGCATGGCGAACTCGAGTTCGGTCACGAAGATCTTGCCGTCGCCGATCTTGCCGCTGTTGGCGGCGCCTCGAATGGCATCGACGGCGTGCTCCAGCAGTTCATCGGCGACGGCGATTTCCAGCTTGACCTTGGGCAGAAAATCGACGACGTACTCGGCGCCACGGTAGAGCTCGGTATGGCCCTTCTGGCGACCGAAGCCCTTGACCTCGGTGACGGTTACGCCGTGCACGCCGACCTCGGACAATTTCTCGCGCACATCATCGAGCTTGAAAGGCTTGACGATTGCAGTGATCATTTTCATGGGTGATTCTCCGGTGAGGTTTCGAGGCTGAATCAGAATTCCAGCGTCCAGCCCAGCCACAGGTTGGGCTTGTCGTCGGCCGCGATGACATCGCGGTCGCCGCCGTCGGTTTGCTCGTAGGTCAGGCTGAGCGTGCCGAAGTCACCCAGATCGCGCCCGAGGCTGATGCCCCAGTGGCCGTAGGAGAGTTCATCGCCGGCATCCGGGTTGCCGTCCTCGTCGAAGTCGTAATACCCGGCAAAGACGGACAGGGAAAACTTTTCAAGCGAAATGGGGAGATCGGCGCTGATGTTGTAGTAGAGATCGCCGGTATCGAAAGCCGACGCTCCGCTGACCTCGCCCCAATAGGTATAGGCCACGCTGGCCGAGACCGCTCCGAAGCCGAGTCCGAAGTAGGCTTCGGCATAGTCGAGATCGCCGCCGCCGGGATAGAGGTAGTAGATCGTTCCGATGTCGTAGCTGATGCCGGAGTCGCCGAATTCGTTGCCGAACCCGGCGTACAGGTCGACCTCGGCATCTTCCTTGCCGCCAAAATCGACGTTCGACAGCCAGGTGCCGAAATACAGCCCCGACTCGTTCTCCCAGTCCAGGCCGCCCTGGATTGCCGCTCCGTCATCGGTCTGCGACACGCCGCGGAACAGGTAGTTGCTGACCACGCCGATGTTGCTGCTGACCTGCGCCGTTGCCGGGGCGGTAAATCCCAGGCCGATTGCCAACGGCAGCAGCAAACCGAGCATGACTCCTGACTGCTTGTTCATGAACACCCTCCTGATTTTGATGGTTGAGGCACCCCGGCCACGCTGCCGGGCGCACGAGCGTGCTAATACACGATCCGTGCCAGAACCTGGAATGCTTTCAGAATCAGAAAGATGAGGGGGAATCAGTCGGCCACAGTCGGATCGCGCTGCACCACCAGCGTGCAGCGCGCGCTGACAGATGCACCAGCGTGGTGCGCTTCGGTCGAATGCTAAAAAAGGCCGGACCGGCCTGGCGGGCGAGCTACACCCGGTAGACGATGAACTTCATGATGCCGGCCGTGACCGCCATCAGGTGCTGCAGCGGGCGGGGCAGGGTGGCGGCACCGGACTGGCGGGCGAGTTCGGCGTGGCGAGCCTCGTCGATTTTCATCTGCTCGACCACCGCGCGCGAGCGCTGGTCGGGTTCGGGCAACTGCTGAAGATGCTCGTCGAGATGGGCCTCGACCTGGCGTTCGGTAGCCTCGACGAAACCGAGGCTCCAACGATCACCGGCGGCACCGGCGGCCGCGCCGATGGCGAATGAGCCGGCGTACCAGAACGGGTTGAGCAGGCTGGGTCGGCTGCCCAGCGCATCGAGCCGTTCGGCGCACCAGCGCAGGTGGTCGACTTCTTCGGCTGCGGCATGTTCCATTTCGGCGCGTACCTTCGGCAGCCGGGCGGTGACGGCCTGGCCGGCGTACAGGGCCTGGGCACAGACCTCGCCGGTGTGGTTGATGCGCATCAGCCCGGCGGCATGCTTTTTCTGTTCGGCGTCGAGTTGGCCTTCTTCGATTTCGCGCGCTGGCGAGACGCGTTCCACGGCCGGCGCCGGGGCCAGTGTGACGCGCAGAGCATCATCGAGGCGGCAGATGAGGCGATCAATGGGCGATCTGGATTCGTTCATGATCGGTATTGTACGAACCGCGCGCCTGGGCGTGCGTCGGTTTTCAGCCCTCGCGCCGGTTGCGGTCGGATTGGGTCTCGATTACGCGTTGCTCCGGGCCATCGCCCCAGATCTCGATCAGCCTGCCTGCGCGCATCACCAGCCCGCCGGACAGCCGGTCGCTGCCATCGGAGGAGAACTCGAAGCGCCAGCGTCGCCACAGGCACAGGCCGTTCGGACCGCGCGCCAGACGCGTACGGTCCAGCGCCACGGTCTGGTCCAGCAGTTGCCAACGCTGGGCGCGGCAGAAGGCACGCGCGGTGTTGCGCGCCTGGTCCAGCGCCCGCATTGCCGCGTGCCACCACATCAGCAGCGCGCCCAGCAGCAACAGGGCCGGCCATAGCGAGTCGGGCGGCATCGGGCGCGTGCTCAGGCCTTGACCAGCACGTAGACCGCGCCGGTGCCGCCGTCACTGGGCGGCGCCGAGGCAAACGCCAGCACGCGCGGATGGTGGCTGAGCATGCGCGCGGTCAGTTGCTTGAGACGCGGTCCGCCGGGCCCGGAGCGCAGCCCCTTGCCGTGAATGATCTTGACGCAGCGCCGGCCATTTGCCAGCGCGTCGTCGAGAAAGCTGCGGATCGAGCTGCGCGCGGCTTCGGTGTTCATCTGGTGCAGGTCCAGCTCGTCCTGGACCTGCCAATGGCCCCGCCGCAGCCGCATCAGCACGCGCCGCTGCAGTCCCGGCCGGGTCCAGCCCAGCTCCTCGCCGGTATCGAAATGCTCGCCGTGGGGTCGTGCCCGATCAAGGTCGTCGATCACCTGGCGCTCGTCGGCCTCGCGCATCCGTGGTGCCGGAGCGACGCGCGTCGGCGGCACCGCGACGCGCGAAGAGCGCAGCGGTCGGACGGCGCCGACATGGTTGCGAAACAGTTTGTCGTCCTCGTCGTCGTGCTGCATGGGCCAACTCCGCGTGCGCCGCATCCGGAATGGCCGCCGGTGGGCATGGGGGTCTCGCAACCAAGTATAGTTAACGATTGCAACCCCAATTCTGGCACATCGGCATGCATATCCTGATCAGCAACGACGACGGCCTGGATGCGCCCGGCATCCGTGCCCTGGCCGCAGAGATCGGTCGCCGCGTCGATCGCGTCACGCGCGTGGCGCCGGACCGAGATCGCTCGGGCGCGAGCAACTCGCTGACCCTGGACCGGCCGATCCGGGTCGAGACCGTCGAGCCGGGCGTGTTCAAGGTCTACGGCACGCCGACCGACTGTGTGCACATCGGCATCACCGGACTGCTCAGCGACGAGCCCGATATGGTCGTCTCGGGCATCAATGCCGGTGCCAACCTGGGCGATGATGTGCTGTATTCGGGCACCGTGGCTGCGGCGATGGAAGGACGTTTTCTTGGCCTGCCGGCGATGGCCGTATCGCTGGCCTATGGTGGCGGCGGTCCGACCCATTTCGAGACCGGGGCGCGCGTGGCCCGCATCCTGATGGACCGACTGGTGGCCGATCCGCTGCCGGCCGACACCATTCTCAACGTCAACGTGCCCGACCGGCCGTGGTCGGAAATTCGCGGTTTCGAGACCACACGGCTCGGCCATCGTCACCGCTCCGAGGATGTCATCCCGCTGGACGATCCGCGTGGCCGCCGCTTTTTCTGGATCGGCGCGCCCGGTGGCGAACAGGACAACGGCCCCGGTACCGATTTTCACGCCATCCGCAACGGCTTTGTGTCGGTCACGCCGATCCACGTCGATCTGACCCGCTACCAGGCGCTGGAGCAGGTCGGCAAGTGGGTGGCCGAAGCACGACTCGATGCCGACGCGGCCTGACCTGCAGCGTTTGCACGGGTGGCGGCGATGAATGCCGAGATGATCAGCCGCGGTATCGGCATGACCTCCGAACGTACCCGGCGCCGACTGGTCGAACAGCTTCGCGCCCAGGGGATTGGCGATGAGCGCGTGCTCGATGCGATTGCGTCGGTGCCGCGCCACATGTTCGTCGACGAGGCGCTGTCCAGCCGCGCGTATGAAAACAGCGCCCTGCCGATCGGCCGTGGCCAGACCATCTCCCAGCCGCTGGTGGTGGCGATGATGACCGAGGCCGTGCTGGCTTCACCGCGGCATGCCAAGGTGCTGGAAATCGGCACCGGCTCGGGGTACCAGGCCGCGGTGCTGGCGCGCCTGTTCAGCCAGGTGTTTTCGACCGAGCGAATCGGCGAACTGGCCCGGCTGGCGCGTCAGCGGCTGCATGCGCTGAAGTTGCACAATGTCTTCACCCGGCACGCCGACGGGCTCGAGGGTTGGCCGACCCAGGCGCCGTTCGATGCCATCATGGTCACCGCCGGCGGTCGCGTGCCGGAGTCGCTGCGCGATCAACTCGGCGACGGCGGCGTGCTGGTCGCACCGGTCGGACAGCCCGACGGCAGCCAGCAACTGGTGCGCTGGCAGCGTCAGGGTGAGGAATGGCAGCAGCAGATGCTGGGTGCGGTCAGCTTCGTGCCGCTTCTGCCGGGCATGGACTGAGCGCGGGCGATGTTTCGGGCACTGTATGATCGCGCACTGCGCTGGGCGCGCCACCGCCATGCGCGGCGCTACCTGGTCGGGCTGAGCTTTGCCGAGGCCACCTTCTTTCCGGTGCCGCCGGACGTGATGCTCGCTCCCATGGTGCTGGCCGAGCGCAATCGCGCCTGGTCGCTGGCCTGGTTGACCACCATCACCTCGGTCGCCGGCGGTCTGGCCGGCTACCTGATCGGCTGGCTGGCGCTGGAGGCGGTCTGGCCGCTGATCGAGCGGGTCGGCTACGTCGAGCCCTACCGGGCGGCCGTGGCTGCTTTCGATACCTGGGGCATCGGCTTCGTGATCGTGGCCGGGTTCACGCCGATCCCGTTCAAGCTGATCACGATTGCGGCCGGCGCATTGCTGATGCCGCTGCCGGGCTTCGTGCTCGGTAGCCTGATCGGACGCGGGGCGCGCTTTTTCCTGGTCGCGGCAATCATCTGGGCCGGGGGCGAGCGCGCGGCCGAGCGGTTGCGCGGCTGGGTCGATGCAATCGGTTGGACGGTGGTCGGGTTGTGTGTGCTGGTGGGCGTGTTTTTCCTGATGCGATGAGAGTCGGGCCGCAAGGCAAGCGATGGCGATGCGCGGCGGTGCTGCTGGCAGCATCGGCATTGGCCGCCTGTGGCGCACCGGGTCCGCTGCCGCCCGAGGCGCGCTCGACGCGGGCGGCAAGCGTGGAGCGGCCTGACATCTACCGGGTTGTCGGTGGCGACACGCTGTACTCGATCGCGTTCCGCTTCGGGCTGGATTGGCGCGAGGTCGCGCGCTGGAATGACATCGGTCCCCCGCACCTGATCCGGCCGGGCCAGACGCTGGTGCTCAAGGGTGTCGAGCGTATGGGAAGCGCGGTTGCAGCCGTGCCGGGCGAACGCACGGCGGCGCCGGCCAGCTCGCGGCAGCCGGCGCGCAGCCGGCCCGCCCCATCGCCCACCCAGGCCGGCTCGACGCCCGCGAAACCGAAGCCGGCGCAGCCGGTTGTGGCCTCTACAACCGCGCCGGAATCTGCGCCATCTCGTGCTGCACCGGCAGCATCACCGCCGGTATCGTCGGCGCCCGTTGCTGCCGCGCCGGGGGGAACCCGCAGCGTGCAGGGCGTGGAATGGCAATGGCCGAGCGCGGGCTCGCTGGCGCGCGGTTTCGACGGCAACAGTACGCGCAAGGGCATCCTGATCGCCGGCGCCGAGGGCCAGGGTGTCGTCGCGGCGGCCGATGGCGAGGTGGTCTACAGCGGCAACGGATTGATCGGCTACGGCGAACTGATTATCGTCAAGCATTCCGAGCGCATGCTGTCGGCTTACGCCCACAATCGCGAGCGCCTGGTGGCCGAAGGCCAGCGGGTGCGTGCGGGTGAAACGATTGCCCGCATGGGCCGTAACGAGGACGGGCGCGCGGTGCTGCACTTCGAGATCCGGCGCGATGGCCAGCCGGCCGATCCGATCGGGTTCCTGCCGCCGCGCTGAATCATCCGGGCTCAGGTGCGGGTGGCAGGTTCCCAGATCAGCGCGGCGACCACCGCGCGGCCCTCGCCGGCCAGAATGTTGAAGGTGCGCGCGGCGGCATCCAGAGGCATGACTTCCAGGCCGATCGCGCGTTCGGCAAAGGCGTAGCGGATTGCGTGTGCAGGAAATTGCATCGTGCGGCCGCTGGCCAGCAGCACGACATCCGGGTCGAGTTCGAAGATCGGCTCGATCTCGGGTTCGGCGATCGCCGCGACCGAGCCGACCGGCCACTCGCGCACGCCATGCTCGGGCGACAGCAGCAGGCTGTGGGCGTAGTCCCGATCGACGATGCGGATCGCCTCGTCGCCAAGCGAGTGAATGTAGTACTGGCCATCGTGCAGGTGTCGGGTCAGTTGCATGGCTTGCGGTCGTTCACGGGCGGTTCGGGGCGGGGCCGGTAGAAGCAGGCGACCTGACCGATCTTCTGCACCAATTGCGCGCTGTGCGCACGGCCGATGGACTCGATCCACTCGGCGCGTTGCTCGCGTTCGCCGCGCAGCTTGATCTTGATGAGTTCGTGTACGGTCAGTGCCTGGTCGATCTCGGCCATGACATTGTCGCTCAAGCCGTTGCCGGCCACCGTCACCACCGGCGACAGGTCGTGGCAGCGTCCACGCAGCTGGCGGCGCTCAGAAGCGGTCAGGGTCATTCCCATATTGGGGGTCTCGGGAAAAACCTGAATGCTAGCACCGCTGCGGTGCATGCCGCACGGCCCGGTGAATGCGATAATGTTCCGTGTATTCGGGGTGTCGAGCGGATTGTCGATGAGTTCCAGCCACTGGCGTCGCCGCCAGTCCGACGATGTTTACGTCAAGCGCGCGCGCGCCCAGGGCTATCGGGCACGTGCGGCCTTCAAGCTGATCGAGCTCGATCAAAAGCATCGGCTGCTGCGCCCCGGCCAGCGTGTAGTGGATCTGGGTGCCGCGCCGGGGAGCTGGTCGCAGGTCGCCATCGAGCGCGTTGGCTCGGACGGCCGGGTGATCGCACTGGACCTGCTGCCGATCGAGCCGATTGACGGCGTGCAGGCGATCGAAGGTGATTTCCATGCCGCCGAGGTGCTGGCCGAACTCGAACGCGCGCTGGGCGGCCGGCGCCTCGACCTTGTACTTTCGGACATGGCCCCCAACGTTTCAGGAATCGTCGATTCCGACCAAGCCCGCAGCATGGCGCTGGCCGAGCTGGCGCTGGAGTTTGCCCGCCAGTGGCTGGCACCCGGTGGCGGTTTCGTGGTCAAACTGTTCCAGGGCGAGGGCTTCGATGCGTTCGTGGCCGAAGCGCGCGGCGTGTTCGACGCGGTGCGGGTGCGCAAGCCCGAGGCCTCCCGGTCCGAAAGCCGCGAGATGTATTTGGTCGGAACTTCACGCAGAACGGGTTAAAGTAGGGGTCGTGCCCCGCCAGACAGGAGCAACCGCTTGAGTCAGTTTGCCAAGAATCTGTTGTTGTGGATCATCGTCGCGATGGTGCTGATGAGCATTTTCCAGCACTACGCACAGACCGAGCCGCAGGCGCAGCAGATGCAGTATTCGCAGTTTCTGGACGCGGTGCGCAACGGTCAGGTCCAGAACGTGTTGATCCAGGCCCAGCCCGGCGGCAAGCGCCTGACCGGCAAGACCACCAGCGGCCAGGCCTTCGAGACCTTCGCGCCGCCCGACGACCCCGGCCTGATCGCCGATCTGGAAAACAACAACGTTGTGCACGATGCAAGGCCACCGGAAGGGCGCTCGATCCTGGTCGACATCATGATCAGCCTGCTGCCGGTGCTGCTGCTGGTGTTCCTGTTTGTCTACTTCATGCGCCAGATGCAGGGTGGCATGGGCGGACGCGGCGGCGCCATGAGCTTCGGCAAGTCACGCGCCAAGCTGCAGGGCGAGGACCAGGTCAAGATCACTTTCGCCGATGTGGCCGGGGTCGAGGAGGCCAAGGACGAGGTCGTCGAACTGGTCGAATTCCTGAAGAATCCCGGCAAGTTCCAGCGCCTCGGCGGCACCATCCCCAAGGGTGTGTTGATGGTCGGCCCGCCCGGCACCGGCAAGACGCTGCTCGCACGCGCGATTGCCGGTGAGGCGCAGGTGCCGTTCTTCTCGATTTCCGGGTCCGATTTCGTCGAGATGTTCGTCGGCGTCGGTGCCTCGCGCGTGCGCGACATGTTCGAGACCGCCAAGAAGCATGCCCCCTGCATCATCTTCATCGACGAACTCGACGCGGTCGGGCGCCATCGCGGTGCCGGCCTCGGTGGCGGGCACGACGAGCGCGAGCAGACGCTCAATCAGCTGCTGGTCGAAATGGACGGCTTCGAGGGCACCCAGGGCATCATCATGATTGCCGCGACCAACCGGCCCGACGTGCTCGATCCGGCGCTGCTGCGTCCCGGCCGGTTCGACCGCCAAGTGGTCGTGCCGTTGCCGGACCTGAAAGGCCGCGAACAGATTCTTGGCGTGCACATGAAAAAGATTCCGGTCGATGAGCGCGTCGATGCCCGCGTGGTGGCCCGAGGCACACCCGGTTTCTCTGGCGCCGACCTGGCCAATCTGATCAACGAGGCCGCGCTGTTTGCCGCGCGCGAGGACGCCTCGACCGTCACCATGGATCACTTCGATCGCGCCAAGGACAAGATCATGATGGGCGCCGAGCGCAAGTCCATGGTGATGAGCGAGGACGACAAGCGCCTGACCGCCTACCACGAGGCCGGCCATGCCATTGTCGGACGCGTTGTGCCCGAGCATGACCCGGTCTACAAGGTCACCATCATCCCGCGCGGGCGCGCGCTGGGTGTGACCATGTTCCTGCCCGAGGAAGACAAGTACAGCATGAACAAGACCCAGCTCGAGTCGCAACTGGCCAGCCTGTTCGGCGGTCGCGCGGCCGAAGAGCTGATCTACGGCAAGGACAAGGTCACCACCGGCGCCAGCAACGATATCGAGCGTGCCACGCAGATTGCCCGCAACATGGTGGTCAAGTGGGGGCTGTCCGAAGCGCTTGGGCCGCTGACCTACGATGAGAACGAGGACGAGGTGTTCCTCGGTCGCTCGGTCACCAAGCACCAGAACGTCTCGGACGAGACGCACCGGCTGATCGACAAGGAAGTGCGCCAGATCATCGACAGCGCCTACGCCCGGGCCCACGAGATTCTGACCGAAAACGATCGCCAGCTGCACCTCATGGCCGATGCGCTGATGACCTACGAGACCATCGACGCGCAGCAGATCGATCAGATCATGGACGGCCGCGAGCCCGACCCGCCGGAAGGATGGGATGATGACCAGCGCCCGCCGTCAGCGCCCGGTGGCGACGATGCGCCCGACGAGAGTCTGGAACCATCGGGACGACCTGCCCACGGTCACGGCTGAAGTCGATTTCGCTTCTGCTTACTTGATGAGCTTCAGCGACGGCCGCCCTCGAGGCGGCCGCTTGCTGTGTTCACTCCCGGAGCGGTCGTCGCCAGTCGATTGCGGCGACTCCTGATCAGCCTCGGGCTCGGCAGCGTCGTCGCTGTCGGGAAACATCATGCCCTGACCGTTTTCGCGCGCGTAGATCGCCTGAATGGCCGCGACCGGCACAAGCACCGCGTGTGAGACGCCGGAAAATCGGGCGACGAAGCTCACGTAGTCGTTGTCGATCAACAGATCGCGCACCGCTGACGGCGAGATGTTGAGCACCAGACGCTCTTGACCGGTGATTGCCGTCGGCACGTCGAGATTCGGCGCTTCGGGATCGACAACGATCTGCGGCGTGAGTCCGTTGTCGACGATCCATTCGTGCAGCGCCCGCAGCAGATAGGGCTGGCTGGGGCTCATGGGCGGGGTTGAGGAGGTCATGACAAGCACCGGGCCGGCGGCCCGACTTTTCTCAGGCCTGGCCTTCTCGGGCCGCGCGCTCGACAGCGGTCAGGCTGCGCTGGAAGGCATCGCGCGCAAACATGCGGTCCATGTAGCGCTGGAGGTTGACGGTCGAACGCGCCGGCAGGTCGATGTCGTAGGCCGGCAGTCGCCACAGCAGCGGAAGCAGTGCGCAGTCGACCAGACTCAGTTCGTCGTTGAGCAGGAATGGCGACAGTCCGAACAGGCCGTCGGCCTCGATCAGGCCTTCGCGCAGTTGCTTGCGTGCGGTCTCGATGCGTTTCGCGCCGGTCGAGGTTTCGATGATCTTGCCGTTGGTCAGCCAGTCGCGCTTGATCCGGTACATGGCCAGCCGCAGGCGTGAGCGTGAGACCGGGTCGATCGGCATCAACGGCGGGTGCGGGTAGCGCTCGTCGAGGTAGTCGGTGACCACCCAGGTGCCGTACACGGCAAGGTCGCGATCGACCAGCGTTGGCGGTTCGCCGTAGGGATTGATTTCGGCCAGGTCGGCCATTGCCGGACGGTCCTGCTCGAGATGAATGATCTCGACGTTCAGACCCTTTTCGGCCAACACCACACGAACCCGGTGGCTGTCCAGGCAGTACTCGGACGAGTACAGGGTCATCATGGCGCAAGGCCTCCCGTCAACATTCGCGTGGCGAATCGATCATTTTTTGACGTCCCGCCAGAATTCCTTGTACAGCAGGTAGGCCAGCAGGGTGAACACGACCAGGAACAGTAACACCCATACGCCCAGCCGCTCGCGTTCAAGCACGGCCGGTTCGCCGAGGTAGACCATGAAAGCGGTCAGGTCGCGGATCGCCGACTGGTATTCGGCCGGGCTCAGACTGCCGGACGTGTTCAGGCGCAGTTCGGCGATGCGGGTATGTTCCTGACCGGCTTCGTCGGCGTAAGTCTCCAGCACCGGGCGCTGGATGCCCTGCAATTCCCACAATACATGCGGCATGGAAGCATTGGCCAGCACCGTGTTGTTCCATTCATTGCCGTCGAGGTAGAAGCCGTTGAGGAAGGAATAGATCCAGTCGGCACCGCGCGCACGCGTCGTCAGGCTCAAATCCGGCGGCTTCTTGCCGAACCAGTTGCCGGACTCGGTCGGCATTGCGGCCTTGATGTAGTCGGTGATCGCGACATCGCCGAACATCAGCTGGTTTTCGACCTGTTCCTCGGTCAGCCCCAGGTCCTGGGCCAGTCGCTGGTAGCGCATGTACTGCGCCGAGTGGCAGGAATGGCAGTAATTGAAGAACAATCCAGCGCCACGCTGTACCGATGCGATGTCGTGGACGTTGGCGCCCGAGGATTCGAGGTTGTCACCACCGCCGGCCGCGAACGCAAGCGTACCGGCAAACAGCAGGACAAGGGCAGAGATGATGCGCATCATTTGGTCACCCGTTCCGGTTCCGGCTTGGTCTTTTCATACTTGGTCACGAAAGGCATCAGGATGAAGAACGCGAAGTAGACAAACGTCCAGATGCGCGATTCGATCGTTTCGACCGCAGTGCCGGTGCCCATGCCCAGCATGCCAAGTCGCACGAAGGCGACCGCGAACACCGCCAGCAGAATCTTGCTGCCCAGACCCTTGTAGCGGATCGACTTGACCTTCGAGCGGTCCAGCCACGGCAGCGCGAACAGCACCATGATTGCTGCACCCATCAGGATCACGCCCATCAGCTTGTCCGGTACGGCGCGCAGGATCGCGTAATACGGTGTGAAATACCACACCGGCACGATGTGCGGCGGCGTGACCTGCGGATCGGCCGGGTTGAAGTTGTCCGGCTCCAGGAACAACCCGCCGAATTCCGGCGCATAGAAGATCACGAATGCGAACAGGGTCAGGAAAACACCGACGCCGAACACATCCTTGACGGTGTAGTAAGGATGGAAGGGAATGCCGTCCAGCGGCCGACCCTGGGTATCCTTGTTCTTCTTGATCTCGACGCCGTCGGGGTTGTTCGAGCCGACCTCATGCAGCGCGGCAAGGTGCAGCACCACCAGTGCCAGCAATGCCAGAGGTACGGCGATCACGTGCAGCGCGAAGAAGCGGTTCAGGGTGGCGTCGGAGACGAAGAAGTCGCCGCGGATCCACTCGACCAGCACGTCGCCGACCACCGGCACGGCACCGAACAGCGAGATGATCACCTGCGCGCCCCAGTACGACATCTGGCCCCATGGCAGCACGTAGCCCAGGAAGGCCTCGGCCATCAGCGCCAGGTAGATGAACACGCCGAGGATCCAGACCAGTTCGCGCGGCGACTTGTAGGAGCCGTACATCAGGCCGCGGAACATGTGCAGGTAGACGAGGATGAAGAAGAACGAGGCGCCGGTCGAATGCATGTAGCGGATCAGCCAGCCCCACTCGACATCGCGCATGATGTATTCGACAGACGCGAAGGCCTCGACTGCCGAAGGCTTGTAGTGCATGGTCAGGAAGATGCCGGTAACGATCTGCAGCACCAGCATCAGGGTGGCCAGCGAGCCGAAGTAATACATCGCGTTGAAGTTCTTCGGCGCGTAATACTCGCTGATGTGCGCCTTCCAGAACGCCGACACCGGCAGCCGCCGGTCGACCCAGTTGCCAAAGGATTCGACGCCGCGCGCCAGGTTGCTTGCAGGCTTGGACATGTCAGGCAGCTCCTTGCGGATCGACACCGATGACGACATGCTCGTCGTCGACGAAGCGGTACGGCGGCACGATCAGGTTGGTCGGCGCGGGAACACCGGCATAGACGCGGCCGGCCAGGTCGAACTTGGATTTGTGGCAGGGGCAGAAGAAGCCGCCCATCCAGTTTTCCTCGAACGGCTGTGCACCGACCTCGGGCAGGAATTCCGGCACGCAGCCCAGGTGCGTGCAGTGCAGATTCAGGACCAGAAACTCGGGCCGGATGGAGCGATGTTCGTTGGCGGCGTAGCTGGGCTGCTGCTCGGGAACCTGCGACTGCGGGTCGCGCAGCTGGTTGTTGATCTTCGACAGGTTGTCGACCATTTCCTCGGTGCGGCGCAGGATGCCGATGGTCTGGCCGCGCCAGACAACCTTGACCAGTTGCCCCGGTTCCATCGCGCCGATGTAAGCCTCGACCGGAGCACCGACCACGCGCGCACGCGCACTCGGCATCCACGACGCTACGAAGGGCCAGGCCGCGAAGCCAGCGCCGACCGCGCCGACCGCGCCGGTGCCGGCCAGCAGCAGCATGCGGCGGCCCTTGTCGGCAACCGGTTCGACAGATGCAAGGGATGATTGATCAGCCATCAAGCAGCACTCCTCCAGGTAGACGCACACGAGTCACGTTGACGGTGGCGTCGGGGTCAGAACGGCATTTTACCGAATTTCCTCGAAAATCGGGTCGGCCCGGTGAGCGGGCGGTCACGGCTGCGCGATCGTACGGCTACACTGTGCGCTGGATCTGCATTCCGGCATCCATGAGCCATGTGCTGAAAATCGTGCTGCAGGCCGTCGTGCTGGGCCTTGCCGCTGCGTTCCTTGTGGTCTGGCTGCGTCCGGACCTGGTGCCGCGTGGTGCCGGTGATGAACCGACGTCCGAGCGCAGCCGCGGCTACGCCGATGCGGTCAGTCGCACCGCGCCGTCGGTGGTCAGCATTTACACCCGCACGCTGGTATCCGAGCCTGTGGCCGGCGGAAACGCCGACGCGATGCTGCAGCGGCTGTTCCAGGGGCGACGCGTGCAGCGTCCGCGCAACGGCCTGGGCTCGGGCGTGATTGTTTCGCCCGACGGTCTGATCGTCACCGCCGCCCATGTGATTCGCGAGGTCGACAATATCTTCGTCGCGCTGTTCGATGGCGGGGTCGCTGAGGCGCGCGTGATCGGCACCGATCCGGCCACCGACGTGGCGGTGCTGAAAGTCGATCTGACCGGACTGCCGGCCGCCACGTTCAATACCGACGGTGGTCAACGACCCGGCGATATCGTGCTGGCGATCGGTAACGCCTTCGGTCTCAACCATACCGTCACCGCCGGCATCATCAGCGCCACCGGTCGCAGCGACCTGAACCTGGCCACCTTCGAAGACTTCATCCAGACCGACGCGGCGATCAATTCGGGCAACAGCGGTGGTGCACTGATCAACCTCGACGGCGAGGTCATCGGCATCAATACCGCCTCGCTGAGCCAGGACACCGGCGCGCAGGGCATCGGCTTTGCCATCCCGGCCGGGCTCGCGGTCGATGTGATGCGTCAGATCGTCGAGTACGGCAGCGTGCGGCGCGGGTGGATCGGTGCGAACGTCACCGATCCGAGGCTGGTGCTGCTGGAGGGGCGCGAGGCACCCGGCGGTGTGCAGATCGCCCAGCTCTACCGCGGCGGCCCGGCCTGGCAGGCGGGCCTGCGGCCCGGCGATATCATCGTCGCCGTCGACGAAAAGCTCGTCGCCGATGCACGCGAGTTCATGCTCGAGGTCGCCAACCAGCCGCCGGGTGCGGAGCTGGAACTGATTGCCGTGCGTGACGGTCAGCGCTTCACTACATCGGTGCGCGTGATTCAGCAGCCGCCGCTGTAGGATTCAGGAGATAGGATTCAGGCGATTGTGGTCGGGCAACGAGCGGTCGGGCAACGCGTTCGACCATTGCGTGTTGCTGTCTCCTTGCTCCTGAATCCTGTCCGCTCGCCTCAAGCCCTGGGCAGCGTGACGCCGCGCTGGCCCTGGTACTTGCCCGAGCGTTCGGCGTAGCTGGTCTCGCACGGCTCGTCGGATTCGAAAAACAGCATCTGCGCCACGCCCTCGTTGGCGTAGATGCGCGCCGGCAATGGGGTGGTGTTGGAGAACTCCAGCGTCACGTGGCCTTCCCACTCCGGTTCCAGCGGCGTGACGTTGACGATGATGCCGCAGCGCGCGTAGGTCGACTTGCCCAGGCAGATCACCAGCACGTTGCGCGGGATGCGGAAGTACTCGACCGTGCGCGCCAGCGCGAACGAGTTGGGCGGGATGATGCACTGCTCGCCCTTGACGTCGACGAAGCTCGATGCGTCGAAGTGCTTGGGGTCGACGATTGCGGAATTGATGTTGGTGAAGATCTTGAATTCATCGGCGCAGCGCACGTCGTAGCCGTAGCTCGAGGTGCCGTAGGACACCAGCTGGCGGCCCTCGTTGATGCGCACCTGGCCGGCCTCGAACGGCTCGATCATGCCGGTCTCGGCGGCCATGCGGCGGATCCAGCGGTCGGATTTGATCGTCATTGGGTGATCCGGATCTTGGGCATGCGGATTTCGGTGTTGACCGCCTGGCGGGCCAGGCGTGCGGCGGTCGCGCGGGCCAGCGCGCGGAAGCGTCTGGCGGTCTCGCCATCCGGCTGGTCGACCACCAGCGGGCGACCGGCATCGGTGCTGCGGCCAAGGCTTGCTTCCAGCGGCAGTCGGCCGAGCAGCGCCAGCCCGGTTTCGGCCGCGATGCGTTCACCCCCGCCTTCGCCGAAGATCGCCTCCTCGAAGCCGCAGTTGGAACACACATGCGTGCTCATGTTCTCGACGATGCCGAGTACCGGTACCTTGACCTTGCGGAACATCGCCACTGCACGCCTGACGTCGTCGAGCGCGACTTCCTGCGGCGTGGTCACGACCACCGCGCCGGCCACCGGCACGCGCTGGGCCAGGGTCAGCTGGATATCACCGGTGCCCGGCGGCAGGTCGATGATCAGATAGTCCAGGTTCTGCCACAGGGTGTCGCTGACCATCTGCGACAGCGCCTGCGAGGCCATTGGCCCGCGCCAGATCATGGCCTGGTCGAGCTTGACCAGCGCACCCAGGCTCATTGCCTGGATGCCATGCACGTCGAACGGCAGGATGCGCTTGTTCTCGGTGGTGCCGGGTGCCCCGGACATGCCGAGCATGCGCGGCTGGCTGGGGCCGTAGATGTCGGCGTCGAGCACGCCGGCGCGCGCGCCCTCGGCCGCCAGTGCCAGCGCCAGGCTGGCTGCCACGGTGGATTTGCCGACCCCGCCCTTGCCGGAGGCCACGGCGATGATGTTTTTGACCCCGTCCAGCGGTGCCAGGCCACCCTGCACCGCATGTGCGGCAATCTCGGTGGTGATGTCGACGCTGGTCTCGGTCACACCATGGCCCGCCAGGCGTGCGCGGATCAGCCGGGTCAGTTCGGCATGCCAGCCGGCGGCCGGATAGCCCAGACGCAGGTCGACGGCGGCCTTGTTGCCGGAAAGCGCCAGCGCGTGGACCGCATCGCCCAGCGGCGCGCCGGCATGCGGATCATCAAGCTGGCGCAGGTCGTCTTTCAGCACTTCACGATCCAGTGCGGTCATTGTTTCACTCCCGGGCGGTCGTCGGTTTTCTGCTTGCGGCGCGACATCGTCGCGGTCAGGATCAGCCGCACCGACTCGTCGAACGGCAGGTCGATCGGCTCCAGCCAGGCGCGCGGCACGAACACGGTGAAGCCGGCGATCTGGTAGCTCATCGGCAGGTACACCGCCACTTCGCCGTCCTCGCCGAACGGCAGTTCGGAAAAGTCCTCACGCGTGACGAAGCCAAGCATGCCGACTTCCAGTTCGGGGTGGCGCACCATCACCGCCTGGCCGAAGCGGTTGCCGTCGTCGCCGGAAAAATAGTCGACGAATTCCTTGGTGGCACGAAACACCGACTTGACCACCGGCATGCGCTCGAGAATGCCCTCGCCGAGGCCGATCAACTTGCGAAACAGCCAGATCTGGCTCATCAGCCCGATGGCAATGACCAGTGCGATGCCGCTGACCAGACCCATGCCGCGGATGTACCAGTCATCGGGCAGTGCCAGACGGATCAGAAAGCCGACGCCGCTTTCGGCCAGCCCGGCCAGCCAGAACACGATCAGCAGCGTCAGTACGATCGGGATGATCGTCGCCAGACCCTTTAAGAACAGGCGCATCAATTGCCGTACCCGCGGCGATTCGTGGTCGGCCGCTGGGCTCATGCGAGGTCGTCGAACTTGCGCTGGAGCGCCTCGCGGTCATCGGTGATGATGCGCTCGAGCGTGCGCACGCGCTCCTCGAGCTCGGCCACGCGCGCGGTGGACTCGGCATCGGCCGGTGGCCGGTTGCGGCCGGCCTGCCAGTCGCGCAGCAGTCTCACCACGGCAAGAATGGCAACGATCGTGACCAGGGCGGAATACAGGTTCATGGCAGCGATTTTATCGCGTTCCTGGATCCGGGCTGGTCGCGCGGCGTGCGATTTCGGGCAGTTCGGGATGCTCGTCGCGGTGCCGTGCGGCCATCCGCACACGCTCCATCATGTAACACAGGCAATCCTGGCGCACGGCATCGGTCGAGGTCGTCAGCATCGCCGGCATGCCGGCGCGTCGGGTCAGCCAGTCGTCGCCGTCGCGCCGGAACCAGTCCGAGCTGCAGTCGTTGCCGTCGGTGTCGCAGGCCAGCAGGCGGCCCGCGCCGGTGCCGGTGCGCGCCAGCCGCGTTCCGGCCGGAATCTCGGTGAAATTGAGCTGGTCGATGCGCGCGTCGAAGGCCAGGTCCAGCGACTGCGCTTGCGGTCCGAAGCCGAAACTCAGGCGCTCGGGTACCCGTATCACGGTGGTGACCTGGAACAGGTCGATGTCTTCCGGATGCGGCCATTCCGCATCCAGTCTGTCGGTGTTGAGGATGGTCTCGACAAATGCCAGGGCGTGGTCGGTGCCGCCGCGCTGACCGGGCGGGCCGCATTCCAGCGTCACCGCCGGGCAGAATTCGACGAACGCCGCCGATTGCACACCGGTGGGCTCGGTGAAGTAGACGACCGTGCGCGAGAATCGGCTGGCCAGGTTGAGCGCGCCGGCATCAATGCGGTTGACGGCCGCATAATGCGGGTTCTCGCCGGTGTTGTTGTGGATGTCGATGCTGGCGAACGGCTTGAGCGCACGCAGGTGGCGCGTGACCTCGGCCAGCATGCCGGTCCACGAATGGCCGTCGACGCGGCTGCCGGGCCAGCAGCGGTTCATGTCCGGCTGTTCGGGCAGGTGACGCTGGCCGGCAGCGGCGGCCTCGATGTTGCCGATGTAGAGCACCAGGCTGCGCGGTAACGGGTCGCGCTGGTAGCGGCCGCTGAGCAGGCGCCGGATTGCATCCCAGCCCGATGGTTCGTTGCCGTGCTGCAGCACCGAGACGAACAGCGGCTCGGGCCTGCGTCCCGGCAGGTGGATCAGGGTTGGACCGGCAAGATGACGATGCAATGCCGTCGCCGGGTGTTCGAGCAGGCGCGTGGGCAGATGATCGAGCAGCGTGACTTGCATCGCCGGGATGACTTCCATTAAGTGAACGGGCAGCGGAACAGGATACGGCATCCAGGGTCTATTCACCCGGCCCGGGTGAATGCCAGGCATTAGCGGGCAGGCAGTGCGGGTTCGCGGCCTGCCTTGAAAAGGCCGGCCCTCACCCCCAAGCCTGCCGCTCGGGGTGACAGCATCTGGAGAACCATCGGAATGATTGAAGTCAGTCAATTGACGCGCCGCTATGGCGATTTCACGGCCGTCGACCGGCTGAGCTTCCGGGTCGAGCCCGGCACCGTGCTTGGTTTTCTCGGCCCCAACGGTGCCGGCAAGTCGACCACGATGAAGATGCTGACCGGTTTCCTGCCGCCGACCTCGGGCACCGCCCGGATCCACGGCCACGATGTTGTCGACGATTCGCTGGCCGCGCGCCGCCTGATCGGCTACTTGCCCGAGGGCGCGCCGCTGTACCCGGAACTCAGTGTCGAGCAATTGCTGAACTTCGCTGCCGGCGCGCGCGGCTTTCGGGGCGATGAGGCGCGGCGGCGAATCGAACGGGCAATCGAGCGACTGCAGCTGTCCGAGGTTCGCCACCAGACCATCGAAACGCTGTCGAAGGGCTTTAAGCGCCGTGTCGGGCTGGCCCAGGCGATCCTGTCCGACCCGCCGGTGCTGGTGCTCGACGAGCCCACCGACGGGCTGGACCCGAATCAGAAGCGTCAGGTTCGCAGCCTGATCCGCGAGATGGCGCCGGACAAGATCATCATCGTATCCACCCATATCCTTGAAGAGGTCGATGCGCTGTGCTCGCGTGCGATGATCATCGCGCGCGGCAAGTTGCTGGCCGACGACACCCCGGCCAGTCTGCTGGCGCGCTCGCGCTACGCTCGCGCAGTCAGTCTCGGTTGTGACGATCTTCAGGCCGCGGCCTCGGCTCTGAGCGAGTTGCCCGAGGTCGAGAACGTCGAGGTGCGGCGCGGGCTGGTCACCGCGTTCCCGTCCGGCAAGGGCGAGCTGTTGCCAGCAGTGACGCGCTTGAGCGAGGCGCGCGGTTGGCGAGTTTCACGCATGCAGTTGGAGGCCGGCCGGCTCGATGATGTGTTCCGGCGCATCACCGGTTTTGAGGATACCGAACCCACGGAGCAGGCGGCATGAACGGATTCCTGGATCACCTGCCGGTCATCGTCCGGCGTGAGCTGACCGGCTACTTTGCCACGCCGGTGGCGTTCGTGTTCATCGTGATCTTCCTGATCATGGCCGGCGCGTTCAGCTTCTACCTCGGCGGTTTCTACGAGCGCGAGATCGCCGACCTGCAGCCGTTCTTCCAGTTCCACCCCTGGTTGTACCTGTTCCTGGTGCCGGCGGTGGGGATGCGCTTGTGGGCCGAGGAGCGGCGTTCGGGCACGATTGAGCTGCTGCTGACGCTGCCGGTGACCACCGGCGCGGCGGTGATCGGCAAGTTCGTTGCCGCCTGGGCTTTCGTCGGCGTGGCGCTGGCGCTGACCTTCCCGATCTGGATCACCGTCAACCTGCTTGGTGACCCCGACAACGGCGCGATCCTCACCGGCTACCTCGGCAGCTGGCTGATGGCCGGCGGATTCCTTGCCATCAGCGCCTGCCTGTCGGCGGCTACCCGCAACCAGGTGGTCGCGTTCATCCTGGCGGTGGTGGTGTGCTTCGGCTTTCTGCTCTCGGGCCTGCCGATGGTGCTCGATCTGTTCCGCGGCTGGCTGCCGCAGGCGGTGCTCGACGCGATCGCCAACCTCAGCTTCCTGGCGCATTTCAACTCGCTGGCGCGCGGCGTGGTCGATCTGCGCGATGTCGTCTACTTCGCGCTGGTGATCGGCTTCTGGCTGTTCGCCAACCGCATCGTGATCGAACTGAAAAAGGCGCAGTGAGCATGAACACAAGCAAGTTCAATTCGGTCGGTGCGCTGGTGCTGCTGGCGGTGCTGTTCGTGGCCCTGACCATGCTGTCGAGTGTGCTGTTGCGCGGCTGGCGTCTGGATCTGACCGAAAACCGGCTCTATACGCTGTCGGAGGGTACGGTCAACATCGTCCGGTCGCTGCCCGAGCCGGTGACGCTGAAGTTGTTTTTCAGCGAAGCCGCCAGCGCCGACCTGCCGCAGATCCGCCAGTATGCAACGCGCGTCTGGGAGCTGATGCGCGAGATGGCGGCGCGTTCGGACGGCAATCTGCGGCTCGAACGCATCGATCCCGAACCGTTCTCGGAGGCCGAGGACGAGGCGGCCCGGTACGGGCTGGAAGCGGTGCCGCGCGGGGTCGGCGGTGAGACGCTGTATTTCGGCATCGTCGGCACCAATACGATTGACGGCCTCGAAGTGCTGCCGTTCCTGGCGCCCAACCGCGAAGCGTCGCTGGAATACGAGTTGGCGCGTATGGTCGATCTGCTGTCGCGCGCCGAGCGGCCGCGCGTCGGGCTGCTTTCGGGGCTGCCGCTGAGCGGCGGCTTCAACATGCAGACCGGTCAGCGCAACCCGGCCTGGACCATCTACGAGCAGTGGCAGCAGCTGTTCGACGTCGAGACCGTCGCACCGTCGGCGACTGCGCTGCCGGAGGATCTCGACGCGCTGATCGTGGTTCATCCGAAGGAGCTGTCGGACGAACTGCTGTTTTCGATCGACCAGTTCGTGCTCGGCGGCGGTCGCTTGCTGGCCTTCGTCGATCCGTGGTCCGAGGCCGATCGTGGCAATCCCGGCGACCCGATGAGTCGCTTCACGGTCGAACGCAGTTCAACACTCGAGCCGCTGTTTACCAGCTGGGGGCTGGACTACGATGCCGCGCGCTTCGTCGCCGATGTCGGTCGTGCCTTGCAGGTCACGCTGCAGCCCGGTCAGCCGCCGGTGCGTCATCCGGCCATCCTCGGGCTTGGTGCCGATGAAATCAGCAGCGACGATATCGTCACCGCTGACCTTGGCATCGTCAATCTTGGCAGCGCAGGTGCGCTGGCCAGGGCCGAGGATTCTTCGCTGACGCTGGAACCGCTGCTGACCAGCAGCGACTATGCCGGGCTGCTCGATGTCGAGCGGCTACGGGCGCTGGCCGACCCGGTTGGGCTGGCTGTCGAGGTTGGGCGCGACGGCGGTCCGTTCGTGCTGGCTGCGCGGCTTTCGGGCACCGTGGAGAGCGCCTTTCCCGATCGCCTGGGCGAGGACGATCGCACTAGCGGTATGCTCAGCGCTATCGTTATTGCCGACACCGATCTGCTGACCGACAGCCTTTGGGTGCAGCGCCAGAACTTTCTCGGCCAGGTGCTGCTCAACCCGTTTGCCGACAACGGCGCGCTGGCGGTCAACGCGGTCGAGAACCTGCTCGGCAACGCCGATCTGATCAGCATTCGCAGCCGCGAAACTTCGCAGCGGCCGTTCACTCTGGTCGAGCAGTTGCGGCGCGAAGCCGAAGACCGGTTGCGCGCCACCGAGCAGCAGCTCGAAGCCGAGCTGAGCGAGGCCGAGAACCGCTTGACCGAGCTGCAGCAGCGTCGTGGCGATGCCGACCTGAGCGTGCTCACGCCCGAGCAGGAAGCCGAGATCGACCGGTTCGTCGAGCGCCGACTGGAAATCCGGCGCCAGCTGCGCCAGGTACGGCGCCAGCTCGACCAGGAAATCGAGGCGCTGGGTGCGCGCGTCAAACTGATCAACATTGCCCTGATCCCGCTGCTGCTGACGGTGGCCGCGTTGCTGGTCGCGCTGCGCCGACGCAAGGCCCGCCGGGCCGGAGGTCATGAATGAAACGAAGCCAGCTGATCGTTCTGGCCGCGCTGACGCTCGCAGTCATCGTGATGCTGCAGTTGCTCAGCGAGGGTTCGGGCACGGCCGGTGACGGAGGTTCCGAGCCCCTGGTGCCGGGCCTGCAGCCGCTGGTCAACGAGATTTCCGCGATCGATATTGTCGCGCCCGGTGGCGCCGTCGGCAGTTCACTGGTGCGCGATGATGAGCACTGGCGGGTCGAGCAGAAAGACGGCTACCGCGCCGATTTTGATCAGATCGCAGCACTGTTGCGCAACCTGGCCGCGGCCAGAACGGTGGCGGCGAAAACTGCCAACCCGGACTGGCATGCTCGTCTGGGTGTGGCCGACCTGGAGCGCGCCGATGCCAGCGGTCGACGCATCGATTTTCCCGGCCGCGATCTTGTCTCGGTGATCATCGGCCAGACCGATGCCACCGACAGCGGCAGCTATGCCCGGCGCGCCGCGGAGGCGCAGAGCTGGCTGATCGATCAGGTCGTCGAAGCGCCGGTCGATCCGGTCGCCTGGCTCGATGCCGCCATCATGGATATCCCGTCGGGTGAGATTCGTGAAGTGCTGGTGCGCCGAGCCGAAGGGGAAACCATCCGCATCCAGCGCGCCGAGCCGGATACTGGCACCGAGTTCGTGCTGCGCAACGTGCCCGAGGGCCGCTCGGCCGGTGCCGCCTGGCGGCGCGCGACCCTGGCCAACGGCCTGGCTGCGCTCAACCTGGAGGACGTGCGCCGTTTCGAGCCGCCGTTGCCGGACGATACCGCGCGCGTGCTGTTCGTCACCAGCGATGGGTTGAACTTCATCCTCGAGCTGTTCGAGGACGCCGGCCGCTACTGGGCCCACATCACCGTCTCGGCCGAAACCACCGCCGCGGAGCCGGATGCTGTGGATGCGGAACCCGGTGCGGGTGCCGATTCGGTCCTCGCAGAGGTCACCGAAGTGGGCGCCGAGGTGAGTGACGAGAATGGCAAAGCGTCCGGCGAGAACGCGGCGGCCGAGCGCCTCGCCAATGCCGTGGCGGCCGACGCGCGCTTGTCGCCGTGGCTGTTCGCGATCCCGCAGCGGCGCTACGAAGATCTCACCCGCGCGCTCGAGGACTACCTCGAACCGGTCGATGAGAGCGGCGCCGAGACGGACAAACAGGCCGGATCCTGACCGGCTTCGAAGCGCCGGTCGTGATCAGCGCGGGGCGCCGAAATGCTGGTCAAGGTAGCGGTGAATCTCGCGCTCCACGGCCGGTTTCAGGTAGCTTAGAAAAAAGCCCAGACGGGCGCGCACGTGCACGCACTTGGCATCGACATCGATCTCGCCGTGGCAGCCGGTGCGCTCGAACACGATCGTGTCGCCGTCCCAGCCGTAGCGCACATCGAACTTGTCGGCCAGGTCCTGGGCAAGCTGGTCGGCGATTTCCTGTGCGCCCTCGAGGTCGAAGGCGTGCGGTTTGCGGATGTCGATCTCGCTCATGTTCGGCAGTGTAGCCGATGGCTGGTCGGTTTCGACGCCGATGAACGGCCGGCTACAGGCTGGTGCGTGGCGGCACCAGTGCGCTGGCCAGGATCAGTCCGGTGGCCAGCGCGACGGCTACGGTGCCGGCCAGGAATGCGCCTTCCACACCTGCGACCACGTCCTGTCCGAGCAAGGCGGACAGGCTCTTCATGCCGATCGAGCCGGGCACCAGCAGGATCAGCGCCGGCAGGTGCAGGATCGAGCCCGGCCGTCCGGTCCAGCGCGCAAACAGGTTGCCCGAAAGACCGACGATCAGCGCGCCGGCAAACGCGCCCAGCAGCGGCGAGCCGGTCGCGCCGGCCAGGCGGCTGCAGCTCCAGGCCAGGATGCAGGCCAGCCCGATCCAGCCCCAGTCGCGCCAGCGTGCCTGAAACAGGATCACGAAACCGAAGGTGGAAGCCACCAGTCCGGCCGGAATCGCCCACAGTGGCAGCTCCGAGACCGCGCGCGCGTCCAGCGGTCCGGTGATCATCTGCGCCAGCCAGCCGCCCAGGGCCAGGCCGACGGTGAGCAGCGCGAACACGATCAGCGTGGTCGCCAGCCGGGCCGCGCCGGAGACCTGGTGGCCGGTGGCCAGCTCGCGCGCCGAAGCGGTCAGGTTCATGCCCGGGATCAGCGCGATCATGCCGGCGATCACGGCGGGTGTCAGTGCCGTGTGTGCGTCGAAGCCGCACCACAGCGTGCCGAAGAAGGTCACCAGTGTCGCCGAAAGCGGATTGAGCAAGCGTGAGAACTCCGAAGCCTGCCAAAGCAGCGTGACGCTCAGCCCGGTGATGCCGCCGAGCACCGCCGCCAGCGCCGATTCACGCAGTCCGCCGCCGATCAGGCCACAGGCACCGGCAGAAATCATCACGTAGGCCAGCACCGTGACGAGCTTGCCGTAGGCTGGTGGCCGCGCCATGATCGCGCGCACCTGGCGGTCGGCCTCGTTGGGATCGAGCGCGCCACTGGCCAGGTTTTCCATCACGTCGCTGAGGTCGCTGAGCCGACACAGGTCGGTCGCACCCGGCTCGACCCGTGCCAGATAGGTCTGCTGGCGGTCGCCGTCGCTGAGCGTTACGAACAATGCAGTCGGCGTGCAGAAGAACTCGGCCTGCAGGTGCAGGCGATCGGCCATGATCTGCATCGCGGTTTCCATGCGGTGGGCCGGCGAGCCGACCTGCAGCAGGGCGCGACCCAGATTCAACACCAGCCGCGGGTAGCGGCTGGTCTCCCAGGGTTGCGGGGCGGTGTTCGGCTCGTTGCCCATCGCAGCTCTCCTGGAACCAAGACTAAAGGGCAATCAAGGTACCATGCAGCGTTGTTTCTGATGGAATGCGGGCATGAAGCGCGAAGAAATCGACTTTCCGCCGGAGCATGAGGCGTTGCGTCAGGATGTCGGCCAGCTTGGAGCAATGGTGGGCAACCTGCTGCGCGAACAGTGCGGCGAGCCGCTGTTCCAGCGCGTCGAGCAGGCCCGTGAGATCGCGATCGATCGCCGCAGCGGCGAGGCCGGGAGCGATCAGTTGCTGGCCGCATGCTGCTTTGACGAAAGTAGCCGGGCGCTTGATTTCGTGCGCGGCTTCGCGACCTGGTTCCGGATGGTCAACCTGGCCGAGCAGGTCCATCGCATCCGGCGCCAGCGCGAATGGGCCGCCGGTGAGGCGCCGCAGCCGGAGAGTCTCGAAGCCGCCTTCAGGCAATTGCATGCGCAGGGTGTGAGCCTCGACCAGGTGACCGCGGCGCTGGAGACGCTGCGCATCGAATCGGTGCTTACCGCTCACCCGACCGAGGCCACGCGCCGTTCCATCCTCGAAAAAGAGCAGCGCATGGCGCGTTATCTGGTCGAGCGCTTCGATTGCGGTCAGCCCCGGCGCGAGCTGGAGCGCTGGCTGGATCGCGTGCGGATGGAATTGACGATCGCCTGGCAGACCGCCGAGCAGTCGCGCGTGCGCCCGACCGTGGCCGATGAGGCCGAGCACGCCCACTACTATCTGGCCAACGTGCTCTACCGCATCACGCCGACGTTGCACGAGGATCTGGTCGCGGCACTGCGTGCCGTCTGGGGAGAGGGGCCGGAAGTCGACGCGATACCGACCGTGCTGCGTTTTGGCTCCTGGGTTGGTGGCGACATGGACGGCAACCCCAATGTCGGCGGAGATACCGTGCTGGAAACGCTGGCCGAGCAGCGTGCGCAGGTCATCGCCAACTACCTCGACGAGGTGCGCGGCCTGCGCCGCAGCCTCAGCCAGACCCTGGGACGCATCCGCATCAGCGATGCGCTGGCCGAGCGGCTGGCCGAGTACCGCACGCGCATGCCGGCGGTGGTGCAGGCCGTGCCGGCACGCTACGCCGACATGCCCTACCGCGAGATGCTTTACTTCGTCGAAGACCGGTTGCGCGAGACGCTGGCCGACCGCGCCGGCCGCTATGCCGAGGTCGAAGAGCTGCTCGCCGACCTGGACTTGATGGCGCACAGTCTGCGCGCGGGCGCGGGTCTGCACGCCGGCTGGTTCCCGCTGCAGCGCCTGCGTCGGCGCGTCGAAGTCTTCGGATTCCATTTGGCGGCGCTGGACTTGCGGGTCGACTCGCTGGACCTGCACGCCGCGGTCGCCGAGCTGGCCGGCGATCCGGACTGGTCCGAGCGCACCCCGGATGAGCGCGCGCGGCGCCTGCTGGACTGGCTGGCCGATCCGGACGGACGGGCGCCCGCGGAAGTGGAACACCCCGTGTACGGTCTGGTACACGCTGCGGCGCAGGCCCGTCGACGCTTCGGGCGACGGGCGGTACAGACGCTGATCGTGAGCATGAGCCGCAACGCCGATGATGTGCTGGCCGCCTGGTGGCTGGCCCGCCAGGCCGGCATCGAGGACGGCGGCTTCGATTTCGTGCCGCTGTTCGAGACGGTTACCGATCTGCAAGCGGCCGAGGGGGTGATGCGCGGACTGCTGGAGTTACCGCCCTGGCAGGCGCTGCTGGCCCACCGCAATCAGCGCCAGATGATCATGCTGGGCTACTCCGACAGCAACAAGGACGGCGGCCTGGTCGCATCACGCTGGTCGTTGCACGACGCCCAGAGGCGACTGGTCGCGCTGTTCGATGAGCACGCGACACGGGTGGTGTTCTTTCACGGCCGCGGCGGCAGCATCGGGCGCGGTGGCGGCAAGACCCACCGCGCCATCCTGGCCGCACCGCGCGGCAGCGTATCGGGTTGGCTGCGCACGACCGAGCAGGGCGAGGTCATCCACCGCAAGTTCGCGATCCGGCCGATTGCCCTGCGCAACCTTGAACAGGCGGCCGGGGCGGTGCTGCAGGCCTCACTGGCGCCGCCGGCGGTGCGTGCCGATGCCGCTTGGGAGCACGCCATGGCGCGCCTGGCCGAACTGAGCCGTTCGGCGTACCGGGCACTGGTCTACGATGAGCCCGATTTCGTCGAGTACTTCCGCAAGGCGACGCCAATCGATGTCATCCAGCGCATGCGCATCGGCTCACGTCCGGCCTCGCGCCGACCGGATGCCGGCATCGAGGGGCTGCGTGCGATTCCCTGGGTGTTCGCCTGGGCCCAGAGCCGCCATGCCCTGCCGGGCTGGTACGGACTGGGCAGCGGCCTCGACGGGCTGGATGCGGAAATCGGCACCGAAGCGCTGGCGACGATGGCGGCCGAGTGGCCGTTTCTGCAGACCATGCTGGACGATGCCGAGATGGCCATGGCCAAGGCCGATCTGGATATTGCCGCGCGCTACGCGACGCTGGCCGGTGACCTGGGTGAGCGCTACTTCCCGCGCATCCGCGAGGAATTCGAGCGCACGCGCGCGTGGATCTGTCGTCTCAAGGGCCAGAATGCGCTGCTCGACGGCGATCCCACGCTCAAGCGCGCGATCCTGCTGCGCAACCCGTATGTCGATCCGATCAGCTTCGTACAGGTCGAGACGCTGCCGCGCTGGCGCGACGGTGGGCGTGTGGACGCGGCACTGGAACAGGTGCTGATTGCCACCGTGCACGGCATCGCGCAGGGGCTGCAGAACACCGGCTGAACGCACGGGCAGCGCCATGCGCAAGCCGGGGCGACCGACCGGGGAGGGTGGTCGTGGGTTCAGGCCAGCGGAGCGCCCTTGAAGGTGCCAAGCACGACGATGGTCTTGCCCGAGGCGCGAATCATGCCTTCTTCTTCCAGCGCCTTCATCACGCGACCGGCCATCTCGCGCGAGCAACCGACGATACGTGAAACTTCCTGGCGGGTGATCCGGATTTGCGTGCCTTCCGGATGTGACAGCGCGTCGGGCTCCGAGCACAGGTCGATCAGGGCACGTGCAACCCGGCCCTGGGTGTCGAGGAACGCCAGGTGCTCGACCTTTCGCCGGGTCTGCATCAGGCGCTGGGCCAGCTTGGCCCCGATCGCGGTCATGATCGCCAGCGCGTGATCCTTGAGTTCGGCCTCCAGCGCACCGCGCAGGCGGTCGTAAGGAATCTCGGCAACTTCACAGCGGGTCTTGGCCCGCACCAGCGCCTCGCGCGGTCCGGTGCGTGTGAACAGGCCCATTTCGCCGAGAAAATCCCCCGGATTCAGGTAGCTGAGGATCAACTCCCGACCGTCATCGCCCTCGGTCATGACCGTGACCGAGCCCTCGAGCAGGTACATCAGCGTAGTGCCCGGATCACCGGGCTTCATGATCGTGGCCCGCGCATCGAAGTGGCGACGCGTGCACAACTCCAGGAAATGGTCCATGGCCAGTCGATCAACGGGATAAAACTGAGTGTCTCGCATAGTTGTTTTCCTTGCGATGTGGTTCCCCGAATCCGCCCCGCGCGCGCGAGCACCCGAGCGGACACCTTGCTCGCAGCGTTCTGCTTATTGCAATCTGATGATACAGGCATTTTGCACGCATGCGCACCGTGTCGTGATGCCAGTCCCGTTGACCATCCTTTTTGCGGGATAATGCCCGGCCTGATTCGGTTCGATGGAAGCTTCTGGCTCAATGGCACGCAAACGCATCCAACTGCACGGGTTCAACAACCTGACCAAGGCGCTGAGCTTCAATATCTATGATCTGTGCTACGCCACCACGGCCGAGCAGCGCGAGCAATATATCGATTACATCGACGAGGCCTACAACGCCGAGCGCCTGACCCAGATCCTGACCGACGTGTCCGAGATCATCGGTGCGAATATTCTCAATATCGCGCGCCAGGACTACGACCCGCAGGGCGCGAGCGTGACCATGCTGATCGCCGAGGAGCCGGTGCCGCCGGGCAGCACGATCTCGAGCACCGCGCCGGGCCCGTTACCGGAGACCGTGCTCGGTCACCTCGACAAGAGCCATATCACCGTCCACACCTATCCGGAGAGCCACCCGCACGACGGGATCTCCACTTTTCGTGCCGACATCGATGTGGCCACCTGTGGCGTGATTTCGCCGCTCAAGGCGCTCAACTACCTGATCCACAGCTTCGAGTCCGACATCGTCACGGTCGACTACCGGGTGCGTGGCTTTACCCGCGACGTCCGCGGTCGCAAGCTTTTCATCGACCACACGATTACCTCGATCCAGGACTACTTCAGCCGCGATACGCGCAACCATTACCAGATGATCGACGTCAACGTGTATCAGGAAAACCTGTTCCATACCAAGATGTGCCTGAAGGAGTTCGAGCTCGACAACTACCTGTTCGGGCTCAATGCCGACGATCTGCCGCTGCGCGAGCAGCGCAAGATCGAACGTCGGCTGCGCAAGGAAATGCAGGAGCTGTTCTATGGCCGCAATCTGTGAGAGGGGCGCAACCTGTGAGCGCCATCATCCATAATTTCTCGGCCGGGCCGGCGGCACTGCCGTGGCCGGTGCGCGAGCAGCTGGCCGAGACCTTCGCGCTTGATGATGCGCACACACCGTCGGTGGTCGAAATCTCGCACCGCGGCAAGCGATTTCTGGAGATTGCCGAGCAACTCGAGGCCGGCATCCGGCGTCTGACCGGTGTCGGCGACGAGCATGCGGTGCTGCTGCTGCAGGGCGGGGCCAGCCTGCAGTTCGCGATGCTGCCGATGAACCTCGCGCGCGGCCGCACGGCGGCGTTCGCGCTGACCGGACACTGGGGCGAGAAGGCATTTGCCGAAAGCGCGCGTGTGACCGAAACGCGCGTGGTCGCCTCGTCAGCCGACGAAAGCTACCGGGATCTGCCCGAACTCGGCCACCTGCCGGCCGACTGCGCCTACCTGCACTACACCGGCAACGAGACCCTGCATGGCGTGCAGTACCCGCTGCCGCCGGCCGCCGGTGTGCCGCTGGCCGCCGACCTGTCGAGCGAGTTCCTGTCGCGTCCGTATCCGTATGCGGATCTCGGGATCGCCTATGCCGGCGCGCAGAAGAACCTCGGTGTGGCCGGGCTGACCGTGGTGCTGGTTCGGCATGATCTGCTCGAACGGATCCCGGACGATCTGCCGGCCTGGCTGGACTATCGCAGCTGGGTCAACTCGGACTCGATGAAGAACACCCCGTGCACGTTTGCCTGGTATGTGGCCATGCTGGTGATCGACTGGATCGATGCCCAGGGCGGGCTGGCGGCACTGGGTGCGCGCAACCAAGCGCGTGCGGCGCGACTGTACCGGGCAATCGATGAATCCGACTTCTACGCCAATGCCGTGGCCGCCGATGCGCGTTCGGTCATGAACGTGCCGTTCGTGCTGGCCGATGAGCGCTTGACGGCGACCTTCGTCGCGCAGGCCGAAGCGGCCGGCATGCCCGGCCTCAAGGGCCATCGCGCGGTCGGTGGCCTGCGAGCCAGTCTGTACAATGCCGTCGGCGTCCGCGCGGTCGATGACCTGATCGATTTCATGGCCGACTTCGAGCGCCGACATGGCTGAGCACGATCCACAGCGCGCCGCTGGGCTGGACGCCATTCGCACTCGCATCGATGCGCTGGATACTGAAATCCAGCGCCTGATCAGCGAGCGCGCCGATCTGGCGCGGGCGGTTGGCGAAAGCAAGGGTGCGCTTGAAAACGGCGCGGCCTACTACCGGCCCGAGCGCGAGGCGCAGGTGCTGCGGCGCGTGATCGAGCGCAACAGCGGGCCGTTGAGCGACTCGGTCATGCTGCGCGTATTCCGCGAGATCATGTCGGCCTGCCTGGCGCAGCAGGAGCCGATGAAGATCGCCTACCTCGGCCCCGAAGGAACCTTCACCCAGCAGGCGGTCTACCGCCAGTTCGGTCACTCGGTGCAGGCCATTGCGCTGGGTTCGATCGAGGACGTCTTCGTGCAGGTCCAGTCCGGCGAGGCCGATTTCGGCGTCGTGCCGGTGGAAAACTCGTCGCAGGGCATGGTCAGCCACACGCTCGATATGTTCCTGAACGTCGAGGTCAAGATCTGCGCCGAGGTCGAACTGCGCATCCACCAGAACCTGCTGTCGCACGCGCGTTCGCTGGCCGAGATCGAGCGCATCTACGCGCATGCCCAGTCGCTGGCGCAGTGCCGTCACTGGATCAAGGCGCACCTGCCGGCCGTCGAGCTGATCGCGGTATCGAGCAACGCCGAGGCCGTGCGCCGCGTCCGGACCTCACCCGAGGCCGCCGCGATCGCCGGTCGCCACGCCGCCGAGGTCTACGGCGTGCCGATCCTGTTCGGCGACATCGAAGACCACGTCGACAACACCACCCGTTTCCTGGTGCTGGGCCGCTCGCTGCTGGAACCGTCGGGCGAGGACAAGACCACGCTGCTGCTGGCCGGCAGTGAGGGGCCGGGCCTGCTGTTCCGGTTGATCGAGCCGCTGGCGCGCAACGGGGTCAACATGAACCGGATCGAGTCGCGGCCCAGCCGGCAGGGACGCTGGGACTACGTGTTCTTCATCGACGCCGAAGGCCATTACAGCGACCCGGGGCTGGCCGCGGCGCTGGCCGAGCTCGAGCGCGAGGCGCGCGTCGTGAAGATACTCGGCTCCTACCCGCGTGCGGTGCTGGGGCGATTGCCGAACGCGAACCGGCAAGCTGCGGATGGATCGGACTCGAGCGAGGCGTGATCTGATCGGGATCAAATCCTGCCGATCGGCTGCTTCGTATACTCGTCAATCCATTCTCGATCCTGGAGTTCCGTGTGGCCGATATGCTGATTGCCTACTTCAGTGGGTACGGACATACACGCAAGATTGCCGAGCGTCTGCGCGAGCGCCTGGCCGAGCGCGGCGTCGAGGCCGATACGCGGCCACTGGATGACAGTCTCGATCCCGAGCCCTACCAGCGCATCGTCATCGGCGCGAGCATCCGGAATGGCAAGCACAAGCCGCCGGTGCATGCCTTTATCCGCCAGCATCTGGAACTGCTGAAAAACCGGCCCAGTGCGTTCTTCTCGGTCAACCTGGTCGCGCGCAAGCCGCTGAAGAACACGCCCGAGACGAATCCTTATACGAAGAAATTCATCGAGCAGTCGCCGTGGCAGCCCGATCTGCTGGGCGTATTTGCCGGCAACCTCGATTACCAGCGCTATACCTTCTCGGACCGCAACATCATCCGCTTCATCATGTGGCTGACCAAGGGTCCGACCGATCCGAATACCAACCACGAATTCACCGATTGGGACGAGGTCGACCGCTTTGCCGAGCGGCTGGCGGTATTGGGAGAGGCATCCGCTCCGGCGGATGCCGCCGCCGACTGAGATCGCCCATGCGCGCGCTTCGCGAGCGACTGGCCGAACGCCTGCATCTGCCGATTGCCGTGGCGTGTGTCTGGCTGATGCTGTCGAGTCCATGGCTGCAGATGCGGCGGCTGGTTCCGGCCGAACCGGGTTGGATCAACGGCCTGCATCTTGCGCTCGGCCTGGTCATGGCGGTACTGGCTGCAGTTTATTTCCTCGCGTTGATGCCGAACGGGCGCTGGCGCGAGCTGTATCCGTGGGCGGCTGGTCGCTTCGGACCACTGCTGCGTGATCTTTCCGGCCTGCTGCGCGCGCGCATCCCAGGCGCCGGCGGCGCCGGGCTGTATTCGGTCATCCAGGGCCTGCTGGTGCTGGCGTTACTGGCCGTGGCGTGGACAGGAGTCGGCTGGTGGGCCAGTGATGGCGCGCGCATCGCACTGGCCTGGCGCGAATGGCACCAGCTTGCCGCGCAGGTCTTCGGTGTGCTGCTGGTGCTGCACGTGGTGGCCGTGGCCACGCACTTTCTGGATTTCTTCGGCGAGTAGCGAAGACTTCAGTCGAGCCCTTCGCAGCTGGCATCCACCGGCCTGCTCAGGCGCGTGACCGGCACTTCACCGCTGCCGAAGGCGTCAAGAGCATAGCGCACGCTGCCGTTGGTGCAGCCGGAAAACTCGATCGTCAGCTGGCCCTGGGCCGCGAAGCCCCCTCTGGGTGGCGGCGTCAGGAAATCCCCCAAGCCGTCTTCGGCTGCAATCAGGTCGACGGTCACTTCGTGGGCGCCGAACTCGAACGCGCTCACGCCGGTCAGCCAGATCGCCTGGCCCTGGCTGAAGTCATACCAGTAGACGATCAGCAAGGGGCCAGTCTCGGTTGAGGCATCGTTAGTGATTTCGAGGTTGAAGCCGACGCCGGAACGCGCCGGATCGAACCACGAGCCGGTATGCAGCGGCATCAACGGGAATGCGCCGGGGGCGACCTCGGCGGCGCGGCGGATGGCCGGCAGTTTGATCGGCACGTCGCCGAGGCCATTTTGTTGAAGACTGTCCGGAAAACTCGCGCCGGTACGCAGGGCGCTGATCCTCGCGACCGTTTCACGGCCGGCAATCACCCGACCGAACACAGTGAAATCGGAGTCCAATCCGCTGTTGGTGCCGTCGTTGATAAAGAACTGGCTGGTGGCCGAATCGACGTTGGTACCGGTATTGGAGCTGGTCAGCGCCATGGCAATCGTGCCGGGTTCGTTCGCCAGGCCGTTACCACGCTCGCTGGCAATCGCCGGAAAGGCGGGTTGCCGGAAGCGCAGGTTGCGATCGAAGCCGCCACCCTGGACTACGAAGCCGTCGATCACACGATGAAACACGATGCCATCGTAGAAGCCGGAATTAACATAGGCTAGGAAATTGTCGGTCGTGATTGGCGCGCGCTGGGCATCAAGCTCGAGCAGGATCGCGCCTTCGTCGGTATCCAGCCACACGCGCGGATTGGTGGTCTGGGCGAGGACCGAGGTCGCATAAAGCACCAGCAGTAGCGACAAAGCGCTGACTGAAAGAGTCTTTTTCATGAGAAGCAATTCCTTGCAATGGAAATGAAGTATGCGGCGCAACATCCGGATGAATGACCGGGAAACCCGCCGCTGTATCGCATCGCCGGTCTTCGGCTGCCGCCTCACGATACGCGAAACAGCCATGGCGTTCGCGATTGTCTGATTTTTGACCTGGCTGGCAGCGAGGGTCCGCTATCTGCGCTCAGTATCCATCCAGCATCCGAGGATCTCCAGTACGCGTGGCTCGTGCAGCAAACCGAGGTGCGAGGTGGCCGGGAGGATCTGCTGGTGCTCCGGCGGGATGGCGAGGGCGCGCGCCGGGTCGGGGTGTCGGCCGAGTGCGCTATCGATCGGGACCAGGCCATCGCCGATACGGCGCGCGATCGGGCGATCCGGGTCCTTGGCAGTGCTGGCTGCGATCGCGTGAAGCTGGACGGCTTCGGGCAGCGCTGGCTGCGGGTGCGGCGCTTCGTGGTTCTCGTTGGCGCCGATGATTCGGCCATGTCGCAGGTCGGTAATGCCGGCCGACCGAAGCCAGGCCAGGCGCTGGAACGGCGCTGAATAAGGACTGATGCCAAGGATCCGTTCCAGTCCGTAACCGGCTCGCTCCAGTGGTGAGCCGTGATGTGGTGTACCCAGAAAGATCATGCGTTTGAGTCGGTCCGGCCACTGATGGTCGGTCTGCATTGCGTGGTGGCAGGCGCTGCGCGCGACCAGGCCGCCCATGCTGTGGCCCAGCAGCGTGACTTCCTCGACCGGCACCGGCCAATGCTTGACCAGCCGTTCGATCAGATCGGCGAGTTCACGGCCGTTGTCGGCGATGGGCCGACCACTGTTGTAGTTGAGGTTGATGTGGGTGTGGTCGCTCGCTTTGGCCAGCATGGCCGGCAGATGGATTGCGGACGTTGCATCCGACGGCGTCCAGCAATGTTCGCTCATGCACAATCCGTGCGCGGCGATCAGCAGGCGCGAGGAGGGTGAGGCGATCGTGCGGGCCAGTTCAGCCGGCTCCGGGCGGAGTGCCTGGCCCCGGTAGCGAAGCTGCATCGGGATGGCCAGCGGGTTGCCGGTGGCCTCCAGATGGTCGCCGAGGATGCCGTTGAGGATCGCGACTCGTGCTTCCAGCTTTGGTCCGGCCTGGAGCGGCGGGGATTGTGGCGTCAGCGTGCGGAACGCCAGATCCAGCGAGTCGCCGACCAGGCCGGTGATGCCATGGATGGAGCGGTAGACCAGGCCGGTGATGCCGCGTGTGCGTCCCTCGGGGAGACGGCCGATCGGAGCGCTGAGCCGGGCGATGGTCCAATGCATCTGCTCGACCAGCGTGGTCGTGCCGGCCACGCCCTGCACCGTCAGGCGGCTGAGGCCATGCAGATGGCGAATCATTCCATGCTCCGCGCGCTGCTCACGACTCGGCCGCCGCCAGCTCCTGCAGATCTGCGATCACTTGCTGGGTATGAGTTTCCGGGTTGACGCGGGTGTAGTGCTTGGCCACGACGCCGTCGGGGTCGATCAGGAAGGATTCGCGGTTGGCGATTTCTGTGCTGCCGAAATTGCGCAGCACCCCGTAGGCATCGCAGGTCTGGCCGCCGGCATCGGACAGCAGCGTGAACGGCAGCTTGTACTTGTCGGAAAACTTCTTTTGCTCGTCGACCGAATCGACGCTGATGCCGACTACTTCGGCCCCGGCTGCGCGGATGGCGTAGATGTTGTCGCGGAAGTTGCAGGCCTCGGTGGTGCAACCGGGCGTGTCGGCGCGCGGGTAGAAGAACACCACCAGCCACTTGCCGGCGAAGTCGGCGAGATCATGCTGCTCGCCGTACTGGTCATTGAGCTGGAAGGCCGGGGCGGGTTCGCCGACCGTGGCGGCCGGGCTCGCGGTTGCCACGACGAGCAGGGTGGATGCCAGAACAAGAGCGATTCGATTCATTTGTGTAGCCTCGATGGAACGTATGGCGAATGTATGGTGAGCGTAGACAGGCAGCGTGAAGGTCAATGCTGAATCGGATGGCGTCGCCGTATCCGTCAGCGATCGCGCCGGAATGGCGGTCAACTCCTCATGGTACGCCAATTGGGAGACACATCCGATTATTGGCCGTTGTGACCGGGCCGTCGAGGTGTTTGTGGACGTGGGCAAGACATCCACCGATGGATTGCCACTGGACAGTCGTTCGAGCCTGGCGCGGAACGTGCATCGGCTCCGGATCACCGCTTCCTCGCGCACAGCCGTTTAGCCTTTGCACAATCGTTTCAGAAATCCGATTCATGAAGACTCTGCCCGCTCTGACCGCGCTTTTTCCGGCCAGCCGCAGCGCCGCGCTCGCCCGGCTCGAGGCGTTCGCGCCGAATGCCGGTCGACACTACGCGCGCATGCGCAACACCGATCCCGGGCCGGAACTGCGCGCCAACGTCTCAATGCTCTCGCCCTACCTGCGCCATCGCCTGATTGGTGAGCGCGAGGTGCTGGCGACGGTACTGGCGCAGCATTCGCCGGCCGCGGCCGAAAAGTTTATCCAGGAAGTCTGCTGGCGGACCTACTGGAAGGGCTGGTTGCAGTTGCGGCCCGGGGTGTGGCAGGCATTTCTGGACGAGCGCGATCACGACCGTGCGGTCTGGGCCACCAACCCGGAGCGATCCGACGCGCTGACGGCGGCTGAATCCGGCCGCACCGGCATCGAATGCTTCGACGACTGGGCGCACGAGCTGGTCGCCACCGGCTATCTGCACAATCACGCCCGGATGTGGTTTGCCTCAATCTGGATTTTCACGCTGAAGCTGCCGTGGACGCTGGGCGCGGACTTCTTTCTGCGCCACCTGCTCGATGCCGACCCGGCCTCGAACACGCTCTCATGGCGCTGGGTCGCCGGGATCCAGACACCGGGCAAGACCTACCTGGCGCGCGCCGACAACATCGAGGAATACACCCAGGGCCGCTACCGCCCGACCGGGCTGGCCACCCGGGCCGCGCCGATTCGCGACGAGACGCCGCCCGCGGCCGGACCTCTGCCGGCACGAGCAGCACCGCCAGCGCTCGCGCGTGCGCTGTTGCTCCTGCACGGTGACGATCTGACCGGTTTTTCCGAAGTGCCGGCGGCCTGCGATGTTGCCGGTGCGGTAATTGCCGCGGCCGGCCACCGCAGCGCACCTTGGCCGTTCGGCGACAAGGCCGCCACATTTGTGCGATCGGCAGCCGAGGATGCGGCGCAGCATGCGCGCGCGGCGCTGGATTGTGATGTTGCCGTAATCACGGCGCTGGAGGCCGATGCGATCATCGCTCAGGCGCGCAAGCTTGGCGCCGACTCTATCCTCACGCCCGAGGCACCGGTCGGTCCACTGGACGCCGGTCTTGAAGCGCTGGCGGGCGAGTTGGCAGCGGCGGGCCTGGCGCTGCATCGGTTTCGGCGCGCCTGGGATCACAACGCCTGGCCGCACGCCACGCGCGGCTTCTTCGCATTCAGAAAACGCATCCCCGATCTGCTGTTCGCCGCGGGGTTGGAGTGAACGGCGGGGTTTATTGGCGGCTTCAGTCGTGGCGTCGGAAGCGCAGACCGTCTCGCGTCAGGCTCGCGCGCAGGCGCTGAGCGCCGGCGTGAGACGCGCGATTGCAGCGTGGCCGGGACAGGGGCCGGTCAACGCGGTTTGTCGCAAGAAAATGACTCGGCAGTATGCCCAAAAGCCAGCGTTGAGGCGCACACGGGTCTGGCTTCGTCCGCATTTCCGCGAGCCGGTCGCAAAGCATCACGCATTTCCGATATTCTGTACGCCGTGTTGTTGCTGTCGCGGCCGTCAGTCGCCCGTTTGCTGCGTTGATTGACCTGAAACCAGACCATCGTTCCATGACTCCCGAAAAAACCGCCAAGCCACCGGATTTTCGCAAGATCGGCTGCCGCGAGTGCCTGCGCGCGGCCGACCTCGGCTTCGACTTCCGCATGGCGCTGCAGCCCATCGTCAACACCCGCACCGGCGAGCTGTTCGCTCAAGAGGCGCTGGTGCGCGGCGTCAACGGCGAGCCGGCCGGCGTCGTGTTCGAGTCAGTCAACCCCGGCAATCGCTACCGCTTCGACCAGAGCTGTCGCGTCAAGGCGATCGAGTTGGCCGCGCGGCTGGATATCGAAGGCTATCTCAGCATCAACTTCATGCCCAATGCAGTCTATCGGCCCGAGTTGTGCATTCGTACCGCGTTGGCCGCGGCCGAGGAATACGGTTTCTCGAAAGATCGCATCATCTTCGAGATCACCGAAAGCGAGCAGGTTGACGACATCGAACACCTGCGCAACATCATTCGCCACTATCAGAGCATCGGCTTTCTCACCGCCATCGATGACTTCGGCGCGGGCTTTTCCGGCCTCAACCTGCTGGCGGATTTCCGAACCGACCTGGTCAAACTCGATCTTGCCCTGGTGCGCGACATCGACAACGATCGGGCCCGCCAGGCGATCGTGCGCGGTGTGCTCGGCGTATGTGAAGAACTCGGCGCACGCGTGATCGCCGAGGGCGTCGAAACCGTGGCTGAATGGAAATGTCTTGAAGACATGGGCATCGAACTGTTCCAGGGCTTCCTGTTCGCCCGCCCGGCGTTCGAGGCCCAGGCCGAGATTTACTGGCCGGAGCGGAGCTGAAGCCCGATCCAGCGCTTCCCCGCTTTACGCGGCCCCTACATAGGCGGCGATGAAATTGCAGGAGCGATGCGATGAGATACCTCGTACTGACATCCGCCCTTGCCGCGCTGCTTTTCGGCGGCCCGGCAGATGCCCGTCAGAGCTGTGGAACCGCCGAGAGCTTCGGCCAAAAGATCATCAAGGCTGGTGACCCGGAGCGCCGCGTAATCGAGCAGAAGCCGGATCGAACGGTGCAGTTGGAGACCCGGTTCGGGGGTGCGGCCGGCTACCGGCACGACTTCTACAAACCGGGTCGGACCGTGCAGATCTACGTCCGGGCCGGGGTTGTGACCGAAATCTGCCGGGTGCGGGACTGAGCGCAGCTGCGGTCGATCAGACTTGGGCCGGGACGGTCGCTGGTGTGCTCGAGGCGACGGACTCGACAGTTACCTATCGGTTACCTGAAAGCGAAAATAAAAAGGCCTTGCGGCTGAAGTAAGCACGCAAGGCCTTGTTTTATATGGCTCCCCGGGTCGGATTCGAAC
>JAVVDV010000009.1:0-84330 GCA_032251355.1 Wenzhouxiangellaceae bacterium
CTGGGATTTTTGCCCCCGATCACCCCGGGCAACGGGTGGCGGCATCACCGACTCGGGACGCAATACGGCCCTTCTTGGTCTTGCCTACAGTTGGCGAAGATAGTGTCGTTTACTCCAGCCCCTGTAGCGAAGAAGAAGTCCCAATTTTGCCCTGCACGTCTGCGACTGTCGATAATATCGTAGGCCTAATCGAAGTCCCGGGCAGTGGTAACAGCGTCTCCCCACCTGACCGGACTGGAATTTTATGGTGCCGGCTGAGGGATTCGAACCCCCGACCCTCTGATTACAAATCAGATGCTCTACCAACTGAGCTAAGCCGGCTTTGATAAGCCTGAATTCTACCTCACGACGCGGGCGTGGCCGGCTGAGGGATTGCGGCGGCGCTGCGTGCCTTGTCCTTCGGATCGTGACTACGTATCGCCCCGGCGAGGCGGAACGTCGCCAGTCGAATCCCCGACCCTCTGATTACGATCAGACGCTCGAACATCAGGCCGCATGGGCGACAACACGGCGGATGCGCGCGCCGAGCTGGCCGAGTTTTTCCTCGATGTTCTCGTAGCCGCGATCGATGTGATAAACGCGGTCGATGGTTGTGGTGCCCTGCGCGACCAGGCCGGCCAGCACCAGGCTGGCCGAGGCGCGCAGGTCGGTGGCCATCAGCGGCGCGCCGGTCAGCTGCTCACGGCCGCGGATGATCACGGCGTTGCCTTCCACACGCATGTCGGCGCCGAGGCGCTGCATTTCCTGAACATGCATGAAGCGGTTTTCGAACACCGTCTCGCGCACGATGCCGGTGCCTTCGGCGACCGCGTTGAGGGCGGTGAACTGGGCCTGCATATCGGTCGGAAAACCGGGATAGGGGGCCGTGGTGACGTCCACTGCACGCGGTCGGCGGCCGGCCATGTCGAGCTCGATCCAGTCCGCTCCGGTCGACAGTTGTCCGCCGGCCTGTTCGAGTTTCTGCAGCACCGCATCCAGCGTTCCGGGCGCCACGCCGCGGGTTCGCACCTTGCCGCCGGTCATCGCCGCGGCCACCAGGAAGGTGCCGGCTTCGATGCGATCGGGCAACACGGTGTAGTCATAGCCCGACAGCGAACGCCGGCCTTCGACGACGATGGTGTTGCTGCCAGCACCTTCGATGTGCGCGCCCATGGTTTTGAGGCAGTCGGCCAGATCGACCACTTCCGGCTCCTGGGCAGCATTCTCGATTCGGCTTGTGCCCTCGGCCAGGACTGCGGCCATCAAGATGTTCTCGGTTCCGGTCACAGTGGCCTTGTCGAGCACGATGCGCGCACCCTTGAGGCGATCGACGCGTGCATCGATGTAGCCGCCTTTGACCGTGATCTCGGCTCCCAACGCTGCCATACCGGCCAGATGCTGGTCGACCGGCCGGGCACCAATCGCGCAGCCGCCGGGCAACGAGACGCGCGCGCGCCCGAAGCGTGCAAGCAACGGCCCCAGCACGAGAATCGATGCACGCATGGTCTTGACCAGATCGTACGGCGCTTCGTGGCTGGTGACCGCCGCGGTGTCGAGCTCGATCGTCCAGCGGTCGGACAGCCCGACACTGGCGCCGAGCTGAGCCAGCAACTCGATCGTGGTGGTCACGTCTCGCAGGTGCGGGACGTTGTTGAGCCGACAGGGCTGATCGCTGAGCAGACTGGCCATCAGGATCGGCAGCACCGCGTTCTTGGCACCGGAGATCGCGACGCTGCCGGTCAGCGGTTGGCCGCCGCGGATTTCGATCTGCGCCATCAGGCGGGCTGATCTTCGGCGGGCGTGCGCAACGTGAGCGTGAGCGCGTGGATTTCGCGGCCCAGCGCCGGGCCGATGGCCTCATGCACGCGCCGGTGACGCGCCACGCGGTTCAGGCCATCGAAACCGGCATCGACAACTTTCGCGCTAAAATGAACGTTGTCTTCGCTGGAAACCACCACGTCGGCGTGTGGAAATGCCTGTCTGAGCTGCTGTTCAATCTGCTCGCTGTTCATTGTTCTCGAATCCTGTCGGCCGCGCTCCAGGACGCCGGTGGGCGCCCCTGAATCTGCGGAAAACGTCAAACAGCCAATGGTAATCGAATTGCGGAAGCGCGCGTGTCCCTGAGCGTCTCGATCAGCCTCGTCATGGTCGGCCTGGTGCTGCTGGTGTGGTCGGCCGACCGCCTGGTGGCCGGCGCCTCGGCGCTGGCCCGAAATTTCGGCATCTCGCCGCTGATCGTCGGCGTGACCATCGTCGGCTTCGGCACCTCGGCACCGGAGCTGGTGGTCTCGGCGCTGGCCGCACTGGAAGGCAACCCGTCGCTGGCAATCGGCAACGCGCTGGGCTCGAACATCGCCAACATTGCGCTGATCCTGGGGCTGACCGGGCTGGTCTACCCGATGACGGTCGAACGCTCGACCTGTTCGCGCGAGATCCCGATGCTGGCCGCGGTCTCGTTGCTGGTCGCGGTCTTGATGTTCGATCTGCAACTGACCCGACTCGAAGGAGCGGTGCTGGCCGGCGGACTACTGCTGTTTCTGATCAGCATGGTCCTGCGCGGCCGCGGCAGCCTGGACGATGACCCCACCACACAGGCACTGATCAATGAAATCAGCGACACCATGCCCACCGGCAAGGCTGTCGGCTGGACGCTGGCGGGGCTTGTCGTACTTCCGCTGAGCGCCCAGGTCCTGGTCGACGGGGCAATCGGGCTGGCCGAGCTGATGGGCGTGTCGGAGGCCGTGATCGGTCTGACCGTGGTCGCGCTGGGCACCAGCCTGCCGGAACTGGCCGCGGCGGTGGCCAGCGCGCTGCGCAAGGAAGATGATCTGTGCATCGGCAATATCCTGGGCTCGAACATGTTCAACCTGCTCGGCGTGCTTGGGATCGCCGCGCTGATTCACCCGATGGAGATCGAACCCATTCTGCTGTGGCGAGATGTTCCTGTGATGCTGCTGACTTTCGGGATGCTGGCCGGCATGGCGATGTTCATCGGCCGCGTCGGGCGAATCAGCGCCATGCTGCTGCTGGTGACATACATCATCTACCAAGTCGCGGTGTTCGGGCAGGCGCTGGCCTGATCCGCACGCGCGCTGTAGACTGGTCGGCATGAACGCAGGCGATCCATCCACGCGGCCAGCCCTTGATCGACGGGCCGAGCGCGCGCGCATGGTGCTCGAAACCGAAGCAGCCGCGATCGCCGCGCTGGCCGGACGCATCGATTCGGCCTTCCTGGCGGCCTGCGACCTGATCCTGGCCGCGCCCGGCCACCTGATCGTCACCGGCATCGGCAAATCCGGACACATCGGCCAGAAGCTCGCCGCCACCCTGGCCTCGACCGGCACACCGGCGTTTTTCGTCCATGCCGCCGAGGCCGCGCACGGCGATCTCGGCATGATCCGTGCCGGCGACCTGGTGATCGCGCTGTCGAACTCGGGCGAGACCGAGGAGCTGCTGCGGCTGCTGCCGGTGGCGCGCCGGCTGGGTATAAAGATGATCGCCATGACGGGCAACGCGAATTCGCGGCTGGCCACGCACGCCGACATCCACCTCGACACCGCGGTCGATCGCGAGGCCTGTCCGCTGGGGCTGGCGCCGACCGCGTCGACCGCCGCGCAGCTGGCGATGGGCGACGCGCTCGCGATTGCGCTGCTCGAAGCACGCGGCTTTACCGAGCAGGATTTTGCCCGCTCGCATCCCGGCGGCAAGCTCGGCAAGCAGCTGCTTTTGCAGATCGAAGACCTCATGCATCGCGGTGACGCACTGCCGATGATCGGTCCGCAACAGACCGTGTCCGAAGCGATCGTCGAGATGACGCGCGGCCGGCTCGGCCTGTGCGCGGTGATCGACGACCAGCGGCGCGTGCTCGGCATTCTTACCGACGGTGATCTGCGGCGCGCACTGGAAGGCGACGGCGACATCCGCCGAATGACCGTCACACGCCTGATGACAGCCGATCCGCAGACCATCGGGCCGGGCGAACTGGCCGTACGTGCCGCCGAGATGCTGCAGGCACGCCGTATCCAGGGCGTGCTGGTGGTCGATGACGACGGCCGCCTGGTCGGCGCGCTCAATTTCCAGGATCTTTTGCAGGCCGGGGTGATATGAATGCCCACGCCACGCCCGACCTGCTGGCACGCTGCGCGCGCGTGCGTCTGGCGGTGTTCGATGTCGATGGCGTGATGACCGACGGCCGCCTGATCCTCGGTGGCGACGGCGAGGAGCTCAAGGCCTTCCATGTACGCGATGGTCTCGGCCTCAAGGGACTGATGCGAAACGGGCTGACCGTGGCCGTGATTACCGCGCGCCGCTCCGGCGTGGTCGCGCGCCGGATGGCCGAGCTCGGCATCGAACGCTACGTGCAGGGTGCCGAGAACAAGGCCGCAGCGCTGGATGCCCTGCTCACCGAACTCGGGTTGGACGGCGACGCGCTGGCCTACATGGGCGACGACCTGGTCGACTGGCCGGCGATGCGCCGGGCCGGGGTCAAGCTGTGCCCGGCCGATGCCGATCCGGTGATTCGCGCACGCGCCGATTATGTGACCGAGGCCAGAGGCGGCCGCGGCGCCGTGCGCGAGACCTGCGAACTGCTGCTGGCCGGTCATGGTCGCCTCGAGGCCTGGCGCGACACGTTCGCATGAGACGCCGAACGGGTGCGCTGCGCGCGCTGCTGGCGCTTGCCGCACTGGCGCTGCTGGCCGTGGTCAACTGGTGGCTGCTGCGATCGCCGGCGCCGGTACCGAGCATGGCCCGACCCGATCAGCAGCGCATCGACTACGCGCTTGCCGATTTCCATGGCCGTTTCTTCAATCAGGACGGCGGGCTGACACTGGACGTACGCGGCCCGTCGCTGCGCCACGACGCAAGGACGCGGACAGCCGAAATCGACAACCCCCGGTTCGTGCTGACGGCTGCCGGCAACACCTGGCAGGGCGCATCCGAGCGCGCGCATATCGAACGTGACGCCGACCAACTGGTGCTGGTCGGCAACGTTGAACTGAGCTCGCCGCAGGCGCGCGGACTGCTGCAGGTGACCACCGAACATCTGGTCTTCAAGCGCGAGCTGCAGCAGCTGCATGCACCCGTACCCGCGCGCATCGAACAGGGCGGGAACGAACTGATGGGTGGTACTCTAACGATCTGGTTGAACGATGAGCGATTGGAACTTGGCAACGATGTGCATGCGATCCTGCGCGACGATGCTGGCGCTGGCAATTCTGAATCCGGCAAACGCGCAGACCGAGCCGGCCACGGCCGCTGAGCCGTCCAGGGAATCGGCCGCCGCAATCGCCCCGGACCAGGCGCCGATCATCATCGACTCCGACAGCGGCGAGACCGACCTGCGCACCGGCATCACGCGCGTGCGCGACAACGTCACCATCCAGCGCGGAAACATGTACGTCGAGGCCGATACCGGCGAGGTGATCCGTGAGGAGGGTCGCATCAGCGTGGTCAAGCTGACCGGCCAGCCGGTGCGCTGGCGCGATCGGCTCGATGACGGCACGGCAGTGTCGGGCGAGTCGCTGACGATCCACTTCGATGTGATCCAGAACATCGTGACACTGACCGGCAACGCCCGCCTGGTCCACGAGCGCGGCGAGTTCAATGGCGACGAACTGGTCTATAACCTCGATACCGAGAACCTGGTCGGTCGCTCCAACGAGGGCAACCGTGTGCGCGTGATCATCGAGCCGGAGAACCGTCCGATCGACGATCCCACCGCCAACTCGACTGACGGCTGATGTTGCAGGCGCGCCATCTGGTCAAGCGCTACCGCGGCCGCGCCGTGGTGCACGACGTTTCGCTGAACGTGGAGCGTGGCGAGGTCGTCGGTCTGCTGGGACCGAACGGCGCCGGCAAGACCACCACCTTCTACATGGTCGTGGGCCTGGTCGCGCCCGACGGCGGCAGCATCCGGCTCGACGAACATGACATGACCCGCGCCAACATGCATAAACGCGCGCGGCTGGGGCTGGGTTACCTGCCGCAGGAAGCCTCGATCTTCCGGCGGCTTTCGGTGCGCCACAACATCGAGGCCATTCTTGAACTGCGCAAGGATTTATCGTCCCAGCAGCGCGAGTCCGAACTGGGTCGCCTGATGGACGAGTTCAACGTCGCGCACCTGTCCGACCAGATGGGCGTGAGCCTGTCCGGGGGTGAGCGTCGACGGGTGGAAATCGCACGCGCACTGGCCGCCGACCCGCGCTTCATCCTGCTCGACGAACCGTTTGCCGGTGTCGACCCGATCTCGGTCGGCGAGATCCAGCAGATCGTCGCCCACCTGCGCGACCGCGATATCGGCATCCTGATCACCGACCACAACGTGCGCGAGACGCTGGGCATCTGCGACCGCGCCTACATCATCTCCGAGGGCCGGGTGCTGACCGAAGGCGCGCCGGAGGCGGTACTGGCCGACGAGGAAGTCCGAAATGTCTACCTCGGCAAGGAATTCCGGCTCTGAGCGCATGACCGACGGTCACGAAGGCGACCCGCAGCCGGCGCTGGAATTCACCGGTGAGCGCTTCACGCCCGAGTGCGTGCGCGAGATTTTCTACGAGCATTGGCACCGCTACGCCTGGGCCGCCAGGCGGGTCGATGGCCTGCGCGTGCTCGACTGCGCCTGCGGCGAGGGCTACGGCTCGGCGTTGCTGGCACGGCGCGCGGTGCGGGTCGATGGCGTCGATCTCGACGCGGCCACGATCGAGCATGCGCGCGCGCGCTACCGTGCCGACAACCTGGCGTTCCACGCCGCCAGCGCACTTGAACTGCCGTTCGACGCCGATTGCTTCGACGCGGTCGTCTCGTTCGAGACGCTCGAGCACCTGGCCGAACACGACCGACTGCTGACCGAGTTCCGGCGCGTACTCAAGCCCGGTGGCTTTCTTGTGCTGTCGTCGCCCGACCGCAAGACCTATTCCGACGACACCGGCTTCGAAAACGAATTCCACGTGCGCGAGCTCTATCGCAATGAGCTCGAGGCATTGCTCGGCCGGTATTTCCCGAACTATCGGCTGTACGGCCAGAAGCTGATGTTCCAGTCGGCGCTGTGGCAATTGGACGGGGCCATCGCCGCGGCCGAGCAGTTGACCGCAGCCGATGACGGTCGCGTCGAAGTTAGCGATCGGCCGGCAGCGGCCGCGCTGTACTTCATCGCCGTGGCCGCCGCCGACGGCATCGAGTTGCCCGAGCCGGCCGGGCTGTCGCTGTTTACCGACCGCGCCGAGAGCGTCTACGCCCACTACAACGACGAGGTCGGCAAGCACATCGCCGCCGGCACGCTGCTGGCCGAGCGCGATGCCGAGATCGACCGGCTGCGGGGCGAGCTCGAAGCGCTTCGCCACACCGCGCCGCAAGCCCCGTCAACACCTGATTCGCCGTGGCAACGGATTCGCAAACGCCTGTTCGGCCGATGAACCCGGAACCGGCGCTGGCGCGGGTGGCCGTGCTGATCGTCAACTACAACGCCGGCCCCTGGCTGGCGCGCGCGGTCGCCAGCCTGTGCGAGCCGGATGCCGTCGAGCCAGAAATCATCGTCGTCGACAACGGCTCGCGCGACGACAGCCTCGAGCGGCTGCAGGCAACATCGCTGACTATCGATCGTGCCGGCCGGAACCTGGGCTTTGCCGCCGGCATCAATCGCGCCGCGCGCCAGACCACGCGCGAGTTGCTGCTGCTGCTCAATCCCGACTGCCGGATCACGCCGGCCGACCTGGCACGGCTGGTCGATGAACTGGATCGCCACCCGGAAGCCGCACTGGTCTCGGGCCGAGTGGTCGGCGAAGACGGTCGCGAACAGCGCGCCAGCCGTCGGCGGCTGCCGACACCATCGTCGATCATCGGCGAAATTCTCCCATTTTCGGCCAACGGCGTCGATCTCACCGATCGGCCGGCGCCCGCTGAATCGATCGAGGTCGAGGCCGTATCGGGCGCCTGCATGCTGGTGCGGCGCGCCCGCTTCGACGCATTGGGCGGTCTCGACGAGGGCTACCCGATGCACTTTGAAGATCTCGACCTGTTCGCACGCCTGCAAGCCGCCGGCGACCGGCTGCGCTGGGTGCCGGAGGTCTCCATCGTCCACGCCGGTGGCATATCGTCGAGTCACCGCCGCGCCGGCACCGAAATCGACAAGCACCGCGGACTGTGGCGCTACCTGCAACGCCATTGCCGACCCCAATGGCCGTTCTGGCAGCGGCCACTCTGGGCACTTGCGCTGCTCGGCCATCTTGGCCTGCGTCTGCTCCGGGCCGCCCTGCCCGGTCGCCACGGATGAGCGGCAGCGACCCGCATCCAACCCTCGTACTCGGCGCCAGTGGGCCGGTCGGGACCCGCCTGATTGCGCGAATGAGTCCGGCAGGCCTGCCGGTGATCGCCGTCTCGCGGCGGATGCCGACCGCAGTCGGCGAAGGGGTAACCTGGCTGCAGCACGATCTCGAGCGCGGCCCGGCCGCGGCGACGACGCGTCTGCTGGCCAGCGCCGGCCCATTGCGGCTGGCGCGAAAACAGGCCGAAGCGCTGCCCGGCCTGGAGCGCATGGTGGCGCTGAGCTCGGCCAGCCTGCGCTTCAAGACGCACAGCCCCGACGCCGCCGAGCGAGCGCTGATTCAATCGCTGGCCGAGGAGGAACAAGCCCTCGGGCAGTTGGCTGTCGAGCGCGGTTTTCAGTTGAGCTTGCTGCGCCCGACCCTGATTTACGGTGGCCCGGGTCCGGATGCACTCGATGCGATCCGCAATTGGCTGCATACGCGCAACTGGCTGCCGGTGGCCGGCAACGGCCTGCGCCAGCCGGTGCACGCCGACGATCTGGCCGAGTTCATGTTGCACTGCCTGGCGCATCCGCCCGGCCCGGCCACAACGCTGGAGCTGGGCGGCGGCGAAACGCTGGGCTACCGCGACTTCCTGCGCCGGATTGCTGCATCCGAGGGTCGTGATCCGCGTCTGATTCACATCCCGGCCGGCCTGATCGGTATCGGACTGCGCGCGGCGCACGCCCTCGGGCGACTCAAGGCGTTGCAACCGGCCATGGTCGCGCGTCAACGGATGGACCTGGTTGTGGATGACCGGGCCGCGCGCGCACTGGGCTGGAACCCGGGCGCATTCCGGCCCTGACCCTGACCCGGCCCGCGACCGGCAACGAGCCGGAACGTTTATGTGTACCCTTGCAAAAGACGATCCGGATTGGAAACCATGCACGAACACACCCCCGAATCATCAGCCGACACGGCCCAACCGCTGCCGCTGGACCCACCGCTGACGGCCGAGCAGGCGCGCGTACTCGGCAGCCTGATCGAAAAGGAATCGACCACGCCGGAGAGCTATCCGCTGACGCTGAATGCTGCGGTCACGGCCTGCAACCAGAAATCCAGCCGCAATCCGGTGATGAAGCTCGATCCCGGGCGCGTCGCGCAGGCGCTGCGGCAGTTGCAGCAGCGCAAGCTCACCGAGAGCGAGTACGGTGCGCGCGCCGAACGCTGGCTGCACCGGCTCGACGATGCGCTCAAGGTCACCAAGCCGCAGCGTGTGCTGCTCGGCCTGCTGCTGCTCCGGGGCCCGCAAACGCTGGCCGAGCTCTACACCCGCTCCGAGCGCATGCATGGGTTCGATGACCTCGAGGATGTCGAGTACCAGCTGCAGCGACTGGCCGCGCACGAGCCTGCTTTTACGCTCAAACTCCCGCGCGTGCCCGGCCAGCGCGAAGATCGCTGGATGCACCGGTTGGCCGGCGAACCCGATCCGGCCAAATGGGCCGTGCCCGCCGCGCGCGCGAGCGCACCAGCCGAGGACGATGAACTGCGCGCGCGCGTCGATGAACTCGAGGCACGTGTGGCCCGGATTGAACAGGCACTGAGTCTCGGTAGCGGTAACGATGGAGGACCGGCATGAACTATTGGCTGATGAAATCCGAGCCGGATGCCTTTGGCATCGACGATCTCAAGGCGCGGCCGAAGCAGACCGAGCCCTGGGACGGCATCCGCAACTACCAGGCGCGCAACTTCATGCGCGATGCCATGCAGCCCGGCGACCTGGCGTTGTTCTACCACTCCAACTGCAAGCCGCCGGGCATCGTCGGCATCATGGAAATCGTCTCGGCCGCCTACCCCGACCCGACCCAGTTCGATGCCGGCTCGAAGTACTTCGATGCAAAATCCGACCCGGACAATCCACGCTGGCTGCTGGTCGACGTGCGCTTCCAGCGTGATTTCCGGCGCATGGTCACGCTCGAGGAACTGAAAGCTGCCGCCGACCGGCTGGGTGATTTTCCGCTGGTCCGGCGTGGCAACCGGCTGTCCATCCTGCCGGTGACCGAGGCGCAGTGGAAGGTCATACTCGAACTCGAACAAATCGACCCGGAACCGCAGGAGCCAGCATGAGCCAGTCACGATTGAAGATTGAAGCCGCACGCGCTGCACTGACCGAAATCGAAGACGGCATGGTGCTCGGCGTGGGCACCGGATCGACCGTCAACGCGCTGCTCGACCAGCTCGCCGATGCGCGCATCCGGCTGGCCGGCGCGGTGTCCTCGTCGGAACAGACCACCGCGCGGCTGAACGAACTCGGCATCGAGGTGCTGGACCTCAACCACACCGGCGATCTCGAGCTGTATATCGATGGCGCCGACGAAGCCGACCCGCATCGCCGACTGATCAAGGGCGGCGGTGGCGCGCTGACGCGCGAGAAGATCCTGGCCGCGGCCAGCCGCCGGTTCGTGTGTATCGTCGATGAAAGCAAGTGCGTGCCGGTGCTGGGCGAGTTCCCGCTACCCGTCGAGGTGATTCCGATGGCGCGCTCGTTCGTCGCGCGCCAGTTGATCAAGCTCGGCGGCCACCCGGAACTGCGCGAGGACTGCACCACCGACAACGGCAACCTGATTCTCGATGTGCGCGACCTCGACCTGGTCGATCCGGTCAAGACCGAGGCGGCGATCAATGCCATCCCCGGCGTGGTCACCTGCGGCCTGTTCGCGCAGCGCCCGGCCGATGAGGTGATCGTGGCCGGCGAGGCCGGCATTCGGCGTCTGTAAGGCACCGCGGCCACTCCGAATGAACGTCCTGGTCACCGGTGGCGGCGGTTTCCTGGGCCAGGCCATCGTGCGGCGCCTGGTCGCGCGTGGCGAAGCGGTGCGCGTGCTCAACCGCTCGCGCTACCCCGAGCTCGACGCGCTGGGGGTGAAATCCGTGACCGGCGACCTGGCCGATGCCGAAGTCGTGCGCGCGGCGGTACAGGGCTGCGATGCCGTGATTCACGTCGCCGCGCGCGCCGGGCCGGGCCTGTACTGGCCGGATTTTTTTGCCGCCAACGTCACCGGCACCGAGCATGTTCTGGCCGCGTGTCGCGATTGCGGGGTCGGCGTGCTGGTCCACACCTCCTCGCCCAGCGTGGTGCACGCCGGCGGGGATATCGAAGGCGGTGATGAATCACTGCCCTACCCTGCGCACTACCCCGCGCCCTACCCGGCGACCAAGGCACAGGCCGAGCGGCGGGTGCTGGCGGCCAACGGTGCACACTTGCGCACCTGCGCGCTGCGACCGCACCTGATCTGGGGCCCCGGCGACAACCACCTGCTGCCACGCCTGATCGAGCGCAATCGCAGCGGCCGGTTGCGGCTGCCGGCGCCCGAAAAATGCATCGACACCGTCTACATCGACAACGCCGCCGAGGCCCACCTGCTGGCGCTGGACGACCTGCGCGGCAACGCTCGATCGGCCGGCAAGGCCTACTTCATCACCAACGGCGAACCGCGCCCGGTGATCGAGATCATGAGCCGGCTGCTGCAGGCTGCCGGCGAGACGCCGCGCATCGGGACGGTGTCGTTGGCGCTGGCGCGCGCGGCCGGCAACGTGGTCGATGCGCTGTGGCGCGGACTGCGCATCCGGCGCGATCCTCCGGTCTCACGCTTCGTGGTCGAACACCTGGCCACCGCGCACTGGTTCAACATCGGCGCGGCCGAGCGCGATCTGGGCTACCGGCCCGGCGTGTCGCTGGACGACGGCCTGACGCGGCTGGCCGACGCGTTCAAGCACTAAGCCGCGAGTCGTCACCACCGCCGGGCCACTGAGGGCTGGCGGCGCTACACTATCGGTCCAATCCAAACCTTCCGGAGTTGCCCATGAAATCTCCCGTGCGCGTAGCCATTACCGGCGCGGCCGGCCAGATCGGCTACCAGCTTTGTTTCCGCATCGCCGCCGGCGACATGCTGGGCCCGGACCAGCCGGTCATCCTGCAACTGATCGAAATCCCGCCGGCGCTCGATGCGCTCAAGGGTGTCGCGATGGAGCTGGAGGATTCGGCGTTCCCGCTGCTGGCCGGCATCGTCACCACCACCGACCTGAACGAGGGCTTTGCCGATACCGACTTCGCATTGCTGGTCGGCGCCAGGCCGAGGGGGCCGGGCATGGAGCGTGCCGACCTGCTGGCCGAGAACGGCAAGATCTTCGGCCCGCAAGGCAAGGCACTCAACGACCACGCCTCGCGCGACGTCAAGGTGCTGGTGGTCGGCAACCCGGCCAACACCAATGCGCTGATCGCGCAGGCCGCCGCGCCGGATCTGAAGCCGGAAAACTTCACCGCGATGACGCGGCTGGATCACAACCGCGCGCTGGCCCAGTTGGCCGGCAAGACCGGCGTCCATCACGGCGCAATCGATCAAATGATCATCTGGGGCAACCATTCGGCGACCCAGTACCCCGATATTCACCACGCCACCGTCAACGGTGACTCGGCGATCGCCAAAGTCGACCGCGAATGGTACGAGAACGAGTTCATCCCGACCGTGCAGCAGCGCGGCGCGGCGATTATCAAGGCGCGTGGCGCCTCCAGTGCCGCATCGGCTGCCTCCAGCGCAATCGATCACATTCGCGACTGGGCACTGGGCAGCAACGGACGCTGGGTGTCGATGGCCGTGCCCGCCGACGGCAGCTACGGCATCGAGCCGGGCGTGATCTACTCGTTCCCCTGCACATGCGCCGACGGTCAGTGGAAAATCGTCCAGGGGCTGGAGATCAATGAATTCAGCCGCAAGCGCATGGACGCGACCGACGCCGAGTTGCGCGACGAGCGCAAGGCGGTCGAGAACCTGCTCTAAGCTGCCCCGGATGCAGCAACGAAAAACCCCGCCGTTCGGCGGGGTTTTTTTTAGAGCGACCTAGAGCAAGCGCGATCAGCCGCCCTTGATTACCGCGCAGGCAATCCGCGCACCGGCACCGCCGATCGGCTGGGTCATGTGATCATCGACGTTCTCGTGGATGACCATGGCCGAGCCGTTTTCATCGAGCAGGGCGGGCCCGATGCTGCCGTCCAGGCTCAGGCGGGCGTTGAACATCTCGGCCCAGGCGTAGCCGTTGTCGTGCACATAGAAATTCGGAAAATCGCCGGCACCCGGGCCATCCGGATTGAGCAGGCCGTGCTGGCTGGCGTCGGGGTTGACGTGACCACCCGACGCCTTGAAGCCGGCGGCATGGTCTTCGCAGGTGCCGGTGTGATGGATATGGATGGCCTTCGGCCCCGGCGGCAGGCCGTCGAGCTCGATCCGCACGATCAGGCCGTGCGGCCCCTGGGTCAGGTTCAGGCTACCGACCTCATCGCCGGCATTGTTGATGAAGGTCGAGTTGACGACATGGTCATCGGCCACCGTGGCCGCGGCCAGCGCCAGCAGCGTTGCCGCAACGGTTGGCCGTGTCAGAAGGGAAATGCGATTCATCGAAGACTCCAACGAGTGATGGAGTCGCGAGTGTAGCAAAAGCGCGGCGGGGACCAGCGAAGCGAAGGATTAGCGCTCGCGCTTGAGCCGCCTGTGCTGGTTGTCGGCGATCGACTGTGCAGCGGCCAGCAGCACCTCGGGTGCCAGCCGCACGGTGTAGTCGGGATTGACGTAGCCGAACTGGACCACACCATCGGCGCCGATAATGAAGGTTGCCGGTGCAGGCAGCGCGCGGTGGTCGTCACCCGAGCGTTCGTTCAGATCCATGCCGAAACCCAGGTAGCGTTCGTGGGTCTGGTCATCGAGCCGGAAGGCAATGCCGAAGGCCTGCGCTGCATTCATGTCCGGATCCGAATAGAGCTGGTAGCCAAATTCGGAATGATCACCCGCGGCCAGCAGCGCCGGCTTGTCCGGGCTGACAAACCAGACTTCAAAGCCCAGCTCGCGCAACCGGGCCTCGGCGGTGCGAAGCTCGGCCAGGTGCATGTTGCAGTACGGGCACCAGCCGCCGCGGTAGAAGGTTACGACGATCGGCGCGTCGAGTGCGGTCGGATCGACATCGATTGCGTTGCCGTCGACATCCAGCAGTCGGAAGCTTGCCGGGCTCATGCCAGGCAACACCGGCCGAACCTGTTCCGGCGATGGAAAGATCTCGGCTGCAGCAGTCAACGGGACGAGCGCGACCAGAATCAGGGCAAAGGTAATTGGCTTCATGGCGGGCTCCGAAAATCAGGATTCAGGATTCAGCGCGCGGAAGCAGGTTCGACTTGAGTGTCAAACGCTGCCCCCGACTGCATCGAATCTTAGCGTTGCAGGCTGCGGTGCTTGCCGACGATCAGCATCGACAATTCCAGCGCCTGCTCGTAATTCAGTCTCGGGTCGACGGTGGTCTTGTACGCGCGCGCGAGGTCACCTTCGGCCAGTTCGCGCGCGCCGCCGATGCATTCGGTCACGTTTTCACCGGTCAATTCCAGATGCGCGCCACCCAGCCGCGAGCCGCAGGCGGCGTGAATGTCGAACGACTGCTCGAGCTCGGACTGAATGTTGGAGAATCGACGTGTCTTGATACCCGAGGCCGTTTTTTCGGTGTTGCCGTGCATCGGGTCGCAGATCCACAACACTGGCGATCCGGTGGATTTGGCCGCCTTGATCAGCGGCGGCAGCTTGTCCTCGACGTTGCCCGCACCCATGCGATGAATCAGCACCAGGCGGCCGGGTTCGTTGTCGGGGTTGAGCGTTCGGATCAGGCCCTTGAGCCAGTCGGCCGACATGCCGGGCCCGACCTTGATGCCGACCGGGTTGCGGATGCCCCGGAACAGTTCGACGTGCGCGCTTTGCATTTGCGCCGTGCGCATGCCGATCCATGGGAAGTGGGTCGAGAGGTTGAAATGGCCCCACTGGCGCGGCACTTCCCGGGTCAACGCCTGCTCGTAGTGCAGATGCAGGGCCTCGTGCGAAGTGAAGAAATCGACGCGGCGGACGTTTCCCGGCGTCTGGCCAGTCACGATCTCGATAAAACGCACCGAGTGGCCGATCGAATCGGCGATGCGCCGGAACTCGTCGGCCAACGGCGAATGATCGACCCAACCCAGGTCCCAGTACTCCGGATGGTGCAGATCGGCGAATCCGCCGTCGACCAGCGCACGCACGAAATTCATCGTCATCGCCGAGCGCGAGTAGGCGCGCAGCAAGCGCTCCGGATCGGGCCGACGATCCTCGGGCGTGAAAGCCGGCGCGTTGACGATGTCACCGCGATAGCTGGGCAGCGCAACGCCGTCGCGGGTCTCGAAGTCATCCGAGCGCGGCTTCGCATACTGGCCGGCGAAACGGCCGATGCGAACCACCGGCATTTCCAGCCCGTGGATCAGCACCAGCGACATCTGCAACAGCACCTTGAGCCGGTTGGCGATGATCTCGGGCCGGCATTCGTCGAACACCTCGGCACAATCACCACCCTGCAGCAGGAAGCGCTTGCCGGCCTGGGCCTCGGCAATCTGCTGCTTGAGATTGAGGATTTCCCACGACGTGACCAGCGGCGGCAGCGCCGAAAGCCGCTCGACCGTGCGTGCAAGCGCTTCAGGATCATCGTAGCGCGCCTGCTGCAGCGCCTCGCGCGACGCCCACGAATCCGGGGCCCAGTCCTGCGGCGGAGTAATGCTTTGAAGCGATTCGGTCATGATTTTGGCCGGCGCAGTGCGCCTACGAGGATCAACAGGAATAGAACATACCAGAACAGCGTCCACCCCGGCATCGAAATCCCGAGAAAGGTCCAGTCGATCTCGGCACATTCGCCCGAACCGGTGAATGCTTCCTTGATCGCTTCGCCCAACGAGAAAAACTCGACCATGAAGGCAAAACCGGGGCCGCAATCGGGCACCGCGTCGGCCGGCAGGCTCTGCAGCCACAGGTGGCGAGCGGCCGTGACTACACCCCACAGGCTGCCGCCGGCAACGATTGCGCCGTACAACCAGCGCAGGCCGCCACGACTGCCGTGCAGCGCGCCGGCCAGCGCGCCGAAACCGGTGAGGATGAAGGCAAAGCGCTGCAGTATGCACAGCGGACAAGGCTCGAAGCCTTGCGCGAACTGCGCGTAGTAGGCATACGCCAACAGCAGCAGGCTGATCAGCGCGATCGCGGCAAAACCGCCCCGCGGATACAACGACAACTTCATTCGACGCGCTTGGTCATGAGCTCGACATACAGTGGTGCTCGATCGGGCGTTTCTTCGGCCTCGCTCTCGCCGACCACGGTAATCCGCCCGGTCTCACCCAGCGGCGCACCGAGCATGGTATCGGTGATGAATTCCCACTCGCCGTCGATTTCCTGTTCGATGCCGACCTTGAGCCAGACCGTGTCCGCATCGGGCGACTCGGCCGCGGAGGTTTCCTCGACTTCAACCTGCAGTCGCCAGCGCACGTCGTTGGCGTTGATCACGAACGAATCGGCCGCACCCGGCGCGAGTTGCAAACGCGGCTGCCCGCGCAGGTCACCCGAACACCACACCGCGGTTTCGATTTCGTACAGCAGCGGCGACGGATTCTCGGCCGCTGCAGCCGCCAGAGGCAGCAGCAGGGCCACGAGCGCGGATGTGAACTTGCCAAACATGATCCATCCTCCTGCGGAAAGGTGCGTCATCAGTTGCGGAAGCGCGCCGGCAACACTTCGCTGTCGGGCTGGTCGGCACCTTCCTTTTCGACCGGCATCAGATCCTGCGCCGACACACCCAGCATGACGGCCGCGGTGCTGGCGACGAACACGGACGAATAGGTACCAATCACAACACCCACGATCAGCGTATAGGCGAATGAGTGAATGATCTCGCCGCCGAAGTAGAACAGTGCAATCAGCACCAGCAACGTGGTCAGCGAGGTCATCACGGTGCGTGACAACATCTGGTTGATCGACAGGTTGACCAGTTCGGTCGCACTTCCCTTGCGCCGGGTGCGGAAATTCTCACGCAGCCGATCGTAGACCACGATGGTGTCGTTGAGGGAGTAGCCGATCACCGCGAGAATGGCCGCGAGCACGGTCAGGTCAAAACTCATCTGGAACAGCGACACCGCGCCGACCACGATCAGCACGTCGTGCACCAGCGCGGCGACCGCGCCGACTGCAAAGCGCCACTGGAACCGGAACGAGACGTACAACAGGATGCCGGCCAGCGCATACAGCAGCGCCAGACCACCCTGGTTGGCCAGTTCGGCACCGATCTGCGGTCCGACGAACTCCACCCGGCGCAGTTCCACTCCGCTGTCGACCTGCGACAGCACTTCCAGCGCGCGCGTGCTGACCTCGGCACCGCTTTCGGCCACTTCCTCGACCGGCAGGCGCACGACGATATCGCGCGCAGTGCCGAAGGTCTGCACGGTGAAGTTCTCGTAGCCGGCATCATCGAGCGCACCTCGCACCTGGCCGAGATCCGGTGCCGTCGGGTAGCCAACCTCGATCAGCGTGCCACCGGTGAAGTCCAGTCCCAGGTTGATTCCGCGCGTAAACAGTGCGCCGATGCTGACGGCAAACAGCAACGCGGAGAACACCAGCGCGATCTTGCGCCGGCCCATGAAGTCGATGTGCGTGTTGAGCTTGATGATTTCCACGTCTTGGCCTCCGGCGGCGCTAGATGGACAGCGCGGCCACGCGCTTGCGGCCGCCGTAGATCAGGTTGACGACACCGCGCGTGCCGAAGATCGCCGTGAACATCGAGGTGATGATGCCCAGCGACAGCGTCACGGCAAAGCCCTTGACCGGTCCGGTACCGAACATGAACAGCACCAGCGCTGCGATCAGCGTGGTGACGTTGGCATCGGCAATCGTCGAGAAGGCCTTTTCGTAGCCGGCCCGGATCGACGCCTGCGGGGTATTGCCCAGGCGCAACTCTTCCTTGATTCGCTCGAAGATCAGCACATTGGCATCGACCGCCATGCCGACGGTCAGCACGATGCCGGCGATGCCCGGCAGCGTCAGTGTCGCACCGATCATCGACAGCAGGGCCACGATCAGCAGCAGGTTGGCCGTCAACGCCAGGTTGGCGATCAGACCAAAAACCTTGTAGTAAACAGCCATCAGCACCAGCACCAGGCAGAAGCCGATGATGACCGAGCTGAAACCCTGCTGGATGTTGTCGGCACCCAGGCTCGGGCCGACGGTGCGTTCTTCGATGATTTCGACCGGCGCGGCCAGCGCCCCGGCGCGCAACAGCAGCGCCAACTGGCTGGCCTCACGCGCAGAGTCCAGCCCGGTGGTCTGGAACTGACGACCGAACGGCTCGCGCACCACGGCCACCGAGATCACCTCCTCGACCCGTCGCGTCTCGCGCACTTCCTCGCCATCGACCACCCGGGTCTCCGGGCGCTGCTCGATAAACAACACCGCCATGCGGTTGCCTACGTTTTCGCTGGTAAAGTCCAGCATGCGCCGCGCGCCGACCGCATCGAGCGTGACCGATACATTCGGCGAGCCCGATTGCTGGTCAAAACCCGCAGCCGCATTGACCAGATTTTCCCCCGAGGCAATCAGGCGTCTCGACAGCAGGATGGGGTTGCCCTGACGGTCGGTATACAGCCGCGATTGGGCCGGCACGCGACCGGTGCGCTGCGCTTCGAACGGATCATTCTGCTCGTCGACGGCGCGATATTCCAGCGTTGCGGTGGCTCCGAGAATGCGTTTGGCCTCGGCCGTATCCTGAACACCGGGCAACTGCACGACGATGCGATCGGCACCCTGCTGCTGAATGATCGGCTCGGCCACGCCCAGTTCGTTGACACGATTTCTGAGCGTGGTGATGTTCTGCTGCAGCGCAGTCTGCTGCAGCTCGGTAACGACTTCAGGGCGTACCGTGGCCAGCAGGTTGAAGGTCTCGGCGGTTTCGGCGCGATCGAGCTGCAATTCGGTCAGGTCGCGCAGAATCACGCGCTCGGCCGAAGACCGGTCCTCTTCGGTGCGCAGTTCGACGACCAGCCGGTCACGCTCGATACGAACCGATCGATAGCGAATGCGCTCATCGCGCAGCAGGTTGCGGATGTCGTCGACGAAGCGCTCGAGTTGCTGGGCGCGCGCGGTTTCCATGTCGACTTCCATCAGGAAGTGCACACCACCCTGCAGGTCCAGGCCCAGCACCATCGGCGACGCCCCGATCGCACCCAGCCAGGCCGGTGTTGCCGGGGCCAGATTGAGCGCAACCACGTAGGCATCGCCCAGGCGGTCGCGCAGCGCATCGGCCAGGGCCAGCTGTGCATCGGCGCCGGTGACGCGCACCATCATCCGCTCGGCAGCAAGGTCGATCGACTTGGCGCCGATGGACTGGGCCTCCAGCACTTCGCCGACCACCGCTTCGAGACCCGGGTCCAGTTCGAAGCCGCGCGCCGACGAGATCTGCACGGCCGGGTCATCCCCGAACAGGTTGGGCAAGGCATACAGCCCGCCAATCAGAATCACGGCGACCAGTACGAGGTATTTCCAGGCGGGGTATTGATTCATGAAAGAGATCCGGGCATACGCTGCCGTGAACCGCCAGCGCTCACAGCGAGGCGTCGAAGGTGCCCTTGGGCACGACCTGGGCGACCGACGATTTCTGCATGCGCACGATCACGCCGTCGGCCAACTGCACTTCGATGAAATTGTCGCCCACGGCCGTGACCTTGGCGAGCAATCCGCCGGCCGAGACGACCTCGTCACCAACGGTGAGTCCGGCGACCAGTTCACGGTGCTGCTTGTTGCGCTTCATCTGCGGCCGGATGATCAGCAGCCAGAAGATCACGACAATGAAAACCAGCGGCAGCAGCGAGGCCAGCAGGCTGGGCTGTTCGGGTCCGGCCGCCTGGGCCAATGCCGGTGAAATCAGAAGGTTGGAGAGGTCATGCAGCATGTCGGGTCCTTGTATTCGTGCCCGCGCAGCCGGTGCGCGGCTTGCATTGAAATGTGTGTGATGGAACCGGCCTGAGCGGCCGAAAACGCGAACTCAATCGACGATTATCCCATAAGCGGTCATTCGATACGGCCATGGCACTGCTTGTACTTCTTGCCCGACCCGCACGGACACGGCTCGTTGCGCCCAACCTTGCGCCCCTCGCGCACGAACGGCTGGGCGGCGGACGCATCGGCTGCCGCCGCCGGGCTGTCGGCTTCGCGGTGCTGAAACTGCATCGGCTGCTCGCGTCGACGCTGCGAGTCGACCGCTTCGACGTCTTCCTCCGAGCGCACCTGGACGCGGGCAAGGATGCGCATGACCTCCACACGCATCGAGCCAAGCATGTCGGTGAACATCTCGAAGCCTTCGCGCTTGTATTCCTGCTGCGGTTTTTTCTGGGCAAAACCGCGCAGGTGAATGCCCTTGCGCAGGTAGTCCATCGCCGCGAGGTGCTCTTTCCACTGCTGGTCGAGCACGTTGAGCATGACGGCCTTCTCGAACTGGCGCATCACCGCGCTGCCGGTCTGCTGCTCCTTGGCCGCGAAATGCGTCTCGACCTGCTCGAGCACGCGCCGTTCCAGGCCGGCGGCGTCGAGTTCCTCGTCTTCTTCCAGCCACCGACGCACCGGCACATCGATCCCGAACTCGCCGTCCAGCGCCTTTTCCAGCCCTTCGGGATCCCACATATCGGGGATGGAATCGACCGGCACATAGCGCTCGACCAGTTCGCTGAAGACCTCGCCGCGCATCTCCTGGATGTAGTCGTGAACGTCTTCGGCTTCCATCAGTTCGTTGCGCTGCGCGTAGATCACACGGCGCTGGTCGTTGGCCACGTCGTCGAAATCCAGCAGGTTCTTGCGGATATCGAAGTTGTGCGCCTCGACCTTGCGCTGGGCGTTCTCGATCGCGCGCGTCACCCACGGGTGCTCGATCGCCTCGCCTTCGCCCATGCCGAGCTTCTGCATCATGCCGCCAAGCTTGTCGGAGGCAAAGATGCGCATCAGACTGTCTTCCAGCGACAGGTAGAAGCGCGACGAGCCGGGATCGCCCTGGCGGCCGGAGCGGCCGCGCAGCTGATTGTCGATGCGGCGCGACTCGTGCCGTTCAGTGCCGATGATGTGCAGGCCGCCGGCATCAAGGACCTGCTGGTGGCGCTGTTTCCAGGCCTCGCGGATCGTGCGCACCTTGTCATCGGGCGGATTTTCGCCCAGCTCGGACAGTTCCGCATCCAGGCTGCCGCCGAGCACGATGTCGGTACCGCGGCCAGCCATGTTGGTAGCAATGGTCACGGCTCCGGGCCGACCGGCCTGGGCAATGATGTGGGCCTCGCGCTCATGCTGCTTGGCATTGAGCACTTCGTGGCGGATCTTTGCCTTTTTCAACTCGCGCGAGAGCAGTTCGGAAGTCTCGATCGAGGTCGTGCCGACCAGCACCGGCTGACCACCGGCCGAGCGCTCCTTGATGTCCTCGATGATCGCCTGGTACTTCTCGGCCGGGGTCAGGAACACCAGGTCGGGGCGGTCATCGCGAACCATCGGCCGGTGGGTCGGAATGACCACGACTTCCAGTCCGTAGATGGTCTGGAATTCGTAGGCCTCGGTATCGGCCGTGCCGGTCATGCCCGCGAGCTTGTCGTAGAGACGGAAATAGTTCTGGAAGGTGATGGAGGCCAGGGTCTGGTTCTCGCGCTGGATCGGCACGCCTTCCTTGGCTTCGATTGCCTGGTGCAGTCCGTCCGACCAGCGCCGACCGGGCATGGTGCGGCCGGTGAACTCGTCAACAATGATGACCTCGCCGTCCTGAATGATGTATTCGACATCCTTGTTGAACAGGTGATGGGCACGCAGGCAGGCGTTCAGCGTGTGCATCAGGGCCAGGTTCTTGGCGTCGTACAGGCTTTCGTGCTCGTCCAGCAGACCGTCACGCATCATCAACTGCTCGACCCGCTCCAGACCGTCCTCGGTCAGATGCACCTGGCGCGACTTCTCGTCGAGCGAGAAATCACCGGGCCCGTCCTCTTCCTCCTGCTTGACCAGCTCCGGCGCGATCCGGTTGATCTTGATGTAGAGCTCCGGGCCCTCGTCGGCCGGACCGGAGATAATCAGCGGCGTTCGCGCCTCGTCGATCAGGATCGAGTCGACCTCGTCGACGATCGCGAAATGCGGCGGCCGCTGCACCTTCTGTTCCAGCGAAAACGCCATGTTGTCGCGCAGGTAATCGAAGCCGAACTCGTTGTTGGTACCGTAGGTAACATCGCAGGCGTAGGCTGTGCGCTTGGCCGCGGCACTCAGCCCGGGCACCGACACCCCAACCGTCATGTCCAGCGCGCGGAAGATCGGCCCCATCCACTCGGCGTCGCGTCGGGCCAGGTAATCGTTGACCGTGACCACGTGCGCACCCTTGCCGGGCAGGGCATTGAGGTAGGCGGCAAGGGTCGCGACCAGGGTCTTGCCCTCACCGGTTTTCATCTCGGCAATCTTGCCCTGGTGCAGCACCATGCCACCGATCAACTGCTGGTCGAAATGCCGCAGCCCCAGCGTTCGCACCGAGGCCTCGCGCACCACCGCGAAGGCTTCCGGCAGCAGCGCATCCAGCGCCTCGCCATCGGCCAGCCGCTGGCGAAACTCGGCGGTCTTGGCCTTGAGCTGGTCGTCGCCGAGTTTCTGCGTCTCGTCCTCGAACGCGTTGATGCGCGCGACCTGCCGGGACAGCTGCTTGACCAGCCGTTCGTTGCGACTGCCGACGATCCGGGTTATGAGCGATTTGAGCATTGATAGTGGCCTTGAGATCGGCTTTTTTACGGCAATGAACGATGAGGTGGGGACGCGAACGGCCGCGGGCAAGAGCGGCCAGTCAGACATTGTAGACAATTGCGCGCGCCGGGTTGACGCTACACTCACGCCATGAGCCGCGCGAAACAGCCCCGGGCGCGCCGCGCCGATGCGATTGCCGGCAGTGACGGCCAGCTGGCCGCGCTGCTGCGCCAGACGCGCGCCTGGCTGGCCCTGAACCAGCGCCTGGCCGACGTGTTCCCGGCCAACGGCAACGGTGAAATCGGCATTGCACGGGTCGACGGCGACTGTCTGGTCATTGCCGCAGCTTCGCCGGCACGGGCGACCCAGGCGCGCAATCTGGCCGGCCGCCTGCTGGCCGAGGCACGCCGGCACTGGCCGGGTGAACTGACACGCGCGCGTGTGATCGTCGCGCCGGGTTTCCGGCTCGACCCGGAACAGAAGGACTGAACGGAAGCCGACTCAGGCCGCGTAGGACGGTTGCAGGTAGGAAATCGGCAAGCCGGCAGGCTCGTTGAATTCCACCGTCTCCCAGGCCTCCGAACGCGCCAACAACTCGCGCAGCAGCACATTATTGAGTTCGTGCCCGGACTTGTGTCCGACAAAACGGCCGAGCAGGCCGGCACCGAGCAGGTAGAGGTCACCGATCGCGTCGAGCACCTTGTGCTTGACGAACTCGTCCTCGTAGCGCAGACCCTCGCTGTTGAGAATGCGGTAGTCGTCGATGACCACGGCATTGTCCATGCTGCCGCCCAGCACCAGGTTGCGCTGGCGCAGGAACTCGATATCGCGCATGAAACCGAAGGTACGCGCCCGGGCCACTTCCTTGAGGTAGGAGGTGGTCGAGAAGTCCAGTTCGATACGACAGTTGCGCTGCCGGAACACCGGGTGGTCGAAGGCGATCTCGAAGCCGACCCGGAAGCCGTCGCAGGGCTCGAGCCGGACCCACTTGTCACCATCAGCAACTTCGACCGTCTCGAGTATGCGGATGAATCGCTTCGGCGCGTTCTGCTCGGCGATGCCCGCCGACTGCAGCAGGAACACGAAGGGGCCGGCGCTGCCGTCCATGATCGGCACTTCCGGCGCGTCCAGATCGATGTAGGCGTTGTCGATCCCGAGCCCGGCCAGCGCCGACATCAGATGTTCGATGGTCGCGATTCGCTGGCCATTGGCACCGACCAGGGTGGTCGACAGCGCGGTATCGCCAACCGATTCGGGCCGTGCAGCGATCTCGAAGATCGGGTCGAGATCGATGCGACGGAAGATGATGCCGGTGTTTGCCGGTGCCGGACGCAGGGTCATGGCGACCTTGCGTCCATTGTGCATACCAACGCCGGTAGCGCGAATGACGTTCTTCAGAGTTCGTTGTCGGACCACCGGACGGATCGCTCCCGCAAAACTGTGGCGATAGTACCACAGCACCTGCTGAACGCCGGCTGAATGCCCGGCGCTGCGGCGAGTCAGCGCCGGGCATGCGCAGGCCGGTCAGTCGGCCTGGTTGCGCAGGAAGGCCGGGATGTCGAGGTAGTCGATCTCGGTCTGCTCGGCCGTCTCACCGCGCCAGCTGCCGCGGCTGCGCGGCTGCGGCGGTGCAGACTGTTCGTGATCCTCATCGTTATCGTCGCTGGCCAGCGGCAGATTGTCGGTGCCGGTGCGAACCACGGTCATGGGCCGCTCCCGGCGCACCGTCTTGCGCTGGCCCAGACCGGTTGCGACCACGGTGACCCGGATCTCGTCGTTCATATCCGGGTCGATGACCGTGCCCATGACCACCGTTGCATCCTCGCTGGACAGGTCGGCGATGGTCTTGCCGACTTCCTCGAATTCACGCATCGACAGGTTCATACCGGCGGTGACATTGACCAGGATGCCGCAGGCACCGGACAGGTTGATGTCTTCGAGCAACGGCGAGCCAATCGCCGACTGCGCCGCCATCAACGCTCGATCCTGGCCGGTGGCCGAGCCCGAGCCCATCATCGCCATGCCCATCTCCGACATCACGGTGCGCACGTCGGCAAAATCGACGTTGATCAGGCCGGGCCGCGTAATCAGCTCGGCGATGCCCTGCACGGCGCCCGAAAGCACCTGATTTGCGGCCTTGAACGCGTTGAGCAGCGTGATGTCGGGGCCGAGCACGCTGAGCAGTTTGGCGTTCGGAATCGTGATCAGCGAATCGACATGGTGACCAAGCTCATCGATGCCCTGCTGAGCCACGCCAAGACGCCGCTGGCCCTCGAACGGAAACGGCTTGGTGACCACCGCCACGGTCAGAATGCCCATTTCCTTGGCCGTCTGGGCCACCACGGGCGCCGCGCCGGTGCCGGTGCCGCCGCCCATGCCGGCGGTAATGAACACCATGTCGGCACCGTTGAGCATCTCGCAGATGCGATCGCGATCCTCGAGCGCGGCCTGTCGGCCCACTTCCGGATTGGCGCCGGCACCCAGGCCCTTGGTGACGCTGGTGCCGATCTGCAGCGTCGATTTGCCGGTGAAACTCTTGAGCGCCTGCGCATCGGTGTTGATGGAGACGAACTCGACGCCTTCGATGTTCGCCTCGACCATCTGGTTAACGGCATTGCCGCCGCCACCACCGATGCCCAGCACCTTGATGGTTGCGCTGGGCGTGTAGTTCTCGATCAATTCGAATGCCATGATGATGTTCTCCTATTTTCTCGCCGTGAGTAATGCCGGGTCATCGCGCCGGCGCGCGGGTCTTGCTGCCCGCTGTTCGCCGATCGAAACGACCCCTGGTTGAATGGGTTTTTCGCTGCATCTTCAGAACTCGCCCTGGAACCACTGCTTGAAGCGGCCAAGCAGGCTCGATCCGGCGCGCAAGCGCGCGCGCCCGGCGGCGGTTCCGGTCAGCTTGCTGCCGCGCAGCAGCAGACCGACGCCGGTGGCGTGGATCGGGTTATTGACGACCTCCGACAGGCCGCTGACGTACTGCGGCGCGCCAATGCGCACCGGCATATGCATGATTTCTTCGGCCAGCTCGACCACACCCTCGGCCAGCGCCCCGCCACCGGTCAGCACCAGTCCCGCCGGCACCAGGTTCTCGCAACCCGACTGGCGCAGCTGCTTGTGCACGTGATTGAACAGCTCGCGGTAACGCGCCTCGACGACCTGGGCCAGGGTCTGGCGCTCCAGCCGGCGCGGCGGCCGGTCGCCGACCGACGGCACCTGCAAGGTGTCGTCACCGGCGGCCAACTGCTCGAGCGCGCAGGCGTAGCGGATCTTGATGTCCTCGGCATGTTGCGTCGGCGTGCGCAGCGCAACCGCGATATCGCTGGTCACCAGGTCGCCGGCGATCGGAATGCAGGCGGTGTGCTGGATCGCACCGTCGCCCCAGACCGCGATGTCGGTGGTGCCGGCACCAATATCGACCAGCGCGATGCCCAGCTCCTTCTCATCTTCCGACAGCACCGACTCGCTCGAGGCGAGCTGGTGCAGGATCAGGTCATCGACCTGCAGACCGCAGCGCGCGACGCATTTGGTCACGTTCTGGACCGCACTGTTGGCCGCCGTGACCAGGTGAACCTGCACCTCCAGGCGCACACCGGACATGCCGACCGGCTGGCGGATGCCGTCGGTGGAATCGATCACGAAGCCCTTGGGCAGGCAATGCAGGATGCGCTGGTCGGCCGGAATCGCGACCGCGCGCGCTGCTTCCAGCACACGCTCGACGTCGGCCTCATCGACTTCCGAATCGCGGATCGCCGCTGCACCGTGCGACTGGCGCGAGCTCACATGGGTACCGGCGATGCCGGCGAATACCGAGTGAATCTCGCAGTCGGCCATCAGCTCGGCTTCCTCGACCGCGCGCTGGATGGCCTGCTCGGTCGATTCGATGTCCACCACCATGCCGCGCTTCAAGCCCCGTGAGGTATGCGAGCCGAGACCGATGACTTCGACCTCGCCGCCTTCCTGCTGCTCCCCGACAATGGCCACGATCTTGCTGGTGCCGATGTCGAGGCCGACGACCAGTGATTTTTCCGATTTTCTAGCCATGACGATCCTGCAGTTCGCGAGCGGGGTTAGAGACAGGCTGCGGACCGGGCGGGCGCGGCGCGGCGCGCTGCACGGCCAGACCATTGGGGTAGCGAAGATCCACACGCACCAACTCGCCGGCGGCGCGCAGCTCGTCGCGCACCGCCAGAAAGCGCTCGATCCGATCATCGAGATGCTCACGGCCCAGAAGCAGTTGCAGACCGCTGCCCAGTTCCAGCGTCCAGGCACCGCGGGCATCGCGGCTCAGGCGGCGAATTTCCAGTCCTTGCGTGCCCAGTCGGGTCTGGAGCCGGCGCCAGTGCTCGAAGCTCGAGTCCAGGCTGCTTTCGGGCCCGTGCAACTGGACCAGCCCTTGCATGCCGGCGGTACCGGCAACGGTGAAGGACTCGCCGCGATCGCTGATCAAGGCGCTGCCGTTCCAGCGCGCCACCGGTCGGTGCTCGTGGACCGCGACCGACAGGGTATCGGGCCAGCGCCGCGATACCTGCGCGCGTGCCACCCACGGCAGCGATTCGACCGCCGCGCGCGCACGATCAACATCGACGGCAAAGAATCCGCGCCCGGCTTCCGGGGCCAGCGCCGCGCGCACCTGGGCCGAGGTCACACGGGTCAGCTCACCGTCGACCTCCAGCCAGCGAATCGGCCAGCGCAGGTTGTCCGACGGTGCAACTGTCACCGCCAGCGCGGCCAGCGATGCCGTCACCAGTGCGACCACGATCATGGCGCGCAGCCAGCGGCTCATGGCCGCGCCTCGGCAGTATCGAGAATGGCATCGACCAGCGCATCAAAATCCAGCCCGGCCGCGTGCGCGGCCATCGGCACCAGCGAATGGTCGGTCATGCCCGGCACGGTGTTGGCCTCCAGCAGCCACGGTTGACCGGACGCGTCGACCATCAAGTCGACGCGACCCCAGCCGCGGCCGCCGAGGGCCGCGAAGGCCGCAAGCGCCAGCGCCTGCAGTTCGCGCTCACGCGCCGGCTCCAGCCCGGCCGGGCAGTGATACAGCGTATCGCTCGACTGGTACTTGGCCTGGTAGTCGTAGAACGCGCGCGGCGTTTCGATCCGGATCATGGGCAGGGCGCGGCCAGTCAGGATGGCGACGGTGTACTCCGGCCCGTCGATCAGCTGCTCGACCAGCGCGGTGTCGTCATGGTCCAGCGCGCGCTCCAGGGCCGCCTCGAGTTCGGCGACACATTCGACCCGACTCATGCCGACGCTGGAACCTTCCCGGGCCGGCTTGACGAACCAGGGACCGTGCAACTGATCGGCAATCGTTGCGGCCTCGGCGCCGGTCGAAGCCACCCGAAACGGCGGCGTCGGCAAGCCACAGCCGGCCCACAGCCGCTTGCTGGCAAGCTTGTCCATGGCCAGTGCCGAACCGAGCACGCCCGAACCGGTACAGGCCGCACCCAACGCTGCCAGCGCACCCTGCAATACCCCATCCTCGCCACCGCGGCCGTGCAGGATATTGAACACCTTATCGATGCCGCCGACAGCGATCCGCTGCAGGCAGGCCTGCACGCCGTCGCAGGTCTCGAACGCCACGCCCAGACGCTCAAACGCCGCGGCCACGGCCGCACCGCTCTTGAGCGAAATCTCGCGCTCGGCGCTGTCGCCGCCGGTCACCAGCAGCACCCGGCCGTGACGCTTGGGGTCAATGCGGTTCATGCGCGCACCTCCTTCAGACGCTGGGCCGCGGCACCTACCGAGCCGGCGCCCATGACCAGTACCAGATCACCTTCGGACACGACCTCGTCGAGCGCCTCGGCAGCGTGCGCAAGATCGGCCAGACGATGGACGCGGTCGAGTCCACGACCCTTCACCGCCTGGGCCAATGCATCGGTGGTGATGCCCGGCAAAGGCGCCTCGCCGGCCGGATAGATATCGGCCAGCACCAGCGCATCGACACCGGCAAGCACGCGCGCGAAGGCATCGAACTGGTCACGCGTGCGGCTGTAGCGGTGCGGCTGGAACAGCAGCACGATGCGGGCATCCGGCCATCCCTCGCGCGCGGCGCGAATCACCGCGTCGAGCTCGGTGGGATGGTGGCCGTAGTCCTCGATCACGCGCGCACGACCGTGGCGGAAGTTCAGCATGCCCAGCTCGACAAAGCGCCGCGCGATACCTGCGAATGCTGCCAGGCCATCGCGGATCTGAGCCGCCGACAGACCCAGCTCCCAGCCAATTGCGGCCGCGCCGAGCGCGTTGAGCACGTTGTGTCGACCGGGCTGGGCCAGGGTCACGGCGCTGGGCTGTTCGTCGCCGGGCAGCCACAGGTCAAAACGCATCCGTCGTCCCTGCTGCTCGATCGCGGTCGCGCGCACATCGGCGGCCGGCTGCAGGCCATAGGTCAGCACGGTGCGTCCGACCCGTGGCACCAGCTCGGCCACGTGCGGGTCATCGATGCACAGCACGGCGACGCCGAAGAACGGCAGATGGTGCAGGAACTCCAGAAAGGCCTGCTGCAAGCGATCGAAGCTGCCGTCGTAGGCATCGAGGTGATCGCGATCGATGTTGGTGATCAGCGAAATCACCGGCTGCAGCAGCAGGAACGAGCCGTCCGATTCGTCGGCCTCGGCAACCAGGTAGCGGCCCTGACCCAGGCGCGCGTTGCTGTCGAATGCATTGACGCGGCCACCGACGATGAAGGTCGGGTCCAGCCCCGCCTCGGCCAGCAAGCCGGCCACCAGCGAGGTGGTCGTGGTCTTGCCGTGGGTCCCGGCGATCGCGATGCCGGCGCGGAATCGCATCAGCTCGGCCAGCATTTCCGCACGCGGCACGACCGGAATGCGCCCGGCGCGCGCGGCGCTGAGCTCCGGGTTGTCGGGGCGGACCGCGCTCGAGGCGACGACCACATCGGCACCGGCCACCTGCTCGGAATCGTGGCCGATTGCGATGCTCGCACCGAGTCCACGCAGATGCGCGATGGTCGCCGAATCGGCCTGATCCGAACCGCTGACCTCGAAGCCAAGGTTGACCAGCACCTCGGCAATCCCGCTCATGCCGGCGCCGCCGATGCCGACCAGGTGGATACGCCGCACGCGGTGCATCAGGCTGGGCTGGGCGCGCGAGCCGGGATTCATGCCAGCACCTCCGCACACGCGCGCGCAACCGCTGCGGCCGCATCCGGGCGTGCCAGCTCGCGTGCTTTTTCGGCCCGCTGCAACAAATTCGAGCGCGCCATCCCGGCCAGCAGGCCGGCCAGTGCCTCGGGGTTCAGCGCCGACTGCGGGACCAGCCATCCGGCCCCGGCGTCGCTCAGGAAGCGTGCGTTCGCGGTCTGGTGATCATCGACTGCCGAGGGCAGTGGCACCAGGATCGCGGGCACACCGGCGGCGGCCAGCTCGGCAATGGTCAAGGCTCCGGCGCGACAGATCGCAAGGTCGGCCCAGGCCCAGGCTGCCGCCATATCGTCAATAAACTCCACCACCTCGGCGTCGACTTGCGCCGTTTCATAGTTTTGCTGGGCCTGCGCGCACTGGCGCCCGGCCTGGTGGCGAACTTCGAGACGACCCGACGACGGCAACCGGGCCAGGGCCTCGGGCACAACCGTGTTGAGAATCCGGGCACCCTGGCTGCCGCCGATGACCAGCAGGCGCAGCGGGCCGGAGCGCGCGGCATAGCGTTCGGCAGGTGCCGGCAGCGAACAGATCGATGTACGCACCGGGTTACCGGTCACGCGGGCGGCTGGGAACACATCCGGAAAACCGGTACAGATGCAGCGCGCGAACGGTGCCAGCAGCCGGTTGGTCCAGCCGGCCACGGCATTCTGTTCATGGATGACCAGTGCGATCCCGCGCAGGCGCGCAACCACACCCGCCGGTCCGGCTGCGTAACCGCCCATGCTGATGACACAGCGCGGGCGGCGCCGGCTGAGAATGCGCCAGGACTGCAGCATCGCGCGCAAGATGCGCCACGGCGCGGCCAGCCAACCGGCCAGGCCGCGACCGCGCAAGCCGCGGATGGCGACCCGCTCGAGCGCAATTCCGGTCGCCGGCACGAGCCGGTTTTCCAGCCCCTGCGGCGTGCCCAGCCAGCTGACCTCGGCGCCGTGCGCGCGCAATTCCTCGACCACCGCCAGGCCCGGAAAGATGTGCCCGCCGGTGCCGCCGGCCAGGATCATCACGCGCGCACCGGCCAGCGTGGCAAGCGTTGTGCTGTCCTGCCCGCTCATGCCGCCCACTCCCGCCGGTGTCGCGGCCGCCGCAGCTGGGCCGAGTCCAGCTCGCGCCCGATTCGAATCACCAGGCCCAGCGCCAGCAGGATCATCAGCATCGAGCTTCCCCCGGCCGACACCAGCGGCAGCGTCAGCCCCTTGGTCGGCAGCACGCCGAGGTTGACACCGATGCTGACCAGCCCCTGCAAGGCAATCCACAGCGCGATCCCGAAGGCGACAAAGGCCGCGAACGGATTACCCGCCGTATGCGCGCGCAGACCAGTTGCCAGGATGCGGTAGACCAGCAGCGCAAACAGCGCCAGAACCGCAACGATGCCGACCAGGCCCAGTTCCTCGGCCAGGATCGCGAAGATGAAGTCGGTATGCGCCTCGGGCAGGTAGAACAGCTTTTGCACGCTGCCACCCAGCCCCACGCCGGCCAGTTCGCCGCGCCCGATCGCGATCAGCGCCTGAACCAACTGAAAGCCGCCGTTATAAGGGTCGGCGAACGGATCACCGAAACTGGTCAGTCGCGCCAGCCGGTACGGCTCCATCGCCGCAAAGGTCACCAACGGCACCGCACCCAGCGCGAGGATCGAAAGCCAGCGCCAGGCTGCGCCGGCCAGCCACACCATGCCGGTGAGGATCGCCAGCAGCACGACCGCCGAGCCCATGTCCGGCTGCTTGAGCAGGATGACAGCGACCACGCCGCCGACCAGCAGCGGTTTCAGGGTCTCGACCAGTCCGCCACGGCCGAACTCCGGCCTCGCCGCCAGATAGCCAGCCACGTAGACGATCATCAGCAACTTGACCGCCTCGACCACCTGGAAGCGGAAAAATCCGAGATTCAACCAGCGCGTAGCACCGTTGACGGTCACGCCCAGACCGGGAATCAGCACCAGCGCCAGCAACACCAGCGCGGCCAGCAGACACAGCCGACCGCCGGCCTGCAGCCACTTCATCGGCAATCCCTGCACGGCCAGCGCCAGACCCGTCCCGGCCAGCACGAACACCAGATGACGGACGAAGAAATGCCATGGCCCGACCGCGTACTTCTCGCCGGCCGCCACCGACGTCGAAGCGACCATCAACAAACCAATGGTCAGCAATCCGGCAACGGCCAGCACCAATGCCGTATCGGGCAACAGCGCGTGTGGCGCCTCGCCGTGTCGATGTGCCTGGCGTCGGGTCGCGGCCATCGTCAGCGCACCTTCAACGTGGCCAGCCCAATCAGCACCAGCATCACCGAGATGATCCAGAAGCGCACGATGATCTTCGGTTCGGGCCAGCCCTTGAGTTCGAAATGGTGATGGATCGGCGCCATCCGGAAGATCCGCCGGCCGGTGAGCTTGAACGAGGCCACCTGCAGCATCACCGAAAGCGTTTCCATCACGAAAATGCCGGCCATCAGGAAAAACACCAGTTCCTGACGCACGATCACCGCGATCACGCCCAGCGCCGCACCCACGGCCAGCGCACCGACATCACCCATGAACACCTGGGCCGGGTAGGTGTTGAACCACAAAAAGCCCAGTCCGGCACCGGCCAGGGCCGAGCAGATGATCGCGACCTCACCGGCACCGGGGATGAACGGGAAGCCGAGGTAGTTGGCGAAGATCGCGTTACCGGTGGCGTAGGCGAAAATCCCCAGCCCGATCGCGATCATCACCGCCGGCACGATCGCCAGCCCGTCCAGACCATCGGTCAGGTTGACCGCATTCGAGGAGCCGACAATCACGAAATAGGTCAGCACGATGAAACCGGCGCCCAGCGGCAGCGAGAAGTCCTTGAGAAACGGCAGCAACAGCTCGGTCGCGCCGGCCACATCGGCGGTCGTATACAGGAACAGCGCCGCCGCCAGCGCCGCGACCGATTGCAGCGCGTACTTCGCGCGCGCGCTCAGGCCGTCGGAATTGCGGTGCAGCAGCTTGCGGTAGTCATCGACAAAACCGATTCCACCGAAGGCGGCGGTCACGAACAACACGGTCCAGACGTAGCGATTGGCAAGATCGGCCCACAGCAGGGTTGCAACCAGCACCGAGATCAGGATCAGGGCCCCGCCCATGGTTGGCGTACCGGCCTTGTCGTAATGCCGCTCCGGGCCGAGCTCGCGGATTGGCTGGCCGAGCTTGCGCGCAGTCAGCCAGCGGATGAACAACGGACCGACGGCCAGCGAGACCAGCAGCGCGGTCAATGCCGCGAGGATGGTGCGGAAGGTGATGAAGCCGAACAGTGCGACGTCCAGCGCGAGCACGTCTTCGAGCAGCCAGATCAGCATGCCGGGCCTCCCGGCGCGATCAGGCGCTCGATCACCGACTCCATGTGCGCCGAACGCGAGCCCTTGACCAGGCAGGTTACGCCCGGATGCAACAGCGCCTCCAGGGTCGAGGCCAGCTCGTCGTGATCGACGAAACTGCTGCCACCGCTGCCGAAGCTGTCAGCGACCAGTGCGGCCAGCTCGCCGACCGCGAAAATCCGCTCGATTCCCAGCGCGCGCGCGTTCTGGCCGATCTCGCGATGCAGCTTAGCGCTGTCGCGGCCCAGTTCGGCCATGTTTCCGATCACCAGCCAGCGCGGTGCCGGGTACTCGGCCAGCACCTGCAAGGCGGCGTATAGCGAGGCCGGATTGGCGTTGTAGCTGTCGTCGATCAGGCGCCAGCCGCCGGGCAGCTCGCGCGCGGCCAGGCGGCCGGACAGGCTGTCGACCGCAGCCAGGCCCTCGGCGATGGTGCTCAGTTCGATGTCCAGCGCCAGCGCTGCGGCGGTCGCGGTCAGGGCATTCATCCGGTTGTGGTGGCCCGGCAGTTGCAGCACCAGGTCGAAACAGCCGCCCGGCGTTTCCACCCGCCACTGTGCTTCATCGCCGGTCAGCCTCACGTCGGCCGCCGGGTGCTCACCGAAGCTCACCCGATGGCAGTCGCCGCACAGGCCGCTCCAGTACTCGAAAAAGACATCATCGCGGTTGAGCACGGCACTGCCCCCGGGCGGAAGCGCCGAAAACAGCTCGCCCTTGGTACGCGCCACGCCCTCGATGCTCCCCAAACGCTCGAGGTGGGCCGGTCCGGCGTTGGTGACCACGGCAATATCCGGGCGGGCGATGCCGGCCAGGTACTCAATGTCACCGGGCTGGCCGCAACCCATTTCGACCACCGCGTAGCGGTGCTGCGGACCCAGCGCCGACAGGGTCAACGGCACGCCGATCTCGTTGTTGTAGTTGCCGCGTGTGGCCAGCGTCAGCGCACGGCGCTGCAGGATGGCCGCCAGCAGCGTCTTGACCGTGGTCTTGCCATTGCTGCCGGTGATGCCGACCACGCGCGCCGACAGTTCGGCGCGCCATGCACGCGCCAGATCACCCATCGCGACCACCGCATCGGCGACGATCAACTGCGCCAGCGGGGCGTCGACCGGGCGCGTGACCAGCGCTGCCGCCGCGCCGCGATCGGCCGCGTCGGCTACGAACGTATGGCCGTCGACCCGCGCTCCGGGCAGTGCCACATAGAGGTTGCCGCGCTGCACGCCGCGGCTGTCCTGGATCATGCCGACGATCTGATCGGCGACTGGCGCGCCGTCGGGCACGTCCAGGCGCGCGCCAGTGATCGCAGCGGCACGATCGAGATCGAAGTGCATCATGCCGCGACCTCCAGCGCCCGCCGGGCCGCTTCGAAATCGCTGAACTCGACCACCCGATCGCCCAGATCCTGGGTGGTTTCATGGCCTTTGCCGGCGATCAATACGCAATCGCCGGGACGCGCCCCGGCCACCGCCAGAGCGATCGCCTCGGCGCGCTCGGGCAGCACCCGGGCGCGCTCCGGCCGCGCCATGCCCGACTGGATCTCGCGCAGGATGCGCAGCGGCTCCTCGCTTCGGGGGTTGTCGCTGGTCAGCACCACCTGGTCGGCCAGCGCCTCGGCAATCCGGCCCATGCGCGGACGCTTGCCGCGATCGCGATCGCCGCCGCAGCCGAACACGCAGATCAGCCGTTGCTCGGTCAGTTCGCGCAGCGAGCCGAGTGCGGCCTTGAGCGCGTCCGGGGTGTGGGCATAGTCGACGAACACGCGCTGTCCGGCCGGACCGCTGATCAGTTGCAAGCGACCCGGCACCGGCTCGAGCGCAGCCACGCGCCGGGAAATGTCGTCGCGCGAAAAGCCGCGCGCACCCAGTTCGGCCGCCAGCACCAGCAGGTTCCAGGCGTTGACGCGACCGATCAGGCGGCTCGACAGCGTCAGTGCGCCTGCAGGCGTCGCGAGTGTCAGTTCCAGCCCGTCGGCGGTGGTCGCCAGACTGCGCGCGCGCACCTGCGCGGCCGGGTTATCGAAGGCGTAGCCGATACAGTCGGCGGCGATCTCCGGACGGCCCGCCAAGTCCTGGCCGAACGGATCGTCGATGTTGATCAGCTTGCGCGCCGAGCGGTAGTCGGTAAACAGGCGCACTTTGGCGTCACCATAGGCGCTGCGCGTGCGGTGGTAATCGAGGTGATCGCGGCCAAGGTTGGTAAAGATGGTCGACTCAAACGCCAGCCCGGCCAGCCGACCCTGGTCCAGCGCATGCGAGGACGCCTCGAGTATGACCTCGCGCACGCCCGCATCGCGCAGTTCGGCCAGCGCGCGGTACAGTTCGGGCAGGTCCGGCGTCGTGTGCGTGGCCGCGCCGAGCGCTCCGGGGCGCCCGACGCCAAGCGTGCCGATCATCGCGCCATCGAGCGCCTGCGCCAGCAACCAGGCGATTGAAGTCTTGCCATTGGTTCCGGTGACCGCGACCAGCGCCAGCCCGGCGGCCGGGTCATCCCACATCCGACGGCACAGCTCGGGCAGATTTGCGGCCAGACCGGGCACTTCGAGCGCCGGTACAGCGAGGTCGCTCGGCACGGCTGCACGACCATCGTGCAACACGACCACCGCACCTGAGGCAATGGCCGCGCGCGCATGCGCCAGACCATGCTCGCGGGCGCCGGCCAGCGCCACGAAGGCGTCGCCGCGCTGCACCCGGCGGCTGTCCAGACACAGACCATCGACCTCGAGGTCGGCCGGAACCTCGTTCAGCCAACCGGCCAACAGGGCACGCAACCGCATCATCGTCCAGCCCCGGCACGGGCCATCAAGGTGCCCAGATCGTCGGGTGGAATATTCATCAGGCGCAGCGCGTCGCCGAGGACGCGACCAAATACCGGGCCGGCCACCTGACCGCCGTAATAGGCGTCGCCGCGCGGGTCCTGGATGACGACGACAACCGCCAGGCGCGGCCGCGAGGCCGGCGCGTAACCGGCGATGCTGGCGACGTAGCGGTCGCTGTAGCCGGAAATGCCGACCTTGCGCGTGGTGCCGGTCTTGGCCGCAACGCGGTAGCCATCGATAGCAGCACGACGCGCGGTGCCCTCGGGGCCGGTGACGGTCACCAGCATGCGGGTCAATTCCTCGGCCAGCGCGGGATCGAGCACCACGCGCGCCGGATTGTCGGCGCCGGCAACGAAACTGGGCTGGCGCAGCCGACCACCATCGGCCAGCGCGGCGATCGCACGCGCAAGCTGCAGCGGGGTAACCGAAAGCCCGTAGCCGTAGGCCTGGGTGGCCTGCTCAAGGGTGCGCCAGCGCTGGTGATCGCGCAGCACGCCGGCCGATTCGCCCGGGAATCCACTGCCGGTAACCTGGCCGAAACCGAGCCGGGAGTACATGCTCCACATCACCTGCGCGTCCATTTCCAGCGCCAGCTGCACGACACCGATATTCGACGACTTGGTCAAGACGCCGGTCAAGGTCAGTTCGCCGTAGTCACGCACATCGCGCACGGTGTGGCCGGCGACCTGCAGCGTGCCGGGATGGGTGTTGAGTACGCGCTCGGGACGCGCAATGCCGGCCTCCAGCGCTGCGGCGATCACGAACGGCTTGACCACCGAACCGGGTTCGAGCACATCGGTCACCGCCCGGTTGCGCACGCCGTCTGCAGCCTCGCGTTCGCGCGCGTTCGGGTTGAACGACGGCACGTTGGCCATCGCCAGGATGCCACCGGTGGGGATGTCGAGCACCACCACCGAGCCGGAGCGGGCTTGATGCTCGGCCACGGCCGCGGCCAGTTCGCGCCAGGCCAGATACTGCAGCCGGCGATCCAGCGTCAACACCAGCTCGCGACCCGGCTCGGCCTCGCGCAGCAATTCGACGTCTTCGACCACCCGTCCCAGCCGGTCCTGAATCACGCGCTTGGCGCCGGCCGTCCCGGTCAACCAGGGGTCGTAGGCCAGTTCCAGGCCTTCCTGGCCGACCTCGTCGATGTTGGTGATGCCCACGACCTGGGCACCGACCTGGCCGGTGGGGTAGAAGCGCCGGTACTCGCGCTGCAGGAACACGCCCGGTATATCGAGTTCACGCACCTTAGCGGCCAGATCCGGCCGGATGCGACGCACGATCCAGACGAACTCGCGGTCGGCACGCTGCGCCAGCCGTCGCTGGATTGCATCGGCGTCCTCGTCCAGCACCGCGGCCAGCAGCGGAATGCGATCGGCAGCCTGAAGCAACTCACCCGGGTGCGCCCAAACCGAGTCCACCGGTGTCGATACCGCCAGCGGCTGGCCGTTGCGGTCGACGATGCGGCCACGCATGGTCGGGATCTCGACCGTTCGCAGGTAGCGCGCCTCGCCTTCGTCCTGCAGGAACTCGGTGTCCATCACCTGCAGCTTGACCGCGCGCGCGACCAGGCCGAGCGCGGCCAACACCAGCAGCGCCGCGAGCAGCAGCACACGCAACCGACACAGCGCCAGATCGGGATTGCGCTCAGCCATCACCGGTCACCAGCACGTCCACCCGTTGCGGAGGCTGCATGTCCAGGCGCTGAACGGCCTGTTGCTCGATGCGGCCCGTCTCGCCCAGCCACGCCAGCTCCAGCTGCAGCCGCGACCATTCCACCTGGGCGCTATCCTGCGTACGCGCCTGGCGCTCGAGCTCGATGAACAGCAGCCGACCCTGGTGCTTGAGCCCGACCAGCGCCACCCCGCTGGCCACGACCAGCACCAGCAGCACGCCAAACAGCAGCCAGCGACTCATGCCGGGCCTCCCGGCCGCTCGGCCACCCGCATGCGCGCCGAACGCGCGCGCGGATTGGCCGCGCACTCGGCCGGCCCCGGCGTAATCGGCCGTCCCACACGCCGCAGGCGCGGCACAAAGGTCTCGGCTTGCGGCCGGCGGCGGCTCGCCGGCGGCGGCTCCGAGGCCGCCCGGATCGCCTGCTTGACGAGTCGATCCTCAAGCGAATGAAAACTGATCACGACCAGGCGACCGCCGGGCGCGAGCACCTCGACCGCCTGTGCAAGCGCAAGTTCGAGCCCCTCGAGCTCGCCGTTGATGGCGATCCGGATGGCCTGGAAGCTGCGTGTGGCCGGATGGATCCGGGCGCTGCGTGCGGCCGCAACCGGCACGGCCGCTTCGATCACCGCGGCCAGCTCGGCGGTGGTGCGCAACGGCGCGCGCATCCGGGCAATCACGATCGCGCGCGCGATGCGCCGGGCGAAGCGCTCCTCGCCGAACTCGCGCAGTACGCGCGCCAGTTCCTGCTCGGCAACCGCCTCCAGCCAGACCGAGGCCGGCTGACCCGTCTCGGGATTGAGCCGCATGTCCAGGGGACCGCTGCGCTGGAAGCTGAACCCGCGCGCCGGATCGTCCAACTGCGGCGATGACACGCCAAGATCCATCAGGATGCCATCGACCCGGCCGGTAAGCCCCTCCGACTCCAGCACCGCGGCGAGTTCGCGGAAATTGCAGTGCAACAGTCGAAACTGCGGCCAATCACCGAAGCGCTCGCGACCGAAAGCCACGGCTTCGGGATCGGCATCCATCGCCAGCAACCGGCCGTCGGGGCCCAGCCGATCCAGAATCGCGCGTGCGTGGCCGCCGCGACCGAAAGTCGCGTCGACGTAACAGCCGTTCTCACGCACGTTCAGGGCGTCCACCGCCGCCTCCTGCAATACCGGTACATGCGCCACGACCTAGAGCACCAGCCCGGCCATCTCGTCCGACGCCTGCTCCTGGATTGCGCGCTCTTCCTCGACCCGTTTCTGACCCAGCACGTCATCGTTCCAGATCTCGAACCGGGCACCCATGCCCATCAAAACCACCTTCTTGTCCAGCGACGCCACCTGGCGCAAGGTCTGCGGCAACTGCAGGCGCCAGTTGGAATCGGGCTCCAGCAACGTCGCCGAACCCACCAGTCGACGCTGCAGGCTGCGATGACTGGGGTTGAAGGTCGACAGCCCCATCACCTGGTCGCGCACGCGCTGCCACTCCGGCTCCGGGTACAGCCACAGGCAACCGGCGTCGAAGGCCGAGTAGGTCAGCACCAGCCGACTCTCGGCGACTTCGACGATCGCATCGCGGTAACGCGTGGGCATGGCCATGCGTCCCTTGATGTCGAGATTGATTGCCGTTTCACCGAAAAACATCGCCCGCGTACTCTACTCCACTAATTCCCACATTTTCCCACTTTCCGTCACGATAGACGCGCAGACCCGCCGTGTCAAGGTGTGCGTTGGAAAAAATGTTGTGAAAACAAGGGGTGCGGGAGATGGGGATGCCGGACTCTTCGCAGCCTCGGGCCGGAGGATCGAGCGCAGGATCGACGCGCGAGTTATTTTTCTTGCGAAAAAAGTAACCAAAAAGACCGTTTCGCAGCTTGCTTCGCAAGCTTGTGCGACCTACTTTTGTCGCGACAAAAGTAGGCAAAATCGCGCAGCCGGAGACGCCGCCGCGCCGTTGGCGCGGTCCGCTGCGATACTCGGCGGCATCAACGGCGGAGGGTGGCGACCCCAAGTGTGCAGCCGCTCAACACCACTACCCCGTCATTCCGGGGCCACGTCACCGGAACCCGGAATCTCCATCACGAGGCAGAGGAGTGGATCGGGGCGGTAGACGGAGGTTCCGGGTTCTGCCTGTCTTGGGCGGCCCCGGAACGACGGGGACTGGCACCCCTTCTGCCTTGAAGGCGCCGAGAAGCGCAGGTCCGGGCGGAAAAAGACGCGCCGCATGTCTGAGCGACCGAAGGGAGCGAGTTCGGCGGGTCCCGCCCGGACCGAGCATCGCAGGGGACCCGGCGACAGCCGGGCGCCTTCTCGGCACGAGCGTTTTTGGTTACTTTTTCCGCAGAAAAAGTAACTCGCATCAAGCCGGCAAAGCCGGCGGCGAAACGGTTTTTTGCGTTACTTTTCCCGAAAAAAGTAACACTCACTCATCAGAAAAAAGAAACTCCCGAATCCGGGGCACCAGGCGCTCATGCGCATCCTCCAGCACATAGTGCCCGGCCGATTCGATGTAGTCCAGTTCGGCATTCGGAAACAACTCGCGCCAACGCGCCAGTACGCGGTCGTCGAACACGAAGTCCTGCGCGCCCCAGCCCAGCAGCATCGGCTTGTCGGCCAGCCGGTGCAGGTTGTTTTCAGTGGCCTCCAGCACCGCCCACGCCGGATCGGCCGGTGATAGCGGGATGTCCTGCACGAAGCGCAGCGTCGCCAGGCGATTGGCCGGACGGCCGCGGTAGGGGGCGATCAGGCCGCGGGCGACGGCCGCGGGCAGCTTGCGGGCGCTGGCCATGCGGATGGCAAGACCGGAGAAGGCGTTGAAGCCCATCACCAGCGCTGCACCCAGTCGGGTCCGTGCGAACGCCAGCGCGCGCGGCAGTTCGATCTCGGCCGGAATCGTGAATGCCCAGGTGTTGAGCACCACCAGCCGTCGGATGCGCTCGGGATGGGTAGCCGCCCAGGCCATGCCGATCGCGCCACCCCAGTCGTGCACGACCAGGTCGATCGGCCCCTCGGGCACGGTGGCATCGAGAAAGTCACCGAGATCGGCCACCCGCGAGGCCAGCGTGTAGTCATAGTCTCCATCACCGGGCCGCGACGACAGGCCCATGCCGATATGGTCGGGCACCAGGCAGCGGCGCCGGTCGCACAGGCCGCGCACCAGTTCACGGTAGTAGAACGACCAGGTCGGGTTGCCGTGCACCATGACCACCGGCGGGCCTTCGCCCTGGCCGTGATCGATGTGGTGCATCCGGTGGCCGCCGGGCAACTCGTGGAAGGCGCGCGCGAACGGGTACAGCGCCGGATCGACGCCGGTCGGAAGGTCCATGGTGATCGGACGGCCTACCAGACGACTTCGGCCATCGAGCAGTTCAGGCCCGAGCCGATACCCATCAGCGCGATCTTGTCGCCGGACTTGACCCGGCCTTCATCGACGATGCGCGCCAGCACGGTCGGAATCGAGGCCGGCCCGATGTTACCCAGACGCGGAAAGATGCGGTAGACACGCTCGGGTTCGACCCCGAACATGCGGATGAACGAATCGGTGTGAACCTTGGAGACCTGGTGGATGACGACATGGTCCAGGTCATTCACAACCCAACCCAGCACGGTGCGCGCAGCCGTGAACGTCAGGCTGGCCAGCTTCATGCCCTCCGACAGCAGGCTGCGGGTATCGGTCGACATCTGGTGGTTCCAGCCGCGGCAGAGGTTGTTGAACTGGGTCGCCGCGCGCATCACGCCACCCTTGTAGGCGTGGCCGGCCGGATCCAGGTCACGGCGGGTCAGCACCATCGCCGCCGCCCCCGAACCCAGGGTCAGCGAGGCAAATTCGCTCTTGAACTGGTTGCGGGTCACGCCCGGCTGCAGCAGCCGGTGGATGGTGTTTTCGTTGATTTCGCGGCTGGATTCGCCGTTGACGATCAGTGCGTAGTCGATCTCGCCGCGCTCGAGCATGCGTCCGGCGATGTTCATGCCGTTGATGAACGCCAGGCAGGCATTGCCGACATCGAAACTCTCGCAGGTATTGGCCAGGCCAAGATTCGAATGGACGATGCAGGCCGTAGAAGGCTCGAGAAAATCGCGCGAGACCGAGGTGTTGATCAGAATGCCGACCTGCTTCGGATCGATGTCGGCCTTGGCCAGCGCCTTGCGGCCGGCCAGCGTGGCAGCATCCGACGGTTGCATGCCGTCGTCCCAGTGACGGCGCTCCTCGATACCGGCCAATTCGACCAGCGGATTGCCCCGCACCTTGAGTCGCTCGAAGGTCGGCGAAAGACGCTCGCAGATTTCCTCGCTGGAGACCGAGTGCGGCGGATCGACCGAAACCACCGATTTGATCACGACGTTTTCAAACAACATGCGCAGGTCATCCGTGCCGGAATCCGGCACTGCTGGAAACAACGTTCAAGTATACCCCGCCCGGGCACCGCTCACGGCCGCTCGGGCATCGGGGCGCGATCTGCCAGGAACGGGTACTCGCTTTCCATCACGTCGGTGCCCATGCACTTGTCCCAGAAACGGAAGTACAGACCGAAGTTGACGTTGGGATTCTTGTGGTGCAGGTCGTGATGGGCGGCCGTGATCAGATTGCGCCCCGGCCAGCCGGCCAGCCACGCTCGCGGGAAGATTTCCCAGCCGCAGTGATTGAACACCGCCGCCAGCGTCATCAGCGTCAGGATGAACAGCACCGCGCCGACATGAATCGGTATCACCAGCGCCAGCAGCGGCAGGAACAGCGCGCCGAGTATCGACTCCCAGGGGTGGAACGAGAACGCCGCCCAGGGCGTCGGCGGTCGCGATTCGTGGTGTACACGGTGCACATGCCGAAACAGCAAGCGGTGGTGCATCAGTCGATGCGTCCAGTAGAAGTAGGTGTCATGCAGGAACAGGTAGAGAAGCGTGCTGACCGGCAGCCACCACAACGGGTAGGTATCCAGATCGGTATAGACCGCCGTGCCACCCTGCCGCCACAGTTCGAATACCACCGCCGCCGGCGCGGCATAGATCAGCGAGGACAAAAGCGACCAGCCGATCTCGCGCCGAACCGCGCCGGCCGCCGGCCGCCCCTCCATCAGCTTGATCGCACGCACCGAGTGCTCGGGCCGGTGCCAAAGCAACCAGTAGAACAATCCGGAAATCAAGGCGTAGCGCAGCGCGATGATGGCCGTCAGCCCGGCGAAAGTCGCTGCCAGCGCCGAAGGAGAAATGGAGAGCAGTGGATCCACGGTCGGAACTTTAGTCTCCGCGCGCTGACGACGGCGTCAACGCCCGCTGCTCAAAGCTCCGGGCCATCGCCGATCCACGGTCGAAACGGCCAGTCCTCGCCCGCGCGCATCCGTGCCAGCGCCTCGCGCTCGCGCTCGACGATGGTCGCCACAAAGGGCTTGGCCTTTTTGCCCATGGCCGCAAAGGCATCCAGCCCGTTGGCCAGGAATTCCTGCAGCAGACCGAATCCGGCCGCGTGCGCCGGCCGCTGCATCAGGCGCACCAGGCCGCGGATCAGCGGCACCCGAACGGTACTGATCAGCAATTCCCCCAGTTCACCGATCAGGTCGATCTGCTCGGCGCGCTCGTCCCAGGCCGCCATCGCACGGTAACCGGCAGCATAGGCCGGCTGGTCCAGCGGCCCTTCGATCAGTCGCGACAGCCGCGCATCGAAATCCATGCTGATCGACTGCAGCCGCATCGCTTCGCCGACCGCGTGCAGCAGGTGATCGGGCAGCATGCGCGACATCACCGGCAGCGCGCGCTCGAGCTGCTGGTCACGCGCACGCATGTCGAGACCGCCGTAGAGTTCCTCGAGGAAGAACAGACAGGCCTGCGCGCAGTCCGGCTGGCGGCGCAGATCCTCGTAGGTCTCGCGCAAGCGAAGCCGCTGCCAGTGCTGCAGTTCCGCCAGCCGCGGGTAGTCGTCCGCCTCGCGAGCCAGCCGCGCCAACAGGTCCTGGCTGATCCGAAGTTGCTCGGCCAGGTGCGCGCGACCCGCCCGGCTCATGCCGCCTGGGCAGCGCGAATGGCCTCGAGCAATTCCTCGCGGCCACGCCGAAAAACGGCAACCGTCTCGACATGGGCGTAGCGACACATGCGCCCGGGGTCGAGCAGGAACACGCCACGCTTCATTCCCAGAAGGCCCTTGCAACCATAGGCCGCGGCCACCGACAGATCGGTATCGCTGAGCAGCGTGAACGGTAGTTCGCGACGCTGGCGAAACGCGCGGTGCGATTCGGCGCTGTCGGCGCTGATGCCGACCACCTCGACACCGAGATCCCTGAACTCTTCAAAGCCGTCGCGGTACTCACAAAGCTGACGGGTGCAGACCGGCGTATCGTCACCGGGGTAGAACACCAGCAGCAGCCAGACGGAGGGCTGACTGGCAAGCGCATAGGGCCGACCGTCCTGGTCGGGCAACTCGAAATCGGGGGCGGGCTGACCGGGCTGCAGCATGGCATGGACGCTCGTTGCGATTGTCCTTCCATCGTACCGCGCCAATGCACCCGAGAAGTAGCCCTGTGTGCCGCGAACCGGCGGGAGTACAATCGAGGGCTGTTTTTCAATCCATCGTTGATGCGAGGAGCAAACGATGCTGACGCTGAATGCCGCGATCCGACCCGAGGCCTGCCCGAATGGTCCCCGGATCGGCCTGGCGATTGCAGGCGGCGGGCCGCTGGGCGCAATCTACGAACTGGGCGCGCTGCAGGCCCTGCACGAAGGCATTCGCGGCCTGCGCCTGCACCAGCTTGACACCTATGTGGGCGTCAGCGCCGGTGCCTTCCTGGCCACCAGCCTGGCCAACCAGGTCACGACCGCGCAGATGTGCCGCATCTTCATGGGCGCGCCGGGCGCGGAGTTCGAGTTCGAGCCCGAGCACTTCCTGCGTCCGGCTTTCGGTGAATTCGCGCGCCGCGCCGCCAACCTGCCCGGCGCGCTGCTTGACCTGGTGATCGAGGCGGTCCGGCATCCGTCGCGGCTGGCCCGGCTGGAGGCGATCGGCGGTCTCAACCGGGTCCTGCCGACCGGCGTGTTCGATAACAACACCATCCACGAATTCGTTGCCCGCGTGCTCGACCGTGCCGGGCGCAGCAACGATTTCCGCGAGCTCGAGACGCGGCTGCGAATCGTGGCGATGGACCTCGACACCGGCGCGGCCGTGCGCTTCGGCGAGCCCGGTCTCGATGATGTGCCGATCTCGCGTGCGGTGCAGGCCTCGGCCGCACTGCCGGGCCTGTATCCGCCGGTGAAGATCAACAACCGCTATTACGTCGATGGCGCGCTCCGGCGCACGCTGCACGCCTCGGTCGCCCTCAACGACGGTGTCGACCTGCTGATCGGTATCAACCCGCTGGTGCCCTACGATTCCAAACGCCTGCACGATAGCAAGCACACCGTCAGCGAGAGCCGGATGATCGCCGGCGGCTTGCCGCTGGTGCTGTCGCAGACCTTCCGCTCGGTCATCCAGTCGCGCATGCAGATCGGGATTGCCAAGTACGAGACCCAGTTTCCGCGTGCCTCGATTCTGCTGGTTGAACCCAACCGCAACGACGAGCGCATCTTCTTTACCAACATGTTCAGCTATTCCAGCCGCGCCGAGCTGGCCGAGCATGCCTACCAGATCACGCGCGCCGAGCTGCTGGCGCGCGCCAACGAACTGGAAGCCTTTCTGCAACGCTTCGACCTGGCGCCCGATCGCGATGCATTGGCCGAGCCACGCAAGCTCACCGACAGCCTGCGCAACGAGCCGGCGTGGCTGGCGCCGGTCGGCAATTCACTGGCGCGCGGACTGGAGCGGCTCGACCGGGCATTGACCGAACTGGCCTGAGCGCCGACCCCGTCCGCGATCGCCAGATGAGGCTATCGAACCCTTCGCTGCATCCTGCGGGCCAACCGCCACAGCGCGAACGCGGCCACCGGCCCGCCCGACCCGATTCGTTCCGTCGTTACCCTTAGCGGTCGGCGCAGGATGCGCCCGGCCAGCAGCGCGTCGAGCTTCAGGCGCAGCACCAGGTGGCGCTGCCGCCAGGCCCAGAACGGCTCCAGGCTGGCGAGGTCGCGGTTGAGCGTGATCAGGGCGTCGCCGACCAGGTGACGAACCAGCGCGTCGAGCCGGCGCGGATACTCGCCGGCAACCACCTCGCTGCGCGTGAGCTGGTACTCGGCCTGCAGGTCCAGCGGCACCGCCCAACGCCCGCGCCGGGCATCGAGCACCAGGTCGCGAACCATGCGCACGCGGTAGGCCGCGCCGGCCAGTTCGATCAGGGTCGCCGTGCCGGCATCGCCGGCATCGATCAGGCAGGCTTCCAGCCGCGCGGCTGCTCCGGCGACCCGCTCGGCATGCTCAATCAATTGCTGATGACGCTCGAAACGTGGCGGCTCGATCTCGACTGCCACCGCCTCGATCAAGGGCTCGAAATCTGCGGTCGTCAGCCGCTCCGGCCCGTCACAGGCCAACCAGGCCTGGATCGCCGGATGGGGCTGGCGCTCGGTCAGCGCGGCCTGCCACCACCCCAGCTTGCGCCGCGCCACGCCGGCATCCGACACGGACTCGGGCACGGCCGCGATTTCGCCGATCAGTCCGTGCAGTGCCAGCAGCGCGTCGCGCAACGACGGCTCGGCATACGGCAGCGTGAGGGTCAGCGGGTGGCCCGGCACCAACAGACGCTCCCGGCACCACGCCAGTGCGTTGTCAGTGGACGGTGGGTGGGTCATGATCGCTGTCCGGGTCCGAATCCGGGTCCGGCGCATCGCTCAACAGCAGCCGGGTAATGTCAAGCCGGTCGAAGTGATAGCGCTGGTTGCAGAACTCGCAGCCCGCCTCGACCTCGCCGCGCTCGTGCAACAAGGCTTCAAGTTCGTCACGCCCCAGTCCGCGCAGCACACGCGCCACGCGCTGGCGCGAACAGGGGCAGAAGAATTGCAGGGCGCGTGGCGGGAACAGGCGCCGCTCCTCCTCGTGGAACAGCCGATGCAAGAGTGTCGGCGCGTCGGTGGCCAGCAGTTCGGCCGCGTCCACCGTCTCGAGCAGCTTGCAGGCGCGCGTCCAGCCATCCTGGTCGGCGGCGCTGCCGGGCAGGCGCTGGATCAGCAGCCCGGCCGCGCGCTCGCCATCGACCGCCAGAACGACGCGGGTGGGCAGCTGTTCGGACTGGTCGAAATAGCCCGCCACCGCCTCGGCCAGGCTGTCGCCGGCCAACGGCACGATGCCCTGCCAGGCCTGTCCGCGCCCGTCCGGCTCGACCGTCATCGTCATCACGCCGCCGGCGACCTGTTCGGCAAAGCCGCTGGCCGCCAGCACCGCCGGGGTATCAAAGCGCGCCAGCGCGCGCATGCCACCGGCATCGGTACAGTCGGCCATCAGCAGCTTGACCGCGCTCGATGCACGCAGCTGCAGGCTGATGCGACCGGAAAACTTGATCCCGCTGGAACACAGCGCGGTGACCGCGAGCACTTCGCCGAGCAACTCGGCGACCGCGCGCGGGTAATGGCCGCGGGCCAGGGTTTCGCGGTAGATTCCGTCGACGTGCGCGATCACGCAACGCACGTTGGCCTGTTCGAGCAGCAGGCGCTGGAGGTGGTCGCCGTCCGGAGCCGATTCCAGCCCACCGGGATTGTTCGTCGCCTCACTCATGGCACCAGCCCCAGCAGCACGTGCAAGGCGTCGGGCCGATCGGCAATGACATCGGCGCCCCAGTGCAGGCTGGCACCCGGCTCCGGCAGATAGCCCCAGTCGGCGGCAATCGTGCGCGTGCCGGCCGCGCGACCGGCGAGCACGTCGCGCTCGTCGTCACCGACAAACACCACGGTCTCCGGCGCCACCGAAAGCCGGGTACAGGCAGCCAGCACCGGATCGGGCGCGGGCTTGGGCCGGGCGGTGGTATCCCCGGCGATCAGACAGGCCAAACGCCCGGACCAGCCAGCCTGCTCGAGGACAGCAATGGCGAGGCGCTCGATCTTGTTGGTGACCACGCCCCAGCGGATGCCGCGGCGCTCAAGCGCGTCCAATAATGCCTCGACGCCGTCGAACGGCCGGCTGTCGACCCAGCAGGCGGCGTGGTAGAGCTCGATGAAGGCCGGACGATGGGCCAGGCGCTCGTCCGCGTGCAACTCGCCCAGCCCGGCCTCGAGGATGGCCGGGGCACCACGGCTGGCCAGCCGCCGCAACGGCGCCAGATCGATGTCCGGCAGTCGCAACCGCTGCCGCAGTGCGGCCAGCGCGGCGATCAGGTCCGGCGCGGTGTCGGCCAGCGTGCCGTCGAGATCGAACAGCACGGCGGCGGGACGCTCGACATTCATCCGGGTTTGCGGGCGTGCAGCAGGTAGTTGACGCGCGGCGCGCCGCCGAGCGTGACGGTGCGCGAGAACGGGTTGTAGGCCACCCCCTCAATGGCTGCCACCTCGCCGCCGGCGGCGCGCACGAAGCCGGCCAGTTCCGACGGCCGGATCAGCCGGTCGTAGCGGTGGGTGCCGCGCGGCAGCAAGCGCAGCACGTACTCGGCACCGACAATCGCCGCACCCCAGGCCAGCGGGCTGCGGTTGATGGTCGAGAAGAACGCGTGTCCGCCCGGGGCCAGCAGCTTGAAGCAGGCCGCGACCACGCTGGACGGATCAGGTACGTGTTCGAGCATTTCCATGCAGCAGGTAACCTGAAACTGCCCGGCCTGCTCGTCGGCCAGTTGCTCGGCGGTCATCTGTCGGTACTCAAGCTCGAGTCCGGACTCGATCCGGTGCAGCCCGGCCACCGCCAGCGGCTTTTCGGCCATATCGATGCCGGTCACCTCAGCCCCGGCGCGCGCCATCGCCTCCGACAGCAGGCCACCGCCGCAGCCGATGTCGGCCAGACGCTTGCCGTTCACGCCTTCGGCGCGCCGATCAATCCAGCGCGCGCGCGGACCGTTCATGTCGTGCAGCGGCCGGAAATCGCCCTGCGGATCCCACCAGCGCGCGGCCAGCTTGTTGAAGGCTTCGGCCTCGCGCAGGTCGAGGTTGAGCGCGGAACGCGCTTCGTCGGCTTCGGCGACAGGTTCGGAGACGGTTTCGGACATGGTCGGCCCTCGCGGGAAATCAGGTATTGGCGTGCTGCGCGAGCGCGTGGCGGATGCGCTCACGCCATTCGGTGCAGGACTCGAGGATACGGGCTTCGTCCAGCGTGGTCAGGGCCCGATCGGCCAGCAATCGGCGACCGGCGACCCAGACATCGGTGACCTGACTGTCCGGCACCGCATAGACGATTTGTGAAATCACATCATAGACCGGCTGGGTCTCGATGCAGTCAAGGCGGATGGCGGCCAGGTCGGCCTGTTTGCCCGGCTCGATCGAGCCGATGCGGTCGTCCAGCCCGAGCGCACGCGCGCCATGGATGGTGGCCATGGACAGCGCGCGCTTGGCCGGGATTGCTTCGGGATTGCCGCTGGCGAGCTTGGCCAGAAGCGCGCTCTGGCGCATCTCGGCGATCAGGCTGAGATCATTGTTACTGGCCGCCCCGTCGGTGCCGAGGCAGACATTGACGCCGGCGGCGTTGAGGTCGGCCACCGGACAGATGCCGGAGGCCAGCTTCATGTTCGAGTCCGGGCAGTGCACCACGTGCACACCGGCGCGCGCCAGCCGTGCCGGGTCGGCCGGCCCGAGCTGGGTCATGTGCACCGCCAGCAGGCGCGGGCCGAGCACGCCCAGCGCGTCGAGCCGGTCGAGCGGGTGCAGCCCGTACTGCTCGCGGCTGGAGGTGATCTCATCGGCCGATTCGAGCAGATGCAGGTGGATCAATGTGTCCAGTTCCTCGGCCAGCCGCACGATGCGCCGGAACGCCTCGTCGCCGACCGAGTACGGTGCGTGCGGCACGAAGCACACGTCGATCAGTTTCTCACCATGGAACTGCTGGTGCACTTCCAGCCCGCGCCGGAAGTACTCGTCGTCGTTCTCGGCCCACGGCGTCGGAAAGCCGATCACGGGCATGCCGACAACCGCGCGCATGCCGGCATCCAGCGCCTCGGCCGCGGTGACGTCTGGGAAAAAATAGTTGTCGTTGAAGCAGGTGGTGCCCGAACGCAGCATCTCGGCCATCGCCAGCAGGCTGCCGGCGGCGACATAGTCCGGCCCCATGATGATCTTCTCGGCCGGCCAGATGTTCTCGTGCAGCCAGCGCATCAGCGGCAGGTCGTCGGCCAGGCCGCGCAGCAGCGCCATGGCCGAATGCGTATGCATATTGACCAGGCCGGGAATCAGCACGTGTTCGGGCAGCTCGACGCGCGCGATGCCGGGGTAGCGGGCATCGAGTGCCGCGGCCGGCAGGATTTCGACGATGGTCTCGCCGTCGAGCACCAGCGCCTGGCCCTCGAGCACCTCGCCCTCGGGCACCACCGGCACGATCCAGCGCGCGATCAGCGCCTGGCGCCGGTCTGCAGTCATTCCTTGACCCGCGAGACGTATTCCCCGGAGCGCGTATCGATGCGCAGCACCTCGCCCTCGTTGATGAACAGCGGCACGCGCACCACCGCGCCGGTCTCGAGCTTGGCCGGCTTGCCGCCACCGCCGGAGGTGTCGCCGCGCACACCGGGGTCGGTCTCGGTGACCTTGAGCTCGACGAAGTTCGGCGGCATCACGCTGATCGGATCGCCGTTGAACAGCGTGATCAGGCAGCGGTCCTGTTCCTTGAACCACTTGGCGTTGTCGCCGACCGCAGCACTGCCGGCGGCCAGCTGCTCGTAGGAGTCGGGATCCATGAAATGCCACAGGTCGCCATCGCTGTACAGGTATTCGACTTCCTTTTCGAACACGTCGGCCGATTCGATCGACTCGTTGGACTTGAAGGTCTTTTCGACCACCCGCCCTGTTTTCAGGTTGCGCACGCGTGCGCGCGTGAAGGCCTGGCCCTTGCCGGGCTTTACGAATTCGGTATCGACGATGTTGTGCGGCTCGCCGTCGAGCAACACCTTGAGTCCGTTCTTGAGATCGTTTGCGCTATAGCTGGCCATGGGTCGGGACAAACCTCGCGTGAGAGTTCCTATACTCGCGCTAACAACCACGCGGCAGCGCCGAGAGCCATGGCCGAAAACGCAATCCAGCCCGTAATGATACCTGCCAGACCCGTGCCCCGGGCCGGCAGCGACTGGCGCCGTGCGCTGCGCGAGGCCTGGCGCGATCCGCGCGCACTGCTGGCGCATCTCGGCCACGATCCGGACAGCTTCGCACTCGATCACGCAGACAGCTTCCCGTTCCTGGTCACCCGCGCGTTTGCCGCGCGCATGCGTCCCGGCGATCGCGATGATCCGCTGCTACGCCAGGTGCTGCCGCTGGCTGACGAACGTCACGCGCCGCCGGGCTTCGGCGCCGACCCGGTCGGTGACCTTGCCGCACGCGCCGGCGCCGGCCTGCTGCACAAATACCACGGCCGCGCGCTGTTCATCACCACCGGCGCCTGCCCGATCCATTGCCGCTACTGCTTCCGGCGCGAGTTCGACTATGCCGGCGAGCAATTGACGACAGCGCGCCTGCAGGAAGCCGTCGATATGCTGTCCGCGCAGCCCGAGATCGACGAGATCATCCTGTCCGGTGGTGATCCACTGATGTTGACAACCGAGCGCCTGACGCGGATCACCGACGCACTGCGCGCGCTGCCGCAAATCCGCCGACTGCGGCTGCACAGCCGGGTTCCGGTGGTGCTGCCCGAGCGCATCAACAGCCGTCTGATTGCGTGGCTGGAACACCTGCCCTGGCCGGTCGTGATCGTGATTCATGCCAACCATGCCAACGAGTTCGATGCGAGTGTGGTTGCAGCACTTCAACAATTGCGCCGAGCCGGTGCCGACGTGCTCAACCAGGCCGTGCTGCTGGCCGGCGTCAACGACGACGAAGTGGTGCTGGAGAAGCTGATGCGCGCCTCGCACGAGGCCGGCGCGCTGCCCTACTACCTGCACCTGCTCGACCGCGTGCGCGGCAGCGCACACTTCGAGGTGTCCGAGGCGCGCGCGCGGATGCTGATGGTTCATCTGCGGCACCGCCTGCCCGGCTATCTGGTGCCACGCCTTGTGCGCGAGCAGGCCGGTGCCGGCGCCAAGCAGGTTGTCGCGGCCTGAGCGCGGGTGCACTGCCTCGCGTGCTGTTGCCAGGGCTCCCCCTTTCCGGGCCCAGCGCCGCGCGCGGCCCGAAGCGCGCTAACATGGTGTCGGTATGACCGACCACAAGCACATTGGCGATGATCGACTGGCACTCTTCCCATTCAAGCGATCGGACTCGCGCCGACAACGGCGGCCGGCATGAGTGAGGTCGGCGGTGTGCTGTGGGCGCTGGCGGTCGACGACGACCCGGAAATGGTGCGCGAGGTCGAGACCTTGCTCGCCAATCCGCGCCTGAAGCTGGAATTCGCCGACACCCCGAACGCCTTCGGCCGGCTGCTCGAGACGCAAAGTTTCGACCTCGCCCTGATCCACCTGCACGCCGGTAGTCTGGCCCTGCTGGAGCCACTGGCGCGGCAACTGCGCAGCACCGAACCGCCGATCCCGCTGGTCACCCTGGTCGGTCCGGATGATGACTCGGCGGTAGCCGCGGTCGACACCGGCGCGGCCGGTTGCGTGCGCATCGACAACCCGCGCGCGCTGGTGCGCATTCTCGGCGAGCGCGTGGCACTGATGCTGGAGCAGCGCGACCAGGCGGCGGCGCTGAACCAGACGCGCGACATCCAGAATCGCTACAACCTGCTGCTGGAAACCTCCAGCGAGGCCATCGCCTACCTGCACGAAGGTTTGCACATCTACGCCAACCCGAGCTACCTGCAGCTGTTCGGTTATCAGGCGCTGGAGGACCTGGAGGGCTTTTCGATTCTCGATCTGCTGCAGTCGACGGCCGCGGATTCCGACCTCAAGCAGATCCTCAAGGCGATCAACCGCGGCCAGCTCCCCGATGGCGCCGTGCCGGTCCAGGCACGAACCGCCGATGGCGACCCGTTCAATGCCCTGGCCGAATTCGCACCGGCGCGTTACGACGGTGAGGCCTGCACCCAGATCATGGTGCGCGAACAGCGCGCACCGGTCGGCGATGCCGACATGGCGCAGGAGCTGGAGAAACTGCGCACCCACGACCTGCTCACCGGCCTTCTCAACCGTCAGGCCTTTATTGCCGCATTGACCGAGGAAATGCATCAGCGCACCGGCGACGCGCATGTGGCCGTGCTGCTGTTGGCATTGGACGAGGACGATGCACTGCGCAACGAACTCGGCACCATCGGCACCGACCAGTTGATCCGCGGCGCGGCCGAGCGCATGGTCGAGGTAGTGGATGCCGGCCTGCTGCCGGCCCGGCTGAGCGACCACGTGCTGGCCGCGCGCCTTTGGTTCGAGCAGCGCAGCGAGGCCGAGGAACTGGCGACCCGGCTGGTCGAGCGCTTCTCCGGTGCGATCTTCGAGGTCGAAGGCAAGTCGCCGTCGATCACCGCCAGCGTCGGACTCGCGATCGGCGGCAGCGACCTGTTCAGCATCGACGACCTGCTGCACCAGGCCGAACGCGCGTTGCGCGAGGCGCAGCGCGCCGGCGGCAACGCTTACCTGCGCTACCGGCCGCCGTCAGGCAATGGCGACGGCGGCGAGGACCGCACCTGGGTCGAGCGTCTGCGCCACGCACTCAACAACGACGACTTCCGACTCGTCTACATGCCGATTACCAGCATGGAGGACGAAACACTGTCGCTGTATGAATTCGAAAACCGCCTGCGCCTTGACGGCAGCGATGAAATCATCGTGCCCGAGGTGTTCCTCGATGCAGCCATGAACGCCGGCCTCGGTGCGGAACTGGACCGGGCATTGATCGACAACGTTGCTGCGTGGCGGGCGGCCAGCACGCACCCGCCGGATCGCATGCTGTTGCCGCTGTCGTGGCAGACGCTGGAGGATGCGCGCATCGTCGAGCTGCTGCAGACACTGGTCGATGAGGGTGCGCTGCCCGGACCGTCGCTGGTGCTGGCGTTTCGCGCCGCGGAAATCGCCACGCGCCTGCGCGAATTGCAGCGATTCATCAGCCGCTTCGGCGCACGCGGGGTTCAGTTTGCGCTGACCGAGGTCCAGCCCGACACCCGCATCGGCCCGCTGGTGCGGCACCTGGATCTGGCATTCATCAAGCTCGGCGGAAAACTCGGGCCGGCGCTCAAGGGCGACGAGGCCGGTCGCCGTCAGCTCGAAGCGCTGGTCACCGAAGCGGCCGCTCAATCCATCCAGGTGATCGCGCCGCCGGTGGAAGCGACCACCGACCTGGCCACGCTATGGCAGATCGGCATCACCCTGGTGCAGGGCGACTTCATCCGCGACGACGGCTGAACCAGTGGTCGATTCTCAACCCCGGCGCAGCGCCTCGATCCGCTCTTCCAGCGGTGGATGGCTCATGAACAGCCGCTTCAAGCCCATGCCGCTGCGGCCGCGCACGCCGAAGGCCTCGACCGCCTCGGGCAACTGACCCGGCTGCTGGCTGGCGCGCAGCCGCTCCAGCGCCGCGATCATCTTGCCGCGACCGGCCAGGCGCGCACCGCCGGCATCGGCCCGGAATTCGCGCCAGCGCGAAAACGCCATCACGATGATGCTGGCCAGGATACCCAGCACCAGCTGCAACACGATCACCGTAATGAAGTAACCCGGCCCGTAACCGCGTTCGCTCTTGAACACCACGCGATCGATCATCTGGCCCAGCACGCGTGACAGCAGCAGCACGAAGGTATTGAGCACCCCCTGCAGCAGGGTCATGGTGATCATGTCGCCGTTGGCCACGTGCGAGACCTCGTGGGCCAGCACCGCCTCGACCTCGTCGGGCTGCATCGCACGCAGCAGACCGGTCGAGACCGCGACCAGCGAATTGTTGCGCGAGGCACCGGTAGCGAAGGCATTCGGCTCGGCGGCATCGAAGATGGCCACGTCCGGCATGCCGATCCCGGCCTCGCGCGCCTGGCGCTCGACGGTCGTGAGCAGCCACTGCTCGGTCGGGTTCGACGGGCGCTGGATGATTTTCGCACCGGTCGACATCAGCGCGATGCGCTTGCTCATCAGCAGCGAGATCAGCGCGCCGCCCATGCCGAAAATCAGCGCGAACAGCAGCATCGCGGCGTTATTGACGTCAATGCCCTGGGCTCGCAGCCACGGCTCGAGCAGGTTCATCACGAACCCGAACACCATCAGCACCGCGAGGTTGGTCAACAGGAACAAGCCGATTCTGCGCATCGCAATCATCCTTGGAAAATGGAAGCCGAATAATCCGAAATCACGGGACCCGCCGCAGCCCGCCCCGGCCCTGATATGGTTACCCGAATGCCGCAACTCAAGCAAGCCCGCGCACTCATGCACTCCGCCTACGTCGGCCGCTTCGCGCCGTCCCCGACCGGGCCGCTGCACTTCGGCTCGCTGCTCGCGGCGGTGGCCAGTTTTGTTCAGGCGCGCGCAAACAATGGCCGGTGGCTGGTGCGCATCGAAGACATCGACCCGCCGCGCGAAGTTCCCGGCGCGGCGCGCGCGCAGCTCGCGACGCTTCGGCACTTCGGGCTGATTCCGGACCGGCCACCGAGCTTGCAGTCGCGCGCGGCCGGACGTCACCGCACCGCGATTGCCGGCCTGTTGCAACATGGGCTGGCGTTTCACTGTGCCTGCAGCCGCGCCGATCTGGAAGCCGATGGCCGTTACCCCGGAACCTGCCGCAACGGCCTGCCGGCCGGCCGCGCGGCGCGCGCGATCCGGCTGCGCGTGCCCGCAGCGCCGGTGGAATTCACGGATCGCCTGTTCGGCCCGCAGCGCTATGCGTTGGCGGAACAATGCGGCGATTTCGTGATCCGGCGTGCCGATGGCTGCATTGCCTACCAGCTGGCCGTGGTGATCGACGACCTGGCCGCTGGCGTCAGCGAGGTCGTGCGCGGGGTCGACCTGCTCGACTCGACACCGCGCCAGATCGCCGTCTGCCGCGCGCTGGGCCGCCGCCCGCCGGCCTGGCTGCATCTGCCGCTGGCGGTCGATCGACATGGCCGCAAGCTGTCGAAATCGGCCGCTGACGATCCGGTCATCCGGCTGTCGGCACCGCGCACGCTCGCGCGCGTACTGCAGGCGCTGGGCCATCGACCACCGGCCGGCATGCGCTCGCTTGCAAGCCTGCTGAACTGGGCGGTGGCGGTCTGGAACGTCGAGCAGATTCCGCGCGAGCCGTTCGAGGTCGGCTGACAGGCCAGCGACGGCAACCTATACTTGACGCTTCGTCCGACGCCCGGCCCCTGCATGAGCAGCTATCTCGATTTCGAACAACCGATCGCCGAACTCGAGGCCAAGCTGGCCGAGCTGCGCAAGGTCGGCAGCAGCCACGACCTCAATCTGGACGATGAAATCACCCGGCTGGAAGCGCGCTGCAAGGAACAGATGCAGGCCATTTTCTCCAGTCTCAGCGACTGGCAGATCTCGCAGCTTGCGCGCCACCCCGACCGACCCTACACCGCCGATTACATCCCGCTGCTGTTCGATGACTTCGAGGAACTGCACGGCGATCGCCACTACGGCGACGACCGCGCAATCATCGGCGGACTGGCCACGCTGGATGGCCGCGCGGTGATGGTGATCGGGCACCAGAAAGGCCGCGACACCAAGCGCAAGATCGAGTGCAATTTCGGCATGCCGCGCCCGGAGGGCTACCGCAAGGCCTTGCGGCTGATGTTGATGGCCGAGCGCTTCGGCCTGCCGATCCTGACCCTGATCGACACCCCCGGCGCCTATCCCGGAATCGGCGCCGAGGAACGCGGCCAGTCCGAGGCCATCGCCACCAATCTCAAGGTCATGTCCAGGCTGCGCGTGCCGATCCTGTGCTCGGTGATCGGCGAAGGTGGCTCCGGCGGGGCGCTGGCAATCGGCGTCGGCGATCGCACCAACATGCTCGAGTACGCGATCTACTCGGTGATCTCGCCCGAGGGCTGCGCCTCGATCCTGTACAAGAACGCTGACCAGGCCGAGGCTGCGGCCGGCGCGCTCGGTCTGACCGCGCGCAAGCTCAAGAAGCTGGGGCTGGCCGACGTAGTCGTGCGCGAACCGCTGGGTGGCGCCCATCGCAACCCGGCCGAAGTCGCGCGCCGGCTGGCCGAGCACCTGGTCAACCAGCTCGCCGCGCTCGACAAGCTCACGGTCGATGAACTGCTGGACCAGCGCTACCAGCGCCTGATGGCGATGAAAGCGCTGGATCCGAACTGATCGATCAGCCCATGCCGGCGCTCGATCGCGCCGTTCTCAGCCCGACCGGTTGCAACCTGGTCGCGTTCAGCGGCGGGCCCGATTCGCTGGTGCTTCTGCATCGTCTGTTGCACGAATGCCCGGACGCGAAACTCCGCGTCGTACACGTCGACCACGCCTGCGATCCCGGCAGTGGCAGGCGCGCCGAGCAGGCCGGTGCGCTGGCGGCGGCCCTGGGTCTGCGGGCCGAGGTCCATCGCATCCAGACACCGGCGGCCTCGCGCGCCGGACCCGAAGCCAGTCTGCGCCATGCGCGCTACGCCGTGCTGGAATCGCTGCTCGAGCCGGGCGACCACGTGCTCACCGCCCACCATGCCGACGATCAGGCCGAGACCGTGCTGCTGCGGCTGCTGCGCGGTGCCGGTCCGCGCGGGCTGGGCGGCATGCGGGCGCTGCGCCCGCTGGGCGTGGGCCAGCTCGGCCGTCCGCTGCTGGACTGGACGCGCGCGCGGATCGAGGCGCAGGTCAAGGCCATGCAGCGCGCCGATCCGCGCCTGGTGCCGGTGGATGACCCGAGCAATCGCGATTCATCCATCGACCGCGGCTACCTGCGCCAGACGGTGCTGCCCTTGATCAGCAGCCGCTGGCCCGGTTGGCGCGAGCGCCTGGTCGAAACCGCACGCGTGCAGCGTTGGGCGGCGGCACACCTGCAACCCGCACTCGACGCCCTGCTGGCACCCTGCCTGCGCTGGCGCGGCAGTGAGGCCTGTCTGGATCGGGACGGCTGGCTGCGGCTGGATGATGACGATGCGCTGGCGCTGCTGCGACGCTGGCTGGAGCAGCAGGACGTTCAGGTACCGGCACTGGAGCCGCAGCGCGAGTTTCTGCGCCAGTGCCGCAGCGCCGGTGGCGAGCGGCAACCCCTGCTGGCCTGGGCGGGCGGCGAGTTGCGCGCATGGCGTGAGCGCCTGTGGCTGGATCCGCCCATGCCCGAGACGGGCCTGCAGGCGAGCGACTGGAACCCGCACACACCGTTCGAACTGGCCGTCGGCGGCCAGCTCGTGCTGAGCGGTCAAGGCCGGCCGCCGGCCGGTCGCTGGCAGGTCGGTCGCCTGCCCGGCGGCGCACGTCTGCAACTGGCGCCCGACCGGCCTCGGCAACGGCTCGGCGAGTGGCTGCGCAGGCACGGACTGCCGCCCTGGCGACGCGCGCTGCTGCCGGCCGTATTCGTCGACCATCGATTGGTCGCCGTCGCGCCGGACGCAATCGACGCCGGCTTCCGTGCCGCTCTGCGCCATGCCGGGCTGACGCTACGCTGGCATCAACGCCCGGCCCGCTTGACCCTTGAAGACCGGCGGCCGACCCGGTCATTTCCCTGAGCCTGCCCATGCCCCTGCCCGCTTGCACTACCATCACAGCCCATGAGCAAACAAAAAAAACCGGTAATGGATCAAGATCCCGGCAAAGCCGACGCTGAAGCCGAAGCCCCATTCGAACAACAGCTGGCCGAACTCGAGTCCGTGGTCGAGCAGCTGGAATCGGGCGAGCTGACGCTGGCCGATTCGCTGGCGCGCTTCGAGCGTGGGGTAGCCCTGACCCGCCGCTGCCAGGCACAGCTCGACCAGGCCCAGCAGGTGGTCGATCGCTTCATCGACGATTCCGACGATCGGGCAGAATCCGCCGAAACGTCAGATTGATGCGCAGCCCGACCTTGCGCCGGGTGCGCGGCAGCTGGTGCTGCCAGTGGTGCTGCAGGTCGCCGGCCATCACCAGCAGACTGCCGTGCGCCGGCTCGAGGGTCAGCGCGCGTGAGTGCTCGCGGCGCGCGCGCAGCCGAAAACGACGCACTGCGCCGAGGCTGATTGAGGCGATGACCGGGTTTGTACCCAGTTCGGGCTCGTCGTCGGCATGCCAGCCCATGCAGTCATCGCCCGAGCGGTAGGCGTTCAACAACACGCAATTGAACGACACACCGAGCACACCGACCAGCACCTCGCGCAGCACGGCCACGGCCGGATGCCAGTCGGCGGCGCGGTGACGATCCCCCGAGTAGCTGTAGTCCACGCCCGGATCGCCCATGAAACACACCCGCCGCGGCTGCGGCAGGGTCTTGCCGAAGATTTTCAGCGTGCGCTGCTGCCAGTCGATCTCCCGCGCCAGACAATCCAGCAGATCATCGGCGGCCTGTGGCGCGATCAACGCCGGCCGATAGTCCAGCCGTCCATCCGGCGGCAGGGTCTTGACGAAAGCCTCACGAATCATTGACTTGACGCTGACTGAAAGTTGACGGGATGACGATGGCCATGCCCGATGCTGTCGCCCGTGCCGTGTTGGCACGCCCCAAACCGGAAATCTTCAAGGAGAAATTGCATGAAACTGATTCGCACTGCTGCTGTTCTCATCGCGCTGGCTGCCGCCTCGCTGGCCGTTGCCGGTCATCACGGCGACAAGCAGAAGGATATCGTCGACACCGCGGTCGCGGCCGGCGACTTCTCGACCCTGGTCACCGCCGTTCAGGCCGCCGGTCTGGTCGAAACGCTCAAGGGTGATGGTCCGTTCACGGTGTTCGCCCCGACCGATGCCGCCTTTGCCGCGATCCCCGAGGCCGACCTGCAGGCACTGCTGGCCGACAAGGACGCACTGACCCGGGTGCTGACTTACCACGTCGTGCCAGGCAAGGTGATGGCTGCCGACGTGGTCGGGCTGACCAGCGCCGCGACGGTCGAAGGCTCATTGATCGATATTTCGACCAACGCGACCGGCGTGAAGATCGACAATGCCAATGTCGTGACCACCGACATCGAGACCAGCAATGGTGTCATCCACGTCATCGACGCGGTGATCATGCCCTGAGCACCCGGCACCGATCGATGGTCGATGGATCGACCGGACCTTGCAGGCGGGCGCCACGACGGGCCCGCCTTTTCCAAACCCCGGTCTCTGCACTGCACAGCCAGCCGATCGCACAAGCCGCCGATATTCGGGAATGATTATCAGTTCGCGTGAATGTGGGTGCGTGGTTGGTACGCGGCTGCTGGCGTATAATTAATTTGTACTGAAAAACCAACCCTTCAAGGAGCGATGCGATGCAAAGCTGTTCGCGTAGAAACCTGTTTAAGCTCGCCGGTGCCGGCTCGCTGGCCCTGGTCCTCCCGACTCTGACCCGTCTCGGTTCGGCCTTTGCGCAGGAGCAACTCGACCCCGCCAATCCGCAGGCCCAGGCGCTGGGTTACGTGCACGACACGACCGCGGTCGACAACGGCAAGTGGGCCTCGCACGACGCCTCGCAGAAGTGCGCCAACTGCCAGCTCAAGCAGGGCGGCGACGGCGAATGGGTCGGATGCGCCATCTTCCCCGGCAAGCTGGTCAATGCCAACGGCTGGTGCAGCGCCTGGGTTCAGGCCCAGGGCTGAAGTTCCGCGCCAGATGCAAATTGAAAGGCCACCCGCGGGTGGCCTTTTTGATGGTCGCAATTCGCTTGAATCAGATCGCGCCCAGCTCGAAGGCCTTGAGCACCGCACGCGTACGGTCGCGCACGCCGAGCTTGGAAAGAATGCTTGAGACATGGTTCTTGACCGTGCCCTCGGCCACGTTCAGCGCATTGGCGATTTCCTTGTTCGAGTAGCCGCCGGCCATCAGGCGCAGGATCTCGGTCTCGCGCTCGGTCAGCGGATCGGGTCGATCGAGACTGGAAAATTCCAGCCGCGACTTGCCCAGACCCGCCAGCAGGCGCTCGGTCACCGCCGGCTTGACCATGGTCTGACCGTCGGCCACGGCGCGTACCGCGCCAACCAGTTCCTCCAGCGACACGTCCTTGAGCAAGTAGCCGCGCGCACCGGTGCGGATGCCGTCGAGCACCAGGTCGTCCTCATCGAAGGTCGTCAGGATAATGGTCGGCGGCAGGGTGCCGGCCTGGTGCAAGGCCTTGAGCACGTCCAGGCCATTCTTCTTCGGCATCCGGATATCGAGCAACATCACGTCGGGCCGGATCTCGGGCGCCATCGCGATGGCCTGCTCACCGTCGGCCGCCTCGGCCACAACCTCGATATCGTCGGCCAGTTCCAGCAGCGAACGCACGCCCTGGCGCACCAGCGTCTGGTCGTCAACCAGCATGACCGAAATCCGGTCTGTCGCCTGATTCACGCCGGCGTCTCCGGCGGCATCCAGGCATGGATGCGGAAGCCGGAGTTCTCGCGCGTCATGATCTCCAGTCGACCGCCCAGTTCCTTGATGCGCTCACGCATGCCGGTCAGCCCATTGCCGGGCAACAGCTCGGACGCGCCGCGACCGTCATCATGCGCTTCCAGCCGCAGACCGTGATCATCGGCAGCCAGCCGGATCCACAGGTTGTTTGCCTGGGCATGGCGCACCGCGTTGGTGATGACTTCCTGGGCACAACGCAGCAGGATCTGCGCGCGTTTCGGATCGGTCAGCGACAGTTCATCGGGGATGTCGAGATGGATGGCCGGTTCGGGCACGCCCGAGGCCAGCTCACGAATCGCTTCGCGCAGGTCGACCCGATCGTCGCGGCGCATGTCGCTGACCACCTCGCGCACGTCGGCCAGCAGCAGCCGCGCAATCGAGCCGGCCCGCTCGGCATGCTCGCGCGCCTTGCCTTCGGCGGTGTGGCTGGCAACTTCCAGATTGAGACTCAGCGCCGTGAGATGGTGGCCGATCAGGTCGTGCAACTCGCGCGCGATGCGAACGCGCTCGGCAATCCGGGTGTTCTCGGCCAACAGCTGCTGGGTCGCGCGCAGCTCGGAGTTGACCCGGCGCAGTTCGTCGCGCGCCTTGAGCTGGTTCAGCGCCAGCATCGAGGCGGCATAGGCAAACAGCATCAGGCCCAGCGTCATCATCAACTGCGGCAAGGCGTAGGCCAGCCCGAATTGCGGCAGCATCGCCGCCCAGATCGAAAATGCGATTGCAATCCCCAGCAGCCAGGCGTGCGCAATCAGGCGCGGCAACAGCCACGGCAGGATGCCGGCGATGATGGTCGACAGGATCACCCCCAGTGCCGAGCGGGTGAAATAGCTCAGCGCGAACACCGCGCCGGTCATGACCGCCAGCACCAGCAGGCGCTGCCACAGCGCCGCCGCCATCCGCGGCCGCGCCGAGGGGTGCAGAAAGGCCAGCAGGAACAGCCCGGCGGCAGCCCACCAGCCAAAAATGCGCGCGCCGTCGACCGGCTCGCGCGCGATCCAGGGCAACAGCAGCAGTGTCGCGGCGACCAGCGTCCAGGTCGCCAGTCCGGCGTAGCGCAGCCACAGGGTCGGGTGAATCTCGCGCATCAGCGATACCCGCCGAATGATCCTTCGCCTATTCTAGGCTTCCCGAGACCACTGCACCATGGGCGAGAAGTCACGCATGCCTGCATCCGAACAACCCGCACCACCGCGCGTGCGGCGATGGAACGAATGTGACGCCGCCGCCGTGCGCGAACTGCTCGGCAGCTTTGGACTGACCCTCATTGATGTCCCCCGGAATGCCGCCATCCCCGGCAGCTACTGGGGCGACGACGAGGCCGGGCTGATCGGCAACGCGCTGTACGCGCGCCCGGACACACCGTTGCATTCGATCCTGCACGAAGCCTGTCACTGGATCTGCATGGACGAGTCGCGCCGATCCGGCCTGCACACCGACGCCGGTGGCGACTACGACGAGGAAAACGCGGTCTGCTACCTGCAGATCGTGCTCGCCGGCCGCGTGCCCGACTACGGCCGCGCGGCCTGCATGGCCGACATGGACGCCTGGGGCTACTCAGCCCGGCTCGGATCAACCGCGGCCTGGTTCGAAGGCGATGCCGAGGACGCGCGCGCGGGCTTGAGCAGCCGCGGGATCGATCCGGACAGCGGCGGAGAAATCGCGGCTGCAAACAATTGATGGCGCACAATTGATGGCGCACAATCGGCCCGGCTTGCGTTAGATATCGAAGGAAACCGACTCCGTAAAATCGAGGAATCCTTCATGAAGAAATTCGCGATCGGCTGTTTTGGCGTTCTGCTGGTCCTCAGCGTGGTTGGCGGCGGCGTGGCCTGGTTCAAGTTCATCAAGCCGGGCCTCGATTGGGCCGGCGGCCTCGTCGAAATGGGCCAGCAGCTGGAGCAGCTGGACCAGCAAGTGGTCAACCGCTCGTCTTTTGACCCACCAGCCGACAGAGTGCTTGTCGAAGCGCAGTTCGAGCGCTTCCGCAACGCGCAGCGCTACATCGTCAATCACCTCGAGGGGCAGCTTGGTGCCCTGCGAAAGCGGGTGGAAGAAATCGACCAGCGCCTGGACCGCGACGGCGCCGACATCCGCGCCATCGGCGATGCGGTCGGCACCTGGAGCGAAATCACCGGTCTGCTGGTCGAAGCCAAGCGTGCCCAGGTCGAAGCGCTGAACGCCGAGGGCTTCTCGGCCGAGGAATATCGCTGGGTGCGCGAGCAGGTCTACCGCGCGCTGGGCGAAAACGTTGCCGTCGCCAGCCTCAGCGCGAACCCGCAATTCGCCAATCAAAGCAATTATCAGCCCACAATTCCCGAAGCGACGCGAACATTAGTCGAACCGCACGCCGAGGAGCTGATGAAAGCCTACGCGCTGGCCTGGTGGGGGCTGTAAATCGCGATCAATCCGCGCCGGCGCGCAGGATGCGGACCGGCGGGACACGCAGCACGCTGCGGTTGCCCAGCCAGCCGGCACCGACCACCAGGACGCCGGCCAACGCGAAGCCGCCGACAAACAGGACCAGGCCCGGCCGGTAGGCAAAATTGAACAACTCGTCGGCCATGATCCAGCCGGTCAGCGCCGCGCCGGCAGTGGCCAGCAGGCCGGCGATCACCGCCATGACGGCATATTCGATCAGCACGCCATTGCGCACGGTGGCGTTGTCGGCACCCAGTGCGCGGATCAGCGCCGCCTCGGTGCGACGTTCGTCGCGGGTCGCCTCAAGGGCAGCCAGCAGCACCACCAGGCCGGCGATCAGCGTGAACGCGAACACCACCTGCGCGGCTTGCGAGACCTGGGTGATGATCTCGAACACGCGCTGGATCAGCGCACCGACGTCGAGCACGCTGACGTTGGGCAATTCCCGCGCCAGGGCATCGAGATCGCGGGCCGCGGCCTCGGGCAACCAGAAACTGGCCACATACTGGTGTGGCAACTGCTCGCCCGCCTCCGGCGTCAGCAGCAGGAAGAAATTGACGTTGAACGAGTTCCACTGCACGTTGCGGATCGAGGTGACGGTGGCGGTGAAGCGGCTGCCGCCGGCGTCGAACGTCATCACATCGCCCAGTCGCACGCCGACGCGATCAGCCCAGCGCTGGGCGACCGAAATCTCGCCGCGCGCACCCGGCGACCAGAACGCGCCCTCGGTGATCTCGTTGGCCGGCGGTAACTGATCGATCCACGACACATTGACCTGTCCGGTAAAGCCGTTCTCGGGGGGCTGATCGCCGTCGATGGCGACCAGCTGCACATTGGCCATGGGCCGCACCTGCAGACGCTCGGCGCCCAGGGCCTCAAGCTCGGCACGCACGCCATCGGCCTGATCGGGCTGGATGTTGACCATGAAATGATCGGGTGCATTCGCCGGCAAGGTTGCCTGCCACTGGCCGATCAGCTCGCCGCGCACCACCGCCAGCAGCAACAGCGCCATCAAGCCCAGGCCCAGCGCGGTCACCTGCACGATGCTGCTGGCACGCCGCCGGCTCAGCCCCGCCAACCCGAACCGCCATGCTCCCGAAGCGCGCTTTGAGGCCGCCAGCCCGAGGTACATCGCACCCCAGGCCGACAACGCCAGCAGACCCGCCAGCAGCGCGCTGCCGCCGAGCATCAATACCGCCAGCCGCCAGTCGTTCAATTCCCAGGCCGGCAACAGGAAAGCGGCGAGGATGGGCACCAGCCACGGCGCACGTCGGGCCATCGAGGCCTGGTCCAGCGAGCGGTTCAGAATACGCATCGGCGGCACCTGACGCAGTGCCAGCAATGGCGGCAACGCAAAGCCGATCGCCAGCAGCAAGGTGAACAGTCCGCTGCCGGCCAGTGGCGCGAGACGCGGTTGCGGCAGCGCGGTGCGCATCTGGGTCGCCAGAATTTCGGCAATCATGGCCTGGCCGATCCACCCGATCGCCGCGCCCACCAGTACCGCCGCGGCCACCAGCCAAAGCAGCATCAAGGTGACCGCGCGCGTGATTTCGCCGGACTCGGCGCCCAGCGCCTTGAGCATCGCGATCAGGTCGCGCTGGGCGGTCGCAAATCGCAGCGCGGCCAGCAGCACCGCGACCGCCGACAGGATCACTGCAGTCAATGCGGCAATGGCCAGGAAGCGGCGCGCCTGCTCCAACGCCTCATCGGTCTCGGCCTGCTCCTCGCCCGGGGTTTCCAGCCGCATGCGCCCGGCGCGCTCGGGCTGGAAACCGGCGATAAAGCGCTCGACCTGGCGTTCGCTGCCGGCCAGCAGCAGACGGTAATTAGCGCGTGAACCGGCCCCGAGCAGACTGGAGCCCTCGAGATCAGCCCGATTGACCAGCAATCTCGGCGTCAGCAGGAACGGCCCGCCACCGCGGTCCGGCTCCCAGGTGAGCAGGCGCGTGACTTCAAGCTCGCGCTCGCCGAGCTGGACCCGATCACCGATCGCAAGATCCAGCGTGCGCAACCCTTCCGGTGCGATCCAGGCCTCGCCCGGCGCCGGGATCGTCGCGGTCTCCTGATCGGGCTGCCCCGGTCCGGCTGCGGTCCGGAGTCGACCGCGCAACGGATAGCCGTCGCTGACCGCCTTGACGCTGAACAACGCGCTGTCGGTCGGCGAGAACAACACCGTCTGCAGCGTGATCATGTCGCTGGTCGCCAGACCGAGTTCGTCGGCCGACACGCGGATGCGCTCGGGCAATGGCGCGCGGTCGCGCACGACCACATCGGCGGCCAGGATCTCGGCCGCCTGGCGTTCCAGCGCGCGCCCGACCCGGTCGGTAAACAGGCTGACCGCAGCCAGCGCCGCGGTCGCGACCGCCAGCCCGGCAATCAGCATCCACAGTGACCCGGACCGGCCCTGCCGAAACAGCAGCCGAAACGAAAACGACCATACGTTCATGGATGGACGCCGGCCGCACGCGCCGGCGTGGCCACCGATGGTGACTCCAGCCGGCCATCGACGATGGTCACGACATCGTCGCAGCGTTCGGCCAGTTTCGGGTCGTGCGTGACCAGTACCAGCGCAGTGCCGTGTTCGCGGTTGAGCGCGAACAGCAGATCGGCGACCGCTTCACCATTGCTACGGTCGAGGTTGCCGGTCGGCTCGTCTGCGAACAGGATATCGGGCCCACCGGCAAACGCACGCGCGATCGCCACGCGCTGCTGCTCGCCGCCCGAAAGCTGGCGCGGGTAGTGATCCAGACGATGGTTCAGGCCGACCTGCTCGAGCGCCCGCAGCGCGCGCTCGCGCGGCTGATCGTTGCGGCCGATCTCGAGCGCCAGCATCACGTTTTCCAGCGCCGTCAGGCTGGCCAGCAGGTGGAATGACTGAAATACGAAGCCGACGCGCGCGCGCCGCAGCCGGGCGCGGCCGTCCTCGTCGAGTACCGACAGATCCTCACCGGCCAGTTGCACGGCACCCGAAGTCGGCCGCTCCAGCCCGGCCAGCAGGCCCAGTAGCGTGGTCTTGCCCGAGCCCGAGGCACCGACGATGGCCAGCGTTCGTCCCGCGTTCAGGGTCAGGCTGATATCGTTGACAATCTCGAGCCGCCCGCCTGGCGCGTCGACCGCGAAATGCAGGTTGCGCGCTACCAGCGGCGGCGTGCCGGACGGATTTTCGCGAGTGGAATCGCCCATGTTGACTACCGTAGTTCGAGGGTTGTTTGCGGCCTTCATCGCCTGTTTCCTGGTCCCGGCGCAAGCCGGTACGCTGGTGATTCTGGGCGATAGTTTGTCTGATGCGTATAACATGCCGCGTGAAGCCGGCTGGGTGTACCGGCTGGATCAGCGCCTGGGCGCCGAGCATTCGGTCATTGATGCGGCCATTTCCGGCGACACATCGGCCGGCGCGCTGAGCCGCATCGACGAGGTGCTGGCGCGTCATCAGCCCGATGCGCTGATCGTGATTCTGGGCGGCAACGACGGCCTGCGCGGTCTCTCCCCGAGCGCGCTGGAAGCCAATCTCGACGGCATCCTGCAACGCGCGGCCGACGCCGGTGCCCGGCTGGCGCTGATGCAGATCCGCATTCCACCCAACCTCGGCCCGGTCTACATCGAACGGTTCGAGGCAATCTACCCGCGCCTGGCCGCGCGCCACGATGCCGAGTTGCTGGCGTTCTTCCTCGAAGACCTGTTCGATCGCGACGGCATGATGATGGCCGACGGCATCCACCCGTCGGAAGCCGCCCAGCCGATCCTGGCCGAGCGCATGGAGCCGGTTGCGCGGCAGCTGCTCGAGCCAACGACAAGCGACTGAGACCAGGCCCTCAATCCAGCACGATTTCCTCGGCCGGTTCGCGCAGGTTGTAGCGCGAGGCCATCGCCGCGCCATAGGCACCGGCGTTGGCGATCAACAGCACATCGCCCTCGCGACACTCGGGCAAAAGCCGATCCAGCCCGAGCACATCACCAGTCTCGCAGATCGGGCCGACCACGTTGTAGACCCGATCGCCTGCATCATCGAGACGGCTGAGGTTGACGATCTCGTGCCAGGCACCATAAAGCGCCGGGCGGATCAACGAGTTCATGCCGGTGGCAATCCCGACGTAGCGCATGTCGCCCTTGCCCTTGACCTGGGTGACGCGCGCGGCCAGCACGCCGGCGGCCGCGACCAGGAAGCGACCGGGCTCCAGCCAGATTTCGACATCGCCGCCGAGTCGGCCCTTCAGCCCGGCCAGACCCGCCTCCAGCGCGGCCAGATCCAGCGGCAGGTCATTCTCGCGATCCGGCACGCCCAACCCGCCGCCCAGATCGATGACGCGCACGGTGTCGATCGCTCGCGCGGCTTCACTCAGCGTCTCCAGCGTGCGCAGCCAATTGTCCGGATGCAGGATGCCCGAGCCGGTGTGCGCGTGCAGACCGACGATGCGAACATCGTGCGCACGCGCCAGCTTCAAGCTGCGCTCCAGCTCACTCAGCGGCACGCCGAACTTGGCGTTCGAGCCGGCCGTGCGCACCATCTTGTGGTGCCCCAGCCCCGAACCCGGGTCCAGCCGGAGAAACACCTCGCGACCGGCAAAGTCCGCACCCCAGTGCTCGAGTATCCACGGGTTGTCCAGCGTCACCGTCAGACCCTCGTCCAGCGCCTCGCGGTACTCATGTCGCGGCGCAAAGTTCGGCGTGAACAACATCGCCTCGGGTCGCAACCCCGGCACTTCGGCGCGCGCACGCCGGGCCTCGGGAAGCGAAACGCACTCGATACCCAGACCGCGGTCTACCACGGCGCGCAGCAGCGCCGGATGCGGGTTGGCCTTCATCGAATACAACACCCGATCGACCGCCGGCAGCGCGACCAGCGCATCGGCTGCTTCGCGCACCGAAGCCAGGTCGTAGATGTAGGCAGCATCACGCCCGTCCATGGCATCCAGCACCGCGGCACGCTTGCGGCGCCACCACGCCGGTCTTGCCGCCAATTTCTCGTCGCGGCGGAACAGCGCCTCCCAGCTCGGACCGAACACCGCATCGCCGCCAACACCGCCGGGAATGATCTGCTGATGCAACTGCTGCACCAGCCGGTCGGCGTGACGTGATTCGACCACGAAGGTCAGGTTGAGATCGTTGGCCGCCTGGCTGACCTGGAAAATACGGCGCTGTTCAAAGACTTCCAGCGCCGGCCCGAGCCGATGCAGGATGGTGCGAATCCCCAGGCCGACGAGGCTGACGGTCGCGCACTCGGTGTTGATGTCGACCTGACCGAGCCGCGCCAGATCGGCCGACAGCGCCTCCAGCGCGCGACTGTCGAGTGCGTTGGCGCCCGGGTCCAGCGTCAGCGTGACATTGGATTCGGAGGTCGAGACCAGGTCGATCGACAACCCATGCTCGCGGAATACGCCGAACAGCTCGGCCAGGAAACCGACCTGCTGCCACATATCGATGCCTTCCAGCGAGATCAGCGTGATGTTCTTGCGCGCAACAATGGCCTTGACCTGCGCACCATGCTCGCGTGCCTCGGGCGTGATCTTCGTACCCTCGATGTCCGGACGCTGGGTCTGGCGCAGCCACAGCGGCACACGGTACTTGCGCAGCGGCAGCAGCGCGCGCGGGTGCAATGCCTTGGCACCCATGGCCGCCAGTTCCAGCGCCTCGCGGTAGCTGACCGCGCGCAACAGCCGCGCGGCCGGTATGCGTCGCGGGTCGGCCGAGAACAGACCCGGCACATCCGACAGGATCTCGACCCGGTCGGCACCCAGAAGGGTTCCGATCAGCGCCGCCGAGATATCCGAACCGCCGCGCCCGAGCAGTACGGTCTCACCATCGGCATTGCGCGCGATGAAACCCGGCGCAATGAACAAGCGGCCGCGCACGGCCAGCTCGGCGGCCAAGGCCGTGTCCGGTGAGGCCTCGCAGTGCGCCGACAGGTAACACGCGCCCGCGGCACGGTGACGCTCGGGTGCTGCGACCAGCAGCTCGCGCGCATCCAGCCACTGGCAATCCAGACCGGCAGTCTTCAAACAGGCACAGCCGAGCCGACTGGACAACAGTTCGCCCATTGCCAGAACCTCGGCCTGGGCGGTCGGCGTGGGCGCGCGGACCAGATTGTCGAGGGCGTGACGCAATTCATCCAGCGACGCGTCGAGCACGCTCGGATCGGCACCAAGGCGCTCGGCCAACTGCCGATGCCGCCGCGCAAGTTCATCGACCAGTGCGTCGATTTCGATCGACGCCGGCGCGCGCGTGGCCTGCTCGAGCAGATCGGTGACCCCGGCCAGCGCCGAGACCACGATGACCAATGCCCCGTCGCCATCGAGCACTTCGCGCGCCAGTTCGGCAATACGTGGCCAGTTTTCGGCCGATGCCACCGACGAGCCGCCGAATTTCTGTACTCGCCAACGCAGGGCTTGCGGTGCCGTATCGGGTGGATTCATGGTCTGGCCCGTCTCGATCGAGGATGAAGGATCAAAAACGGACCGAGACTACCACGCGGAAGCAGTCGAACGGCACGCTTTGTGCGCCGCACAGTCCATCTTTGACCGCGTGCGGCCCCGAATATCGTTTTCATCTGTTGAGCGTCCCCGGCCCGGTCATGGCAGACTGCACCGGGAGCATCGCCAGAGCATCTACGGGACAGGAGTTGCAAGGACGTGCGTTTTCACGCCCGAACCGATGCCGGCAAGCGCCGGCCCAACAATCAGGATCACTTGCTGATCTGCGCCGAGCTGTCGCTGTGGGCGGTGGCTGATGGCATGGGCGGTCATGCCGGCGGCGCGCTGGCCAGCCAGATTGCCTGCCGCGCACTGGAGCAGGCCGTGCGGGCCGGAGGCGACCTCAACGACGGCTTTCAGCGCGCGCACGAAGCGGTCTGCGGGCATCAGCTGGACAGTCCCGAGCTTGACGGCATGGGCACCACGCTGGTGGCCGTTCGCGGCTCGGGTCAGGCGCTGGAACTCGGTTGGGTCGGCGACAGCCGGCTGTACCGGCTACGCGACGGCGTGCTGGACTGCCTGACACGCGATCAGAACGTCCCGCAAATGCTGCTGGCCGCCGGCTGGATCGACGAAGATGAAGTCGAACACCATCCGCGCCAGCATGTGCTCACCGACTGCATCGGCCAGCGCGGCGACGACGGGCCGACAATCGAGATTCGGTCGCTGGATCTGGCGGCCGGAGACCGGCTGCTGCTGTGCTCGGACGGCCTGAGCCGCGAGCTGGACAATGACCGCATCCGGCAGCTGATGGCACCGCCGGCAAGTCCGGAGCAAGCCTGCGACGCCCTGCTGCTCGCCGCACTCGATGCCGGTGGCCGCGACAACGTATCGGTGATTGTGCTCGATCCTGCCGGCGCGCCGGAAACCGACTGAGACGAGGGTCGAGCCGCGCTCCGCGACGGCCCGCTACTCGTCGTCGGGCTCGATCAATTGATGGCGAATGGCCTCGCGCAGCAGGCCGACCTCGCTCTCCACCCCGATCTTGTCGAAGATGCTGCGCTTGTGGGTCGAGATGGTCTTGGTGCTGATGCTCAGCCGCTGCCCGATATCGGTCGGCTTGAGTCCGCGCGCGATCATCAACGCAATCTCCAGCTCGCGCGGCGTCAGTTCCTGGAACGGCGATTGTGGCGCGCCCGGCAACAGCGACATGGCAAGCTGCTGGGCGATTTCGGTACCGATGAAACGCTGTCCATCGGCCACCTTGCGCACCGCGCTGACCAGCTCCTCGGCATCGCAGGCCTTGGTCAGGTAGCCGGCCGCACCCATCTGCAACATGCGCGTGGTGTAGGGCGGCCGGGTGTGCGCGGTCAGCACGATGATGCGCACCTCGGGCCGGGCATGCATGATGCGGTCGCTGGTTTCAAAGCCGGAAAGACCCGGCAAGCCGATGTCCATCAGAATCACATCGGGCTTGAGTTCGCGGTTGAGTCGAATGGCCTGCTCGCCGGTTCCGGCCTCACCGACCACATCGATTCCGCCGGCGGCGGACAACATGTTCTTCAGGCCGGAGCGGACCAGGTCGTGGTCATCCACGATCAACAGACGGATCATCAGTTTTCCCCTTGCAGTCGACGCCATGGAGGCTGCAAGTGCAGACTGTACCCCAATCCGGCCGCGCTTGCCAGCGGCCGCTGCGGCCTCAGCGATGCGAGTCGATCGGCTGAAAACCGTTGTCGATTCCCTTGGTCACGACCGAGACTGCATCATGCGGATGCAGGCTCTCGAAATGACTGCAGCGCGCCCAGAAATCGAGGATGCGCTCGTCGCTTTCCAGCGCCTTGCGCACGCGCCGGCCGGCATCTTCGCAGAACATCAGGTTCTGTCCGTTCAGGCGCGCAAATTCCTGTTCGTCTTCGCGCTTGACCGCGCTCTGGACCGGCGTTTTCAGCGCCTGCTCGACCAGGTCGATGAGGTGATCGAACGGCAGCGCCTCGAAGGTCGGGACCAGTTTCAGCCGCACGTCGGCGCTGGAGCGCTGGCTGTGCGGGGTCGCCATGATGCCCTGTTCGGTACCCAGCCAGGCCCGAACCGCATCGCGGTCAAGCGTCTGGCCGGCCTCGAAATCCTGATCGAACTGGTTCTGGATCAGCTGCCGCGCCAGCGCTGCCGAACACGGGCAGGTGCTCGAGTAGGTCACAGAATATGAAAGCTCCAGCGAGAACTGCTTGCCCTCGAGCGTGGCAATGACGCTGAACGGGTAGCTGCGCCAGCCGGCGTTGTCGGTTGCCAGCGCTCGGCGGCGGGTCTGGTACTCGAAATCCAGCCGCACCATCGCGCGCGTGCTCAGATCGGCATGCGTCTCGAGGAAATCGCGCAGCAGGTGGCGCAGCGCCAGCGGCGTCAGCACATGCTCGGCCAGCGCCCGATCCAGCGTCAGATACAGCCGCGACATGTGGATGCCGCGCGCATCGGCCTTCTGCAGGTCGACAAAGGCGCTGACGCGCGCCGGCACCTGCATCACGCTACCGCCGTCTCCGGGGATGCGCACGGGGATCTCGATGTGATTCATGCCCACCCAGTCCAGCCTGCCGGCCAGTTCGCGATGGGGTTCGGAGGCCACGTCGGGCATCTGCGGAAGAGTCGGTTGGGTCATGGCGAAATTGGCGGCAGGGCCGCGATTGAAAGGATGGAAGACTGCGAGTCTGAAACAGAACGGTCAACGCCGCGTGAGCTTGCGCGACCGAAACATGCCGATCTTATTCAGATCAGGCGAAAGCTGGAGCGGGCGAACGGAATCGAACCGTCATCTCCAGCTTGGGAAGCTGGGGTAATAACCATTATACGACGCCCGCCTGACGCCCTATTATCGCCGAATTATCACCGATCCTGCCGACCCGGTTCAAGCGCGACTCCGCTCAGCAACGCACCACGAACACCGAGACCTTGCTGTGGTGGACGATGTAGGCTGCATTGCTGCTCATCAGGTGCAGCCGGTCCGGCACATCGGGAACGTGCGAGGCCATGACCACCAGGTCGGCCCCCACCTGGTCGATCGCCTCGAGCAGCTTGTCATCAAGCTCGACAGCCACATCGACACTGGCCACGACATGCGCCTCCACCGACACCCCGTAACGCTCGCCGTGCTCACGCGCAAACAGGTTCAGCTCGACCTCGAATTCTTCCGGGCTTTTCGCCACCCGGTTCGGCACGCCCCCTGTGACCGCCACGTAGCACACCGTGGCATCCCACTGGCGCGCCAGCTCGGCCGCTGTCTGCAGCGACTTTTCGATCTTCTCGGCATGCTGCAGATCGACCGGTACCATGATCTTGGAATACATCACCACTACTCCCTGCTCAGGCCTTGTCCAGAATCGCGTTGTACTGCATCAGCTGGCGCTCGTGAAACAGTCCTCGGCCCAGCGACACACACATTGCAAGCAGCACGATGGTGAACGGCAACCCGGTACTGACCGCCCCGGCCTGTAGTGCCTGCAGCGCCGTGGCACCGCCAACACCGAGCAGAACCGCTGCGATCAGGCCTTCCATACTGGCCCAGAAGATTCGCTGCGGAACCGGCGCGTCGGTCTTGCCGCCGGAGGTGATCGAGTCGATCACCAGCGAGCCCGAATCGGACGATGTGATGAAGAACACCAGCACCAGGCAGATCGACAGGAATGCGGTGATGGTCGTCATCGGCATATGGGTCAACATCTGGAACAACGCCAGCGACGAATCACCGATGCCGTCGGCCAGTTCACCGATTCCATTCTGGGCCTGATCCAGTCCGTTGCCACCGAAGGCACTCATCCAGACCATGGTGACAACGGTCGGCACCAGCAGCACCGCGGTCAGGAATTCACGCACCGTGCGGCCGCGCGAGACGCGCGCGATGAACATACCCACGAACGGCGACCACGAAATCCACCACGCCCAGTAGAAGATGGTCCAGGAGTGGTAGAAGGTCGAATCCTCGCGTCCGACCGGGTTACTCAAGGGCAGCAGGTACTGCGTGTATCCGGACAGGGTTTCGGTGAAATTGGAGAAGAACCCGGCCAGTGACCCGGCCACGATCACGAACATTAGCAATATCACCGCCAGAACCATATTGATGTTGCTCAGCAACTTGACGCCACCATCGATACCGCGGATCACGGAGATGATCGCCACACCGGTGACACCGATGATGATCGCGATCTGCGTGGTCAGACCGCTGTCAATGTCAAACAGGAAACCCATACCGCTGGCTGCCTGCTGTGCACCCAGACCCAGCGAGGTCGCCAGACCGAAGATGGTTGCAAGTACGGCCAGGGTATCGATAACGTCACCCCAGCGGCCCCAGACCCGTTCGCCCAACAGCGGGTAGAAGGTCGAGCGTACCGTCAGCGGGAGTCCCTTGTTGTAGCTGAAGAACGCCAGCGAAAGCGCGACCACGCCGTAGACCGCCCACGGGTGCAGGCCCCAGTGATACATCGTCGCACCCATCGCCGCGGTGCGCGCCTGATCGGTGAAGCCGGGCTCGTTGAGCGGTGTTCCGAACCATTCCGTGAAGTAACCGACCGGCTCGGCCACACTCCAGAACATCAACCCGATACCCATGCCGGCGGCAAACAGCATTGCGAACCACGACGCGGTCGAGAAATCCGGGCGCGCATCGTCACCACCAAGTCGGATCTTGCCCACCGGCAGCACAATCAGCGCCAGGCAGAACACAACGAATACATTACCGGCCGACAGCAAGAACCAATCGAATACTTCCTGAATCCAGTTACGTGTTGCTTCCAGCGAATTCTTGGAGACATCCGGAAACAGCAGCGAACCCACCACGAACAGAATGATCAGCGCCGCGCTCACGAAGAACACGGTGCTGTGCATGTCGAAACCCCATTTCTCGATGTTGTCCTGTCCGATCTCGTAGTCGGTGTCGTAGATCTCCTCGATCTCCCTTACCGCCTGTTCGACTTCCCTGATCTGTTCACTCAAAACATGTCCCCTGCGATGGGCTTGTGAATTCGATTTTCGGGCACATCAGAAGTAATACCCGATATTGATGTTGAGTCGCGATTTCCAGTCACCAGCCGTCGTGCGGTTGAGACCGATTCCGTCACCACCGGCAAACCACATGTTCTTGGCGATGATGTAGTCGAAGTAGGCAAACACGCCACCAGCGGCCACCGAGCAGCCGGTCACGTTCTGCACCGAGTCGGCACTGTCGTCGACGCTGGGATTGATGAATGTGAAATCGTTGTAGCAGGTGATACCGGTAATCGGACCGAACGAAGTGTTGAAACCGCGTGCGACATTGGCGCTGAGCACCTCGCCTCGCGCTGCCATGAGAAACGGAAAGTCGAACGCACCGGTCTGCACGAAGTCGTCGCTGACACCGATCGGATTGTCCGGATTGAACTCGTAGCGCAGGCCCTGCAACTGCAGGTTCCACGGCCCGAAGGTGGCGTTGGCATGCGCGGCGACCGCGTAACGATCGCCCTTGTTTTCAGTAGTACGGTTATAGATCTGACCACCTTCCAGGCTGATGCCGAGATCCAGGGTATTGCCCGGACTCAACGCAAGATGACGCTCGCCGCGCAGATTGAGCTGATTGATCTCGGCATTCTGCTGATCGCCAGCGGTTACAAGATCGAAGGAATAGCGACCGAAGCGGCCATCATTCGCATATTCGGGGTTCTTGTAGAACGCATAGTGAAAGGTCCAGTCCTCACTTGGCGTATGCACGAACTTGATACCGGTGTCGTAGTCATCCTCGAAACCGAGGTAATAGGTTCCACCGAACCAGAAACTGTGACTGGCATAGGGCAGAAGACCGAACGGCACCTGGCTGATACCGAGCTGACCTTGCACGGATTCGGAAAAGTCATAGCCGACCCAGGCATGGTGAATGGCCTGGAAGTCGTTGTATCGCCGCCATTCGGTACTCAGGATCACATCCCCGACGCTGCCGTCGAAGTTGATCCGGAACAGCTCGAGCTCGAAATCGCCGACACGATCCTTGTTCTGATCATCAAAATCACGCCAGGCATAATTCAGGCGCATCGCACCGCCAAGAGAGATATCCGGCGCCAGCTCATCGGTCTTCTGCTCGAGCAGCGTCAGTCGCTGCTCGAGCGTCTCGTCCGACGGGGCGTCCTCACCGCCCACAGCAGCAGTCGACTTGATCTCATTCGGCGCGGCTTGTGAATCGGGTGCGGCCTGCAGCGCGTTGAGCTGCGCCTGCATGGCCTGCAAAGCTGCCTGCATGTCGACGATCTGACGACGCAGTTGTTCGATTTCAGCAGCGGATTCTTTCGGAGGATCGGATTGCGCGTTCGCCGGTATTGGTACCGGACCCATCCACAAGCCGATCGAAACAGCACAAACAAGAACTGCAACGATCGATCGGTTCATCAAATACTCCCTCCGATCGAATCCTTATCAGGGTAACGGATCGGCGAGAGAATTTCAGGGGTCTTGTAAAAATCCCCGGATCAATACCACGCAGAGCTTGCTGTCAAGCCAGGCCACGCGGGCGAAACAGACGATCATGCAGATTGAGTGCGAAGCGATCGGTCATGCCGGCGACGTAGTCGAGCACACGCAGGCGAAGCGGGTCATCAACATGCATGGATGAATCGTTGGGAAGATCCGGCAGCTCGTCCGGATGGCTCAGAAGATGATCGACCAGATCGTGAACCACGCGCCGCGCGCGCTCGGCCTGCTTGCGCGATTCCGGACGCAGATACACGCGCTCGAACATGAATTCCCGCAGTGCGCGCATGGCGCCGAGCACATCGGCTGTCATCGACAACTTGCCACGCTGCAATGATTCATCGATGACCGCATCAATCATCACGCCGATCCAGCGCCCACCCTCGAAACGACCGAGCACGCGCACAACTTCGGTCGGTAGATCGTCGGGACGCAGAACGTCGGCACGCACCGCGTCGAGCAGATCGTGATTGAGATAGGCAATACGATCGGCAAAACGGCACGCCCAGCCCTCGGCGGTGGACGGCGGCGGCTTCACTCGCCAGGTGTGCGCACGGATGCCGTCGAGCACTTCCCAGCTCAGGTTGCGCGGCTCAAGCACACTGAACACGCGCACACCCTGGGTCGAATGCAGCCACTCGCCGTCATCGACATACTCCGACAGCGCCGCCTCGCCGGTGTGACCGAATGGCGTATGACCACAGTCATGACCCAGACAGATCGCCTCGGTCAGGTCCTCGTTCAGCGCCAGCGCGCGTGCGATCGCACGTCCGATCTGTGTGACCTGCTGGGTATGACTCATGCGGGTGACGATGTGGTCACCCTCGGGGTTGATGAACACCTGAGTCTTGTGCTTGAGCCGCCGGAAGGCCTTGGAATGCACGATGCGGTCGCGGTCGACCTCGAACGCCGTGCGCAGCGCATCGGGCGGCTCGAACTCGGCACGCCCGCGACTGTCGACCACGCGCGTGGCCAGCGGCGAAAGATCCCGCTCGCGCGCCTCGCGCATCTCGCGAGTGACCCGATGCAGCGTCGGCTCGTCGTTGGGGGTGGATGACATGGCTGCCAGTGTAGTGGTTTGGGCGTGATTTCGCCGCTTGCTTCACAAGCTTGTGCGGCCTGCTTTTGTCCGACAAAAGCAGGCAAAAAGCCCGTTTCGCAGCTCGCTGCGCGAGCTTATGCGAGTTACTTTTTCGGCGGAAAAGTAACTCGCCCGGGGCGGCGAAACCACCGTTAAACAGCCCCCAACGCCCCCTTCAGATCTCCAATCAGATCATCCACATCCTCGATCCCCACCGACAATCGAATCAGGGTGTCGGTGATGCCCAGCGCCTCGCGCTGTGTCTTCGGCACGGTGGCGTGGGTCATGATGGCCGGGTGGTTGACCAGGCTTTCGACCCCGCCCAGCGATTCGGCCAGCGCGAACAGGCGGGTGTTCTCCAGCAAGCGCCGGGCCGCGGCCAGGTCGCCGTCCAGGTCGAAGCTGACCATGCCGCCGAAGCCGGCCATCTGGCGCTCGGCCAGATCTTTTTGCGGATGACTGTCGAGGCCTGGATAGATCACGCGCCGCACCTTGTGCTGGCCGGTCAGCCATTCGGCAATCCGCGCGGCGTTGGCGCAATGCGCGCGCATGCGCAGCGCCAGCGTCTTGACCCCGCGCAGCACCAGGAAAGCGTCGAACGGCCCCTGCACCGCGCCGGCCGAGTTCTGGATGAAGCCGATGCGCTCGGCCAGCTCGTCGCCGGCGGCGACCAGCGCGCCACCAATCATGTCGGAGTGGCCATTCAGATACTTGGTGACCGAATGCAGCACGATGTCGGCGCCGAGTGCGATCGGCCGCTGCAGCATCGGCGTCGCGAAGGTATTGTCGACCACCAGCAAGCAGTGATGCGCCCGTGCCAGTTCGGCCATGCGCGCGATGTCGACAAGATTGAGCATCGGGTTGGTCGGGGTTTCAACCCAGATCATCCGGGTGTCGGGACGAATCGCGCTTGCCGCAGTGTCGGGATCGCTCAGATCGGCAAACGTGAAGTCCAGCCCGGCCGATTGGCGACGAACGCGCTCGAACAACCGCCAACTGCCGCCGTAGAGATCGTTGGTCGCAAGTACGTGATCGCCGGGCTTGAGCAGGTGCAGGACGGTATCGGCCGCGGCCATCCCCGAGGCGAAGGCGAAACCGGCGACGCCGCCCTCCAGATCGGCGATGCACGCCTCCCAGGCCTTGCGCGTCGGGTTGTGCGTGCGTGAGTACTCATAGCCCAGGTGATCGCCCGGACTGTTCTGCACGTAGGTGCTGGTGGTGTAGATCGGCGTCATGATCGCGCCGGTCGAAGGATCGGGTGCCTGACCGGCGTGGATCACGCGGGTGGCGAGCTTGTCTCGGGAGGTCATGAAGCGGGCCTTTTCTCAGATTCTTCTCAGGGTTTTCCAGGCCACCGCCAGGGCCACGGCAAAGCAGGCGGTGGCCGGCAGCGAATGGGTCTGGAACCACGGTCCGACGTCGTAGGCGGCCAGCAGGGAGGCCGCGACGGTCAGGCCGGCGGTGATAATGGCGCCGGGCACCCGGTGGTTGCCGTCGGCGATACGGCGCTCGATGCGCGCGAGGTCGTCGCTGTCGATGTGCGCGGTGAAGCGACCGCGTGCGGCGATGCGCAGCGACTCGAGCACCAGGTTGGGCAACTCGGGGCCGCGCGCCAGCCAGGCGGGAAACTCGCGCGTGACCTTTTTCGCGGTGCGACCCAGCCCGTAGCGCTCGCGGAAGATGCGCTCCAGCTCCGGCTTGGCCACGTCCCAGATGTTGATCTTCGGATACAGGTCGCGCCCCATGCCCTCGATATTCAGCAGCGTTTTCTGCAGCATGATCAGCTGCGGCTGCAGGGTCAGCTTGAAGCGGCGCGCAACCTCGAACAAACTGACCACCATTTCGCCGAACGACACTTCTTCAAGCGGCCGCGTGAAGCTCGGCTCGCACACGGTACGCGCGGCGGCCTCCATCTCGTCGATGCGGGTGTCGGCCGGCACCCACTCGGCCTCGACGTGCAACTCGGCCACGCGCCGGTAGTCGCGGTTGAAGATCGCCAGGAAGTTCTCGCCGATGTAGTACAGATCGCGCGGTGTCAAGCTGGCGACGATTCCGAAATCCAGCGCGATGAAGCTCGCGTCGGTCGGATCGCTGACATCGACGCGGATGTTGCCGGGGTGCATGTCGGCGTGGAACAGATTGTCGCGGAACACCTGCTGGTAGAACACCCGGATGCCTCGCCGGGCGAGCCGCTCCAGGTCCACGCCGCGGCGCTTGAGCTCGTCGATGTCGCGCACCGGCACGCCGCCGACACGCTCCATCACCAGCACGCGGCTGGCGCTGTGCGACCAGTAGATCTTGGGGATATAGAGCTCGTCGGAGTCTTCCCAGTTGCGCCGCAGAAGGCTGGCGTTGGCGCCTTCGCGCTGCATGTCGAGCTCGTCGAGGATCACGCGCCGGAATTCAGCTACGACCTCATTGGGCCGAATCCGGTCACCCTCCGGATGGTAACGGCGCACCAGCCTGGACAGCGCTTCGAGCAGCTCGAGATCGTCGCGAATGCGCGTGGCGATCCCGGGCCGAACCACCTTGGCCACCACTTCCGTGCCATCGGGCAACTCGGCGGCGTGCACCTGCGCAATCGAAGCCGAAGCCAACGGCTCGGTCTCGAAGCGGCGAAACAGTTCGGTCACCGGCTTGCCCAGTGCCTCCTCGACGATCGCGCGCGCCTGCTCACCGGGGAACGGCGGCACGTTGTCCTGCAGCCCGGCCAACTCGTCGGCGATATCCGCCGGCAGCAGATCACGCCGGGTCGACAGGATCTGGCCGAACTTGACGTAGATCGGACCCAGTTCTTCCAGCGCCAGCCGCAGACGCGCCCCGCGCGACAGCTCGCGCACGCCGCGCCGGCCCCACGGCAGCATGCGCACCAGTTTGGCGACCTTCAGCGGCGGCAATTCCAGTAACAGCTCATCGAGCCGGTAGCGCGCCAGCACCAGCGCGATACCGAGCATCCGGAACGTACGCCGGATCATGCGCCTCGTCTCTTGATCTTGCGCTCCAGCCGGTCCACCGCCTCGCGCGCGGCATCGACACCATCACGAAACGCCCGCCATTCATCCGGACTGGGCACCAGTTCGCTTTCCTCGCGCAACCAGCGGGTGAACAGATCCTCGCCGGTGCGCACGGTCTGACGGCCTTGCTGCACCAGTTCGTCGAGCATGCGGCTGATCTGAAGCCCGACCAGCGGCCCGAACCATTCGCTCAAGCCCTTCTCGAAATCGGGATCGAGCTGCTTGAGCGCGCCCTGGAAGCGTTGCGCCAGGCCGGTATCACCCTCGATTCGGACATCGGCGCTGCCGCCCAGCGCCGGTGCCGTCATCGCCAGCAGCGAGGCAGGTGTACCGGCAATGGTGGTGCGCGCCTGCGCGTCCGGTTCGTCGACTTCGGCCTTGATCACAAACCTGTCATCCACGACGGTCACCCAAAGATCGATCGCCAGCCCTTCAAGCTCCAACTTCAACCACTGACCGGCCAACGGCGCCAACACCGCCGCTGCATCGTCATCCAGCGCTGCGGCACGGTTGAGCACGAATTCAATCGCGCCGGCCAGCAGGCCCGGGAATGGAGTGCGGTAACGGCCCATCAGACTTTCACCCCGCGATGGATGGCGGCGATGCCCGACGACAGGTTTTCCCAGGCCACGCGCTCGAACCCGGCGGCTTCCAGCATGCCGGCCAGCTTCTTCTGGTTCGGGAAGCGGCGGATGGATTCGGCCAGGTACTGGTAGCTTGAGCGGTCGCCGGCCACGCGCTCGCCCAGCCGCGGCAGCACCTGGAACGACCATAGATCGTAGGCGCGCGCCAGCGGCTTTGGCCGCACCTCGGAGAACTCGAGTATGTGCACCCGCCCGCCGGGCTTGAGCACCCGATGCATTTCGGCCAGCGCGGCCGGCTTGTCGGTGACGTTACGCAAGCCGAACGCGATCGTGACGTGGTCGAAGCGGCGCTCGGCCAACGGCAATGCCTCGGCGTTGAGTTGCAGCCACGAAAATCCATCCACCGTGCCGCGGTCGTCCATGCGCCGTCGGCCGACCTCGAGCATGTGCGGATTGATATCGCCGATCACGACCTCGCCGCCGGGACCGACCCGACGCCGCGCCAGTGCGGCAATATCGCCGGTGCCGCCAGCCAGATCGAGTACGCGCTGACCCGGTCGCATGCCGCAGCCGGCCACGAAATGGCGCTTCCACAGCCGGTGGATGCCGACCGACATCAGATCATTCATCAGGTCATAGCGCTCGGCCACCGACGAGAACACCTGGCCGACCAGCCGGGTCTTCTCCTCGGGCGCCACTTCGCGGTAGCCGAAATCCGTCATTGCATGCTCTCCGGGCCGGCAGTTGCCGGTATCGATTTCATCGTCACTGTACCCGAGTCGCCGCCACAACGACGTCGGGGGGCAGCTTACATTTCGCGCCGCTCCAGCAGCTTGAGCAGGTAGTCGCCGTAGCCGGTCTTGGCCAGTTCCTCGGCCTGGCTGCGCACGGCCTGTCCATCGATCCAGCCGGCGCGCCAGGCGATCTCTTCGGGACAGGCAATCTTCAGGCCCTGGCGCGACTCGATCGTCTCGATGAAGGCGCCGGCCTGCATCAGCGATTCGTGCGTGCCGGTGTCCAGCCAGGCGATGCCGCGGCCGAGTTTTTCCAGGTGCAGCTCGCCGAGCTCAAGATAACGCTTGTTCAGATCGGTGATTTCCAGTTCGCCGCGCGGCGAGGGCTGGAGTGCGGCGGCAAACTCGGGTGCGCGGTGATCGTAAAAGTACAGACCGGTGACCGCGTAATTGGACTTCGGTGCCGGCGGCTTCTCCTCCAGCCCGACGACCCGTCCCGAGGGATCGAACTCGGCCACGCCGTAGCGTTCCGGGTCACCGACCCAGTAGCCGAACACGGTCGCGCCTTGATCGCGGGCGTTGGCGCTGGTCAGGGCACCCGTCATGCCATGGCCGTAGAAGATGTTGTCGCCCAGCACCAGGCAGGAATCGGCCCCGTCCAGCCAGCGCTCGGCAATCAGAAAGGCCTGCGCCAGACCGCCCGGCTCGGGCTGCTCGGCGTAGTCCAGCGCAAGCCCCCACTGACTGCCGTCGCCGAGCTGGCGCTCGAACAGCGGTCGGTCCGCCGGCGTGGTGATGATCAGCGTCTCGCGGATGCCGGCCAGCATCAGGGTGCTGAGCGGGTAGTAGATCATCGGCTTGTCGTAGACCGGCAGCAGCTGCTTGCTGATCACGCGGGTCAGCGGGTACAGCCGCGTGCCCGAGCCGCCGGCGAGAATAATGCCCTTGCGCATGAGTGATGCCCTTAAGTGTCTGGACTGTTCGGATTGGAATCAGGCGCCACCGGCGGACAACACCGCAGCAGCATTCAAGATTTTCATTTTAGCGCCGTCGGCCGCGCCCGGCCCGGTTCCAGCAGGCCTGAGATGCGTTGGCGAAGATTTTGGGCCATCGCCTCGACCGCGATTGCAGACGCCGCCGGCGCATTGGGCAGCGCATCCAATGCCACGGCGTGTCCGGCGCGTTTGAGTCCAGCGTGCACAAGGCGCATATCACGCGCCGGAATCCACCAACCACGACGCGCAAGCCGCTGCTGCACCGGCTCGAGGCCTCGGGTCAGCGCGCGCACGGCGCGATTGCAGCGGCTGACCCCGCGCTCGGGCAAATCGAACACCGAAACCGGTCGGCCGGTAAACACCGCGTCGGCCAGCATCGAGGCACTGTCACCGGTCACGACGAAGCCGTCGGCCAGCGCCAGCAAGGCGCGGAACGGGTTCGGCCCGCCGCTGGGATGCCAGCCATACACCTGCCCCGGGGCCTGGAACTCGGCGCTGATCCGCGCCATCGCCGCATCCGGTGTGCGCGGACTGGCCACGATCACCGCACTGCCGCCGGCGCGAACCAGAACCTCGTTGAGCCGCCCTGCCAGCTTCGCCGCCGCTGAGGCCGGAAAGGCATAACTGCCCGACGCGCCGCCGAGCAGAACGCCGATCAACGGGCGTGGCAGGGACTCGAACTGTGCGCACCAGTACTCCAACTGCGACGGGTCCGACGGTTCCGGCAGGTTCAGCGGCAGATCCAGCGTCAGCACGTTGTCGGCCGCGGGCAAGCGATACTGCGGCGTTGTCACGACCAGATCGAACCAGTCCAGCGGCGCCCAGGGACGCCCGAGACAGACGATTTTCGACCGCCCCTGCGAAGCCTGACGAATACGACGAGCATCGACCACGCTGCGACCACCGGCCAGCAGCACCAGGTTCGGCCACGGCGGCTCGAACCGCCCGGCCTTGTCGGGCGGCATGCGCAGGCTCCAAGGCGCCTGCAGGCGATCGAACAAGACCCGACCGACGCCATCGAAATCGGAAATCCAGCGCGCATCGATGTCGAAAAGCTTGACCAGCGCCTCGAGTTGCCGATTATCGCCGGCACCGGGGGCGGCCAGCACCCAGGCCGAGGCCCGGCCGAGACCCGATGAATTGGCCGAGGAATCGCTCATCTCAGGCTACCTGCAAAATATCGCTTCATTATAATTGACACGCCTTAAATGCTCGGTTAGACTCGCGGGCTTGGCTGGGGCCATAGCTCAGCTGGGAGAGCGCTACAATGGCATTGTAGAGGTCGGCGGTTCGATCCCGCCTGGCTCCACCACCCAAGGTTTTCACATACAATTCGGCCACGACGGATTGTCAGCAATCGAAGAAATCCGTCCCCTTCGTCTAGAGGCCTAGGACACCGCCCTTTCACGGCGGCGACAGGGGTTCGAATCCCCTAGGGGACGCCA
>JAVVDV010000010.1:0-70028 GCA_032251355.1 Wenzhouxiangellaceae bacterium
GCTGATTGTCCATCAGGACCGGGGCTCGCCAATGATCGCCCACAGCTTTGCCGAGTTGATGTCCAGTCTGGGCGTGGAACAGAGCTTCTCGCGGCCCCGGGTGAGCAACGACAACGCCTTCAGTGAGAGCCAGTTCAAGACCACCAAGTATTGGCCCAGCTACCCGGGGCGATTCCGCGACGCGGACCATGCCCGCGAGTGGTGCAATGTGTTCATCCCGGCCTACAACCAGCGCCCGCATGAAGGGCTGGCGCTGTTCACGCCGGAGGATGTCTACACCAGCCGGGTTGATGCGGTCTGGCAGGTTCGCCAGGCGGCGATGGATCGACACTATGCCGACCACCCGGAGCGCTACGTCAACGGACCGCCGCTCGTCAAGCGACCGCCAGAGCGGGTGTGCATCAATCCCGATGATGGACAGCCGGCCGAGCAGGTACTGGCCTGTCCGGAAAGCTTCAAGACTGTACCGACCCCGGTAAGCGCCGAGCTACCCGAGGTGGTTACATAGAAAAATGCGCCGATCTGTTGGAAGAAGGTTGACACGTTCCGGTCCGCCTCGGGCGGCGTATGAGTAATTGGGCATACGCTAACGAGGTTCTTATCTGCCTGGATGATCATTACCGTGCACGGGCGATCTTTTCGTCCATCGACGCGACCTTGGCGTTCCTCATAACGCCAGAGATAGGAGTATTGGATTACGTCACCCGGCTGCACCGGGATAGAGGAAGTCAATCAGTCGACCTCGTGATCGAACTCAGCAGCCTCAGCGGGTGCCTCCGCGGCTCGAAGCAGCCTGACGGTTTCTTCATCAAAATCGCCCGCCAGCAGGACACGGCGGTCGCGAGCTTTGAGTCGAGCATATTCATGAGCAGAGATCAGGACTGCCGCCGATTTCCCGTGGCTGAGAATCTCGACCGGTTCACGTTGCGCCTCGCGAATCACTTCGCCGAACCTGCGCTGGGCATGCGTTGCTTTTACCTGGAACATGGGCCAATCCGAGAAATCTGAATTATCTGTATTTTACACAAAATACGAATAAGCTGCAATTCCGACTGTGTTCAGTATTGCCGATTGCCAAGGGAGAACCACTGCCGGCTATTGAAGATGGCCGGGCAGTATATGGCTACTCAGCCATAAAACCGTCAGAAATTAGGTAGATGGTGGGCCCTGCAGGACTTGAACCTGCGACCTACCGATTATGAGTCGGCTGCTCTAACCAACTGAGCTAAGGGCCCGTGCTTTTTCAGTCGTTGTCGGCGGGTTTTTTTTCGGCATCAGCAATCGCCGCGGCGTGCGGGCTGGCGATGGTGCCGTCACCGCCCAGGGGTTTGGGTTCGAGGCCCTGGGCTTTGAGTTCTTCTTTCTTGCGTTCCTGGATGTAGCCGAGGTTGTTCTTGTACATCTCGGCGACTTTCTCGACGCCGCCGGGGGCGAGGAAGCCCTGGTTGCCGGCGGTGGTGAAGGTGGCATAGATGCCGCTGGCGGCCATCAGTGCGGCCGAGACGATGCGCGGGTCCTGGTCTTCCTGCTTGGCCAGTTCGTTGGCCAGGTCGATGAAGGCACTGGTTGCGCGGTTGTGGGCCTGGAGTTGGCGTTGCTGTTGTTCGTTCATGAGTCTTCCGGGTTTGGATTCGGGTGTGCACGTGCGGCGACGGCAGCGCTTAAGTCGGCGTGGCCGCCGGCGTTGATCAGGCTGTCGTAGCCCAGCGCTTCGAGCGTGTCGATGGCGACACCGGCGCGGCGACCGGAGCGGCAGTAGAGGATTGCGGCTCGGCCCGGCGGTGGGCCGAGGAATTCGGCCAGCGCGTCGGTGTCGGTGTGCACGATTGTTGCGGCATTGCCGACAACGCCGGTTTCGGCAATTTCTTCGGCCGAGCGCACATCGATCACGGCGATATCGTATTGGGCCAGCAGGCCGGCGGCCAGCGCCGGTTCGATTGCGGGCTTGTCGTCGGACTGGGCGAGCAGAGCGCCGGTCGCGACGGCCAGGACGACGGCCATCAGCAGCGCGAATTTGGCACGTATTGCAACCGTGGTTGTCATGGTTGGCTCCGGGATTCGTCGATGAGGATCAGCGATCTATGATAAAGCTCAGGTCCATGCCGGTGTCGCGCTCGCCGGAGGTGGCGCGCAGGCCCCAGCGGCGCGACAACTCGTAGCGCGCGGCCAGCACGTTGCCGGTGTCGAACAGGCCAATGCCGTAGCTGACGAACAGTCGCGGCAGTACCCACAGGCCGACATTGAATGCACCCTGGCCGCCGGCATGGTCGAAGTCGGCGCCGGTGAGGATGTAGGTGAGCGCCTTTTCCGAGGTGGTCGGCGGGTCGGTGAACAGGGTGATTTGCGGGCGCTGTGCGGGTCCGGCGATGCGTACACCGGCCTGTTCGACCTGCGGGTCGCCGAAGATTTCGCGCACCGCTTCGATTTCCAGCACCGGGTTGTCGATCGGCTGGTCGGTGAACAGCACGTCGCCTTCGGTGACCTCCAGGCTTTGGCCGTACGCGCGGTAGGAGCCGTCGACCAGCTGGATCATGCCGCGGCCGATCGGTTGGTCCGAATCCTCCGGCCAGCTGATCTCCAGCGCTCCGGTCAGGCGCGTTTCCATGCCGGCGGCCGATAGCTTGACGTCGGGCCCCATTTCCAGTCGTACCTGGCCGGCCAGCACGCGCGCGGCCGCCGGCGGCGCGTCTTCGTCCTCTTTCGTGTCCTCGCCGATGATGACTTCATCCTCGGACACGGCCACCCGGGTCTCGCTACCCGGCGGCATGCCGAGGCGGGCGCGGTCGATCACCAGGCCGCCACCGAGTTTCAGTTGCTCTGGAGTGAAGGCCAATGACAGATCGGATGACGCCGTCAGCCTCAGCCAGTCGACATCGAACAGTTGCAGTTTCTCGCCATTGATCTGCGCCGTGCCTTGCCAGTCGCCGTTGTGGCGCTCGATCTGGCCTTCGATCTGGCCGCGGCCGGGCCCGGCCATGAAGCCACCGCGCAGTTGGCCGCGCTCGGGTTCGATCTCGACGGTCAGCGCGAACTCGGACAGGTTCATGCCCAGCGGTGCATACAGGATGCGCGCATCGCGCAAGGCCAGTTCGCCGTGGTAGTCGAGCGCGCTCAATGGGCCGCTCAGTTCCAGGTATGCGCCGAGACCGCCGCCGAGTTCGTCGAGTTGCGGTACCAGTCGGTTGAACGCGGCCAGCCGCGGCAGGTCGAGGTCGATGCGACTGTCCAGTTCCAGCTCGCGCGGAGTATTGATGTCGGGAACCTGCACGGTCGCCGTGACCGTACTTTTCTGCTCCAGCGCCAGTTCCAGTTGCGCGTTCAGTGCGCCGGGTTCGGGCGAGCGGGTGGCGAAGTTCGCGCCGCGAATATTGAGCAGGACTTCGTCGTCACCGAGCATCCGCATCTGGCCGGGCCCGAGCAGCAGGGTCGAGTCCACCGCACGAATCCCTTCGGCGTCCCAGTCGATCTTTGCCAGCCCGCGGATGTCGCTGCCGAAGGTCACGACCGGGTCGGTGATCAGCAGCAGCAGATCCAGCGGCAGTGCGTTGAGGGCCAGTTCGACCTGCCCTGTGGGGCCGGCACTGGCAAAATCGCTCAGGCACAGGCGGCCGGGGTTGGTTTCGGTCCACAGGCAGCCCGGGCCGGCGGTGGTTGAATCCGCCAGGATTTCCACCGGCATTGCTTGTTCAAGTTGCCAGCGACCCCACGGGGTGTCGGACAGTGCCAGCGATTCAACCTGGCCGAGCCAGCCTTGCGGCGCTTCCAGGCAGCCGGTCAGGGCGCCATCAATCGCCAGATCGAGGTCGAGCCGGCTGCCGTCGACGGCCAGTTCCAGTGCGTGCGCAGTACAGGTGCCGGTCAGTTGCAGATTGACGCTGGCCAGACGCTCCCACGGGTTCAGGTCGACATCCTCGGCTACGAGTGAGGCGTCGATGGTCGGTGTGTCTCCCCAGCCGGCCGTACCCGCGCCGCGCAGTGCTGCCAGCCGTATATCCTGCCAGGCCAGCCCGTTGGCTTCGATCTGCCAGCCGGCCTCCTGAATCATGGGCTGCACGTCGGCATCCAGTAGCAGTCGCCCGGTCAGGTCCGGCCACAGCTGGTCGAGTCGCTCGGCGGCCAGCGCCAGTTGCCAGCGCTCGCCGTCGTCGCTTTCCAGCCGCACGCGGTTATCGCCCAGTGCCAGATCCAAGCGTCCTTCCGCCAGGCGCGCACCGACCAGCGCGGCGCTGCCGCTGCCCGACAGCGGAACCTGGCGCAGTTGGCCGCCGAGTGTGTCGATCTCGATCCTTGCCTTGAGCGGATCGGTCAGCACGGCGGCCAGCGTGATGTCGGCATCGACGCGGCCGGGCAGTTCGGTGACGAACGCGGACGGGTCCAGGTTTTCGAGCTGAAGGTTCAACGCCACGGCGGCCGGATCGCCTGCCGACGCGGCATGGTCGTAGCGACCACTGAGCGCGGCAGATCCGAATTCGGCGAAATCCAGCCGACCGCTTTCGAGCTCGATGCCGCTCGCATCGCCGGTTGCATTCAGCCCGATTTCACCCGGTGGCTGCCCGGCCAGTTCCAGCCAGGCCTGCAGTTCGGCCTGCCATTCGGTCAGCGTGCCCGAGGCCTTGAGCGTGCCGGTGCGGCTGGAGAACAGCGGCTCGGTATCGGCTTCGGGCAATGGCGGCCAGGCCAGTGATTGCCATTGCAGATCGACCGCCAGCGCCTCGCTGGCCGGCGCGAACTCGGCCGAACCCGACAGCGACAGCTCGCTCGGCGGCGCGCTCAGTTGCAAAGGCGCCAGCCGCACGCGCTCACCGTCCCAGTCGGCCGCCAGCGTGCCGTTCAGGCGCGCGCCGGCCGGCCAGTCCGGCAGCACGGGCGATGGGTTCAGAGCGTTCAGGGCCAGGTTTGCGGTGGCGGTCAGCGGATCGCCCAGGTGTGCTTCGGCTTGGCCGTCGATGGCACCGTCCAGCGTTTCGATGCGCAGGGTGGTCAGTGCAATGCGTTCAGGATCGCCGTCGACGTTGACTTCGAGCCGCGCAGACGGCAGCTCCGGCCAGTGCAGTGTCGCATTGGTCGCCAGTTGCCAGGCGGCCAGACCGCCGGAGGCGCGCAAGCTCAATTCCTCGATGCGACCGTCGACGGCGGGCCAGCCGTCCAGCACGCCGGCAAGCTCGATCTCGCCGTCCAGCGCGTCGATGGTGGGCAGCCCGGTGATCGTGGCCGTGCCGTCCAGCGCCGCGGGTCCGCGCGTGCGCAGCTTGATCGCCAGTTGTTCCAGCGGCCCGTTCACATCCAGCTCGACCTGTTGCGCGGTGTCGGCATCGAGCGCCAGTGTGGTCTGCAATGCGAGCGCGGCCGGCCACGGTTCGGCCAGACCCAGCGTGCCGTTCAGGCCCGCTTCCAGCTCGTCCATGACCAGTTCGAAGCGCTCGATGGTGAGCCGTTCGTGCGCCCGTGCGGCCAGCGCGGCGCGTTCGACTGCCAGCACGGGCTCGCCGTTGGCGTCGGCGATCTGCAGATCGGTGATTTCGAGCTGTTTGATCACCACCGTCAGCGGCAAGCGGTAATCGCCCAGTTCCAGCGGCGCCTCGGATGCAGGCTCGGTCGATGCCGGTGGCAGGGCCACGCGCACGCCGTTGATCTGCAAGCGCTCGATCGTCAGCGTGCGTGCCAGCAGGCGGATGTTGACGGCCAGCTCGACCGCATCGGCCTCGACCGTCAGGGCGTCGGCCTGGTAGCGCAGATCGGCCAGCACTACGCCGTCGTCGAGGCCGCCGCGCCGGTGCTCAAGCGACAGTCCCGGCACGGCACCTTCGGCGCGCGCGAGCAGGAACGCCGCGCCGGCCGTGCTGGTCGTCAGCCACAGCCAGCCGATCGCCAGCAGCAGCGCCAACACGACGACCACGGAGGCGGTAATGATCAGCAGTCGTTTCACAGCAGTTTCGACCCGATCGTGAAGTGAATGGTCCAGGTGTCGTCGTCGAGCGCGCGCGCGAAATCCAGTTGCACCGGCCCGATCAGCGTATACCAGCGCACGCCGGCACCGGCGCCGCGCTTGAGTTCCGGGTTGGCGAAATCGTTGAAGGCGTTGCCGATGTCGTAGAAGCCAGCCAGCGAGAAATCGCCGTAGATGTTGTATTCGTATTCGACCGAGCCGACCATCAGATGGTTGGCGCCGTTGCGGTTGGTGCTCAGCGCCTCGTAGCTGTAGCCGCGCACGGTGCGGTCGCCGCCGGTCTTGAAGCGGAACAGTTCGGGCAGCTCGGTGATGTCCAGATCCAGCTGTCGCTCGTCGCCCGGCAGGCGCAGGTTCAGGGTTGTGGTGTCGGCGGCGGTGTAGCCGAGTTCGCCACGCAACAGAACCTTGTGACGCGGCAGGAAGCGCCAATGCCAGCGGCCTTGCGCGTAGCCCTGCAGAAAGCTGGTATCCGAACCCAGCTGCTCGACCGAGCCGAGCACTCGGGCTTGCGCGTGCAGGCCTTCGGTGGCAAACCGTTCACCAACCATGCGGCTCAGTGTCCATTCACCGCCGAGGGCGACGGTGTTGGTGTCGGTATCGAGGAACGGGCGCAGGCCCGGGTTGGCGCGCAGCAATGCAAGTTGTTCGTCACTGATGCTGCTGCGCGAGAAGGCATCGAACTGCTCGTTGAGAAACAGCACGAACAGCCGTTCGATCAGCGGTTGGAACGGGCGCTTGAGCAGCCGGCGTTCGCGCAGGCGGCCGACCGCCAGACGCATCTGGGTGCGGTCGCCGCTGAAGGCTTCGAATACCGGTTCGATGCGGTCTTCATCTTCGAACCGGAAGCGGTCGTTTTCACGCTTGAGCAGCACGTCGGTAAACAGGAAGTTGCCCGGCTCGCCGCCGAACGGGTGTTCGTAGGTGCCGCGCAGCACGAACTCGCTGTTGGTCTGCTGTGCGCCCACGCCGACATCAAGCCGGTCACCACGCGCCGAAAGGTAATGACGCCTGAGGCCGACCTGGCCGCGTGCGCCGGTATCGGTGCCGAACCCGGCCAGTACGCGCCAGGTGCTCGGCTTGCGGCGTTCGAGGCGGTAGACGAGATCGACGGTGGCGTCATCGCGGTTGCGTTGCTGCTCGATCGCGACCTGGTCGAAGTAGCCGGTGCGCACCAGCGTCTGGCGCTGCTCGTCGAGGTCTTCGGCGACGAACGGCTGGTCGGTCTCGAGGATGGTCTGCGCACGCATCAGGTCATCGTTGAAACCGCTGTTGCCGAAGTCGATCCGACCGATCCGGTAGCGCCGGCCGGGTTCGTAGTCCACCGTCAGCACGGCCTCGTTGCGCGCCGGCGCGACTTCCATCCGACGGGCTGCAAAGCGCGCGTCGAAGAAACCGTGCAGACGCGCCAGCTGCTCCAGGTCGGCCAGTGCGCGCGTCCACGGCGGATGGCGCAGCGCGCTGCCCGGGGGCAAGGGCCAGTTTTCCAGCCACTCGGTAAAGGCCTCGATTTCATCGCTGGTGGTGCCCAGGTCGATATGAGCTTCGGTCACGCGCACCGGCTCGCCGGGTGCGATCTCGATTCGGGCGCGCCACGGCGCGCCGGGCTGATCAGGTTCGTCCAGCCGCACGTTGACATTGGCCGAGTAATAACCGAACGGCTTGAGCGCGTTCCGGACCTCCTCGCGTGCTTCCAGCGACAGCCGGCGCAGGCGCCAGACCGAGACCTTTTCGAGTTGCTCGGCCTGTTTCAGGCCGACCGCAGCGCGCACGTTGGCGGCCATCTCGCCGGAAACGCCGACGATTTCAGTCCGCACGGTCTGGGCATGTAACGGCAACGTGCACAGCAGTGCCAGACCGGCCGCTGCCAGAGCATTTTTCAACGTTTGAATGCCAACTTCGATCACGGCTTCAAGGGTACCCGACATCGGCGCTTGCGCGATGAAGGAATGTCGGGTTTGCCGGCGCTGATGTGCGCGGATGGTCGCGGTCTGTCGGCAAGTTGGCGGCGATCAGGCCGCGTGCGCCAGCCCGCGATCCAGTTGCCGGTAGCCGATTGCCTCGGCCAGGTGGGTGGTGCTGATGGTTGCCTGGCCATCGAGATCGGCGATGGTGCGCGCCACGCGGATGATGCGCTGGTGCGCGCGCGCTGACAATTGCAGCCGCTCGCAGGCGCGCTCCAGCAAGTTCTCGCCGGCCGCATCGAGTTTGCAGTGCATGCGCGTGGCGGCCACATCGAGCCGCGCGTTGAGGCCGCCACGCGCGTGCTGCCGGTCGCGCGCATGCGCCACCCGTTCGCGCACCGCACTGCTGGGCTCGCCGGTTGGCTGGCGACTGATTTTCTGGCGCGGGACTTCGACGTGCAGGTCGATGCGGTCCAGCAACGGGCCGGAGACGCGCTGGCGGTAGCGCGCGATGCGGTCGGGCGAGCAGTTGCAGCGCCCGGATTCGTCGCCGGCGTAGCCGCAGGGGCAGGGGTTCATCGCCGCGACCAACTGGAAGCGGCTTGGAAATTCGGCTTGCAGGGCCGCGCGCGAGATCACGATGCGGCCCGATTCCAGCGGCTCGCGCAGCACTTCGAGTACGCGCCGGTCGAACTCCGGCAGCTCGTCGAGAAACAGCACGCCGTTGTGCGCCAGCGAGATTTCGCCCGGGCGCGGTCGCGAGCCGCCGCCGACCAGGGCCACGCCGCTGGCGGTGTGGTGCGGGCTGCGAAACGGCCGTCGGCGCCAGCCGGCCGGGTTCAGCGGCTGGCCGCTGATCGAGCCGATCGCCGCGGTTTCCAGCGCTTCGTGTTCGCTCATGGCCGGGAGGATGCCGGGCAGGCGCGAGGCCAGCAGCGTCTTGCCGGTGCCCGGTGGGCCGATCATCAGCAGGTTGTGGCCACCGGCCGCGGCGATCTCCAGCGCGCGCCGCGCGCGCGCCTGGCCGTGTACATCGACCAGATCGGGCAGGGCGGTTTCCTGCCCGGGTTCATGCGCCGGCGGACCGGGCAACGGCTCGCCGCCGGCCAGCGCCGCGCAGGTGTCGACCAGGCTGGAGGCCAGTCGGCACTCGGCGCCTTCGACCAGCGCGGCTTCGGCCGCATTGGCGGCCGGCAGCACCAGCGCGCGTCCAGCCTCGCGTGCGGCCAGGATCGCCGGCAGCGCACCCGAGACCGGCTGCACCTCGCCGCCCAGCGACAATTCGCCGAGAAATTCGTGCCGGTCGAGTACCTCGCTGCGAAGCTGGTTGGAGGCGACCAGAATGCCGAGGGCGATGGCCAGGTCGAAGCGACCGCCGTCCTTGGGCAGCTCGGCCGGTGCCAGCGATACGGTGATGCGGCGCTGCGGATTGTCGAAGCCGGAATTGCTGATCGCCGCGCGCACCCGGTCGCGCGACTCGCGCACGGCCGAGTCGGGCAGCCCGACGATGTTGAACTGCGGCAAGCCGCCGGCCAGATGGACCTCGGCACGCACCAGAGGCGCGGCGACGCCGAGCTGGGCGCGGGTGTGGATCACGGCAAGGTTCATCGGCGCGTTTGGCAGGGATGGGGTCGGTGCCAGTATCGAAAACTTGAAGGCACTCGACCATCGGCCGGCGGCCCGGCCGCGCTCGGAATCCGGCCCGATGAGTCCTCGGAATTTTCCGATGTGATGCCGGATCGGTGGGTTTCGCCTGAGGCTCAACCCACCCTACGGGCCGCGCGTCAGCTCGCGAACGCGGGGCGTGCGGCGATGCGTTGTTGCCAGGCAGCCAGCCGCTCGTGGCCGTCGAGCGTGCCCTTGGTGACGCGCAGGCCGAATTCGATGACGACGAAGGCATCGATGTCGACCGTGGTGAAAGCACCGGTGGCGAGATATTCGCGCGCGGCCAGGCGCTGGTCGAGGTCGTCGAGGAAGTGACCGAAGCGCACCCGGCCACGTTCGGCCAGCTCGGCGATCTGGGCGACCGGGCGGCGGCCCGGCAGCGCGTGATCCTTCATGCCCGGCACGGCATTGCGGAAGGCTTCGGCTGCAGACAGAAAGCCGTTGTGCTCGATCCAGACCGACCACTGCAACACCTCGGCGCGTTCGCGCGCGTCGCGGCCGAGCAGCGCGGGTTCGGGATGCAGGTTCTCCAGGTACTGGCGGATGGCCAGCGTGTTCCAGAGACAGCCGCCGTCATCGAGCTCCAGCACCGGCACGGTGCATTCCGGACTTTTTGCGGCGAATTCGTCGCTCAAGTGCTCGCCGGCGCGCAGATTGACCTCGCTGCACTCCAGCTCGATGCCCTTCTCGGCCAGGAACAACTCGACCCGGCGCGGACTCGGCGCGCCGGTGCAGGTTTGCAGCCTCATGCGCCGGCCTCCGGTTCGCGTTTGCCGCTTTCGTCGAGCCGTCGCTCGAGCTGTTCGAGCTTCTCACGCGTGCGCTCGAGCACCCGTTGCTGGATCTCGAACTCCTCGCGCGTGACCAGGTTGACGCGCGCGAACTGGGCTTCGAGCACCTGCCGCATGCGTTTTTCGACATCCTCACCGGCGGCCTTGAAGCGCTCGGGCAGGGTGTCGGCAAGCTTGCGCGTGAGTTCATCGAGGGTTTTGAAGTCCGGCCACATGCCCGTGTCTCCGTTGATTGGTTACCATGGACAAGTCTGCCATATCCGGAGCGCCTCACCGATGAAACTGATTACCGCGATCATCAAGCCGTTCAAGCTCGACGATGTGCGCGATGCGCTCGGCGATGCCGGCATTTCGGGCATGACCGTCAGCGAAGTCAAGGGCTTCGGCCGCCAGAAGGGTCACACCGAGCTTTATCGCGGTGCCGAGTACGTGGTCGATTTTCTGCCCAAGCTCAAGCTGGAGATTGCGGTCGAGGATGCTCGAGCCGAGCGCGTGATCGAAATCATCCGCGAAACCGCGGCCTCGGGTCGGATCGGCGACGGCAAGATCTTCGTCACCGCGCTGGAGCGCGCAATCCGGATCCGCACCGGCGAGGAAGGCGACCAGGCGTTGTAATCGCACTAGTTGAATGTGTGAGCCGTCACAGTCCATCGGTTATTCTTTTATCCATCAGCATCAATTCACAAAAGGCACTTAGTCATGAAAGGCGACAGCAAGATCATCGAACACCTCAACGTCATCCTCAAGAACGAGTTGACGGCGATCAACCAGTATTTCCTGCATTCGCGCATGCTCGAGGATTGGGGCCTGAACACGCTGGGCAAGAAGGAGTTTCAGGAGTCGGTCGAGGAAATGCAGCACGCCGACGAGCTGATCCAGCGCATTCTGTTCCTCGAAGGACTGCCCAACCTGCAGGATATGGGCAAGCTGCGCATCGGCGAGAACGTGCGCGAGGTGCTGCAGTGTGACCTCGAGCTGGAACACCAGGCCATCCCGGATCTGCGCGATGCAATCGAGTACGCCGAGCAGGTGCGCGATTTCGTCTCGCGCGAGCTGTTCGAGAAGATCCTGGTCGACGAGGAAGGACACGTCGATTGGCTCGAGACCCAGATTGCCCTGTTCGACAAGGTTGGCGAGCAGAACTACCTGCAGTCGCAGATGGGTCCGGCCGCCTGATCGCAACCCGCGTCCTGGCCGTTCGCCGATCCTGCAAACGCCCGCGCGCCCGAGCAGTCTCGCTCGGGCGTTTTTGATGGAGCCCACTCGATGAACCCTTCCGGCGTGTTCAAAACCCTTTTGCTGTTGCTGGCCGCGTTGCTGCTGGCGGCCTGTGGCGATACGCCCGAGGTCGTCGAGCCGATCGCCCCCGGCGATGATCCGCACAGCTTTGCCAACTTCGGCGAGGTGCGCGTTGCGCATATTGCGCTGGATCTTGCGGTCGATTTCGATCGCCGACGGCTGGACGGGCACGCCGTGCTGAACCTTGAACCGGTCCAGCCGTCTGGGCGATTGGTGCTGGACACGCGCGATCTGGAGATCGTCGATGTCAACCGGGTCGAGGCTGACGGCGCGCTGGCGCCGCTGTCGTGGCGACTGAACGCGCCCGTTGACGGTCAGCCGTGGCTGGGCCAGGCGCTGGTGATTGCCCTCGGCTCGGGCGTCGAGCGGGTGCGCGTCGACTACCGCACATCCCCCGAGGCCTATGGCTTGCAGTGGCTCGATGGTCAGCAGACCACCAGCGGCGAGCCGTTTCTGTTCACCCAGTCGCAACCGATCTTTGCGCGCAGCTGGGTGCCGCTGCAGGACACACCGGCGGTGCGCTACACCTTCGAAGCCACGCTGCGGGTCCCGCGCCACCTGATGGCGACGATGGGCGCGGCCGGCAATCCGACCGCCACGCATGAGGACGGCATCTACACCTTCGAGATGCCGCAGGCGATCCCGTCCTACCTGATGGCACTCGCCGTCGGCCGACTCGAGTTCGAGGCCACCGGGCCGCGTTCGGGCGTCTACGCCGAGCCGTCGCGGCTGGCGGCTGCGGCCGATGAATTTGCCGAACTCGAGGCGATGATCGATGCCGGTGAGGCCTTATATGGCCCCTACCGCTGGGATCGCTATGATCTTTTGATCCTGCCGCCCAGCTTCCCGTTCGGCGGTATGGAAAATCCACGCCTGTCGTTCATCACCCCGACCGTGATCGCCGGCGACCGCTCGCTGACCGCGCTGATCGCGCATGAGCTGGCGCATTCGTGGTCGGGCAATCTGGTGACCAACGCCGAATGGCGCGACCTGTGGCTGAACGAGGGTTTTACCACCTACTTTGAAAACCGCATCGTCGAGGCCTTGTATGGCGATGACCGCGCCGAAGCCGAGGCGACGCTGGATATTGCCGGGCTGGTCGAAGAAATGGAAGGCCTGCCCGAAGACGCCCAGGTGCTGGTGCGCGATCTGGCCGGTGAGGACCCCGAGGGCGCCTTCACCGGTGTGCCCTACGACAAGGGCCGGCTGTTTCTCGACTGGCTCGAAGCGCAGGTCGGGCGCGAGCGTTTCGATCGCTTTCTGGCCGGCTGGTTCGAGCAGTTCGCGTTTCAGTCGGTGCGCACCGAGGATTTCCTCGGCTACCTGCAGGACAAGCTGGTCGATGGTGAGGCGGTGACGATGGAGCAGGTCCGGACCTGGCTGCACCAGCCCGGCCTGCCGGCGTTCGCGGTACTGCCGAGCTCCGATGCATTCGAGACCGTCGATGACTGGCGCCGGCGCTGGCTGGACGGTGACGTGAGCCTGGATGCGCTGCCGGTGGACGCTTGGTCGGTCAGCCAGTGGCGGCACTTTTTGACCGGACTGACGGGCAGCGTCGATCAAGCGCGCATGGTCGCACTCGACGAAGCCTTTGCGCTGACCGCCTCGGGCAACGTCGAAATTCTTTACCTGTGGCTGCAGTTGGCGATCGAGACGCGCTATCAACCGGGCATCGAACGGCTGGAAGGCTTCCTGCTCGAGGTCGGTCGCAACAAGTTCACCCGGCCGCTGTATCAGGCGCTGGCCGACAGCGATTGGGGGCGCGACTGGGCAATCGAGGTCTACCGGCGTGCACGCGCCGGCTACCACCCGATGACCCGTCAGGCGGCCGAGCGGGCGCTGGGCATCGAGCCCGAAGGGGCTTCCTGAAAGCGTCGGTACACGCCGGCCAACGGCGTCTGGCCGAAAGGGTACAATATCGGTCCTGAATTGAATTGCCGATACCGTTTCGATGTACAGCCAGTCTTACGCACCGGTCCAGTTCCAGCGCGATTGCGACGTCGCGCTGGTGCCCGAAGGCATGATGGTCACGCTGCCGGCGGGCAGTTCGGGCTACCTGACCCAATCGCTGGGCGGCAGCTTCACGGTTTACGTCGACGGTCGCCTGTTCCGACTGGCCGGCGACGATGCCGATGCGATCGGGCGCGAGCCGCCGCCGAAACCGGAGTTGCCGGAAGATGCCACCGACGACGACCTCGCGGAGCTGGTGATGAAGCAGCTCAAGACCTGCTTTGACCCCGAGATTCCGATCAACATCGTCGATCTGGGGCTGATCTATTCCTGTGACATCCACAAAAAGGATGACGGCGTGCGCGAAGTCGAGATTGCCATGACGCTGACCGCCCCCGGCTGCGGCATGGGCGATTTCCTGGTCGATGACGTGCGCTCGCGGCTGTTGCAGATTCCGACCATCACGCGCGTTGAGGTCGAGCTGACCTTCGATCCGCCGTGGAACCAGGACATGATGAGCGAAGCCGCCCGGCTCGAGACCGGGATGTTCTGAAGTTCCATTCCGCCTTCGTGATGTCCACATCACGCGTCACCATTCTGCCCTCACTGCAAGCGCCGATCGGCGAGGACTTGCGCGGCTGGCTGGCGCTGGCGCTGGTCGCCGGGCTTGGCATCGGCCTGATCGCACAATCCCCACTGCCGCTGTCGGGACTGATCGCGCTGCTGGTCAGCGTGCTGGTCTGGGTGATGCTGTACCGGGTTGCCAGCGAAGTCCTGCTGGTGCAGGCTACGGGTAGACGCGGGTCGCGCGGCGCGGCTGCGGCATCCGACGGCCTGGCCGGGCGTCACATCGCGCTGTGGCTGCTGGCCACACTGCTGGTCGTGGCATTCACGATGCAATTCGGACCGCTCGGAACCCTGGCCGCCTGCGTGCTGCTGGCATTGGCGCTGCCGGCGGCGACCATCGTGCTCACGCTCAGCGGCAGTCTGCTCGAGGCTCTGCGACCGGACCGCTGGGTCGGGTTGATGCAGCGGCTGGGAGGCGGAGATTTTTCGCGCCTGTGTGGACTTCTGTTTGCCGCCGCACTGGTCTACATGGCACTCAATCTGGCACTTTCTGCTCCGGGTGCGTCGCCGTTGCTGCGCGGCATGGCGTTGTTCGCGAGCTGGACCTGGTGTCTGCTGGCGTGGTTTCATTTCGCCGGTCGCGTTGTGCACGCGCACCGCGCCGAGCTCGGGCTGGACGCCGCAGCACCCGCACCGCAGCGGCCCGACGAACGCTACAGCCGCGATCCGGAGCAGCTCTGGGCCACCGTCATGCAGCACGGCGGCAGCGCGGCCCAGCACGCCGAACTGGTGCGCGTGCTGGAGCGCGAGGGTGACCCCGAACACCTGCTGGCGCATGCACGCCGCCACATTCCGGCGCTGCTGCTGGCATTCGAGGACATCGACGGCGCGCTGGAACGCAGCAGCCGGATGCTCGAACTCGACCCCGGCTTCCTGCTCGATGACACCGACACGAGCTTCGCGTTGATCGGCGCTGCCGTCGACGCGCAACGCGCCTCGCTGGTGGCCAGGCTGGTGACCAACTACCTGGCCCGGTTCCCGCGCTCGGTCAAGGCCAACCGCGTGCGATTACTGGGCTGCGAAGCACTGGCCGGGCGCGGTGCAAACCCGCGCAACCCGGCCGTGGCGTGGTTTCGCGAACTGATGACCGCCAAGCTCGACGAGTCCGAGCGTGCGCGACTCGAGGCGCTGGCCCCGCACTATCTGCCATCACCTGCGTCGTTCCCACCGCTTTGATCTGCGTGCAAAAGCGGTAGCCGACGACAAGCCTCAGCCGAACAGTTTGCCGGCCATGCCCATCAGGCCTTGCACGCCGCCGATTGCATCAAGTGATCCGCCGCTGGACGCCTTGTCGACGATTTCCGGCACTGCACCCTGCAAGCCCTTCAGCGCGGTACCCGGATCGATGCCCAGTTGACCTGCAAACTGGTCGATCGAGCCCTTGCCGAACAGGCCGAGCAGGTCGTCGACGCCGATGCCGGCGTTCCCGCCGTCGCCGAGCCATGACTGCGCCAGCGCGGCCAGACCCCCACCCTGGAGGTTGCCGATCAACGCCGACAGATCCACATTGTTTCCGGAACCCGGAAGCAGCCCGCTCAGCGCTTTCGCAATTTGACCCAGCGGCAGCCCTTCGGCCGACCCGCCGGCCGATGACTTGAAGGCCTTCGCGCCCAGCTCCAGCAATTGTCCGATATCCATAGTTGATTCTCCTGGCGAGAACGGCCGGACCATCCGACCGCTCGCGCGGGAGTATGCCCGGTCCGGATCAACGCTGCCAGCCCAGGCTGACAAAGACACGCCGATCCGGCGCGTTGAAGCCGAACGCCGGCTGGTAGTCGCGGTCGGCGAGGTTGTCGATGCGCAGCTCGGCGTTCCAGGACGGATTTATCTGCCAACCGGCGCGCAGGTTGACCAGGGTGTAGGAGGCCAGCTCCACGCCGCCGAAATCATCGCGCGTGCCGACATGCACAAGCTCACCGTCGATGCGCCAGTTCGGACCGGCCTGCACGCCCAGGGTCCAGTTGCCCTTGAACTCGGCGCGTCGCAGCAGGTCCTGGCCGGTAGTGCGATCTTCCGGGTCCTGCCAGGTCAGGTTGACCGTGCTGCGCCAGACATCGGGCCGCCACTCATGACTGAGTTCCAGCCCGCGAATGCGTGCCTCATTGATGTTGATCGCGGCAAACAGCGGGCCGGAAAAGTCGACCAGGTCGTCGATCCAGTTGGAAAATGCACTCATCGTGACGCGTTGGGTGGCGGAGGGCTTGAGATCCAGTCCCAGTTCGGCCGACCAGGAGCGCTCCGGTTCAAGCTGCGGGTTACCGGCGAACAGACCGCCGAAACCGGGCGAATACAACTGACTGAAGTTCGGCGCGCGGAAGCCCTTGCCGCCGGTCGCAAACAGCCGGAGGCCTTGCGCGGGTGTCCAGTTCAGACCGCCGTTGCCGGTCCATTCGCTGCCGAAGTTCTCATCGTCGTCGAAGCGCCCGGCCAGTTCCCAGCCCAGTGTTCCGAACTGACCTTCGACGCCGGTGAACACCCCGGCGTTGCTGCGTGATTCATTCCATTGGCCTTCGCTGACCCCGGACTCGCGCCAGCCGTCGACGCCGACCAGCCAGGCACCGGTTGCGGTGCGTCGTTCCAGCACGACATCGGCCTGCAGGCGGCGCGTGACCACTTCGTTGACGCCGAACGCGGTGCTGGTTTCCAGGCGGTCGCGCAGGGTCGCCAGCCCGGCGCGCCACTGCCACGGGCCAACCTGGGCAGCGGCGTAGTCGAAGCGCCATGACCAGTTGTCGAACTCGCTTTCGCCCTGGTCGAACTCGACTTCACCGCTGGCGATGCGTCCGCGCCATTGCAGCCGGCCGCCGGCCAGGTCCAGGCCACCGCCGGTGGCCGCCGACAGGTTGTCGAAGCCATCATCGTCGGGATCGAAGGCGAAGCCGTTGGCGTTCTGGGCCGAGAAGCCGTCGACCGAGCGACCGACCAGGGTCAGGTCGGCGTCCAGCCCGCCGCCCTGGCGACCGGCAGCGACCATGCCGCGCAGGTCGACATCGGAGCCGTAGCGTGCTTCCAGTCTGACGCCGTCCGGGCGGCGGGTGAAGATCTGGATCACACCGCCGATTGCGTCCGAACCCCAGCGCGCCGCGCGCGCACCGCGCACGATCTCGATGCGCTCGATCAGCGCCGGGTCGAGGATTTCCCAGGTAAACGCGCCGGTGCCGCTGGCCGCCGCGCGCACGCCGTCGATCAGCACCAGCACATGGTTGGAGTTGGCGCCGCGCATGAACACGCTGGTCTGGCCACCCGGCCCGCCGCTGCGAGCGATATCGATGCCCGCCTCCAGCCGCAGCAATTCGACCAGATCGGCCGGCGCGATGCGCTCGATGTCCGCGCGCGTGATCACACTGACGCGGGCGGGGACTTCGTCGAGCTTGCGCTCGGCGCGGGTGGCGGTGACGACGACCGAATCATCGACGCTCAGTGTTGCAGCCGAAGTGGCCGCTGGGAAGGAAGCAACGATTGCAGAAGCGACGGCCACGGCCGTCGGCAGAACACGACGATTGAACATTGAATACGACTCCCGGCGCACGCCCGCGCCACAGGGCCGCAATGTGCTGGAACGGGAGACGCGCGGAGGCCGCAGAATAGCGGGCATGACCGCACCTCGCCCTGTCCGCCCACCGCGGCAGTCACGAAACGCTGGCAGGCCGGTCTCCTGGCTCCCGACCGGAGAGCATCCTCCGGGCCGACCCTTCCCGCGCATCACATGCGCAGTGGGTTTGCATCGGCACACCGTCGCGATGACGGTGTCGGTCACAGTTGCGGGGGCAGCGCCGGAATGGGCCCAAAGGACCGCACCGGCTTCCCGTTTCACCCCGAGCGATTGCGCATCGATCGGGGCACCTGCAAGCAACCTGTGCACCGACCAAGGTCGGCTCACGTAGGGGAGTATAGCGACCGAAATGCCGATCGGGTCTGTTGCCGGGGCCGCCTCAGTTTTTCGACGGATCGGTCAACGAGTCGCCCGGCTGTGATGCAAGCAGCGGCTTGATGATCTCCAGCGCGCGGGTAAACGAGAACGCTGGGATCAGCCGGTTCAGGCGCCGCACCGTGGCGGGTGGCAATACTGATTCCATATCCGCGGCCAGCGCGCTCCAGTGGCCGAGCGCATCCAGTTCGTCGTGCGCCAGCGCTTCGGCGAGTCGGGCCAGTGCGGCGCGCTGCTCATCGGTCAGCGGTCGGCGTGGCCGCCTTGTCTGCGCGCGACCGGGGGTGTCGTCCCGGCTGGCAGCGGAATCGCCGGATGCGAGTGTCGGCTCGGGTTCGCAGGCTGGTTTGTCGTTGACCGGCTCGACGCGGGCAGTAAACCAGAAGGTGCTGCCCTGGCCGGGTTCGCTGGCGCAGCCGACCTGGCCGCCCATGGCCTCGGCCAGGCGGCGGCTGATGGCCAGCCCCAGTCCGGTGCCGGCGTACTTGCGTGTGGCTTCGTTCTGCAACTGGCTGAACGGCAGGAACAGGCGGCGCTGATCGTCGGCTTCGATGCCGATACCGGTGTCCTCGACTTCGAAGCGCAGGGCTGCTTGGTCCGGATCGCCGGACTGCATGCGCACGCGCACGGTGATGCGGCCCTGCTCGGTGAACTTGAGCGCATTGGACAGGAAGTTGATCAGGATCTGGCGCAGCCGCAGCGGATCGCCGCGCAGCCGTCGCGAGCGCAGCGTGCTGTCGATGTCCAGTTCCAGCGCCAGTTCGCGCGCGGCGAACTGCTCGCGCAACATGCTTACGGCCTGGTCGACCAGCGGCCCGGGCTCGAAGGTTTCGCGATGCAGTTCCAGCCGCCCGGCCTCGATGCGCGAAAGGTCGAGCAGGTCGTTGATGATCGCCAGCAGGTGACGCGCGGCGTTGGTGATGCGCCCGGCGCGATCGGCACTGGCGTCATCTTCGGAGTGCTGCCGGATCAGGTCGGCGTAGCCCATGATGGCGTTCATCGGCGTACGGATCTCGTGGCTGATGTTGGCCAGGAACGCGCTCTTGGCGGCGTTGGCGGCCTCGGCCTGTTCCTTGGCCTGCTTCAGCGCCGAAGCCGCGTCACGCTCTTCGCTGATGTCCTCGAACAGTGCTGCGATGCCTGCCTCAAGGTTGGCCTCGTCCAGCGGCGAAACCGAAATTCGGCCCCAGATCGGCGTGCCGTCCTTGCGCAGCATCTGCGTCTCGACGGTGTTGCGGCCGCGTTTGGCCAGGTCGTGGTACAGCGCCTGACCGACGCGCTGCCAGGTTTCCTCGTCGGGGTAGACCTGGCGGGTTTCGATGCCATCGAACTCGCCCGGTGCGTAGCCGAGGATGCGAGCCGCCTCCAGGTTGCTGCTGACCACGCGCCGGTCGCGCAACAGCAGAATGCCCGCCGTGGCGGCGTTGTAGATGGCCTCGAGCTGCTCGATGCTTTCGCGCAGCTCGTGGCTGCGGCGATCGACCAGCAGTTCCAGATGGTAGCGATGCTGGTCCAGTTCGGCCTCGGCCTTCTTGCGTTCGCTGATGTCCTGCTTGATCGCCAGGTAATTGGCGATCGTGCCGTCGGGATTGCGCACCGGCGAGATGCTGGCCCACTCGATGTATTCGCTGCCGTCCTTGCGGCGGTTGTACAACTCCCCTTCCCAGCGCTCGCCGCGGGTCAGACATTCCCACATGTGCTCGTAGATCGCGCGCGGCGTGCGGCCGGATTGCAGGATGCGCGGGTTCTGGCCGCGCACTTCGGCGAAGTTGTAGCCGGTGGCATCGACGAAGGCGCGATTGACGTACTCGATCTTTCCATCCAGATCGGTGATGACGATACTCTCGGGGCTTTGCTCGACGGCGAGACTGAGCCGGCGCAACTGCGTTTCCATGCGCTTGCGCTCGGTGATGTCGGTCCACGATGAGGCCACGTACCGATGACCATCGATCTCGATCACCTCGACGGTGATGTTGAAATCCAGCAGCCTGCCGTCCTTGCAGCGGTGGACGGTATCGAGGCGGTTCGAGCCGTCGCGAGTGAACCTTGCGATCATGCTGCGGAGCTGGTCCTCGTCGAACTCGGCCTGGAAGTCCGGCAGCCGCATCGCGGCAAACTCATCGTGTGTATAGCCCAGGCTTTCGCAGGCCGCGTCGTTGAACTCGATCAGACGCAGGCTGTGCACATCGATCAGAACGATCGCCTGCTGGATGTTGCGCACGATGGCGTCATGGATGTGCTCGCGCCGATGCGCCTCGCGCTCGCGTCGGCGGCGCTCCAGCACTTCACTCAGGCGCGCGACGATGCGTTCGAGCAGTTCGCGTTCGCTGTCAAGGAACGGATCGCCGGGATGGCTGCCGGGCAATAGCGTATAGACCAGCTCGATCTGGCCTTCCTCGCGACCATCGACCACGATCGGTTGGCGCAGGCCGTGCGGGCTGGCGCGGTAGTGTTGACTGTCATAGTGCTGTCCACGCCATTCGATGCAGCATTCGGCTTGCTGGCGGTAGCGGAAACCGGCCGGCACCAGCTGTGCGACCTGGTCGAGCATGCGGTCCAGCGGCTGGCCGCGTTGTTCGGTAACGCGGAAGATGCCGTGCAGACAGTTGCGCTGGTAGGATGCGAATTCCAAGGCTTCGCGCTGTCGGGCGAGCAGGTTGCGGTCGCGTTCCAGTTCTTCGAGCTGGCGCTGGTTGACGGCTCGAGCCGCGCTAAGGCTGAAAGCATAGAACGCGGCATAGCCTCCCGCGATCAGCAGCAACCCGAGCAACAGCAAGCCCAGCAGCAGCGCGGCCTGGTGCTGGCGCCAGAACTCGGCCAGGTCGATACGCGGTGGCACATCGAACGGCGGCACACGCAGCATGCGCATCAGCTCGGTGACCGGCGCCAGGTCCAGTGGCAGATCGAAGCCATGCACGCCGGTGGCGCGGCGAAATTCCGGCGTCGCTTCGAGCAGCAGCAACTCGCCCAGCACCCGGCGCACGGTCTCGTGGTCCAGGTGTGGCAGTGCGGCCAGCAGTCGGTCGGGGTACAGCGGCGTCGACAGCCGCCACGGGTAGTCGGCCAGCGGCCGTTCCAGCATCACTTCGAGTTGCCCGGCCTGCTCCGGGTTCGCGGCTTGCCAGCGCTCGAGGATGCCCGCGCGCACGAATGCGGCATCGACCTCGCCGGCCAGCAGTGCCTTGAGCACATCCTCGTGTTCGGCCCCAATGAACTGCAGTCGCAGCCGGTTGTTGTCGACCCCGGCCTGTTCGAGCCGACCCATCTGCGCCAGGTAGCCGGACAGTGACTGCGGGTTCGCGGCCGCCACCGGGCGATCATGCAGGAGCCGCGGCCGGGTCAGCGCCGGATCGGCGGCGCGCACCACAATTGTGCCGCCCAGGCCGGGCTGCGGTCGATCCTGTCCGCTTTCGATCGAGCGCAGCAGCGGCTCGGACAGGTCGACGCGATGGTCGTAGTAGCGATAGGCGACCGGGTTGAGCAGCACCAGGTCGATGCTGCGGTCGAACATGGCCTGTTCGAGCTGTTCGTAATCAAGGATGCGCGCCTCGAAGTGCAGGTCCTGGATTCGATGATCAAGTTGTTGCAGCAGGCTTGCCCAATGGTCTGGGTTCGCCATGGCCTTGTTGGCCGGCTGGATGCCCAGCGTGATGGTCGTCCCACCGTGGGCGGATGCAGTGGAGGGCCAGGGCAGGGTCACCGCACCGATCATCGCAACGAGCATTGCCACGTTCATCGCCACTTTCGGCAGCATTGCCGCTACCCGCGCATGGCCGCGGCGCTGCCCGGTCACAGGAACTCCGCGCTGAACAGGCCGTCGACCGAGACCGGCCGTTCGATCTGGCCGGCGGCCAGCAGCACCGGGTTGATGCGCTCGACGGCCTCGGCCAGCGTGCCGGCCGGTCCGTCGAGCAGGTGGCGGTTGAAGTCGCGGTCGGGCAGGTTCAGCCCGGCCAGCACCGTGCGCACCTCACGCGCCGGGATCTGCATCAGGCCGCCGAGGCGGTGCGCGCTGTCGATCGGGTTGGTTTTCCAGCGCTGCAATTCGTCGAAATGGCCGTCGATGAGCGCCTTCAGCGCGCTGCGGTGCGCGCGGGCTCGCGGTCCGGCCGCCAGCAAGTCGATGATCAGTCCCGGGACCCGGCAGCTGTCGAACAGCCGCACCAGGCCGAGTTGTTCGAGCTGGTACACGGACGGCTGGTAAGCGATGATGGCATCCATGCCGCCGGCCTGCCAGGCGGCCGGGTGGTCGTTGCCCATGTACACGATCTCGACCTGCTCGCGCGTCAATCCGGCCTCTCTGAGCACAGCGTCGAGCATCAGCGTGCCGATGGTCGAGGTCTCGACGCCGATGCGCGCACCGGCCAGCGCATCCAGCGAGGCCCGCTCGGGTCGCGCCAGCACCGCATCACCGCCGGCTGAAGTATTGAACACCAGCACGCCCTGCATGTCCGCACCGTGCGCGCGCATCGCCATCAACTCGTCCAGCGTCACCTGGACAAGGTCCAGCTCCTCGTTGGCGGCGCTGTGGATGCGGGCATCAACGCTGAGATCCACCCACTCCAGCGTGCCGGACGGGATCAGGCCGTCGCGCTCGGCCAGCACCAGAAACTGGTAGCCAGCCCACGGCTCGTAAGCCATGCGCAGCGGCGTGCTGGATGAGCAACCGGGCAGCAGGCCCAGTGCGAGGCCGGCCGCACTCGCAGCCAGCAGCCGACGGCGCTGCGCGTTCGGGGCGGGGCCGGCGATGCGGTCAGGACGCCGGCGCGGATGCATGGGCCGGGTCGGCGTCGGGTTCCGGGTCGGCGTGGCGCCGCGCGATTGCTGTAATCGTGTCGATGCAGGCATCGAGCGCGTCGACCAGTTCCGGGTCGAAGTGCGTGCCGCGACCCTCGTGAATGATTGCCAGCGACTTGTCGATCGGGAAGGCGGGCTTGTAGACGCGCCGACTGATCAGCGCATCGAACACATCGGCGATTGTCATCAGCCGTGCCGGTAATGGAATATCGCGTCCGGCCAGCCCGGCCGGGTAGCCGCTGCCGTCCCATTTCTCGTGGTGGTGGCGGGCCAGGTCGACCGCGATCTGCATGAATTTCAGCGGCGCCTGGTCCTCGATGCTCTGGCTGCGAATTGCGCGTTCGATTGCGCGCGCGCCAAGGTCGGCATGGGTCTGCATGACCGCCCATTCCTCGGGCGTGAGCTTGCCGGGCTTGAGCAGGATGTGGTCGGGGATGCCGACCTTGCCGATGTCGTGCAGCGGCGCGGCGTCGGCCACCAGTCGCACCCATTCGGGCGTGATGTAGTCCTGCCAGGCCGGCTGGGTGGCCAGATGCTCGGCCAGCACCCGTACGTAGCCCTGGGTGCGCATGATGTGCTGGCCGGTCTCGTCGTCGCGTGTCTCGGCCAGGCTGGCCAGCGCGTGCATGCCGACCTGGCGGGTCACCTCGATCTGGTGGATGCGGCGCTGGACTTCGGCTTCGAGGTCGCGATTGTGTTCGCGCAGCTGGTCGCGCGCACGCTTGAGCGCCAGGTGGTTGCGCACCCGCGCCTGCACGATCGCCGGCCGGATCGGCTTGGTGATGTAATCGACAGCACCGAGCTCCAGGCCGCGGCGTTCGTCTTCCAGCGCATCCATGGCGGTGACGAAGATCACCGGAATCTCGGCGGTGCGCGGGTTGCGCTTGAGCCGTGCCAGCACTTCGTAGCCGTCCATCTCCGGCATCATGATGTCGAGCAGGATCAGGTCCGGGCGCGGATCGGAATCGGCCACCTCCAGCGCGCGCGCGCCCGAATTGGCCACGCGGACGCGAAAATCCTCGGCCAGACTCTCGCCCAGCAGTGCGAGATTCTCGGGCACGTCATCGACGACCAGTAGCGTTGCGGATTGCGGCACTGCGTTCTTCCCGGCGGCCAGCATACGTCGCCTATTTAATCACGTTTGCCCGCGGCCATGCCGAAGCTGGCCATACTTGATTGTCGATTGCGGCACAATGGAACCGGAATCCTCGCTCCGGATCACGCCGTTCATGGCCCTGCTCGAAGTCCGCGATCTGACCGTCTCGTTCGACACGCCCGACGGCATTGTGCATGCCGTCACCGGGCTGAGTTTCGATCTCGAGCCGGGCTGTGCGCTCGGGCTGGTCGGTGAGTCGGGTTCGGGCAAGACCCAGACCGCGCTGGCAATGCTCGGGCTTTTGGCCGAGAACGGACAGGCCAGTGGCTCGGTAAAGTTCCGTGGCCAGGAATTGCTGGGCCTGCCGACGGCCGAGTGGAGCCGGGTGCGCGGCTCGAAGATCTCGATGATCTTCCAGGATCCGGTCAGCTCGCTCAACCCTTACCTGACCATCGGCGACCAACTGATCGAGGTGCTGACCCACCACCGCAACCTCAAGCGCCCCGAAGCGCGCGCGCGCGCCGCCGAGATGCTGCACCAGGTCGGCATCAGTGATCCGGAACCGCGCATGCGCCAGCTGCCGCATCAGCTCTCGGGCGGGCTGTGCCAGCGTGTGATGATTGCGATGGGTCTGTTGTGCCAGCCCGATCTGCTGATCGCCGACGAGCCGACCACCGCACTGGACGTGACCGTGCAGTCGCAGATCAGCGCCTTGATGGCCGAGCTTTCGCAGCGCTCCTCGACCGCCATTCTGCTGATCACGCACGACCTCGGTGTGGTCGCCGGGCTGTGCGACGAGGTGCTGGTGATGTATGCCGGCGAGCTGGTTGAACAGGCTTCGGCCAGCGCGCTGTTCGCCAGCCCGCGCCACCCGTACACGCGCGGCCTGTTGCGCTCGGTGCCGCGGTTGGACCGCGACACCTCGGGTATCCTGCGCGCGATCCCGGGCCAGCCGCCCGACCTGGTCGATCTGCCGACCGGCTGCCGCTTCCGCGAGCGTTGCGATTTCGCCTTCAGCGCCTGTCAAGAGCATCCGGAACTCAGCCACGCCGGGCCCGGCCGGATCAAGCGCTGCCACCTCGATGCGCTGCCCGACCAAGAGACCTCGACCTGATGGCCGGCGCGCTGCTGACGGTCGATAACCTGTCGGTGCACTACCGCATCGATGCCGCCGAGTCGCTGTTCCGGCACGACTACCGCACGTTGCGCGCGGTCGACGGCGTGAGCTTTTCGCTGCAGCCCGGCGAGACCCTGGGCATTGTCGGCGAGTCCGGTTGCGGCAAGTCGACGCTGGCGCGCGCCATCCTCGGCCTGGTCCGGCCCAGCGGCGGGCGCATCCTGTGGCGCGGTGACAACCTGGTCGGGCTCGACGAGGAAGGCTGGCGCAAGCGCCGGCGCGAGTTGCAGCTGGTGTTCCAGGATCCGTTCGGCTCGCTCGACCCGCGCATGACGGTCGGCCAGATCGTGGCCGAGCCGCTGCTCAACTTCTTCCCGTCCATGTCGCGCCTGCAGGTGCGCGAGCGGGTCGCCGGCATGCTCAAGATGGTCGGTCTGGACCCGAGCCAGATCAACCGTTACCCGCACGAGTTTTCCGGCGGCCAGTGCCAGCGCATCGGCATCGCGCGCGCGCTGGTGGTCAACCCGCGGCTGGTGGTGTGCGACGAGCCGGTCAGTGCGCTGGATGTGTCGATCCAGGCGCAGATCGTCAACCTGCTCAAGGAACTGCAGAAGAAGCTGCAACTGTCGCTGATCTTCATTGCCCATGACCTGTCGGTGGTGCGCCACGTGTCCGACCGCGTGCTGGTGATGTATCTCGGGCGGGTGATGGAGACGGCCGGGCGCGATGCCTTCTACGCCGGTCCTGCCCACCCGTATTCGCGCGCGCTGGTCGAGTCGGTGCCGATTCCCGACCCGGTCGCCGAGCGCGAGCGCGCACGACACTCGCTGGGCGGCGAGTTGCCGTCGCCGACCGACCCGCCGCCGGGTTGCGTGTTCCACACCCGCTGCCCGAACGCCGAGGCGCGCTGCCGCGAAGCGCGCCCGGCACTGGACATGCTGGCCGACGGCCGCAGCGTCGCGTGCGTCCGCTGGCGCGAGCTCAACCCCGGGCTGGCACGCGATCAGGATGCATTGGCCGGGTTGTCCAAGGCGAGTTGAAGCCGGGGCGGCTGGTGTTCGATCAGCGGCTGCTTGTGTGCCGGCCTTGTTGATCAGCACTTCAAGAAGTGCTAACATAATTAGGCGATTAATTTGGCGATCATCCGCGTTGGGTGATGCTGGCACGCCCGGGCCCCGGGCCCGACGGGGGCTCCATGTCCAGCCGTCACATCATGCAAGTACCGCACGCGCTCGATTCCGTTCGGGGTCGGTTGTCCGGCGTCTTTCGCGTGTCGAACTGGGGTTTTCGACCGCGGGTTTTCGTCGTGCTGCTGTGTGTTGCCATCGCGCCGCTTGCGCTGATCCTTCCCTACCAGTTGAGCCACGTCGAGAGCATCCTGATTGTCGACAACCAGGAAGAATTGATGCAGGTCGCGCGGGTGCAGCAGCGGCGCGTCAATGCCGAACTGGCACACCTCGAAAACCAGTTGGAACTGATCGCCAGCCGCACGCAAATGCGGATCATGCTCGATCGCCACAACCTTGGCGAAGACGACCAGGCCCCGGCCTTCATCGGCCAGGTGCTGGCCGACGCGCGCGTGCACGCCGCCAACGTGGATGGCCTGTGGGTCTACGGCAGCGATGGCCGCCTGGTGACGGCCGACGGTCCGGCGGTGCTGCCAGGCGTTGACCCGCTGGCCACTGTGCCGATCGAGGCGCGCGCGGCGGGCTTCGGTATGCAGCCGTGGTGGCCCGATCCGGACTACCCCGATGAAGCAGCGCTGTGGTTGCGCACGCCACTGCATTTCGACGGCCGGGCCATCGGCATGCTGATTGCCCGTGTGCTGCCGACCTCGTTGGTCGGACTGCTGGCTGACTTCCCGAGCCAGGACCTGATCGGTGAGAGTTTCGTTCTGCTGCAAGCCGCAGATCGCAGGGCGAACCCGGTGGTGCTGTCGAGCCACGCACCGATTGCCCGGCATGTCGCCCAACTTCCCGGCGCAGACGAGTTCACCGGCGAGCTGCTGTCGGTGCCCGTTGGTCAGATCACTCCGATTGACACCATGCGCGGAAAGATGATGCTGGTCGCGTTGCCACTGGACTATGACATCGGCATGCTGTATTTCCTGTCGCAACCCGGTCTGGTCGATCGTGTACGTGGAATGCTGGTCCAGTCGATCCAGGGCGGGCTGGCGCTGAATCTGGTGCTGGTTGTCGTGATCGCGTGGTGGTTTGCCAATCGCATCGCGTACCCGGTCCATCGGATGGCTGATCAAGTGGCCCGCCTGCAGCCCGGCGAACGGCTGGAATCCGTGGAAATGCGCGGTTGGCCGGTCGAGTTGAAGACCCTGGCCGCGACTCTGGAGGCGGCAGCCGATACTGTCGCCGAGCACACGCGCGCGCTGCAGGACGAAGTGCGGCGGCGACGCCAGGCGCAGGTGGAACTGATCAATGTTGCCAACACCGACGAGCTGACCGGACTGGCCAACCGCAGACATTTCATGGTCCGCTTTCGCGCGGCGCTGGAATGCTCCGAGGGTCAGCGCCATGCATGCGATCTGATCTATCTTGATCTCGATCGCTTCAAGCCGGTCAATGACCGCCACGGCCACGACGCCGGTGATGCGGTGCTGCGCACTGTCGCCGAGCGCATCCGCTACCTGATCCGCGAGCAGGACCTGGCCGCCCGGCTGGGCGGGGACGAGTTTGCGGTGTTGCTGCTGGATATCGACGACGAGGAAACCAGCCGCTCGATCGCACAGCGCATCGAGGCCTCGATCAGTCGGCCGATATCGATTGGTGATATCACGGTTGACGTGGACTGCAGCGTCGGTTACGTGCGCATCTGCGATGGCATGAGCTGCGAGACCGCGCTGCAGCGGGCCGATCGGCTGATGTACCGGCATAAAACCGGCAAATCCCGGTCTGGCGAACCGCGCGGAGTCGAGCAACAGTTCGAGGATAGCGAGCCGGAATCCCGCTGAATCGCTCCGCAAGATCACTCCACCTCGTCATCCCGAATTTGCGCCGGCAAATATCCGGAATCTACAGCAGTATGCGCGAAGCGAAATTGCGGCCGGGGTTGCGAACCAAAGACTGCGTTTATACTCGGGCCGCTTAACGCTATGCCGAGACGAACCGATGCCACAACAGCAGGAGCAATGGAGCGGCCGGATGGCGATCGTGATCGCCGCGGTGTCGATGGCCGTCGGCACCGGCAACATCTGGCGCTTTCCGCGCGTGGTGGCCGAATGGGGCGGCGGCGCGTTCCTGGTCGCGGTCACCGTCGGGCTGCTGCTGTGGGCGCTGCCGCTTTTGATGTGCGAGTTCCTGATGGGCTCGAAGAGCCGGCTGGGCAACATCGGCGCGTTCCGCGATTTCATGGGCCGGCGCTACACCTGGGCCGGCGCGTTCATGGTCGCCGTCACACTGGGCATCATGTTCTATTACTCGGTGGTGGCCGGCTGGTGCGTGCGCTACTTTGCCGTCGCCGCCTCCGGTGGCCTGCTGACCGGGGCCAGCGAAGGCGCGCTCGGTCAGCAGCAGTGGGATGCGTTCATCAACAACCCGGTCGAGACCGTTGGCTACCACGCCGCGGCGGTGTTGTTCACCGCGTTTGTCGTGTTCAAGGGCATCAAGGGTGGGCTGGAACGGGTGCTCAAGGTATTCCTGGTGGCATTGCTGGTGATCCTGCTGGTGCTGGCCGTGCGCGCGGTGCTGCTGCCCGGCTCGGCGGCCGGGCTGCGCTTCCTGTTCGTGCCCGACTGGTCGCAACTGGCCAACGCGCGCGTGTGGCTGGAAGCATTCACGCAGGTGGCCTGGTCGACCGGCGCCGGCTGGGGGTTGCTGATGGTATACGCGGTCTACGCGCGCCAGAACGAGGAAATCACGGTCAATTCCGGCATCGTCGCGTTTTCCGACGTGCTGGTCGGAATGGTCGCTGCCGCGCTGGTGCTGGGCACGCTGTTTGCGCTGGCACCATCGGCTGCGATCGCCGAGGAAGCACTGGGCGCAGGGCATGTCGGGCTGACGTTCATCTACATCGTTGACCTGATCGCGACCACGCCCGGTGCCTGGCTGATCTCGCCGCTGTTCTTCCTGGCGCTGGCGCTGGCCGGGGTGTCGTCGTTCATCGCCATGTTCGAGCTGGCCACGACCAACCTGATGAACTTCGGCTTCCAGCGCCGCAACGCCGCGGTGGTGATCGGCCTGGTCGCGTTCGCGCTCGGCATTCCCTCGGCGCTGTCGATCGAGTTTCTGAACAATCAGGACTGGGTCTGGGGCGTGGGCCTGCTGATCAGCGGTCTGTTGACCGCGCTGGCGATCCTCAAATACGGCGTCGAGCGCGCCCGCGTCGATATCGATGCGCGCAGCGACATCAATGTCGGCGCGTGGTTTGTCTGGATGGTCCGCGGCCTGCCGGTGGTGTTCGCAGTGCTGTTCGGCTGGTGGCTGTGGCAGTCGATCCGCGACAACCCGGCCGCGTGGTGGAATCCGCTGGAAACCTATTCGACCGGCACCCTGTTTCTGCAATGGGGTGTCGTGCTGCTGCTGGCGCTCGCGCTCAACCGCTTTTTCGCCGAGCGCATCAAATCCGGCCCGATGAGCCAGGGAGGCGAGCATGGACGGTGAACTGGCGTTCTGGATGACGATATTCGTCGGCGGCTACGCGCTGGTCGTCGGCGCGCTGCTGCGCATCGCGTTAAAAAAAAACGGCGGCGACTGAGTCCCGCCGGCAACGCGCCCTGAAATTGTTACCCTTGAAACCAATTGCCGGGCCGCGCGGTCCGGGTGAGTCACGGTTTCAGGAGAACAGCGATGGGTCTGTTGATCGACGGGCAGTGGCACGACAAGTGGTATGACACCAAATCCACCGGCGGGCGCTTCAAGCGCTCCGAATCGGCGTTTCGCAACTGGATCACCGCCGATGGCAGGCCCGGCCCGAGTGGCGACGGCGGGTTCGCGGCCGAGCCGGATCGCTACCATCTGTACGTGGCCTACGCCTGTCCGTGGGCGCACCGCGCGCTGATCTTCCGCAAGCTCAAGGGGCTGGAGAAATTCCTGCCGTTCTCGGTGGTCAACCCGCTGATGAAGGAAAACGGCTGGACCTTCCAGCCCGGCTACAAGGTCGTGCCCGATCCGATTCACGGCGCCGAGTTCATGCACCAGGTCTACACCGCCGCCGACCCGGACTACACCGGGCGGGTGACGGTGCCGGTGATCTGGGACAAGAAGCAGGGAACCATCGTCAACAACGAATCAGCCGAAATCATCCGCATGCTCAATTCGGCCTTTGACGGCATCGGCGCCAAGGCCGGTGATTACTACCCGGACGACCTGCGCGAGACGATTGACGAAATCAACGAGCGGGTTTACCACAAGGTCAACAATGGGGTCTACAAGGCCGGCTTCGCGACCACCCAGGACGCCTTTGAGGAAGCGGTGATTCCGCTGTTCGAGACGCTGGACTGGCTCGAGGGAATCCTGGCCGAAAACCGCTACCTGTGCGGTCCGCGCCTGACCGAGGCCGACTGGCGGCTGTTCACGACGCTGATCCGTTTCGATGCGGTGTATGTCGGGCATTTCAAATGCAATATCCGGCGCATCGACGACTACCCGAACCTGTCGAACTACCTGCGCGAGCTCTACCAGTGGCCGGGCGTTGCCGAGACCATCGACTTCCACGCCATCAAGCTGCACTACTACGCCAGCCACGACACCATCAACCCGACCGGTGTGGTGCCGCTGGGACCGGCGCTGGACTACCACCGCGCGCACGATCGTGAGCGCTTGCCGGCGTCGAACCCTGGCCCGATCCGAATACCGAGCGCGCGCGCATGAACCGGCAGCTGCTGCGCGGGTGAGCGCGTAGGGTGCGTTGAGCGTAAGCGAAACGCACCGGACCGCCGCCGCCGCCGTGGCTTCAGGCATTACTGATCGGTGCGTTTCGCCTACGGCTCAACGCACCCTGCGCTTTGCATCAACATTCCAGAGGATATGGTGTACTCCGGCCTGGCCAAGCGATCAACACGGATGCTACCAGAGCCGCGCCTCGGCGGTCGGTTTGGGCCGAAGGCGTGCTCCCTTTGGTCTACTTTTCAGCAAGGATGCCTGGTGGCTGCGCTAAAGTGTAGGGCATGAATCCTCGCGCTTTGGCCATCCAATGAATGCTTCGACCACGCTGGCGACACCGGTTCGCCGACGGCTGCGGCTGGGCGGGTGGAGTGGGCTGACGGTGGCTGTGGCCGCGCTGGTTGCGGTGCCGGTGGTGACGGTGCTGGCGCACGTGTTCGTGCCGGCCGGCGAGGTCTGGTCGCACCTGGCCGATACCGTGCTGCTGCGCTACGTGCTCAATACGCTGGCTTTGGCCGTGGGCGTGAGCGTCGGTACGCTGATGCTTGGCGTCGGTACGGCCTGGCTGGTGGTGATGTGCCGGTTTCCCGGCAAGCGCGTGTTCGAGTGGGCGCTGCTGCTGCCGCTGGCGGTGCCGACCTACGTGATCGCTTACGCCTATACCGATTTCCTGCAGTTCACCGGCCCGGTGCAGACGCTGCTGCGCGAAACTTTCGGCTGGAGCGCGGGCGAGTACTGGTTTCCCGAGATCCGATCGCTGGGCGGAGCGATTGCGCTGATGGCGCTGGTGCTCTATCCGTATGTGTATCTGCTTTCGCGCGCGGCCTTCATGGAGCAGTCGGTGTGTGCGCTGGAAGTCGGGCGTTCGCTGGGCCGCGGACCGTGGCGGCTGTTCGCCGGTGTGGCCGTGCCGCTGGCGCGCCCGGCCATTGTCGGCGGTGTGGCGCTGGTGCTGATGGAAGCGCTGAACGATTTCGGCGCGGTGCAGTTCTTCGGCGTCGATACCTTCACCACCGGCATTTACCGGACCTGGTTCGGGCTGGGCGAGAGCGCCGCGGCCGCGCAGCTGGCGGCTTGCCTGCTGGTGTTCGTGATCGTGCTGCTGGCGCTGGAGCGCCAATCGCGCGGCGCGGCGCGCTTCCATCACAGTTCGACGCGCTACCGCGAGTTGCCGCAGTACCGGCTGTCGACCGGTCGTGCGACGTTGGCTTTTCTTGCGTGCCTGTTTCCGGTCGCGGTCGGTTTCGGGGTGCCGGCGCTGGTGTTGTTGAACCTGCATGTCGAGGTCGGCGATGCGCTGCTGGGCACGCGCTTTGCGGGCTACGCGCTCAATAGCCTGATTCTGGCGACGGTGACGGCACTGGTCGCGGTCGGTCTTGCGGTGCTGATGGGCTATGGCGTGCGCCTGCAACCGGGCCGGATCAGTACCGGCGCGGCGCGGCTGGCCTCGGTGGGCTATGCGATTCCCGGTTCGGTGATCGCGGTCGGGCTGCTGATTCCGCTGGGCTGGCTGGATCAGCAGATCAACCTGTGGGCGCGCGCGCGCTTCGACCTGCTGCCGGGGCTGATTCTGACCGGCACCATGTTCGCGCTGGTCTATGCCTATGTGGTGAGGTTTCTGGCGGTGTCCTACAACGCGGTCGAGGCCAGCCTCGGGCGGATCACGCCGAACATGGATGCGGCCTCGCGCACGCTCGGCAAGACCGCCGCCGGCACGCTGGCGCGCATCCACCTGCCGATGATGCGCTCGAGTCTGCTGGCCGCCGGCATCCTGGTGTTCGTGGATGTGATGAAGGAGCTGCCGGCGACCGTAATCCTGCGCCCGTTCAACTTCGACACGCTGGCGGTGCGCGCCTTCGAACTGGCCTCCGACGAGCGCCTGGCTCAAGCCTCGACCTCGTCGCTCGCGATCGTTGCCGTCGGTATCGTGCCGGTGGTGCTGCTGAGCCTGGCGATGCGCAAGGGTCGGCCGGGCAGTGGCGCATGAAGTGCGGTGCGTGGCAAGCGCGGGGCGCGAGCGACGGCCGGTGCGGTTCGTGAATCGATCCCGGTTTGAGCTGACCCTGTTTCTGGCGCACGCGCTGTTCGTGCTCGCGGCCTGGTCGGTGTTCATCAAGTACATCTTCCCGGTCGCGTTCGCGCTGGCCGAGGGCGTGGCGCCGGCCCGCTACATTTTCTGGGACCTGTGGCCGGTGGCGCACGTCTGGCTGGGCTGGGCGCTGCTGGCACGGCCGCGCTACACGCGCGCGCTGGCGATCGGCATGGCAGTGGTCGAGATCGTGATCATCGCGACGTTGTTTTCGATCTTTCTGGCCGACCCGGAGTGGTCGATCTGGCGCAGCAACTGGTTTGTCAACAAGGTATTCGTGATCACCTGCTTCGTGCTGGTGCTGTTTGCCGCGCTGCGCTACCCGGAACAGTTTGCCCCGCGCGCGCTCGATTGACCCATCGTGACCGATTCAGGAGGCTGCATGAATCAACTGGACCGTCGACAACTGCTTAAATTGATTGCGGCCGGGGCGGCCGTCTCGGCACTGCCGTGCGCCGGCCTGTTCGCCGCGCCCGATGGCATCCTCAAAAAACCGATCCCCTCGTCCGGCGAGCCGATTCCGGTGATCGGCATGGGCACATGGAAGAGCTTTAACGTCGGCAGCGATCGGCAGTTGCGGCTGGCGCGCACCGAGGTGCTGCGCGAATTCTTCCGGCTTGGCGGCGGCCTGGTCGACTGCTCGCCGATGTACGGCTCTTCGGGCGAGGTGCTGGGCTTTGCGCTGGAGCAACTCGGCCAGCCGGACTCGCTGTTTGCGGCCGAGAAAGTGTGGACCGAGGACGGCGCGGCCACGCGGTCTGCGGTGGCCGAGCTGGAATCGACCTGGGGCATCGCGCCGTTCGACCTGATGCAGATCCACAACCTGGTCGCCTGGCAGGAGCATCTGGAAACGCTCGAGCAGATGAAGGCCGAGGGTGCCGTGCGCTACATCGGCATCACGACCTCGCACGGCCGCCGCCACGATGCGTTCGAGCGCGTGATGGCCAACGAGGCGATCGATTTCGTGCAGTTGACCTACAGCATCACCAGCCGCGACGTCGAAAACCGCTTGCTGCCGCTGGCCGCCGAGCGCGGCATTGCCGTGATCGCCAACATGCCGTACGACCGCGGCCCGCTGATCAAGGGGCTGAAGGCGCGCGCGCAGGTGCCGGACTGGGCGGTGCAGGAATTCGACTGCAAGGGCTGGGCCGACTTTCTGCTCAAGTTCGTGGTCAGCCACCCGGCCATGACCTGTGCGATTCCATCGACCAGCCAGGTCGCGCACATGACCGAGAACATGCGCGCCGGTACCGGGCCGATGCCGGATGCCGAGCTTCGCCAGCGCATGGTCCGGCATATCGAGTCGCTGTGAGCGCGCCTTCGTGATTGCGTGATCGACAACCCATGATTGACGACTGGACCAGCTACGCGATCGCCGACTTCATTCCGTTCACCGCCGAGGTCTATGTCCGCCTGCTCGAGCGGGTTGGCGAGAGCTACTGGCCGCTGCACGTGGCGAGCGTGGCGCTCGGGCTGTTCATCCTCTGGTGCGCCTGGACCCGGCGTTTGCGTCGGGCCGGCCTGTTGCTGGCCATCGTGGTGGCCTGGGTGGCCGTCGTGTTTGTCAGTGGTCCCTATGCCGAGCTGAACTGGGCCGGGCGCTGGCTTGGTTTTGCCTGGCTGGTGACGGCGGGGCTGCTGGCGCTGTTTGCGGCCTTCCCGGGTCCGACTCCGGTCAAACGCGTGAACGCCTTGCCGCGCGTGCTTGGCACCGGGCTGGCTGTGTTCGGTATGCTCGGCTATCCGCTGATTGGGCTGTTGGTCGGCCACGGTGCGATGGCCGCCGAAACCTTCGGCCTGCACGCCGATCCGACCGCAGTCGCGATGCTGGGCATCGCGCTGATGCTGTGGACGGGCTTGCGGCTTTGGCTGGTCGCGCTGGTGCCGCTGCTGTGGTGCCTGCTGTCGGGCCTGACGCTGCAAGCGCTGGACATTGCCTGGTTCGCCGTCCCGCTGGCTGCCGCGGCGCTGGCGCTGGTCGGCCTGGTTGCCGCCGTGGTCGAGGGACAAAGGTTCGTCTTGAGTCGAGGCTCCTCCGGCCGCTGAGATTCTCGCAGCCAAGCACCGGGTGCAGCGAGACAGGTCGTCGGTCGGCGTCGGGAGGCCCAGAGCATCCCGCGGAGCCATCCCGGTGTACTGTGGCTCACGCGACCGCTTTCGATCCGTCCAAGACTTGCGCGGCATTGTCCGCGCTTCTTGAGTCCGTCGCGGTATACCGCACGGTTACGGCATTTCTCGTTGACAGCGCGGAGTATGGGTGCTAAAATATTGTGCGCCTGTCGAGTGGGGTCGACACTGGCGAGATCAATCTTCGACAGGCAGGTCTTTGGTTGATTCGGCAATGGAGGACTCGATGAACATCCATGGATACGCTTTCGGGCTGTTGTGTGCAATCGCCTTGTTAGGCTGGTCATCTGACACACCGGGTCAGGAAAATGCAACATGTAATGAAGACGCATGCACGGTTTGCGACCAGAATGACTGTCATGTTTTCATTTGCAGCGATGGCGACTGCGTGTGGCAAACCAGCTACCCGAATCCGGGTGGAGGCAGCACGACGCCGCCCCCAGATGGAGTCACCGGTCACTCTTCGAAGGCCCGGGAGTCTGCGGAACGTATTCATTCAAATACCGCTGAAGCCATCTCTGGCAGGGTGAAGTTCGTCCATTGCGCTCAGGATCGATGTGTCATCCGGACATGTTCGGAACAAGAGTGCGCCGTGTTTGGCTTCGAGAATGGTGAGTCCTTCGAGATCGGTCGATACAAGAACAATCAGCAGTCTACCGACGAGGCGGTGTTGCGCTTTCTGCAAAACGGTGGTTCGTCTTTCGGGCCACGCGAATCGCGATCCGAGTAGTCCCTTGTGCTCGGCAACGAGCAACCGGCGGGCTGAGTCAGTCAGTTGACTCAGCCCGTCGCCTCATTTTTTCTACGTGAATGGATCGGCGTAACCGAGCTGGTTATAACCCCCGCAAGATCTTTCGATTGGCGCAGCCAAAGTCCCGCATGATTGTCCATGCGAAGTCAGGCAAATGCTTGAATCAGGGGTTTGCTTTCAATCCCTTCAGCGCAGCTTTTCGCTCCACGACGGCGCACGCAGCACGGCGTTGGCCAGCAGCATCTGCAGTCCGTCGAGGTAGGCGCGCACGGCCGGGTCTTCGGTGAAGCCGATCACCATTCCGCGCTGGCGTGGCTGGGCGACGACGAACGGTTTGAACGCCAGCTGGCGGCGATTCTCGGCCCACAGCAGACCCGCGCCGGGCAGTTCGTCGGCTGCGGCAAAGCGCGCGACGGTCGCGCCCTGGTCGCGCGCCAGCGGCGCGAAGATGCGATCGCCCCGGACCAGCACGTGCAGGGTTTCGGCGACGCCGGCACCCAGCCAGTGTTCGCCGTCGACTTCGGCCCGCACCAGTGCGCCGGCGACATCGTCGGGATTTTCCTGTTTCGGACGGGTCGCGGCCTCGAGCGCTTCGGCCGACTCGATAATCCGACCGGGCACGCGGCTGCCGGCGTCGGCATCGTCGTCGCTGCCTTCAAGTTCGACCTCGACGGCCTGGTACTCGGCCCGCAGCGCCAAAAGATCAACGTCCGGCTTCGCGGCCCATTCGGTCGCCCCGGCCAGTGTGACCAGCACGCCGCCGTTTTCGACCCATTCGGCCAAGTGGTCGCGGCCGCGCGTGCCGAGCACGCCGTCGTAGCCGCCGTAGCGACGCCCCGAGCCGTCGGCCAGGATGACCACGTCGAAGCGATTGAGGTCGACGCTTGCCAGCGTGTCGGTGCGGATGGGCACGACCGGGTAGCCGATCTGGCGTTCGAGCACGAAGCGCAGCGAGCCGGGTGAATACACATCCGTGGGCGCGTCCCAGGCCATGGCCACGCGCGGCGCGACCAGCGGCCGGACCTTGCGGCTGCCGAAGCTGGGCCCCTCGGTGATCCAGCTGTTGTCAACGCCGATGGCAACCGCGCCGGCGGCTTCGGTGAGTACCCGCAGCACGGCCGGCAGGTCGTCGCTGTTGCCGGCGCGCGGCACGATCAGGCTGCCGGACGGATAGCGCTGGCCGTCGAGCACGAAGGCTTCGTCGGCCGACAGCAGCCGCAGATCGCGCTGCAGTGCGGCGGCCAGGAAGCGTGCATTGGCGGTCGAGCCGCCCCGCACGATCCAGGCCACGCTGGCATCGGCCGACTCGACGCCGCCTTGCGGCCGCTCGCCCGGTGCGACCGGATCAAGCCCGTCGATGGACAGGGGGCGCGCGCATTCCAGTGTCTCGACGTTGAACATCAACGGCAGCGACCAGGCGGTGACATCGTAGATTTCGTCGGGGAGGCCGCGCGCGCGCCGCCGTTCCTGTTCGGCGACGAAGGCCTCATCCATGGGAACGTCGCGGTCGAGCAGCACGCGCAACTTGCGCCAGGCCGGTTGCGCGCCCGGTACCAGGTAACTGCCGGCGGACAGTTCGCGGCCGCAGGCGTTGGTCGTCTGCTTGCTGCGGTAGACCGCGGCACCGTGGCGGGCCAGCAGTGCGGCCAGTCGATCGGCGCCGCTCTGGTCGGTCTGGGCCGGGATCGCCCAGCCGCGCGGACCCTCGCGCCCGGCCAGTGCAATCGCCTCGCGCCGGTAGGCGGCAAAGTCGCGCCACAGTTTTTCGCGCTCGCGCGCCACCGTCTGGGCGGTGGCCAGTGCGGCGACGAAATACTCGTGTACCGTGTCGCGGAAGGTGAACTCGCGCCCGTCGCGGGTGCGCGCGATCAGCCCGCGCGCCGAGCCCTGCTCGTAGGTCATGGCCACGCCGCCGTAGTACGACGGCCAGCTGGCGCCATAGCCGGGGTAGAAGGCATCAAAGATATCGCGCGTGAAATACGGAAAGCCGAAACGATCGAACCAGCGCGCGTTGTTGCGTCCGAAGCGCTCCAGGCTGTCGCGCTGGCCGGCGGCCAGCAACGGGTTGTAGGGCACGGCCTCGGGCGCGAAGAAGAAGGTGGCGTCGCTGCCCATTTCGTGGGCGTCGACGAAGGCCAGCGGGTACCACGCAAGCAGCGCTTCGGCATGGCCCCGGGTTTCGGGCTGGGTCATCGCCAGCCAGTCGCGGTTGAGATCGAACAGGTAGTGGTTGACCCGTCCCGACGGCCACGGCTCATCGTGTTCGGCGGCCAGCCGCGAGGCGATCGGTTCCGGCCCCAGTGCGGATTCGAAGCTGTGCACGAAGCGCGCGCGGCCGTCCGGGTTCTGCAGCGGGTTGATGAAGATCAGCGCGTGCTCGAGAATCTCGTCGGTCACCGCATCATCGCGCGCGGCCAGCAGGTGCCAGGCCAGTTGCATGGCGGTTTCGGCCGGCGAGATCTCGTTGCCGTGCACCGAGGCGGCGAACCACAGCGTGGCCGGTACGCGGGCCAGCGCGGCGTCGATGGCCGTTTGGGCATGGCGCTGCGGATGCGCGATGGTCTGGATGTCGGCGCGGATGTCGGCCAGCGCGGCGATGCGCTCGGGCGTGCCGATGACGGCGTAGAACAATTCCCGGCCCTGCCAGCTTTGCGCGTACGCAAACAGCTGGATCCGATCCGGATAGGCCTCGGCCAGCGCCTCGAACCAGTCGCGTACCTGCTCGGGCGTGCTGATGCGCTCGCCGACGGCGTGGCCGAGCACCTGTTTCCAGTCCGGCGCGGCCGCGTCGTAGCGCACCTCCGGCAGGAAGGGATTGGTGGGCGCTGCAAGCAGTGATGCGGGTAGCAGCAAAAGCGCGAGTAGAAAGGCGGGCATCGGCGTTCTCGGAAGTAGACGTCAGCCGAGCAGCATACCTAAAACACTGATCCCGGATGGATCAGCTCGAGGCGACCGGGGTCGCGTCATCGCTGACCACCTGGTTGCGACCCTGCTGCTTGGCCGCGTACAGCCGGCGGTCGGCGCGTCGCAGCAGGTCGTCCAGCGCCGTGTCATCCGGTGTAATTTCGGCAATGCCGATGCTCAGCGTAATCGAAAATCGCTGCGTGCCCGATTCGATCGTTGTCGTCTCCGTCCGTTGCCGCAGGTCCTCGGCGATTACGAACGCGCATTCGTGTGTGGTCTCGGGCATCAGCACGAGGAATTCTTCGCCGCCCTGCCGACAGATAAAGTCGCTGCGACGAAAGCGTTCGCGCAGCAGCGTGCCGATAACGACCAGCGCGCGATCGCCGGCGACGTGGCCGTAGCGGTCGTTGATCGCCTTGAACTCGTCGAGATCGAGCAGCATGAGCGTCAGCGGTTGTTGGTGACGTCGCGCCAGTGCACTCATGCGCGCCCAGGTTTCATCAAGCGGCATCCGGTTGGCCAGGCCGGTCAGGCGGTCGGTGTTGGCCAGGGTTCGCATGCGTTCGGCGGCCCGTTCGCGGCCTTGCTCGTAGAGGTAGGAAAGAAACAGCGTGAGCAGTGAAACCGCGGCCAGGTTTCCGGTCAGCACCATTTGCTCGGCAGTCTGCGGCAGCCCGAAGCGGCTCAGAGCAATGACGCACGCACCTGCGAGTGCGACGATCGACAGCGCCAGACCCACTCGCGACCCAAGCAGAAAATGCAGTGAAAGTGGCAGCAGAAGGATCCAGATGAAAATCGTGTTGGCCGAGTTGGGCTGCGCCATTACGGTCAGCATGACCATCACCAGTGGCAGCATGTAGGCGAGTGCCCACCAGCGCAAATGCCGGGTGCGTCGGACAAAGCGGATCAGCACCAGCGCATAAATAACCAGCAGCACTTCCAGGCTCGCGGCCAGCACCAGTCCGCGCTGGTAGTTGTAGACGATGAAGAACGGCAACACCAGCGCCGTTACGGCCAGAATGCCGACCAGGACCGTTCGTCGCAGGCGCAGATCGTGATCTTGGTCGAGCATCGTGCCTCTTGTTGACTAGCGCGACTCGCAGTGTGTGCTGATGCTGCGGTTGATGGCTTTGCGTTCAGCGCGATCGGCGGCAGGCGGAGTGACTGGTACTGCAGCGACGGCCGCCGACACGGGGCCCGCATTTTGATGGCTGCTGATCTTCAGCGCAATCTGCGCCGGGACGATTCCTACGTTACTCGTTGTTGCGCTGCTCTGCCGGAGATTCGGTCTCGGCGAGCAGCTCGGCGCGGCTTTGCGCCAGCACCTGCTGCTGCCGCTCATCCACGCCTGGCCAGGCCAGATCGAGCTGGCTGAGTACTTGAACCAGCGTGCGCGCAACCGCAACACGCGTATACGGCTTCCAGTCGGCCGGGATCGCGTACCACGGCGCGTGTTCGCGCGAGGTCTGACGCAGCATGTCCTGGTAGGCGTGCATGAACACGTCCCAGCGGCGGCGGTCCTCGAGGTCTTCGGCGACGAACTTCCAGTTCTTGTCGGGCTGCTCGATGCGCCTGAGGAAGCGGCGTTTCTGTTCTTCCGGGGACAGGTGCAGCCAGAACTTGACCACCACCACGCCGTTGCGCGCCAGGTGCAGTTCCCAGTTGCGGATCGATTCCAGTCGCTCGTCCCAGATCGTTTCCGGGGCCACGCGCGGCAGGCGCTGGCGCGTGAGCAGTTCGGGCTTGACCCGCACCACCAGCACCTCTTCGTAGTGCGAGCGGTTGAAGATGCCGATCTTGCCGCGTTCCGGTAATCGCTGCACGCAGCGCCACAGGAATTCGTGGCTGCGCTCCAGTGAACTTGGCGCGCCGAACGCGGTGGTGCGGATGCCGGCCGGGTTGACACCGGAAAACACCTTGCGGATGGTCGAATCCTTGCCGGCTGCGTCCATCGCCTGGAACACCGCCAGCAAGGCGTAGCGCCCGTCGGCAAACAGCACCCGCTGCAGTTCGTGCAACTGCTCGACCAGGTCGGCGAGTTCGGCCTTCAGTTCGCTTTTCGATGGCCCATCCGGCGCTGGTGCGGTCGCGAAATCGTCCACGGCGAAGCGGCCGTCGAAAGGCACGAGGTGGGTGTCTGGCGCGTTGAACAGCATGTTTGATTCCCGGTTCGCTGGTGGTGCTCAGGGGCGATCGGCGCTGATGTCGTCCGACCCACCACGATCGTCCAGCAGAACCCGATCGCGCCCTTCATCCTTGGCCGAGTAGAGCAGGTCATCGACGCGTCGCAGCAGCGCATCGATATCTTCCGGATCGCGCCAGGCGGCCACCCCGAACGAGGCGGTCACGCGGACCTGGTCGTGCGGCGCATCGAATCGAATGGTGTGCAGCATGCGGCGCAGGCGCTCGGCGGACTGATAGGCTTGCGCGGGCCCGGTATCCGGGAGCAGGCACAGAAATTCCTCACCGCCCCATCGTCCGTACAGGTCGCAGCTGCGCATGTTGGATTGCAGGCAATCGCCCACGGTCTTGAGCACCAGGTCGCCGAACGCATGACCCCAGGTATCGTTGAAGCGCTTGAAATGATCGATGTCGAGCAGGATCAGGGCGAACGGATTGCCACCGCGCGCAGCCCGTTGCCGCTCCTCGTCCAGTCGCTTGAGCAGGTAACGACGGTTTCCGATTCCGGTCAGCACATCGGTCAGCGATGCATGTTCCAGTGCGTCGCTCAGTTCATGCAGGCTGTTCTGGTAGCGATCGCTGATCCGGATCAGCTTGTCGAGCTGGCGCGCCTGGCGCTCGGATTTGCGCACCAGCGCGTCGAAGGATTCGCGGGTGATGCCGTGGTAGCCGTCGGAGATCCGGATCAGCCGCGCCATTTCATGCTGCTGGTGGCGGTAGGCGGCCAGCAATGATTCGAGCAAGCCGGCCAGCGGGTGCTCTGAATGTTCGTCGTCTGCAAGCGCGCGTTCGATGCGCGTCAGCAGCGCCGATGAATCAATATCCGCGCGCTCTGCATCCGTCACTTGACCGGCTCTTCCGGAATGATCTCGAACGAGAAGGTGCAATCTTCCCGAAACTCGTCGGCCAGATCCATCACGCGCTCGTTGCGCGGGTCGTAATACCAGCGCACCGCAATTTCGCGACCGTTCTGGTGAGCTTCCTCGAGCATGTCAAAGATATCGAGCATGGCCTTGACCGAGCTGGTGTTCATGTAGACCAGCCGGAATTCGATCGCCAGTGCGTGGCTTTGCTGCGCCAGAAAATCCTGCGTCCATTGGATGATGGCGGCGAAGAACTCGAACGAGTTTTCCGGATAGGAGTCACCAGCCATTGCCAGTTTTCCGCTGGCGAAATCAGTATGGATTTCCGGTGTCGATGCGGTGGAATCGATATGCAGATCGTTCATCGGATGGTTTCCGTTACAGAGTGGCCGTGAGGCTGAGGAAGCTGCGCCCGTCGGGCAGCGACTTGAGCGAGCCCTGCATCGGTTGCGAGCTCTTGCGTGAAATATCGAGCAGCCCCAGGCCGGCGCCGCTGACGGCATCGTGATCGCGCGGGGCGCGCAGCTGGGTCTTGTAGGCCTTGCGCAGCTGGTCCTTGTCGAGGCCGGCGAGCTCCTCGATCCGCGCCAGCATTGCCTCGCCATCGGCCGCTTCGACGATGTTGCCGGCCTGCACGAAGTAGTGCCCCTGGTCATCGCGTCCGACCACGATGGTGGCCGAGCTTCGGGCGTCGGAATAGTTCTGCTGCTGCGAATAGTGACGGATGTTCTGGCTCATCTCGATGTAGACGGCGAACACATCCATGGCCGCGCTCGGGTGGGCCTGATCGACCTCGAGATAGTTGCGCAGTGCATGGCCGACTTCCTCGATCAGGCTGCGCGAGATCGGGCCGTTGAAGCACAACATGATCCTGTGTTCGGAAAAATACTCGCGCAATTGATACAGATCGCTTTGCGGCTTTTCGCTCATTCAGATCGCTCCAGTCTTGAAAGCCAGGACGGTGACATCGTCGCGTTGAGGATGTTCGCCGCTCCAGTTCCGGAATTCCGCATCAAGTTCGGCCCGTTGCTGTGCGGCCGGCAGGCGAGCCAGGCGCTTGACCAATTCGCAAAAGCGCGAGCGCCCGTAGCCGTAGCCGTGCTCGCCACCGGCCTGGTCGAGCAAGCCGTCGCTGGCCAGATACCAGGTCAGGCCATCATGCGTGTCCAGTTCCTGGTCATGATAATCCCCCGGCCGGCGATCACAAACGGCGCGGCGATTGCCCTGGACTTCCGAGACGGTTTCGCCGTCGGAGCAGTAGATGGCGCTTTTCGCACCGGCAAAGCGCAGCTTTCCGGCAGCGGGGTCCACCCAGGCCAGGCCGACATCCATGTTGGTGGCAATTGCCGGCGGCAGGTGGGCCTGCTGGATCATCTCGCGCAGGCTTTCATCGGCCTGGGTCAGCAGTCGCGCCGGTGATTCGATGCCGTGCCGATTCATTGCATCTTCGAACGCCGCGCGCGCCAGCATCGTCATCAGGGCACCGGGCACGCCATGGCCGGCGCAGTCGATCACGCCGATCAGGAAGGCGTCGCCATCGGCACGGAACAGGTAGAAATCGCCGCCGACCACGTCGCGTGGCCGCCACCAGATGAAATGGTCCTGGCCGAATTCCTCACGCATGCGGCGTTGCGGCAGCATTGCCTGCTGGATCAGGCTGGCATGCTCGATTGAGGCGCTGATCTGTTGGTTGGCCGCTTCCATTTCCGCGTTGGCGCGCTGCAATTCGCGGGTGCGCTCTGCAACGCGCTGCTCGAGATTGCGGGTGTAGCGTTCGAGTTGTTGCGCCATGCTGGCAAAGCTGCGCGTGAGCTGGCCGACTTCGTCGCTACCGGCCGCCGGCAGGTTGACGTCGAAGTGACCTTCGGCCAGCTCCAGGGCCGAGTCGTTGAGTTGTCGCAGCGGCCTGAGCAGCATGCGCTCGACCGCTGCGGCGAACAGTACCAGCAATACCAGCAACAGGAACGCCAGCCCGATCAGGGTGTTGCTCACCCACCTTGGATCGATGACCTGCGCCTGGCTCGGGTCGACCGCGCTGGTCACATGCCAGCGCAGGGCCTCGATCCAGCCGACGGTGACCAGCGTGCGTTGGCCGGCCAGTTCCAGCCAGGCCTGGAAGACCTGGTCCGGTTCGCGTTCGGCGCGGGCCAGCAGTTGTTCAAACTCGCCTTGCCGGGCCGGATCGTCGAGTTGATCCTGAAGCCGCAGCCGCCCTTCTTCCAGACCGCTGCCGGAGCCCAGCGCGATCAGCTCGGGTTGGGGGTGGGCCTGGAAGGCGCCACCGGCGTTGAGGATCATCGGCGTGACGCCCGGCTCTTCGAGCGTGATGAAGCGGTCGAGAAATTCGGTCAGGTCGATGCCGGTGCCGGCCAGACCGATCTTGCGTCCCTGCGCGTCGCGAACGATGACGTTGATCCACACGCGCGTCACGCCGAGGTTGTGGTCGATGTTGACGTTGATGTTGTAGTCGTCGGTCTCGGCCAGCGATCGGAAGAACCAGGCGTCATCCGGATCCTCCGGGTCGAGTTCATAGCGCGGCTGCTCGCTGTATTCCCGGTCCTCGCCGTTGAGGTAATAGTTCCGGCTCAGCGCCGAGATCAGGAAGTAGTTGCCGCCGCCGAATGCCTGCTGGAACCCGCGCGCCTCGGCGAAGAAGGCCGCACGCGCATCTGGATTCTCTTCATCGAGCAGCATGCGGCGGGTCACGGCGGATCGTGCCAGCTGCTGGGCCAGGGCCAGGTCGCGCGAAACCGGCGCCAGGATGCGCTGGCGATTGAGCTGGGTGAAGTTCTCGGCGTAGGCTTCGCTGAAGTAGCCGCGCGCGCCGGACAGTGTCTGCATGCCCAGCACGGCGGCCAGGGCCAGCACCACGATGCAGGCTGCAACAAGCGCGATCAGGGATTTGGCTCGCAAGCCGAGCGTTTGCCGCATGTCGTTGGTCTCGCTGCTTCGCCGCATTTTTGCTGCGTGCGGATGCGCCCGAGTTTAGCACCATGCCCCCGGGCACAGACCTCTATACTCTCGCCACTCTTCCAATCCAGCGGATCTTTCCAGATGCGGGTTCGACGGTTCTCGTTATTGCTGTTCGCTGGCTGGCTGTTGCTGGCCGGCGGCCCAGCGGCTCAGGCGCAACTGCAATGGCAGGACAACAGCCTGACCTGGCTGTACGGCGGCGGGTTCGAGGTGCAGCCGGAATGGCAGCACACCGGCACGTTCGAGCATGTCTCGGGCTGGCACTGGGGCGATGTGTTCGCGTTTGTCGACTACACCAGGTTCCAGGGCGAGGCGGACTTCTTCTCCGGCCGTCGAACCTGGTACGGCGAGATCAGTCCGCGCCTGAGCCTGGGCAAACTGTCGGGTCGCGAATGGAGCGCGGGCCCGGTGCGTGATGTGCTGGTCGCCGCCACGCTGGAGGCCGGCGAGGGCGATGTCGAGACCTGGTTGCTGGGTCCGGCGGTCGACCTGGATGTGCCCGGATTCGATTTCGTGCAGCTCAATGTCTACCGGCGCTGGCCGAACGGCGGGCGCGATGGCGATACCTGGCAGTTCACGCCGGTCTGGTCGCTGACCGTGCCGCTGGCCGGCTCGCAGTTCGTGTTCGACGGCTTCATCGATTGGGTGATCAATTCCGACCGCAGCTTCCGCCGCAACCTGCACATCAACCCGCAATTCAAGTACGACCTCGGCCAGCGCTTCGGCTGGCGCGCCAAGCGCCTGATGGTGGGGCTGGAGTACAGCTACTGGTCGAACCGTTTCGGCATTGCCGACACGCCGGCGTTCAACACCGATCAGCAGGCGCTTTCGCTGCTGCTCAAATCACATCTGTAGTCAGCCCATCCGTTACGGTTGGGTCCAGTCAGAACAGATCGAGATCGACATCGGGTGCGGCCTCGGGCGGCCGGATACGCTTGAGCCGGACCAGTTCCTGGTATTCGCAGACCCGGTCGCGGCCCTGGTCCTTGGCTTCATACAGGGCCTGGTCGGCCTGTCCGACCATCTCCGAGGGTGAGGACTGGTTGCCGATTTCGACCAGCCCGGCGCTGACGGTGACGCTGTCGACCTGCGGAAAGTGATGCTCGCGCACCTGCCGTCGAAAACGCTCGAAGGCGGCGATGGCGTCATCGCGCGAACAGGGCGCCAGCAGAACGATGAACTCTTCGCCGCCATAGCGAAACAGCAGGTCGCTGTCGCGGAAATTCTGCTGCATCAGGCGTGCGAACAGGATCAGTACCTCGTCGCCGTAGAGGTGGCCGAAGCGGTCGTTGACCCGCTTGAAATGGTCGATGTCGAGCACGCCCAGCCACGACGAGCCTTCCGCGTCGAAACGCCGGCGATCGTCCGTTTGGCCGGAATCGGTGCCGGGGGCGCGCTGGGAGCGCTCGAGAATTTCGCTCAGGTGGCGGTCGAAGGTCTGGCGGTTGAGCAGTCCGGTCAGTACGTCGCGTTGCATTTCATCCAGCAGCGCCAGCTGGTTGCGGTAGACATCGACCACGGTGGTGACGAACGGGTCGGTCGCCGGGTCTTTGCGCTGGCGGACGAATTCCAGCACCGCGTTGGCGCGTGCACGGTGCGCGACCGGAAACAGCCATCGTCGCTGGCCCGGCGCGCAATCGTGGCTGCAGCAGCGGGACGGGCCGGCCAGTTCGCCGGCCAGCGCCCGCGCCAGCGCATCATCGACCGGCTGATGCAGAATTTCGCGGGCGGTTTCGATCGTTGTGCCGCACGGCGTTCGGGCGGCGCGGATGACGCCGATCTTCGGCGGGTCGCCGGCGGGGTGCGACAGCGCCAAGGGGCGATGAAAGCGCACGGACGTGCCCGGTTCGATCCAGCACGACAGCGCATCGACCAGTGCCCGATCCAGTTCGTCGAGGTCGCGTTGGCGGGTCAGCCGGCTCAGTGTCGCCAGCATGTCCAGCGTCTGTTGATCGATGGCCGCAACGGTCATGACAGGAAATCGCGGGGTCAGCCCTACACTATGCGTACATTCCAGAATTTTTTCAATTCCTGAGGTCGAGTGTCCGATCTGATCGCATTTTTCGTGCCCTGGGAGTTCAGCTGGCCGGTGCAGCTGACGATCTGGGGCTCGCTGCTGCTGTACTGGAACGGGCTGCGCCGCAGCCGTCCGGACCAGCTGCCGGGAACCGGCGCGGTGCTGGCCTTCGTGGTCGGCGTGGCGCTGATGTATCTGGTCACCCAGACGCATTTCGATTACTGGTCGCAATACATGTTCTTTGTCCATCGCGGTCAGCACCTGGTGCTGCACCACCTGGCCCCGTTCCTGATTGCGCTGTCGATGCCCGCGCCGGTGCTGGCGCGCGGGCTGCCGGAGCCGGTGAAAGTCTGGTTTCGGCGCCGCACGCTGCTTGCCGCGCTGTGGGTCAGGAGTTACCGCGCCCTGCAGCAGCCGTTCATCGCCTGCTTTCTGTTCGTTGGTCTGATTGCGTTCTGGCTGACCCCGTCGATCCATTTCGACGCCATGCTCAGCTCGACGCTGTACTGGGTGATGAACTGGACCATGGCACTGGACGGCCTGCTGTTCTGGTGGTTGATGTTCGAGCGTGGCCGGCCCGGGATCACGCCGCGGCTGGGCTATGGCACGCGCGTGCTGCTGCTGGCCGCGGTGATGGTGCCGCAGATCATCATCGGCGCTTCGATTACCTTTGCCGACCGGGTCTGGTTCGATGTGTATGCGGTGTGCGGCCGGGCCTGGCCGCTGGACCCGCTCACCGATCAGCACCTGGGCGGGCTGATCACCTGGATTCCGGCGGCGATGATGAGCGTGGTCGGCGCACTGATCGTGCTGCGGTTCTGGATCTATGCTGACCAGCCGCGCGTCGCTACAGCGCCGGCTACTTGACGTTTTTGCGAGGAGATTGTCGATGGGCAGGATTGCTGCCGGGATTGCGGCATTGGTGGTGCTCAGCGCCGGCGCGCTGTGGTGGGTTTCCACGCTGGAGCCGGCCGAGACACTGGAGTTTTCCAACCCGCGCATCCGGCTGGTCCCGGGCGGCGGGCCGATGGCCGCGTATTTCGAGATTGCCAACCACGGCGATGCACGTGTGCGCGTGACCGGCGCGCGCAGCGACGCGTTTGGCCGGGTGATGATTCACCGCAGCGTGGTCGAGGACGGACAGGCGCGCATGCGTCATCAGGACGGTGGTGTGGCAATTGTGCCCGGCCAGCGCGTGGCATTCGCGCCCGGCGGCTTGCACTTGATGCTGATGCGGCCGCAAAAAGCGTTGAACGTCGGCGATTCAGTCGAGATTGTCCTCGAACTCGACGGTATCGTGCCAACTGAATGGCCGCTGGATTTCATCGTCGTGCCGATCACGTCGCCATGAATCGCGTCTTGATCTTCGTGCTCGTGGTCGTGCTGGCCGGTTGCGGTGACCGTTCGTTCCACGGCAAGGACATCGCCCACCTGATGCCGCCGCTGGCCTTTGATCTGGTCGATGAGCGGGGCCAGGCCGTCGATGAGAGCATCTTCGCCGGCCGGCCGGTGGCGATCTACTTCGGCTTTTCACACTGCCCCGACATCTGTCCGATGACCCTGGCCAAGCTGGCCGCGGCGGCGCGCGCGCTGCCGGAGGCGCAGCGCGAGCGGCTGCAACTGGCTTTTGTCAGCGTCGACCCGGCGCGCGACACGCCCGAGCGGCTGGCCGAGTACACCGGTGCCTTCAGCGACCGCATGATCGGGCTGACCGGCGATCAGCGCCAGCTGACCGAGCTGACCCGGCGCTACCGCGTGACCTACGGCTACGAGGAACCGGATGCGCAGGGCAACTACGAGGTCAGCCACAGTTCGGCGATCTGGGTGTTCGGGCCCGAACTCGAAGCGCGGCTGATGTTGTTCGACAACCTCGCCATTTCCGAAATGGCCGCCGATCTGAAGCGCGTGCTGGCCGAATCGGGCTGAGCCGTCTCGGCCTGCCGCTACACTATGCATTCGCATCTTCCCGATGTTGGACCGCCATGCAGTTTCCAGAACGCTTTGACGTGATCGTGATCGGCGGCGGCCATGCCGGCACCGAGGCCGCATTGGCTGCGGCGCGCTGCGGCGCGGCCACGCTGCTGGTCACCCACAACATCGAGACCATCGGCCAGATGAGCTGCAACCCGGCCATCGGCGGCATCGGCAAGGGCCACCTGGTGCGCGAGATCGATGCGCTGGGTGGCGCGATGGCACGCGCGGCCGATGCCGCCGGCATCCAGTGGCGGCGGCTCAACGCCAGCAAGGGTCCGGCCGTGCGCGCCACCCGCGCGCAGGCCGATCGCAACCTGTACCGCTGCGCCATCCGGCAGCAGGTCGAATGCCAGCCGGGATTGACAATTTTCCAGGCCGCGGTCGACGACCTGATCGTCGAGCAGGACCGCGTGCGCGGTTGTCGCACCGCGCTCGGCATCGATTTCCATGCCGAGGCCGTGGTACTGACGACCGGCACCTTCCTGGGTGGCGTGATCCACATGGGCGAGACGCGTGCGCTCGGCGGTCGCGCCGGCGATGCGCCGGCCAACGCGCTGGCCCAGCGACTGCGCGCGCTGCCGCTCAACATCGGCCGGCTCAAGACCGGCACGCCGCCGCGCATCGATGGCCGGACGATCGACTTCACCCAGCTCACCGAACAGCCGGGTGATGACCCGCGCCCGGTGTTCTCGTTTCTCGGCAACGCGGCCGATCATCCGCCACAGCGGGCCTGCTTCATCACCCGCACCACGCCGGCCACCCACGCCATCATCGCCGGTGCGCTCGATCGTTCGCCGATGTATTCCGGCGCGATCGAGGGCGTGGGGCCGCGCTACTGCCCGTCGATCGAAGACAAGATCGTGCGCTTCGCCGAGCGCGATTCGCACCAGATCTTCCTCGAGCCCGAGGGTCTGGCGGTCGACGAGTGGTATCCCAACGGCATCTCGACCAGCCTGCCGTTCGACGTGCAGCTGGCCTTTGTGCGCACGATTCCGGGGCTGGAGCGTGCCCACATCACGCGCCCGGGTTATGCGATCGAGTACGACTTTCTTGACCCGCGCGATCTCAAGCCGGGGCTGGAATCGAAGCTGCTGGCCGGGCTGTTCCTGGCCGGTCAGATCAACGGCACCACCGGCTACGAGGAAGCCGCCGCCCAGGGCCTGATCGCCGGGCTCAACGCCGCGCGCGCGGTCGCCGGCCAGACGGCCTGGCAGCCGGGCCGCGACGAGGCCTACATCGGCGTGATGCTCGATGACCTGATCACGCGCGGCACGGCCGAGCCCTACCGCATGTTCACCAGCCGCGCCGAATACCGGCTGATGCTGCGCGAGGACAACGCCGACTTGCGACTGACCGCAATCGGCCACGAGCTTGGCCTGGTCGATGCCCGGCGCTACGACGTGCTGCGGCGGCGGCAGGCCGCGATTACGGCCGAGCTGGAGCGACTGGGCGGTCTGCGCATCGGCTGCGACAGTGATCTGGCGCGCACCGTCGAGCAGCGGCTGGAAACCCCGATGCGCAAGGACGTGACCGTCGCCGAACTGGTCAAGCGCCCCGGCGTTGACTACGCTGCGGTGGTCGCGATCGAGGCCCTGGGTCCGGGCGTGGACGATCCGGATGTGGCCGAACAGGTCGAGATCACGCTGCGCTACGCCGGCTACCTGAAGCGCCAGCGCGACGAGGTCGAGCGCGCCCGCGCGCACGAGCAGCAGCCGATCCCGGCCGATTTCGACTACGCCCAGGTGCGCGGACTGTCGGCCGAGGTGCTGGAGAAACTGCAGCGCCAGTGCCCGGCCACGGTCGGTCAGGCCGGCCGCATTCCCGGTGTGACGCCGGCGGCGATCGCGCAACTGCTGGTGTGGCTCAGGCGTCATCGCTCGGCGGCCTGAGCCTTTCACCCCCGGTTCACGATGGTCTCGGTAATCTCATTCACGTCGATGGCACTTCCTCTCGGTTCATGACTCCCTCCCGCAAGCCGTCGACATGCACGACTCGCCCCGGCCACGGCTCCCGGCCGGGGCGTTTTTTTATCCGGCCGCAGTGGCGCGAACTCCATACCTGAAACGAAAGCGTATCGATCATGGCAACCCAGGCACCGGTTCTTCGTCTCAAAGGCGTTCAGCGCCGTTACCACGACGGCAACGACTTCGTCGAGGTGCTGTCCGGCGCCGACCTGTCGCTGGCACGCGGCGAGACGATCGCGATTACCGGCGCTTCGGGATCGGGCAAGTCGACGCTGCTGCATCTGGCCGGCGGCATGGACCTGCCCGATGCCGGTACGGTCGAGGTCATGGGCCAGGCGATCAACGCGCTGCCCGAGCCGGAGCGCACCCGTTTCCGCGCCCGCACCATTGGCCTGGTGTTCCAGGACTACAACCTGATTGAATCGCTGAGCGCGGCCGAGAACATCGAACTGGCCGGCTGGCTGACCGGTCGCAGCATCGGCCGCGAGCCGATCGCCGCGCTGGCGGCCGAGCTGGGTATCGCCGAGCTGCTCGACCGACGCCCCGACCAGCTCTCCGGCGGCCAGCAGCAGCGCGTGGCGATTGCGCGCGCGCTGATCCACGAGCCGGCGCTGGTGCTGGCCGACGAACCCACCGGCAGCCTCGATCAGGCCAGCGCCGCACAGGTCATGGAGGTGCTGGCCGCGACCGTGCGCAAGCGCGGCCTGAGCCTGGTGCTGGTCACCCACAGCGAGCAGGCGGCCGCCACCTGCGATCGCCACACCCACCTCGAGCGCGGCCAGCTGGTCGAAGACTGATGCTCGCGCGGCTGTCGCACGGTTATTTCCACCGCCATCCGGCCCAGGTGCTGCTGGCGCTGGTCGGTATTGCCGCCGGCATCGCCGTGGTGACCGGTGTGGCGCTGCTGCGGGCCTCGCTGATGGAGTCGCTGGATGCGGTCTCGACCGAACTGGCCGGCGACCGCGCCGTGACCGTGCGGCATGCTTCGGGCCGCCTGCCGATCGATGACTATGCCCGGCTGGCGCGCCTGCCCGGTGCGCCTGATCTGGTGCCGGTGCTGCGCCTGGGTGCGCGCGCCGGCGACCAGCGCATCGAACTGGTCGGGCTGGACCCCTATTCCGGCGTGGTCGCGTTCTCCGAAACCGACGATGCCGGCCTTGCCGGTGCGCTGTTCGACGACGACCCGCGAGCCAATGTCGTGGCCAGTGCCGCGACGCTGGCGCTGCTCGGCGTCGCACCCGGTGACGGGCTGAAGCTGAAACTCGGCGAGCGCGAGGTCGAGGTGCAGGTGGCCGCCGCGGCGCGCGCCCGGCCCGGGCTGGACCGGCGCCTGCTGCTCGATATCAGCGAATTGCAGGCGCTGTCGGGCGAGCGCGGCTGGCTCAGCGAACTGGTCGCCCCGGCCGGCGCCGAGGCCTGGCTGCAGCAGCGTCTTGGTGACGATCTGATGCTGATCACCGCCGATGCACAGCGCGCCGGCGCTGGCAACCTGACCCGCGGCATGCGCGCCAACCTGACCGCGATGAGCCTGCTGGCACTGGCGACCGGCCTGTTTGTGGTGTTCAGCGTGCTGAGTTTCCTGATGGTGCAGCGACGCAAGACCTTCGGGCTGCTGCGCGCGCTGGGACTGACCCACCCGGCGCTGGCGCGCATGCTGGTCGGCGAAGTACTGCTGATCGCCGCCTTTGGCGGACTGCTCGGTCTGGTGGTTGGCACACTGCTGGCCGATCGCCTGCTGATGCTGCTGGCGCGACCGGTGGCCGAGGTCTACGGCCAGCTGGCGCCGGCGGCGACCGATCCGTCGCTGGCCTTGTACCTGGTGATCTTCCTGGCTGGACTTGTGGCCGCCGCGCTGGTCACGGTACCGGTGCTGCGCGAGGCGGTGCGCATTCCGCCCGGTCGGCTGGTGCGTTCGATCGACCGTCCGGGCTGGCCGCTGGCGCGCGCGCTGACCGCGGCGCTTGCGCTGGCGCTTGTCGGACTCGTCTGGGTGCTGGTCGATGGCCGCCTGGTGGCCGCCCTGGGCGGATTATTCCTGGTTCTGGCCGGTGCGGTGATCCTGATTCCGGCGCTCGGCTTCGGCCTGATCGGCGTTGTCGCACGCCATTTCGGTCGGACCCTGGCCGGGCGCGCGCTGGGGCTGCTCAAGAGTGCGCGCGCGCGCCTGGCACCGGCGCTGTCGGCCTTGTCGCTGGCGCTGGCGCTGGCGATCGGCATGGGCATGATGATCCTCGGCTTCCGCGACATCGTCGGGGACTGGGTCGTACGCTTGCTGCAGGCCGATCTGTACGTGTCGATCGAGGGCCGACCGATGAGCGGCGAGGAGCACGCCCGGCTGGCCGCGCTCGACGGCGTGCGTTCGCTGTCGTCGGTGCGCCGCGTGCGGTTGGCCGACGGCATGCGCCTGACTGCCTATGACCTCGACCCGGAATCCTGGGCCGGGTTCGAAATGGTGGCCGGTGACGCGCAGGCGGTCTGGCCGGATTTCGATGCCGGCAACGGCGTGATCCTGTCCGAACCGCTGGCGCGCCGCACCGGGCTGACGGTCGGGGACACGCTGCGGATGATCGTACCGGTCGGCCCGGTGTCGTTGCCGGTGCTGGCGGTGTTTCGCGATTATTCCAGCGAGCAGGGTTTCGTCGGCCTGCCGCGCGTGCTCTACGACGACTGGTACGGCGACGGCCTGCACGACAGCGTCGGCGTCTATCTGGCGCCGGGGCTGGAGGCGACGACGTTCGCCGCGCAACTGGATGCGCTGTCGATCGGTGGCATCCAGTGGATCACGCCGCCGCAGGTGCAGCGTGAGACGCTGGCCGTATTCGACCGCACCTTCCGGATCTCGTGGGCGCTTGCGCTGCTGGTCGGGCTGATTGCGCTGGTCGCGTTGACCAGCGCACTGCTGGCCCAGGGCCTGGAGCGCTCGCGCGAGCACGCCACACTGCGCGCGCTCGGGTTGCCGCCGGCCGGGCTGTTTAGGCTGGTGACATTGCAGTCGGCCGGGTTGACCGCGGTCGCGCTGCTGGCCGCGCTGCCGCTGGCGCTGCTGATCCATGTTGCGCTGTCGCTGCTGGTCCAGCCGCGCGCCTTCGGCTGGAGCCTGCCGCTGGGCGTGCCGCCGCTGGAGCCGATGCTGTGGGTGGTGCCACTGGCGCTGATCGCCGGCACCCTGACCGGGCTGTACCCGGCCTGGCGCATCGTGCGCCGACCGATGATCGACCACCTGCGGGCCGGGCGATGAAGCGCGATCTGATCGTGTTGCTGGTACTGGCCGCGCTGGCCATGGCGTGGCTGGTGCAGCGCGCGCTGGAGCCGGCCGCACCGCCCGGTGGCCTGTCGAGTCGGGCGCTGCTGGGCAGCGCGCCGGAGGAATTCCGACGCGTGACCGGGCCGGAGCCGCTGAACTTCCCGGCCGACCACGCGCTGCACCCGGGCTACCGCAACGAGTGGTGGTACTTCACCGGCAACCTCGATGCCGAAGACGGTCGCCGCTTCGGTTTTCAGTTCACGCTGTTCCGGTTCGAGATCGGCAGCGGCACGCAGCCGGATTCGGAATTCGCCGCCGAGGCGGTCTGGATGGCCCATCTCGCGCTCAGCGATGTCGACGGCGAGCGCTTTTTCAGTCGCGAGCGCTTTGCCCGCGATTCGCTCGGTCTGGCCGGAGCGACAGCCGAGCGCTGGTGGTTGCGTGACTGGGAAGTCACACGCACCGCCGATGGCTGGCGGCTGGTCGCCGGCATGGACGGGGCGGCACTGGACCTGGTGCTGGCGCCGGCCAAGCCGGTGGTGCTGCAGGGCGACGCCGGCTACAGCCGCAAGGGCGCCGAGCCGGGCAATGCCTCGCGCTACTACTCGATTACCCGCATCGACACCAGCGGCCAGGTCCGGATCGACGGCGCGCCGGTGGCGGTGACCGGCCAGGCCTGGCTGGATCGCGAGTGGGGCTCGAGCCAGCTCGGCGAAGGCATCGCCGGCTGGGACTGGTTCGCGTTGCAGCTGGACGATGGTCGCGACCTGATGCTCTATCGGCTGCGCACCGATGCCGGCGAGCCGGGGCCGTTTTCGGCCGGCGCGCTGGTCGAGGCCGATGGCGGCTACACCATCCTGGCGCGCGAGGATTTCGAGCTGTTGCCGCTGGAGTGGTGGCGCGATCGCGACGGCGTGCGCTGGCCGGTGGCGTGGCGCGTGCGTCTGCCGGCCGCCGGCCTTGATGCACGCGTTGAACCGGCCTTTGGCGATCAGCGCTGGTATGCCACGGTCGGCTACTGGGAAGGTGCGGTGGATGTGATCGACGACGACGGCCGGCCGCTGGGACGCGGTTACCTTGAACTCAGCGGTTATTGACCCGGCAATCAAATCGATTGCCGGGTTAATGCCCGGCCGAAACGGCCGGGACCGCGAAGCGAAGGCTTTTGCGGACATGCGCCGCAAATGCCGTGCAATGAATGCCGTAGGTATTTCGTTGCCGGGCTATTATTTGTACGAACGTTCAGTGCAGTGAGGCGCGGCCCGGAATCGCCTCGGGCGGGATGACCAGGCTTGCAGGCCGCTCGTCCTCGTCCAGCGGCTCCGGTCCGGTTCCGAGCAAGGCTTCGAGCCGACGGATGGAAATGCCGCGTTTGAGCATGTGGGCGGCAAAAGTGTTGCGCAGAACGTGCCCGGTGACCTTGCGGTAGATGCCGGCATCCACCGCTGCCTGTTCGAAACGCTCGTGCAGCGTGCGCGGGTCGACATGGTGCAGTACGATCTGCTGGACGTTGCCGTTGCGGGCGCGCTCGAGTCGCTGGGCGAACAGGTACTGCCACTGCCATTTGCGAGCCACGTCCGGGTGCTGCCGCGCGATCGCCGGGGGCAGGGTCGCGCAGCCGTGGCCTTCGATGATGTCGCGGATATGCCGGCTGCGCAGTTGTTCCAGGTGTTCGGCCAGCGGTTGCTGAATGTTGCCGGGCAGTGACAGCGTGCGCTGCATGGCGTCGTGTTGATCGCGGACAGAGACGGTCTGTTCGTCGAGATCGATATCGCGCACGCGCAGCCGCGCGCATTCGACCAGCCGCAACCCGGTGCCGTAAACAAATGCAGCGGCCAGCCAGTCGGACCCCAGCAGGCGGCTGAGCAGGCGAGTGACCTCATCGTGGCTGAGGATGTTGGGTTGATCCTGGTCACGACTTTCTTCCTCGATCAGGATGCGCAACCAGCTCGGCACACCGCTGCGCGAGTGCCGGAAAATCTGTTCGATGGCTTCGAGAATCCGAAGTCGGGTCGGATGACCGACATGTTGATTGCTGACGGCATGCTGCAGAAACTCGCGAACATCGTCGAGCCCAACGTCTTCGACTTCGCGATGCTTGCTGTGCGCCAGGAACGCGCGCGCCCAATGCAACAGGCTTTCGACGCGAGCGGATTCCGTCCCTTCGGACTGCAACGAAATGCGCATGCGCGTCAACGCGTCGGACATGACAATCCCCCCGATTCGGTATTGTCATTGAATGGTCAGACACTATAGGCGAGCGGGAGCGTGAATTCAACTGACCGCGCCGGCCCGCCGTGCCTGTTACGGCGCGATGTGCACCTCGCCGGCCTTCATCACGAAGCGCACGTCCTCGAGTCGGCTGATGTCGTCGAGTGGGTCACCCGGAACGGCGATCACGTCGGCCCAGTAACCGGCCTCCAGTCGGCCGGCGTGGTCTTCGATGCCGAGCAGTTCGGCCGCATTCAGGGTTGCGGTACGGATGGCCTCGGCCTCGGGCAGGCCGGTCTCGACCATGTAGCCGAATTCGCGCGCGTTGATGCCGTGCGGGCTGACGCCGGAGTCGGTACCGAACGCGATTTTCACCCCGGCGCGCCAGGCGCGGCCGAAGGTCTGCTGGATCAGCGGACCGATTTCGCGCGCCTTGGGCCGGACGACGTCGGGGAAGAAGCCTTCTTCCTCGGCTTTTTCGGCAACGAACTTTCCGGCCAGGATGGTCGGCACGTACCAGGTGCCGTGTTCGAGCATTGCCGCCATCACTTCGTCGTCCATCATCGTGCCGTGCTCGATGGTATGGATACCGGCCCGGATCGCGCGCAGCATGCCTTCCTTGCCATGAGCATGCGCGGCCACGTGCATGCCGTAGTCGCGCGCGGTCTCGATTACGGCGGCGACTTCGTCGTCACGGAACTGCGGCGCCAGGCCGCTCTTGGCCAGGCTGAGCACGCCGCCGGTGACGGTGATCTTGATCAGGTCGGCGCCGTCCTTGTAACGCTGGCGCACGGCTTCGCGGGCCGCGGGCACGCCGTTGAGCACGCCGTCTTCGGGGCCGGGACGGCCCATCAGGTCGTGGCGCCAGCCGTTGGTCGGGTCGGCATGGCCGCCGGTGGTCGCCAGCGACTTGGCCGAGGTGTAGATGCGCGGTCCGGGCACCTTGCCGGCGGCGATCGCATCGCGCAGCGCGACCGAGGCATTGAACGAATCGCCGACATCACGGATGGTGGTAAAACCCGCCTCCAGTGTGCGACGCGCGTAGACCACGCCGTCGAGCACGATCTCGGCCGGGTTTTTCGTGAACCGATTGATGTAGGCGGCCGGGCCGGCCTGGCTGGTGATATGGGTGTGCATGTCCATCAGTCCGGGCAGGCAGGTGAGATTGGACAAGTCGACCAGCTGTACTCCGACCGGCGCATCCGGCGCACCTGGCAGGATGCGCGCGATGCGGTCGCCTTCGATCACCAGCGTCGCGGCCGGTCGCGGCGCGCCGTCGACGACATCGATCCAGCCGCCGCAGCGCAGCCAGGTTTCGGCGCGCGCCGGCAGGGCGGTGAGCGCGAGCATGCATGCAGTCATCAGCCATTTCATCATCGCGTGTTCCTTCATGGTGGGTTGAATTCAGAAAACCGTATGATCGGATCGATGGATCCGGTTCAGGCGATCAGCCCGGCCAGTAGCAGCAGGCTGATCACGACCAGCCACAGTGTCAGGGCGCGCCAGGCCAGCAGACGTCCGGCGCGCAGACCGGCGGCCAGGTCGCCGTCGGCGTCGCCGAGTGCCGCGGCCACGTCATCGAGCAGGGCGGCCGGCAGATGCTGGTGATCGGGGCGCTGGCGCACGGTCTGCCAGACCCGATCCAGGTCGGTCATCAGTCCGATCGCGGCGAGCAGCAGCAACATCACCGGCCAGTTCAGCCAGCCGATGACGCGGCCCAGGCCGGCGCGCACTGCAGGCGGCAGCGACGCTTCGTGGTGTGCCTGTCGAACCAGTCGATAGGCGAGGCAGCCGGCCGGCCCCAGCAACGCGAACCACAGCACGACGCCGAACCAGCGCGCCAGCGCTGCATGCAGCACCGCGGCCGCTGCGCGCACCGCGTCGGCATCCTCGCGCAGCAGCAGATGTTCCAGCGCGATCTGGCGCGCGTCCGGCCGGTCATCGGCGAGCGCACGATCGAGATCGCGATCCAGCGGTCTGGGGCCGATGCAGAACAAGATCGCCAGCAAGCCGGCCAGCCACTGCCCGAAGTCGCCGGCCACGGCCTCGCCCAGCAGGCTCCAGGCAGCACCGACCAGCAGCGCGATCAATGGCACCAACGCCACGTTCAGCGCGACCGAAGTCGATCCGGCCATTCGGGCCGGTACCGCCAGAAGCCAGTCGTAGCGCCGCAGGCGCGCCAGCTCGGGAACGCGCAGGCTGACCAACAGCCCGATCAACAGTGCCAGCAGTGTCATGGTGTCGGTGGTCGTTCAGGCCGGATCGGTCCGGGCCGAGACTGCGCCCGCGCGCATCGCACCGGTTCAGGCCAGTCCGAACGAAGAACCGCAGCCGCAGGTGGTGGCCGCATTCGGATTGCGAATGACGAAGCGTGCGCCCATCAGAGATTCGCTGTAGTCGACCTCCGCGCCCTCCAGGTACTGGAAGCTCAGCGGGTCGATCAACAGTTCGACGCCGTCACGCTGGACGCGCACATCGTCCTCGTCGGCCTTTTCGTCGAAGGTGAAACCGTACTGGAAACCCGAGCAACCGCCGCCGGTGATGTAGACGCGAAGCTTCAGGTCGGGGTTGCCGTCGGCCAGTGTCAGTTCGCGCACCTTGCGCGCGGCCGAAGCCGTGAACAAGATCAGTTCGTGGTCGTTGCTGTTCATCGAGTCAAACCTATGCGTGGTAGCGGTTGCAGGCAGGCTGCGGCATTTCCGAAAAATGGGACGATTCCAAGGATGATTATGGGGGCACGCGCGGGTGCGGTCAATGCGGGTCGGTCGGCGGGATGCGTGTCGGACCGAAAAAGGAAGCGGCCCGAAGACCGCTTCGCCCCAAACCGGAAAGCTCCAACCGGGTTCGAAGTCGACCGCCGGTGGTGCGCTGTTGTTGCAACCTGTCGGCAGCAGCCGAAAGGTTAAATTCTTGTATGCGCAGGGCTCTGTATACCGGAAACGACTGCAGGCGTCAAGAAAGCGTCACGAATCGCTGCTGCCACAACGACGTGCCAGCAGGTCGCGGATCACATGGCCGCGCTGCTCGCCGCGCGCCTCGAAACGGGTTTGCGGGCGCCAGGTCGGACGCGACACCCAAGGGTCACCGAGCAGTTCCAGCGCTGCCACGGCCTGGATTTCCTCGACCATCCAGTCGGCATAGGGCTGCCAGTCGGTGGCCAGGTGCAGCAGGCCACCGGGTTCCAGACGTTCGGCCGCCCGTTGCAGGAAATCACGTTGCACCAGGCGGCGCTTGTGATGGCGTTTTTTCGGCCACGGGTCGGGAAAGTAGATGCGCAGTTCGCGGATCGATCCGGGCCGGGTCTGCTCGGCCAACACCTCGACCGCGTCGCGCATCGCCACGCGCACATTCGTCAGGCCCTGCTCATGCACACGCCGCAGCAGGCGACCGACGCCGGGTTCGTGGACCTCGATGCCGACAAAATCGGCATCGGGTTCGGCCGCGGCCATGGCCGCCAGCGTGTCGCCGTTGCCAAAGCCGATCTCGACGATCAGCGGCGCGCGGCGGTCGAAGGCATCGCGCAGGTCGGTGCAGTCGGCGGCGATTTGGTAGTGCGGCAGCAGCTCGGTCAAGGCGGTCTGCTGGGCCGGGGTCAGACGGCCGGGTCGACGCACGAAGCTGCGCACCCGGCGCCGGATTTCGCTCGGCGAGGACGAATTCATGGCGAAGACCCGCTCAGGCAATCGGCGCACGGTGCGCCGGGATCATCCATTCGAACAGCGCGGTGCGCAGGTGCACACCGGTGCGGACCTGCTCATTGATCAGTGAACGCGGGCCGTCGACCAGTTCACCGGCGATTTCGACGCCGCGGTTGACCGGGCCGGGATGCATGATCAGGGCCTGGTCGAGGCGTTCGCCACGCTGCAGCGTCAGTCCCCAATCGGCATGGTAGCGCTCCCCGTCGGGGTAACCGCTGGCCTTGATGCGCTCGCGCTGGATGCGCAGGCACATCACCACGTCGCTGCCTTCGAGTGCATCGTCGAGCCGGTCGAAGTGACGGACCGGCTCGGGCAGCGCGTCCGGTAGCAGTTCGGGTGGTCCGGCCACGCGCAACTCGGCCACGCCCAGGCGCAGGAACAGCGCGATGTCCGAGCGGGCCACACGCGAGTGCCGGATATCGCCGACCAGCAATACGGTCAGCTCGGGCCACTTCAGACGCCTGCGCTCGATCACGGCTGCATCCAGCAGTGCCTGGCTGGGGTGGGCGTGACAGCCGTCGCCGCCGTTGATGATCGCCGGGCCGTCATTGCCCAGGGCCTCGGCCAGTTGTTCGGCCACATGGTCATCGGGATGGCGCAGCACGATGGTGGAGATGTCCATTGCCGCAAGCGTGCGCGCGGTGTCGATCAGCGATTCGCCCTTGCTGGCCGAGGAGCGCGAGTGGTCGACGTGCACGACCTCCAGCCCGAGTCGCCGCGCGGCCAGCTCGAACGAGATTCGCGTGCGCGTGCTGTTTTCGAAAAACAGGGTTGCCACGCGCCCGCTGCGGGCTGCCGGCGGCGCGCCGTTGGCCAGTGCCAGAGTGCGATCGATCAGGCTGCGGATGGTCGTGTCATCCAGCTGCTCGATCGTGAGCAGATCGTGTTTCATGCCGGTAGAGTCCGTTCGGTGAGCCAGCGGCGGACGATCTCGGCGGCGGCCAGGGCATCGACGCGCCGGCCCTCGCGGCGGCGCGCGCGGCCCTCGCGCCGGGCTTCGGCAAAGTGCTGCCGCGCGACCTGGCTGGAATTGCGCTCGTCGTGCAGGGTCAGCGCCTTGTCGGGGTGAGCCGCTTGCAGACGGTCGGCGAACGCACGCACGGCCCGGCTGGTGTCGGTCTCACTGCCGTCGCCGGCCAGCGGCAGGCCGATGATGATGCGTTGCGGTTGCCACTCGCGAATGGTCGGCGTGACCGCAGCGACCGGGTCGTTGCCGGCCGCGACGATTTCCAGCGCGCGCGCGGTACCGGTCAGGGTATTGCCGATCGCCAGACCAATCCGGCGCAGACCGAAATCCACCCCCAGCACGATGCACTCAGGCATGGCCGCCCAGCGGCTGCAGCCGGCTTGCATCGATGCCGAGCGCGGCGACGGCGCGGTTCCAGCGTTCCTCGACCGGAGCATCGAAGACGATGCTGGAGTCGGCCAGTACGCTCAGCCAGGCGTTGTCGCGCAGTTCGTCTTCGAGTTGCCCGGGCGACCAGCCGGCGTAGCCCAGCGCGACCAGGAATTTTTTCGGGCCGCGGTGCTCGGCGATCGCTTCGAGCACGTCGCGCGAGGATGTAATCAGAATGCCCGGCGCGACTTCGCTGGTCGCATCCCAGCGGCACTCGTCGCTGTGCAGCACGAAACCACGCTCCTGCTGCACCGGGCCACCGTACAGCACCGGCTGGTTGGCGATTGCCTCGTCTTCGCAGCGGATGCCGAGCTGGGCCATGACATCGAGCAGGGTCAGGTCGGAATTGCGATTGATGGTGATGCCGACCGCACCCTCGTCATCGTGCTGGCACATCAGTGTTACGCCATGATCGAAGTTTGGGTCGTTCAGGCCCGGCATCGCGATCAGGAACTGCTGGTCGATATAGCTCATTGGCGTCATGGTAGCTCAAATGCCTGAAACGATATCGGGACCCGCGCGGCCGGATGCAAGTGATCGCCGCGCCCGCGCTGGTCGAATCAGTTCATCCCGCCGCTGGCCGAAAACTGCCAGGTCCGGGTAATCGTGAGGATGTCGGTTTCCTTCCGGATCTCCGGCGGCAGTTCGGCGTAGGGGGCGGCCAGCCGCACGATGCGCACGGCCGCCTCGTCGAGCAGCTCAAAGCCGGAGCTGCGCAACACCTGCACGCGCTCGATCGAGCCGTCGGCCAGCACATCCACGCTCAGCACCAGGCTGCCCTCGAGGTTGCGGCGCCGAGCTTCCTCGGGGTAGTTCATGTTGCCGACGCGCTCGACCTTGCCGACCCAGGCGCGCATGTAGGCGGCGTAGAGGTGTTCGCGCGTGTTGGCGGTGATGAATTTGCGCCGCGGGCGTTTCGGGACGACGACGTTCTCGGCCAGCGGATCGGGGCGGCTCTGGACCAGTTCGCGGGTCTGGTTCAGCAGCGTCCGGGCATCGGGCAGCGTGGCCGGTTCCTGCTCGGTCTGATCGCTTTGCGCAAGCTCGGCGCGCTCGTCGCGCGCGGCGATGAAGTCCTGCACCGACCCGGCTTGTCGAAGCGTGGCGTCGGCCGGTCGGGCCGGGGCGGGCTCACCGGCCGGGGTTGCCGGCGGCGGGCTGGCCGGGCGCTCGGCCAGTTCGGCCTCGCCGCCGCCGCGCTGGTTGGCCTGGGCGATGAAATCGGCCTCCTCAGGCGGCGCCTCGCTGGCCCACTGCACCAGCACCACGTCGAGGCTGCTGGCCGGGTCATCGGCCGGCGGTGGCCGGGCGTTGAAGTGCAACTGCGTGATAATCAACGCATGCACGATCAGCGCCAGCACCAGCGTCGCGCCCAGGTGATCTTCGCCAGGCGAGCGCGAAAGGGGTTGAGCGACCATCACTCCAGCAGCGCGTCGAACAGCTGCCCGGCGATGTTGGCGTCGAACTGCCGGTCGAGCTCACGCACACAGGTCGGGCTGGTGACGTTGACTTCGGTCAGGCGATCGCCGATCACGTCCAGCCCGGCGAACACGATGCCGTGTTCGAGCAGTACCGGACCGACGTGCTCGGCGATGCGTCGCTCGGCCGCGCCCAGCGGTCGGCCCTCACCGCGGCCGCCGCGTGCGAGATTGCCGCGAAAATCGTCGCTGCCGGGGATGCGCGCCAGCATCCACTCGACCGGCTTGCCGTTGACGATCAGCACACGCTTGTCGCCGTCGGCGATTTCGGGCAGGTACTGCTGGACCATGGCCGGCCGGCGGCCGTGATCGGTCAGGGTCTCGATGATCACGTTGCGGTTCGGATCGTCACGCGCGGTCAGGAAGATGCCCTGACCGCCCATGCCGTCGAGCGGTTTGAGCACGGCGCGCTGATGCTGCTCGATGAATGCCAGCAGGTCTTCGGCGCGCGCGCTGACCCGGCTGGCCGGCGCCAGGTCGTCAAAGCGCGCGATTGCCAGCTTTTCGTTGAACAGCAACAGCGCCTGCGGCGAGTTGACCACACGCGCACCGGCGGCCTGGGCGCGTTCCAGCATCAGGGTTGCGAACACGTAGCCGTCATCGACCGGTGGATCGCAGCGCATCAGGATCAGGTCACCGACCGCCAGCGGCCGCCGTGTCTGCTCGACCACCTCGAACCAGTCCGAGTCGCGGTCGTGCAGGCGCACACGCCGCAGCCGCGCCTTGCATTGGCCGGCCTCCAGCGCGAGGTCCGCCTCGTTTGCGTACCAGACGGGCAGGCCGCGGCGCTGGACTTCGAGCATCAGGGCAAAACTGGTGTCCTTGGCCGGCCGGATCGCGGCCAGGTCATCCATCACGAAGACAACTGCGCTGGTCATGGCGGTTCGGGTTCCGGCGAAATGCAGACCCAAAGTGTAGCAGCGTGCTCGAGCGCGGGCCGTGTCAGGCTCTGGTATCCGTCGTGGTGAGCGTTTAGACTTGCAAAGCTACGCAGGCATGTTGCTGACTGGAGGCTGTTCGATGACCATTGACTATCCGGAACCCGCCGTCGCGGCCGGCCTCAAGGGGCTGAAAGTGCTGGTCATCGACGACAGCCGAACGATTCGCAAGTCGGCCGAGAACATGCTTGCGCACGAGGGTTGCGAGGTCATGACCGCCGAGGACGGCTTCGAGGCGCTGGCGTTGATCCAGCGGCACGCGCCCGACCTGGTGTTCGTCGACATCATGATGCCGCGGCTGGATGGCTACCAGACCTGCGCCATCATCAAGAACAACGAACACTTCCGCTCGATTCCGGTGATCATGCTGACCAGCAAGGACGGGCTGTTCGATCGCGCGCGCGGCCGCATCGTTGGCTCGGATCACTACTTGACCAAGCCGTTCACGCGCGACGAGCTGCTCGATGCGGTGCGTGCTCAGGCGCCGCAGCGCGAGCCCGTTCGACAGGAGGCCTGAGCATGCGCGACTGGGCAGTGGCGTCGATGGCCGGGAAGATCGGCCGATGAGCGCGCTGGCGATGTCGCTGTTCGACCGCTTGGTTGACTACGAGCGCCGCAGCGTCGCGCATGATGTTGCCGGTGCCTCGCAGCGCGACGACGACGCCACCTGGAACGGATTGGTGTTCCGTCTCGGCCAGGCGCGGCTGACGCTGGGGGTGTCGGAACTGGAGGAAATTCTGCCGCTACCGACAATCAGCCCGGTGCCGGGTGCGGTCGATTGGTTGCTGGGCATGGCCAACGTGCGCGGCAACCTGGTCACCATTGTCGATCTGGGCTGGTACCTGTTCGGGGTTCGCACCCCGCACGCGGCCCGCACGCGCCTGATCCTGACCCGCCTGCAGGGCAAGTTCACCGGCCTGGTGGTCGACGAGGTGTACGGTCAGCGTCATTTCAACCTCGCCGATGCGCGCGAAATATCAGCCGAGGACGCGCTGGGCGGATTGGTCGAGCGGGCGATGGTGCAGGGCAGCGAGCACTGGGGGCGCTTTCGCTTTGACCGTCTGGCACGCGATCCCGGATTTCTCGACGGTGCGGCGCGCCGTCCGACCGCCGCCACCGCGGATACTGCGGTTTCCGCCTACTGATTGCTGAACAAGCCAAGGACAGGGCATGAGTGCAACATCTTCCGGAATGACCGAACGACGACTCTCGCCGATGCAGTTGCTGCTGTTCGTGGTGCTGGCGATACTGGTTGCGACGGTGTCGGTCAACTTCTTTCTGCTCAACCAGCGCGCGCAGCAGCAGGCGCGTTACGTGGCGCTGACCACCGACATCCAGGTGCGCGCGCAGCAACTGGCCAAGGCGGCCGGTGAGGCGGCCGGCGGTGCGCTCGAGGCCTTCGACGAATTGGCGGTCACGCGCGCGGCGATCACCAGCGCGGCCACAAGGCTTCGGGCGGGCGAGCCGGCGACCGAACTGCCGCCGTCACCGGCTGCGGTCAACGATTCGCTGACCACGCTGGAGCAGCTCTGGCAAGGTCTGGATGCAGAGGCGGCGCGGATTCTCGAGCGCTCGGACCTGGTGCTGGACCTGGCCGATGCCGCCGCGACCTTCGGCGAGGCCGTGCCGCAGCTGCAGGCCGCACTCGATGGCGTGGTGCGCGGCATGGTGGACAGCGGCGCGGCTCCGTCGCAGGTCTATCTGGCCAGTCGCCAGCTGGTGCTGGCCGATCGCATGCTGCGTCGGGTCGAGCGCATCCTGTCCGGGGGCGATGCGGCGATTACCGCTGCCGACGCGTTCAGTCGTGAGGCCGAGCTGTTTGATCGCGTGCTGCGTGGGTTGTTGCAGGGTGATTCGGCGTTGGACATCAGTGCGATCGGCAATCCGGCCGTGCGCGAGGCGCTGGCCGAGGTGTTGCCCCAGTACGAAGAGCTCAAGGTCGATATCGACATCATTCTGACCGGCTCCTCGGACTTGCTGGACGTGCGCGATGCGGCCGATGAAATCCTGTTCGACGCCCAGGATCTGACCTCGCAGGCCGCTGCGCTGGCCGATGAGTATCGGGCGCTCGATGGCCAGCGGGTGTGGCCATCGGTGCTGGTCGGCGTGGCGCTGGCTGCGCTGGCCGTCGTATTGCTGCTGCTGGCGGTGATCGGTCTGTACCTCAGCCAGCGTCGCCGCGCGCTGGAAACCGCGCAGGTCAACCAGCGCAACCAGGAAGCCATCCTGCGGCTGCTCGACGAGATGAGCACGCTGGCCGACGGTGACCTGACGGTCGAGGCCACGGTGACCGAGGATGTCACCGGTGCGATTGCCGACGCGGTGAATTTCGCGGTCGAGGCGCTGCGTGACCTGGTCTCTGGCGTCAACCAGACCGCGCGCCAGGTTGCCGCGCAGGCGCAGGAAACCGAGGCGACGACCACCCAGCTGGCCGAGGCCAGCGAGCATCAGGCGCGCGAGATCCGGGTCGCCACCGAGACCGTCAACCAGATGGCGCGCTCGTTCGACGAGATGGCGCAGCGCTCCAGCCGCTCGGCCGAGGTGGCGCAGAGTTCGGTCGAGATCGCCAACCGCGGGGCCGACATGGTGCGCCAGACCATCAGCGGCATGGACAGCATTCGCGATCAGATCCAGGACACCTCCAAGCGCATCAAGCGGCTGGGCGAATCGTCCCAGGAAATCGGTGACATCGTTGAGCTGATCAACGGCATCGCCGAGCAGACCAACGTGCTGGCGCTCAATGCTGCCATCCAGGCCGCTTCGGCCGGCGGCGCAGGCCGCGGATTCGCGGTCGTGGCCGACGAAGTGCAGCGCCTGGCCGAACGCGCGACCAATGCGACCCGGCGCATCGAGACCCTGGTCCAGACCATCCAGGCCGACACCTCCGAGGCGATCACCTCGATGGAAACCACGACCTCGCAGGTGGTGTCCGGTGCGCGCACGGCCGAGGATGCCGGCGAGGCGCTGACGTCGATCGAAAAGGTTTCCAACGACCTGGCCGGGTTGATTGCCGAGATTTCCGGCCAGGCCCAGCAGCAGTCGCAGAATGCCGGCAAGATTGCGCGCCTGATGAACTCGATTCGTGATGTCTCGGTGCAGACCTCGCGCGGCACCACCCAGACGGCCAAGTCGGTCGTCAGCCTGGCCGACCTTGTACGCACCCTGCGCGAGTCGGTTGCCGACTTCAAGCTGCCCGGGGATCGGGACGCGCCGTGATCGCGGCTTCGATTCGGGCCCGGGCCATGCCGGGGCGGTACCCATGAGCAACGCTCCGGCAATGCGTGCGCGGGCGCTGGAATGGTCGCGCCCGTGGCTGGCCGAACTGTGCGAGGTCATTCGCCGCGCGCTGGAAGCCTGGGCCGGAGAACCGGATCCGGACGCGCCGGATCTGGCCCATGCCGTTGATGCTGCCGCTCGACTGGCCGATTCGCTGGCGTTGTTGAACGTGCCGGGTGCGGCGTGCCTGGCGCGTTCGCTGGCCGATGCCCTGGCGGCCTTGCCCGCGGCCAGTCCCGATGCCGAAGCCGCAACCGTGTTGCTCGAAAGCGTAGTCGTACTGCCCGATTATCTCGAGCGCATCGAGGCGGGTGCCGAGGATCTGCCGCGCGTGCTCGAGCCGTTCGAGCGTCGTAACCGGGCGCTTGCAGCCGGCCCGCCTGCACCCGCGCCGGACCCGGTCGAGCTGCGACGCCTGTACCAGCATGCGCTGCGCAACTGGCTGCGCGATGCGTCGGATCTGTCGGGGGTCAAGCGCTTCTGCAGTGGCCTGCAAGCCATGCCGGAGCCGGAATGGCATGCGCTGGCCGCGGTGGTCACTGCCGTGTTCAGCGGGCTGTCCGGTGGTCAGATCCGGCCGGATCCCGGCTTGCAGTCGCAGCTGGCCGGCATCGATCCGCTGATGCGGCACCTGGCGCTGCCCGGTGAAGGTCCGGCAGCGCGCGAGCGCGCGGCCGAAATCGTGCATCAGCTGCGTGCGGCACTGGCCACTGCTGCGCCCGGCAATCCGGAAATCGATGCGTTCGACGCCGGGCATTCGCTCGGAAACGATCATGACCTGATCCAGGCACGGGCGATATTGTCCGGGCGAAACCGCGCGTTGTTCCGAGCCATGGCCGAGGCGGCGCGCGCGCAGCTCGAGACCGCCAAGGAGGCGATCAACGACTATCTGCTCGGACGTGCCGGCGAGCCGAACCTGCTCAAGCGCGAGTCCGATCGACTGCGCGCGGTCGCCGAGGGTCTTGGCATGCTGGGACTGGACCGTCTGCAGGCCCACGTGGCCGAGCAGGCGCGACGGATCGCCGAACTGACGCCCGACCCGGAGAACCCCGCGTTGATGGAGATCGGGCGCGAGTTGCTGCTGGTCGACTCCGAGCTCGATGAAGCCGTTCTCTACCTCGGCGATCCGCCGCAATCGGATCTGCTCGAACGCGGGGTCGGCCGTCTGCCGCCGTCCGAGCAGCGCCGAGTCATGCGCCAGCTGATCCGTGAAGCACTCGATGACATTGGTCAGGCCCGTCATCTGCTCGACCAGGTCCACCGCGGCCAGGCGGCAAGCTCGGAGGCCGAACGTGCCGCGCAGCTGCTGTCGCGGTTGGCCGGCGTGCTGGATATGGCCGGCCAGGTCGAGGTCGCCGAGCTGCTGCGTGCCTGCGTCGCGTGCATCCATGCACAGTGGCTGGAACCCGGTGAGCCTGATCCGCACGGAGATCGGCTGTCGTTGCTGGCCGAGGCGCTGGTGGTGATCGATTTCCATCTCGACAGCCTGTCCCGGCTGGACGACGGTGGCAGCGAATGGCTGGCCGGCACCCGTGAGCGCTTCGAGGCCATCGGCCTGATCGACGCGTCTGCAGAGCCGGGCCTGGAGCCAACCGCTGTTGCCCAAGCAGCGGCCGATTCGGTAACCGAACCGGGAACCACCGCACAGATCGAGGCGCCTGCCGGACTCGGCGCCGCGGAGCCGGTCGATGACCCCGTGAGCGAAACCCCTGCGGTCGAGTCGCTCGAGGGCTCAGCCGAACCGGTGGTCGAGGAACCGAGCGAGGCCCCGACCGAAATCCCCTCTGAAGAAGCGATCGAGCCCGCCCGAGTCGCGCCCGAGGTGGATCAGTCCGGTGTTGACGAGGGCGCGCCGACCCTGGCCGATGAAGCCTTGCGGCCTGAAGCAATCGACCTCGACGACGCCACAGCGGACCAATCCTCCGATTCCGACGACTTCGACCTGTTGCAGATCTTCCTCGAGGAGTTCGACGAGGAGTTCGCGCGCCTGCAGGAGCAGGTGCCGCGCTGGCGTGCCGACCCTTCCGCGCGTGCGTCATTGAACGAAGTCCGGCGTTCGTTCCATACCTTGAAAGGTTCCGGGCGCATGGCCGGGGCTGAGCGCATCGGTGACTTCGCCTGGGAGCTCGAGCAGTTGCTCAATCGCGCGCTCGATGGGTTGTTCGATCCCGCCGATGCGGTTGCGCCGGTCACCGAGGCCATGACCTTGCTGCCGGCCCTGCGTGCCGAACTGACGGGTCAGTCGCCGGATGGGTTGGAGCAGCGCCTGGCGCAGTGGCAGCAGCAGCTTTCGACGGTCGAGCCGCAAACCGAGTTGCCCGAACTCGAGGGCCTGGACGACACCCTGGTCCAGCTGATGATCAAGGAGATCAGCGAGAATCTCGATCGGGTCGACCAATGGATCGAACGCAGTCTGGAGCTGGGTTGGGCGGCCGATGTCGAGGAGCCGCTGATCCGAGCCATTCACACCATCAAGGGCACCTTGAGGTTGGCGCCGATCGGCGACGAAGCCGAGACCATGCAGTTGATCGAGGAATACCTGCAGGAAGTGCTCGACCTGCAGGAGCCGCCGGCCGAAGCCGCAATCGGCATGATGCAGAATCTGCGCGTGCTACTGGGCAAGCGTCTGCAACGGCTTCAACGCGAGGCGGTTGCCAGCGAACATTTCGATACCACGGCACTGGCCGCCGAAGTGCATGCGCTGCTGACCGCATTGCGCCCGGACAGCGGCATGACCGACCGCTACCGCAGCGAGATCGCGCCGCCCGTGCCGACACCTGTGGAGCTGGCACTCAAGGAGACGGGCTCCGAACCTGAATTGCCGGAATCGGAGCCCGAGCCAGCCCCCGAACCCGAACCCGAACCCGAACCCGAACCGGAGTCCGAACAGGAACAGGAACCGGAACTGGAGCCGGAACTGGAGCCGGAACTGGAGCCGGAACTGGAGCCGGAACTGGAGCCGGAACTGGAGCCGGAACTGGAGCCGGAA
>JAVVDV010000010.1:70125-81101 GCA_032251355.1 Wenzhouxiangellaceae bacterium
GAACCGGAACCGGAGCCGGAACCGGAACCGGAACCGGAACCGGAACCGGAGCTGGAACCGGAGCTGGAACCGGAGCTGGAACCGGAGCTGGAACCGGAGCTGGAACCGGAGCTGGAACCGGAACCGCGCGAACCCGATTGCATCGAGGTCGATTACGCAGCGCTGGATGCCGACCTGCTGGAGCTGTTCGTCGAGGAAGCCGAGGAACTGCTCGAGGATGCCGATCGGCGCATGCAGCAGTGGCGCGAGCGACCGGCCGATCGTGAGTTGGTCACGGCGCTGCAGCGCAACCTCCATACCATCAAGGGCAGCGCGCGTATGGCGGGTCTGGCCGCGGTCGGTGAGATCGCGCATGGCCTGGAAGACCTGCTTGAGGGTGTATCCACCGGCCGTCGGCCGGCTACGCAGGCCGCCTGCGATGCGCTGGAGGCGGGCTGTGACCACCTCAACACGCTTCTGGCGGCGGTGCGTCAACACCAGCCGCTGCCGGCGCGCGCGGTGGTCGGAGCGATCCAGGCCGAGGAGCCCGCCGATGCGGGCGAGACCGTTACGGCCGATGCAACGACCGAACCGGCCGCGAGCGGCACCGGTGCCGCGGAAATCGAGCGTGCCGGCAGCATTCGACTGACGCCCCAGCGGCTGGAGGAGCTGCTGAATTTCGCCGGCGAGGTCAGCATCTTCCGCGCGCGGGTGGAGCAGCAGCTTGGTGCTGTGCGCGGCAACACCGCCGAGATCGAACGCACCGTGGTCCGCCTGCGCGAGCAGTTGCGCAAACTTGAGCAGGAAACCGAGGCGCAGATCCTGTCGCGCCACGAACGCGAGCATGGTGCGCTGGAATCGACCTTCGATCCGCTCGAGCTCGATCGTTATTCGACCATCCAGCAGCTCTCGCGCGCGCTGGCCGAGAGCGTCGGTGACCTGGTCAGCCTGACCGGCCTGCTCGATGAGGCCGGGCGGCAGTCCGAAACGCTGCTGCAGCAGCAAGGCCGGGTCAACACCGAGCTGCAGGAAGGACTGATGCAGGTCGGCATGGTGTCGTTCGAGTCGATTGCGCCACGATTGCGCCGCGTGGTTCGCAACGCCGCGCGCGAGACCGGTCGCGAGGCGAGGCTGGATCTGGTGCTGCGCGAAGGTGAAGACGAGATCGATCGTAACGTGCTCGAGCGCGTCACAGCGCCGATCGAGCACATTCTGCGCAATGCCGTCGCGCATGGTATCGAGCCGCCGACTGCGCGCGAGGCGGCCGGCAAGCCGGTTACCGGGCGCATCGGAATTGCGGTTGAGCGCGAGGCCACCGAGTTATTGATCCGGATCGACGACGACGGCGCGGGTCTGGACTTCGAGCGCATTCGGCAGCGCGCGATCGAAATGAATCTGCTCGCCGCCGATGCCGAGAGCAGCCGCGAGCAGCTCGCCCAGCTGATCTTCGTGAGCGGTTTCTCGACCGCCGGCAAGCTCAGTACGCTGTCGGGCCGGGGCGTGGGCATGGACGTGGTCGCAAACGAGGTGCGCCAGATCGGTGGCCGCGTTGCACTGCACAGCGAGCCGGGTCTCGGGACGCGGTTGACCTTGCGCATTCCCCTCAGTCTGGCGGTGATGCAGGCGATCTTCGTCAGCGCCGCGGAGCGCCTGTTCGCGATTCCGCTGCAGGCGGTGCGCGGTGTGGCGCGGGTGCGGCCGGCCGAGTGGCAGGAGATGCTCGACCACGATGCCGACTATCACTACGGCGGCGAGGATTTCCCGCTGCTGGAACTGGAGCCGCAACTGGGTTTTGCGCCGGCCGAGATCGGCGACGAGAGCCTGACGCTGTTGATGATCGGGCTCGGCGATCAGCGTGCCGCCATCCGGGTGGCCGAGATCGGCGGTCACCGCGAGATCGTGCTCAAGCCGGTCGGACCGCAGATCAGTTCGATCCCCGGCATTCTGGGTGGCACGATCCTCGGCGATGGTCAGGTGGTGCCGATTCTCGACCTTGGTCCGCTGATCGAGCGGGCGCTGGACGAAAAGCGACTGCCCGGTCAGGTTCAGGCCGAGCCGGTGGCGCCAGTTGCCGACCAGCCGGTCAAGCGCACGCCGCTGGTGATGGTGGTCGACGACTCGATCACCATTCGGCGCGTAACCGCCCGCGTGCTGGAAAACCACGGGCTGGAAGTGATCACTGCGCGTGATGGCATCGAGGCGGTGGACCTGCTCTACGAGCGCGTGCCCGACGTCATGCTGCTGGACATCGAAATGCCGCGCATGGATGGCTACGAGCTGGCAGCGCACGTACGGCAGGACGGGCGCCTGAGCCACATTCCGATCATGATGATCACTTCGCGCTCCGGCGACAAGCATCGCGAATATGCCGAGTCGCTGGGCGTGAACCGGTACCTGATCAAGCCTTACCAGGAGTCGCACATGGTGCGCAACGTGTTCGAACTGCTCGGGCTGGAGTTGCCCGAGGCGGAAGACTAGAGCATGGCCGAGAAGGAAATCCGCAGCGTGCTGGTGCCGATGCAGGGATTGGAAATCCTGCTGCCGAATGCCAGTGTGGCCGAAATCATTGCCTATGCCACGCCCGAAGCGCTGCCCGATACGCCCAACTGGTTGCTCGGCAATCTGCTGTGGCAAGGCTGGAAGGTGCCGGTGATCAGCCTTGCGATGATGCTTGGAAAGACCCAGTACGAAGGCCGCACCGGTGCGCGCATCTGCATTACCAAGAGCCTGATCGGCAACCCCCGCATGCCCTACCTGGGGCTGTTGACGCAGGGCTTTCCGCGCCTGATCACGATTACGGAGGCCAACCTGACCGAGGTCGGCGAGCCGGACTTGCCGGCCGTGCTGGCCGGGCGCGCGCTGATCGGCGATCGCGACGTGATGGTGCCCGATCTCGATACCCTGGCCGAGGCGGTTGCCCGACGCGCGCATCCGGCTGCGGTGACCGATACGCCCCGCGGCTGATCACGCTCAAAGGTCGCCGTTCAGGGCCTGCAGGATCGCCAGCGCTGCCAGGCCGGCGGTTTCGGTGCGCAGGACGCGCGGGCCGAGTGCGACTGGCACGAATCCTCGCGCCCGACAGGCGAGTAGCTCGGCCGCGTCCAGCCCACCCTCGGGCCCGACCAGCAGCGTGATGTCGTGCGCCGTTGTCGGCAGCTCGCGCAGACGCTCTCCGGCCTGTGGATCCAGCACCAGTGCGAGGCCGGCGGGTGTGGCCAGGTTCGCCAGCGCGCAAGGCGCATCGATGCGAGGCAGCCGGTTGCGGCCGCTCTGGGCGCAGGCCGAGCGCGCGATCTCGCGCCAGCGTTCAAGACGGGTCTCGCCGCCGGAAGGCTGTACCTCGGTACGTTCGGTCAGTACCGGCACGATGGCCGCAACCCCCAGTTCGGTCGCCTTCTGCACCACCCAGTCGAACTTGTCGCCGCGCGCCAGCGCTTGCAGCAGCGTGACGCGCAGCGGCGATTCGCGGTCGACTGCACGCACTATGCCGATCCGCACCCGGCAACCGTGCCGTCGATGGGCCTGGACGATCTCGGCCTCCGCCTCGCAGCCGTGTCCGTCGAACACGATGAGGCGCTCGCCACGGCGGTGGCGCAGCACGCTGACGACATGGTGCGCAGCGGCAGCGTCCAGCGCCAGTTCGCGCTCCGGCCTCAGTTCGGCGTCAAGATGGATTCGATGCAGTCGCATCGCGTTGGCCGCTTGCGTGCGGATCGGTCCCTGCGCGCATTTGCTATGATCCGGTTGATGAACGAATTGCGATTGAAATTGCCCCCGATCCAGAGCCCGGGGCGCCGCCTGTCGGCGGGTTTTACCCTGATTGAGATTCTGGTCGTCGTCGTGATTATCGGCATTCTGGCCGCGGTTGTGGTTCCTCGCATCATGGATGAACCCGATCGTGCCCGTCAGGTCAAGGCGCGCCAGGACATCGAGGCGCTGGTCACCGCGCTCAACATGTATCGGCTGGATAATTTCATCTACCCGACCACCAGCCAGGGACTGGACGCGCTGGTCCGGCGACCGTCGGGTCTGAGCGACCCGTCGCGCTGGCGCGAGGGTGGCTACCTGGAGCGCCTGCCGCGCGATCCCTGGGGGCGCGAATACCTCTACCTGCATCCGGGCGTGCATGGCGATATCGATGTCTGGACGCACGGAGCCGATGGTCAGCCCGGCGGCAACGGCATCAACGCCGAGATCGGCAACTGGAGCGAGTAATTTGCCTCCTCGTCCGGCGCGCGATGCCGGGTTCACGCTGGTCGAGTTGCTGGTCGTTGTCGTGGTGCTGGCCGCGCTTTCCGGTGCTGTGTTGCTGACGCTGCCGGCGCGTGGTGCGGCTGTGCCCGAGCGTGTCCGTGACCAGCTGGCCGCGCGTCTGGAGCAGGCCTGCGACCAGGCGGTGTTGACCGGCGATGCCCATGGGCTGGTGGTCGCGGCATCCGGCTATCACTTCGAGCGCTTCCAGGCGGGCAACTGGCTGCCAGTGGCGTCGCCGAAGGCCGAAGGCTGGCCGGACGGCGTGCGTGCGGGGCTGCGCCTGGATGGTCGTGCCGTTGCGCTGCTCGCCGAGCCGCCACGGCCGCAGGTTGTGTGCACCGGGCTGGAGCCGCCGGGCAGTTTTGTGCTGAGCTTGCAGCACGGCGAGCATCGGGTGATGCTGGAATGGCCCGAATGAAACCTCGGGTCGCAGCGATGGTCGGGTTTACGCTGGTCGAAGTACTGGTGGCACTGGTGGTTGTTGCCGTCGCGATGGGCGCGCTGGTGGCGGCCGGTTCGCGCGTGCTGGCCACGCAGTCGGCGCTGGAGCAGCGCAGTCTCGCGTTCTGGGTTGCCGACAACCGCTTGTCCGAACTGCGTCTGCAGCCGGATCTGAAGCCCGGTCAGGCAGCGGGCCAGAGCCTGCTGGCCGGTCGTACCTGGCGATGGCAGCAGCGAATCGAACCGGCGCCGGGCGGCGAGTTGTTGCGCATCGATGTGATCGTGTTCGATGAGCGCGACCGTCCGCTCGTGACCCAGACCGGGTTCACGGGGCGATGAACAGGGCTGCGCGGACCGGCACGGGCGGCTTCACGCTGGTCGAGGTGCTGGTCGCCGTGACGGTATTTGCGTTGTTGGCCACCGCCGCTTACACCGGGCTGGATAGCCTGACCCGGGCGCTGGACGCACAGCGCGAGCGCAGCGAGCGCTTCGCGCAACTGCAGCGCACGATCACGCAGCTCGATCGTGATCTGCGCCAACTGGTCAGCCGGACCGGGCGCGATGGTCGCGGCCGTCCGCTGCCTGCACTGGCAGCGGATCGGGATGGTCTGCTGGGCCGGCGCGCGGGCTGGTCGAATCCGGCCGCGCTGCCGCGCAGCGCGCTGCAGCAGTTTCGCTGGCAGCTGCGGGGCGGCGTGCTGGTGCGCGAGAGCTGGTTTCAGGTCGATGATGATCCGGCCAGCACGCCCGTGGCTGCGCAGCCGTTCGGCTCAGCCGACGGTCTGCAATTTCGCTTTCTGGACACGGCCGGCCAATGGCACTCGAGCTGGCCGATCGGTGACGATTTGCGCCGGCTTCCGCGAGCGATCGAGTACCAGCTCTCCTGGTCCGGAATCGGCACTGTGCGCCGCATTCACGCGCTATGAAGGTGCGCGCGGCTGCGATGCGCGGGGCGGCGCTGCTGATCGCGCTGTTGCTGGTGGCCTCGGCGTCCTTGCTGGTCGCCGAGCTGGTGCGCCGCAGCCAGCTTGATGTGCAGCGTGCCTTGCTGATTGCCGACAGTGAACGGGCATGGCAGCTGGCCGCCGGTGTCGATGCCTTGGTGCGCGCCCGTCTGCGGCGCGCCGAGGGTGATGCCTCGGCGCTGGTCGAGCTGGGCTCGGTGCGTTACCCGATACCCGGCGGTCAGGTCCTGGCCCGGGTCATCGACCCCGGTGGGCGCTTCAATCTCAATGCGCTGGCGGTGGCCGAGCCGGGCGATCGTGCCCAGGCCGCTGCTGCGCTGCGTCGACTGTTGCTGGCCGCCGGGGTCGATCCGCAGACGGCCGATCGGCGCATTGCGGCCCTGGTCGAGGCTCTGCCTGCAGCCGGCGACGGTGCCGCCGGGCTGTGGCTGCATCCCAGTGAACTGGCGGCCGTGCCGGGATGGGATCCGGCCCTGCGCGCGCGCCTGACAGCATGGATCACGACCCTGCCGGACGCCGGCGCGCCGCTGAATGTGAATCAGGCGCCGGTCGAGGTGCTGGCTGCCTGGATCGACGGCCTGGGCCGCGAGGCCGCCGCGCGGCTGCAGGCGCGCGCACCCTTCGACAGTCTCGACCAGGCCCTGTCGACACCGGAGCTGCAGCTGCTGGACGCTCGCGAACTGGCCGGACGGTTGACCGTTCGCAGTCCCTGGTTGCTGGTGCACACCCGGGTGGAGCTCGATGGTCGCGCGCACGACCAGTTCCGGCTGATCCGCCGTGCGGGCACCGAGTATGATGCGCGCTACCTGAGCATCGGCAGCGACTGAGCGCGTCTCCGTATCATGGCCAAGCCCGTATCCCAACTGATTCTCGAGCCCGCCACGGGCCGCCGCGTGGTGATCGAGCACGCTGCCGGGGGTGAAGCGCGGGTGGTGGAAAGCGCGCGGCTCGAGCGGGTCGATCGGGTGGTCGCGCTGGTGCCGGCGGATCGCTGCAGCCTGCTGCATGTCGAGTTGCCGGAGCTTTCAGGCCGGCGCCTGCTCGAAGCGCTGCGCTGGGCGATCGAGGACCAGATCGCCGGCGATCCGGAATTGCAGCACGTGGTGCCGCTGGGACGCGACGCCGGCGGCCGCATGCGCTGCCTCGTGGTCGCGCGGGCAGACATGCAGCACTGGTGCGCGGCCGTGCCGGTCGAACGTTCGGCGCAGTTGCTCCCGGATGCCGCTTGTCTGCCGCTGATCGAGGGCGCGCTGGTGCTGCTTGAGCTGGACGGGCAGGTACTGGCCCGGTGGGGGCAGTGGCGCTTTGATCGCTTCGATCGCGCGTTGCTGGATGTGCTGGTGGCCGAGATGCTGGCCGAGTGTGCCGATCCACCGCGCATCATCGCATTCGGACAAGACTGGCCCGCGCAGTTGGCCGGCACCGCGGTCGAGCAGCGCCCGCTACCGTCGGCATTGCCGCCGGCGGCCTGGCTGGCCGGCCAGGTCGATACCGTCGATGCTGAGCGCTGCAACCTGTTGCAGGGTGAATTCGCCCCGCGCATCCGACGTGGCCGGACCGTGCCGCGGACACGCCTGGCCGCGCTGGCGTTTGCGGCCGTCGCGCTGCTGCTGGCCGCAGCGCTGGTCGAGCACGCCTGGTTGGCCAGTGAGCGCGAACGTCTGGCTGGGCGCGTTGATCAGCGTCTGCAAGGCTTGTTCCCCGAGGAGGCGCGCTGGGTGCGACCCGAGGCCCAGGCCGCGCGTCGGCTGGCCGCGTTGCGCGGCGGTGGAGAGGATGGTCTGATGCGCGGTCTGGCGGCCGTCGCGCCGTTGCTGCAGGGGCTGGACGGTGTGCAGTTACAGGCGTTGGAATACCGTCCGGATCAGGGGCTGCAACTGGACCTGGAGGCGCGCGAGCTGGCCGATATCGAGGCGCTGGCGCGACAGCTGCGCGGTGCCCGGCAGCTGGTCGCTGTCGGTGATGTCGCGGTGCGTGACGGACGCACCCGGGCGCGCTTGTCGGTGCGGCCGGAGGGTGGTTCATGATCGCCGAGCGCTGGCAGCAACTGGCCGGCCGCGAACGCGCGCTGGTGGTCATCGCCGGCGTGGTCGCCGCGATCGCGCTGTCGTATGTCGTGATCTGGGAGCCTTTGGCCGATGCCCGCCAGGCGCTGCGCGACGATGTGGCGCGCCAGGCTGCCCTGCTCGACTGGCTCGAGCGCATCGAGCCCGAGGTGATGGCGCTGCGTCAGCAGCGACCGGCAACACCAAGCCCGCGCGCGGGCTCGCCGTTGGCGCGGATCGATCGCAGCGCGCGCGAGGCCGGGCTGGCCGGTGCGCTGGTCCGGATCGAGCCGCAAGGCAGCGAGTTTCGGGTGGTATTGGAACAGGCCGTGTTCGATGATGTGGCCGGCTGGCTGGGCGATCTGGCCGGTGCCGGCTTTCAGATCACAGGCCTGCGCGCCGATCGACGCGCGCCGGGCCGGGTCGATGCCAGCGTCATGCTGCGCCCGCCGGGTGCTTTGGCCCCGTAAAATGGTGGCCATGTCCAGCTCGTCTCCCGATCTTGAACGCGCGCTGAGCGTGGCGCGCACGGCCGCAGCAGCCGCGGCCGACATTGCCATGGCGCATTTCCGTCGGCCGCTGGAGGTCGAGCGCAAGCAGGACCACAGCCCGGTCACCGAGGCCGATCGCGCCTGCGAGCGTGAAATCCGAAGCCAGATCGAGGCGGCGTTTCCCGAGCACGCCCTGTTCGGCGAGGAATACGGTCAGTCGGGTACGCATGAATGCCTGTGGTTGATCGACCCGATCGACGGCACGCGCAGTTTTATCCGCGGGCTGGAGTTCTGGTCGGTGCAGGTCGCCTTGATGGTGCGCGGGGAACTGGTGCTGGGGGTGTCGGCCGCGCCGGCGCTGGGTGAAACCGCATGGGCCGTCGCCGGCGGCGGTGCATGGTTGGCCGATGGGCTGCATGATCAGCGGGCCGCCCGGCCGTTGCAGGTGGCGGCGACCGACTCGATCGAGGCGATGGATGTGTCGTTCGGCAACGTCCGCAGCCTGGCCCGGTCCCGGCGCTGGGCGCGTGTCGGCGAACTGGTGACCCGCGCCTCGCGCACGCGCGGCTACGGCGACTTCTATCCCTACCATCGACTCGCCGCCGGCGGGCTGGACGCGGTGATCGAAAGCGACGTCAATATTCTCGATATCGCCGCGCTCACCGTGATCGTTCGCGAGGCCGGTGGCACGGTCAGTGCGCTCGATGGCGCACCGATCGGGCTGGAGACTACCGGCATCCTGGCTGCGACCCCGGCCCTGCACCCGCTGTTGCTATCCTTGCTCAATGATTGACTCACCGCGCCGTCTGCCGCGCATCCATCGGCGCGAGGAGAGCCCCGAAAAGAGTCGCTTTCGGGTCGAGACGCTGGATCTCGAGTTCGCCAACGGCGAGCGTCGAACCTACGAGCGCCTGATCAGCCGTGGCGTCGGTGCCGTGATCATCGTTGCGATGCCGAATCCTGAAACCGTGCTGCTGATCCGCGAATATGCCTGCGGTGTCCATCGCTACGAGATCGGCCTGCCCAAGGGCCGGCTGGAGCCGGGCGAAAGCCATCTCGAGGGTGCCAACCGTGAATTGCAGGAAGAAGTCGGGTTCGGAGCGCGCGATCTGCGCCTGCTCGGTCCGCTGACGCTGGCGCCGGGCTACATGACGCACGCCACCCAGGTCGTGCTGGCGCGCGATCTGTACCCCTCGCGGCTGCCCGGTGACGAGCCCGAGGAACTCGAGGTGATCGAGTGGCCGATCGCCAATCTGGCCGAACTGGTGCAACGCGAGGATTGCACCGAGGGTCGATCGATTGCCGCGCTCTACATGGCGCGCGATCTCAAGGATAGCGCGTGAATTCAGACGAATACCCGCGCTTGCTCGAAGGGGTTCTGGCGGCTTGTCGCGAAGCATCCGCGCGCATCCTGGAAATCTATCAATCCGATGATTTCTCGATCGAGCGCAAGGAAGACGACAGTCCGCTGACCCGTGCCGACATGGCCAGTCATCATTCGCTGGTCGCGGCGCTGTCGGCGCTGACGCCCGAGATCCCCATTCTCAGCGAGGAGTCGGCGGAAGTTCCGTTTGCGCAGCGCTGCGCGTGGTCGAAGCTGTGGGTCGTCGATCCGCTCGATGGGACGCGCGAGTTCATCAAGCGCAACGGCGAATTCACGATCAATGTCGCACTGGTCGAAAATTCGCGGCCGGTGTTGGGCGTGATCGCCGTTCCGGTTACGGAGCTGGCGTATTCCGGCATCGTCGGCGTTGGCGCGGCTCGCTGGCGAAACTGGCGAGATCCCGAGCCGATCGCAACGCGCAGGCCCTGCCCGCCACGCCCGGTCGTGCTCGGCAGTCGCTCGCACGCCAACCCGCGTACCCAGGCCTACTTCGAAATGCTCGGTGAGCATGAGCAGATCAGTCGCGGCAGCGCGCTGAAGTTCTGCGCCGTGGCCGCCGGCGAGGCCGACTTCTATCCCAGGCTGGGTCCGACCAGCGAGTGGGATAGCGCGGCAGGCGAGGCGATCGTTATCGCCGCCGGCGGGCGGGTCTGGCTGCCGGACGGACGCCCGCTGCGCTACAACGTTCGCCCGACCACGCTCAATGGTGACTTCCTCGTGGCCGGCGATCCAGCACGCGCCTGGCCGACGCCGCCGGAGGGAGTCTGATCCCTGCCGTTGGGGCACGAGAAGAAATTTTTGAAGAAACTCTTGACAGCAAGAAAAATCTGTCTATAATTCGTCGGCTCGGTCATAACAAATCGGCATTCGCCGGCCGGTACGGAAGTTCAGAAATTTTTCGCACCGAGGTATTGACTGACACGAAATCCGAGTTATACTGCTCGGCCTGCTTCGGCGAAATGCCGCAGCTTGAAAAACGGTTCGTTAACAAACAATGCAGATAACTTGTGTGGGCGTCCCGGTTGGGCCATTCGTGGTGCCAAACGGAACGTCCCGCCCTGAAAGAAATTTCAGAGTGGGATCGATTCTGTAGTTCGAAAGCTTTAGCTTTTAAACTGAAGAGTTTGATCCTGGCTCAGATTGAACGCTGGCGGCATGCTTAACACATGCAAGTCGAACGGTAACAGGAGCTAGCTTGCTAGCTTGCTGACGAGTGGCGGACGGGTGAGTAATGCGTAGGAATCTGCCCTGCAGCGGGGGATAGCCCGGGGAAACCCGGATTAATACCGCATACGCTCTACGGAGGAAAGTGGGCCTCTTCTTGAAAGCTCACACTGCAGGATGAGCCTACGTCCGATTAGCTTGTTGGTGGGGTAAAAGCCTACCAAGGCGACGATCGGTAGCTGGTCTGAGAGGA
>JAVVDV010000011.1:0-71813 GCA_032251355.1 Wenzhouxiangellaceae bacterium
GTTATGGATGGCCGCCTGCATGCGATCAGCAATCTCGTCGATGCGATCACTGGACTCAGCCACCTGCGCCACGCTGCCTTCCATTTCGCCCCGGATGGCATCGGCCAGCGTGTGCAGATCGCGCTGCTGTTCGAAGACACGCCGCAGGATCGAGGCCAACGGCCCGTCATCATCCGGCTTCGGCAGAGGGTTTGACGACGGATGCGGAATCAGCGAAGGCACGGAATTCATAATGTCGGCACTCGGGCTGGGAGCAAAGGCGATGCTTGCTGAATAGAAAGCCGACGTGAAAACCTCGTGAACGCGCGTGACATGATTCCGGCTTTGGCCTGACAAGCGCGAGGCAAATAGCGCAAAATCAAGCGACCGAGGACCCGAAGCCAACGGATGCCCCCATGAGTCTCAAGACGCGCTTGTTCGGACCCGAATGGCGAGGCCGCGACGCCGTGCAGCGCGCGCGCGCAGTCGCCACCGCCGCCGACCCGGAACTGTTTGAAGCCTTGCCCGGCATTGCCACCAGCGACCCGCAAGCCGAGGTGCGGCTGGCGGCGTTGCGGCGCATGAATGACGAGTCGGCATGGCGACAGGCGCATCGCGACGACCCGGCCGACAGCGTGCGCGATGCGGCGCGCCATGCACTGCTGCAGCGGCTGCTCGAGACCGAGGACGACACCGACAACGCCGCGCGCGTGGCCTGGCTGATCGCGCTGGACGATCGCGAGGCACTCAAGCGGGCGGCGCGCAAGGCGCGCAGCAGCGCGCTGCGAGGCGCCGTGCTCGAGACCCTGAGCGCACCCGGTTTTCTCGGTGACTGCGCGGTGACCGAGGCTGACGACGAACTGGCCGAGGCGCTGATCCGGCGCATCGAGCAGGTCTCGACGCTGGAACGGATCGCGCCGGAACTCAAGAAGCGCAGCAAGCGACGCCACCAGGCACTGCTCAAGCGTCTGAACACGCTGGCCCATGGCGAATCCGGACCGAATGCCGGTCACCAGGCGCGGCTGCAGCTGGTTGCACAAGCCGAACGACTGGCACGCGGGGAGCTGCGCGGCGATCGCCGAACACTGGCCGAAACCCTGCACCAGCAATGGCAGGCACTGGCCAGCGATGCCGATGCCGCGCTGAGCACCCGATTCGAAGGCGCCATGCGCATCGTCGAGCAGGCCCTGGCCGCGCCCGCCGAGCGGCCGCCGACGCGGCCTGAGCCGGAGCGCGAATCCGCGCCCGCACTGCCTGCGGAATTGCTGGAATTGGCCGAACGGGCCACGGCCCTGGCCACCCGCGCACTCGACGACGAGTCGGCCGCGGCCCTCAATCCGCTGATTTCGAGCTTCGACCGCTTTCGCAACCAGCACCCGTCGCCCGATCCGGCCATGCAAGCGGAATTCACCCGCATCCAGGCCCTGATCGGCGAGCTGCAGGCGCGCATCGAGGCGCGGCGCAGTGTCGCGCCACCGGCAACGGCCGAGTCGCACGACGAACCGGCCACCGAACCCGCAGCAGGCGCTTCGCAAGACGCCCGACCCGATCCCGGTGCGTCCATCCAGCCACTGCTCGAGCAGGCCGGGCAAACGCTGGACGAGGGCAATCTGCAGCAGGCCTGGAGCCTGCTGGGACAGGCTCGGCGGGCCATCGACAAGCTCGATGCCAAACGCCGTCCGCACAAGCTCGTTGCCGAACTCGGTCGCCTGAACGCACGCCTGCGCGAGATGCGCGACTGGCTGCACTGGTCGAACAACGAGCTGCGCGAGCGCCTGATCGAGCGGGTCGGCGAGATCGATGTCGAGCAGCTGCACCCCGACGCCGTGACCGCGCGCCTGAAGGAGTTGCGCGGGCGCTGGAGCGAGCTTGAAACCGCCGAGCGCATGCCCGGCGACAAGCGCCGCAACGCCGCGCCGCAGGGCCAGTGGCGACGCTTCCAGAAAGCCTGCCAGCAGGCATTCGATGCCGCCCGCCCCTACCTCGAGCAGCGTTCCGAGGCGCGCGAGCAGTCACTGACCGACCTGAAGCAGTTCATCGACCAGGCGCGTGCAGTGCTTGCCGACGAAGCGCGCGGCCCCGATGACCTGCTGCGCTATCAGCGCGCCGCGCGCGAGGGTATCCGCAACCTCGACGCGGTGCCGCCGCGCAAGCGCGGCGAGATGGCCACCGCCCTGCGCAAGCTGATGGACAAGCTCTCGGCGCGGCTGGATGAACACTTCCGCGCGGCCGAGGACGAGAAGCGCCGCCTGATCGCCGAGGCGCGCAAACTCGCGCATGAAAGCGATCGCGCACGCGCAATCGACCAGGCCAAGGCGCTGCAGGCCGAATGGAAGAAGGCCGGGCGCGGTCGCCGCAAGGTCGACGACAAGCTGTGGCGCGAGTTTCGCGAACCGATTGATCCGCTGTTCGAAGATCTGAAAAAGGAGCGCGACCAGCGCAGCGCCGAGCAGACCGCACAGCGCGAGGCGATGAATGCACTGTGCGAACAGGCCGAGGCGCTGGCCGATGCCGACGACCCGGTTGAAGCCGGTGGGCGGCTGGCCGGGGTGCGCGACGAACTCAGCGCCCTGGGCCGGTTGCCGCCGGCAATCCAGAAACGCTTCGACCAGGCGCTTGCGCAGCATCGGGACAAACTCTCCGAAGCCCGCCAGGCCGATACTCGTCAACGACAATCGCGGCTGGCCGAGCTGGCCGAAACGGTACAGGCCGCATGGGCCGCGATGCTCGACGGTCACACCTTGGCCGAGGCGTCCCCTGAAACACCGACCGATGAGACCGGGGCGGATGGGGCCGGCGACGAATCTGCGCGTCTGCTACACGAGCGGCTGGCCGCGTTGCGCGCCGCGGCCTCAAGCGAAGCGCTGGCCCAGCGCTTCGCCAAGCATGCCGAAGCCGCACGCGAGGTGGTGATCGAAATGGAGTGCATCTCCGGGCTCGAAACCCCGGCCGTCGACAAGGACCAACGCATGGCGGTGCAGGTCCGTCGCCTGTCCGAGCGTCTGGGTCACGGCTCGGCGCGCCCCGACCTCGGCGCCGAGCGCGAACAGTTGCGCCGGCGCTGGCTGGCCAGCTTTCCGCGCGATCCGGACGTGCACAAGGAACTGGATCGACGCTACCGGGAGGCCGAGCGCATCCTCGACCAGATGAGCCGCGGCGGATGAGGCGCGCGACGGTCGCGCTGTCGCTGCTCGTGTTGGCCGACAGCTCCTGGGCCCAGGCCGCCGAGCCGGCCGCGCACGCGGGCTGGGTATCGCTGCTGCCGTCGCTGGTCGCGATCGGGCTGGCGCTGGTCATCCGGCAGGTGTTGCCGGCATTGATGGCCGGGCTGCTGGTGGGCGCCTGGGCGGTGACCGGTTTCGATTTGGGCCAGTTGTTCCCGGCGTTGCTGGCCACGGCTGACACCTACATGCTCGGCGCGCTGGCCGAGCGCGATCATGCCTCGGTGATTCTGTTTACGCTGATGGTCGGCGGCATGGTCGGCGTGGTGTCGAAAAATGGCGGCATGCTTGGTATCGTCGAGCGCATCGTGCGCTTCGCCGACACCTCGCGCAAGGCGATGGCGGCGACCGTGGCAATGGGCCTGACGATCTTTTTCGACGACTACGCCAACACCCTGGTGGTCGGCAACACCATGCGCCCGATTACCGACCGGCTCAGGATCTCGCGCGAGAAGCTCGCCTACCTGGTCGATTCAACCGCCGCACCGGTGGCCTGTATCGGCCTGGTCACGACCTGGGTCGGCTACGAGGTCGGCCTGATCCGCGACGCGTTGTCCGGTATCGAGGCGCTGGATCTCAACCCCTACCTGGTGTTCCTGAACTCGATCGCTTACAGTTTCTACCCGCTGCTGGCGCTGCTGATGGTCGGCATGGTGGTCGCGCGCGGCCGCGATTTCGGGCCGATGCTGCGCGCCGAACGGCGTGCACGCGGCGGTCAGGTGGCACCAGACAGCGCCACCGGTCTGGTTGGCGACGACGAGCTGGAACGCATGCAACCCGACGACGGTGTACCGCTGCAGGCACGCAACGCGCTGGTGCCGATCGCCACGCTGATCGCCGGCGTGGTCGGCGGCATGTTCGTCAGTGGCGAGGGCGAGAGCGTGCGCGAAATCATCGGCTCGGCCGATTCCTACCAGGCGTTGATCTGGGGTTCGCTGCTCGGCTCGCTGGTTGCAATCGCAATGTCGGTGCTCGGACGCTGCCTGAAACTGGACCACGCCGTGCTGGCCTGGCTGAGCGGTGCGAAGTCGATGCTGATGGCGATCGTGATCCTGGTTCTGGCTTGGGCGCTGTCGAGCATCAACGAGGCACTGGGAACGGCCGAATTCCTGGTCTCGCTGCTGACCGGTGAGTTGCACCCGGGCCTGCTGCCGGCGCTGGTGTTTATCGCCGCGGCACTGACCGCGTTCGGTACCGGCTCAAGCTGGGGCACGATGGGCATCCTGCTGCCGCTGATGGTGCCGCTGGCCTGGGCGCTGCAGGACGCGGCCGGTGTGCCGCCGGAGGCCGCGTTGCCGGTGCTCTACGCCACGGTGGCCAGCGTGATGGGCGGTGCGGTCTGGGGCGATCACTGCTCACCGATTTCCGACACCACCATCCTGTCTTCGATGGCCAGCCGTTGCGACCACATCGAACATGTGCGCACGCAACTGCCGTATGCGTTGCTGGCCGGCTTGTGCGCGTTGCTGCTGGGCATCCTGCCGGCCGGTTTCGGCTGGCCATGGTGGCTGTGCCTGGGGCTGTCGGGCGCTGCTCTGCTGGCCCTGCACGGCTACCTGGGCCATCGCCCGGAGACCGACCCGGCCATCTGAAGCCGGCGTCTCCGCTCGGGCGCACGCCCCGGGACGCGGTTTCAGCTTGCCTCGTGCAGCGCCACGGCGTTGCGGCCGTCGCTCTTGGCCTGGTACATCGCGCGGTCGGCGCGTTCGAGCAGGTCCTCGATCGAATCCCCGGTCTGCCGCTCGGTCACGCCGATGCTGATGGTCACCGACAGGTGCTGGTCCGGATCGGAGTCGTCAAAGGTGTAGTCGGTCGCCGCAACTTCCTGCAGGATCTTGTTGGCGGCCTTTTCGGCGTTGCGCGCATTGGCACCGTGAAACACCAGCACGAACTCGTCGCCGCCGAGTCGGCCGAGAAAATCTTCCGAACGGATCGCGTCGTTGAGCACGCCGGTCACGGCCAGCAAGACACGGTCGCCGACACCATGGCCGTAGTGATCGTTGATCTGCTTGAAGTTGTCGATATCGATGACCGCAACCGCGAAGCGCTTGCGCCGCAGCCCACCGCCCTCGAGCAGCTGGGCCAGGTGCTGCTCGACCGCGCGCCGGTTGAACACGCCGGTCAGCGGATCACGCAGCGACTCATCACGCGCCTGCTCCAGTTCCGTGCGCAGGTTTTCGACCTCGCCGGAGAGCTTGTCCAGGGTGGCCGACTCGCGGTTGCGCTTGCGCCGTACCAGCTGCCGGAACTCGCCGATCTCGCGACCGAGATCGGACTTGAGCTGGCGCAGGTCGTTGAGCCGGCTGATCGCCGAGAGCGAATCGAGCTTGCCGCCGATGCTGAGGTGGTATTGCTGATTCTCCGAATCCAGTGCCACCACCGCGTCGGTCAGCAGTGTGACGATGTGACGCAGCTCCTGCTCCAACTCCGCCAGATAGGCCGACTGGGCCTCGCTGAAATCGGCAATAAAGCGCGCATCTTCGCTCAGCCGCTGCAGCGCGGCCGGATCGGCCTCGGCATCGGCAGCCTGCATGCGTTGCCGGAACTGGGTCAGCCGATGGGCGAAGGTCCGGCTGTCGATTTCCTCGGCATCGACGACGAAGTCGCCGATGCGCTGGACCAGCCCATCGGCCAGCGCCAACGCGGCCTTGCGCCCGGCCTGCAGCCGCTCGACACGTTCTTTCAGCTGGTTTGCGGCATTCGATTCAGACGAATCCGGCGATTCCGGCGCGCGCCGACGTTTGCGAAACAGCACCCTTTCCGGTCTCCAGGCCAACGCACCCGGAACACGCCCCCGCGGCGGTTCTCATCGGCGTTGCTTGAGCGGCAGTTTAATGCAGGACGGCAACCCGCTGCCGCCTGTTGCCGGCCAGCCGGCGCCGGTTCAGGCGCTCGTTTCGTCCGACTCGACGTCGCCGCGCCCGGACTTGTCCTTGTACATGCGTTGATCGGCGCGCGCGATGATCGCGTCGCGAGACAGTCCGGCGCGCCACTGGGCCATGCCCACGGCCACGCTGAACGGGCTGAGGATGGTCTGGCTTTCGATCGCACGCCGGATCCGGGCCGAGACCGTCAACGCTCCCTCGATATCCGAACGGTGCAGCAGCACGGCGAATTCGTCGCCGCCGATGCGGAAGCAGGCATCGCCCTCGCGCAGCTCCTGCTCGACCAGGCGACGGGTCAGGCACAAGGTGTGGTCGCCACTCAGGTGGCCGAATTCATCGTTGACCTGTTTGAAGTTGTTGACGTCGATGATCAGCAGCGAAAACGGCACGCTGGAGCGCTCGGCGCGCGACATTTCCTTCGCCAGGGCCTCGTCGAAGGCCAGCCGGCTGCCTGCACCCGTCAGCGCATCACGCCGCGCCAGTGCGCTGGCGGCGCGGTACAGCAGCGCATTGCGCAGTGGAAAGGCCAGGCATTCAACCACCCGATCGAGCGCGCGCAGGTCACCGATCAGGTGGGCGCGCACCCCGTACAGGGTCAGCATACCGAGCAGTTCGTCACCGGCGCGCACTTCCAGTGAAATCGCCTCGCCGAAATTGCGGCCCAGCGCAAGATCCAGCGGCGCATCGCTCGCAGCCGGGTTCGCCGCCTCGTCCGCCTCGAAACGCAGCCCGACCACGCCGAGCCGGTCACCAATCGCGTTGAGCAAGGTGATCAGCACCTCGCTCGGATCAAGACGTTTCTGAAGTTCGCGCAACAGCTCGTAACGATCGAGCAAGTCATCCTTGTCGCTCGACACCAGGCTCGGCGCGAAGCCGTTGTGAAATTCAATCTGTTCCTGCAAGCGGGCATTCATGTCAATATCCATCCCTGGTTGCGTTTTTTCGAGACGTTCACCCAGAGACCGAGCAAAAAACGTGCCAGCAAGGACAGAACGAGGCCGGACCCGATCGCCTGGATCAGCAGTCAAGAAACCGCTAAAGTTCAGGTCGGCACGGCCGATACAACCTTCGCTCGAAGAGCAGGCGCGAATTTGACACCGGTCAAAGCATGCTGGCATGTTTTCTGCAACAGTCCATGCGAGTTTTCTGCAACAGTCCATGCGAGGGAGTCCCGTCGGCGAATGCTTTACCCGGGTAACATCGGTCGGCGCATGACGGTTTTGAACTACTTTTAAGACACCGAAGGAAGAGGCAACGTGGCAAAGATACTGGCGGTCGATGATTCTCGTTCCCTGCGGCGCATGGTTTCGTTCACGCTCAACCAGGCCGGTCACGAAATTTCCGAGGCGGAGAACGGTCGCGAGGCACTCGCCATCGCCGCCGAAATCCCGTTCGATCTTGTGTTGATGGATGTCAACATGCCCGAGCTCGACGGGCTGGAGACGGTCAAGCAGCTGCGCCGCATGCCAAGCTACCAAAGCACGCCGGTATTGATGCTGACCACCGAAGCCAGCGAGGAAAAGAAGAACGAAGGCCGCGCCGCAGGTGCCAGCGGCTGGATGGTCAAGCCGTTCAGCCCCGAGAAGCTGGTCTCGGTGGTCGACCGGGTACTGCAACGCCAATCCTGACAACAAGCTGAGGGAGATTCACCCCATGACCACGACTCACCAGGTCGACCTCGATTCACGCGGTATCACAGGTACCGGCTCGCAGTACCTGACCTTCATGCTCGCCGATGAAGAGTACGGCGTCGACATCTTGAGCGTGCGCGAGATTCGCGGCTGGCAAAAGCCCACGCCGATTCCGCGAGCGCCCGGGTTTCTGAAAGGCGTGATCAATATCCGCGGCAGCATCGTGCCCATCATCGACTTGCGCGAGCGCTTCGAGATGGACGCGATCGATTACGGCGATTCGACCGTGGTCATCGTGTTGCACATTCCCGACGAGCACAGCGAGAAGGGCCACCAGAATATCGGCATCGTGGTCGATGCAGTCTCGGAGGTCTACAGCGTTGGGCCCGATTCGATCAAGCCGACGCCCGATTTCGGCGGCGCAGCCGAAAACCAGTTCGTCCATGGGCTGGCCACGCTGGAAGAAAAGATGATCATCCTGCTCGACATCGATCGCCTGATCAGCAAGACCATGCTGGCCGGGCTGCAGATTCCGTCGACTCATTGAATCACAAGCCAGATAACTACAACACAGGGAGACACCAATGGCAACCGCGAAAGATGAAATGCTGGAATTCGAACAGGTTCGGGACGCAAACGGCCCGGGCGCGTCGAGCACCGAGGACTATACGGATCTGAAAGCCAAGTTCGCGGCCATCAGTCGTGTACAGGGCGTCATCGAGTTCGAGCTCGACGGCACCATCATCACCGCCAACGAGAACTTCCTCCGGCTGACCGAGTACACGCTCGACGAACTGCGCGGCCAGAAGCACAGCAGGCTGGTCAGCGCCGAATATGCGCGCAGCCGCGAATACGAGGAATTCTGGCGCATCCTGCGCAGCGGGCAGTTCCACGCCGGCATGTTCCCGCGCATCAACAAGAGCGGCAAGACCTTCTGGATCAATGCCAGCTACAACCCGGTGTTCGATGAGCACGGCCAGCCCTACAAGGTCGTCAAGTTCGCCACCGACGGCACCGAGATCCATCGCCAGAAAATCGAAAACCTGCGACTGCAGGAAGCGGTCGATGGCGCGACCGTCAACATCATGATGTGCGACGAAGATCAGAACATCGTCTATATCAATCCGGCCGCAAAGAAGATGTTTCATCGCCGCGCCGACGCGTTCCGGAAGATCTACCCGGCATTTCGCGCCGACGACCTGGTCGGCAAGCCGATCGAGATCTTCCACCGGAACCCGGCCCACCAGCGCGAGCTGCTCAAGGACAAGAACCGAATGCCGCATCATTCGGAATTCGAGCTCGACGAGTACACGCTGGGCGTGACCGCAACACTGATTAACGATAACGACGGCAACTACCTCGGCAACATGGTCGAGTGGCAGGACCTGACCGAACAGCGTCGCGCCGAGGCCGAGGTCAAGCAACTGGTCGATGCGGCGGTCGCCGGTGACTTCAGCCGGCGCCTGGACAGTGATGCCTACGAAGGCTTCTTCAAGGAGCTGTCGGCCAACCTGAACGTGGTCGTCGACGTTACCGAAACCGGTCTCGGCGAAGTGGTCGCGATGATGCGGGCGCTGGCCGAGGGCAGCCTGGATCGCGCCATCGAGGGTGAGTTCCAGGGCATGTTTGCCGAACTGCAGGTCGCGGCCAACACCACGCTGGGCGCGTTGCGCGCCGGCTTCACCGACGTCAGCCGCGTGCTCAACAGTCTCGCCCAGGGCGATCTCACCGACTGGATCGCCGACGAGCATCCGGGCCTGTTCGCGCAGCTCAAGGAAGACGCCAACGCAACCATTACCGACTTGCGCAATGCAGTTTCGCAGATTCGCGAAAACGCGGCCAGCATAACGGTTTCGGCCGGCGAAATCTCTCAGGGCAACACCGATTTGTCGCAGCGCACCGAGGAGCAGGCCTCTTCGCTGGAAGAAACCGCCTCGAGCATGGAGCAGATGACCTCGGCGGTGCGTTCCAGTGCCGACAATGCCCGCCAGGCCAATCAGCTCGCCGCCGGTGCGCGCGAGCAGGCCGAAAAAGGTGGCGAGGTGATCAACGAGGCGGTCGAGGCAATGCGTGCGATCAACGAGTCCTCAAGCAAGATTGCCGACATCATCGGCGTGATCGATGAGATTGCGTTCCAGACCAACCTGCTCGCGCTCAACGCTGCGGTCGAGGCCGCGCGCGCCGGCGAACAGGGCCGCGGCTTCGCCGTGGTTGCCTCCGAGGTCCGCAACCTCGCCCAGCGCAGCGCCGAGGCGGCCAAGGAAATCAAGGGCTTGATCAAGGACTCGACCGGCAAGGTCCAGCAAGGCTCGCGCCTGGTCGACCAGTCGGGCGAGTCCCTGGCCGAGATCGTCACCGGCGCCAAGAAGGTCAGCGACATTATCTCCGAGATCGCCGCAGCGGCGCAGGAGCAGTCCGCGGGCATCGACGAGGTCAACAAGGCCATCACCCAGCTCGACGAGGTCACCCAGCAGAATGCCGCGCTGGTCGAAGAATCCGCCGCGGCCAGCAAGTCCATGGACGAGCAGGCCCAGGCACTGACCGAGCTGATGGAGCACTTCAAGTTGAGCGACGACGCTTCTGCCGGTCGCCCTGCCCGTCTCAGCGCGCCGCGCCAGACTGGTCAGCCGTCACCGCGACCGCTTGCACAGTCACGCCCGAGCCACGGCAGCGCCCCGGCGCTGCGACGTCCGACGCATGCCGGCCCGCAGCCATCAAGCGGCGCCAGCGGCAAGCACCAGGGAGACGACTGGGAAGAGTTCTGATCAGCGCGACGTCGGCACAGCGGCGTCGCAGACTGAAATCGACAGGCCCGGCTGCCCGGGTATCGGCAGCCGGTTCTCCAACCGCGATCCGCGGCGGCGCCTAGCGGCAGCCGACGGGGAGTCAGGATCGTCAGATGGCACAGGCCAACAGCCACGATGAGTTCGAGCTTGGCGACAAGGAGTTCTACTTCATCGCGGATTTCATCCGCAAGCATGCCGGTATCGAACTGTCCGACGCCAAGCGTCACCTGGTCTACGGCCGTCTGGTGCGGCGGCTGCGTCAGCTCGGACTCGGCAGTTTCGGCGACTACTGCAAGCTGCTGCGCGATGATCCGGAAGGCGAACTGGAGCATTGCGCCAATGCGCTGAGCACCAACCTGACCTCGTTTTTCCGCGAGCCGCACCATTTCGAGTATCTGGCCAGCAGCATCGTGCCGGCCCTGCGCCAGCGTGGGCCCGATGTGCCTGTGCTGTGCTGGTCGGCCGGCTGCTCGACCGGCGAGGAGCCGTACTCGATCGCGATGACGCTGGCCGAAACGCTTCCGGCCAGCTACAAGGTACGCATCCTCGCCACCGACCTCGACAGCAACGTGGTTGCGACCGGCGAGAGCGGCATCTACAAGGATGAGCGCATCACGGGAATCAGCGAGGAGCGACGCAAGCGCTGGTTCATGCGCGGCAAGGGGGCCAAGAGCGGCATGATTCGGGTGCGACGCGAGCTGCGCGAGATGGTCACCTTCCGCAAGCTCAACCTGCTCGACCCCTGGCCGATGCGCAATCGCTTCGATTTCATCTTCTGCCGCAATGTCATCATCTACTTCAGCAAGGAGACCCAGGCCACCCTGTTTTCGCGCTTCCACGAGCTGCTCCGGCCCTCTTCGGTGATCTTCATCGGGCATTCCGAGAGCTTGTACAAGGTCACCGACCAGTTTCAGCTGATCGGCCAGACCATCTACCGTCGGGTGGACTGATGGCTACCGCAGCGCGCTTCGGGAATGGCAATGGCAACGGCAATGGCAACGGACGCGCGCAGGTCGAGTTTCCGCCGACTCTGCCGGGCTACGAGCACATCAACCGTTACTGGGACAACACGCGCAACCGCACCGCAGCCAAGATCATGCCTGGCCAGTGCTACGTGACGATCCGTGGCGAACTGATCACGACCGTGCTTGGCTCGTGCGTGTCGGTATGCATTCGCGATGCCAAGCTCGGCATCGGCGGCATGAACCACTTCATGCTGCCGCACAGCGATGACCCGCACAACTGGGGTGGTGTCTCCAGTGCGGCGCGCTACGGCTCCTACGCAATGGAAACCTTGATCAACGAAGTCATGAAGGCCGGCGGCACACGTCGCAACTTCGAGATCAAGGCCTTCGGCGGCGGACGCATCGTCAACCAGATGATCGACATCGGCGAGCAGAACATCCGCTTCCTGCTCGACTACCTGAAACTCGAGGGCATGCGCCTGCTCTCGCACGACCTAGGCGATGTCTATCCGCGCAAGATCGTCTATTATCCCGACAGCGGCAAGGTGCAGGTCAAGCGGCTCAGAAAGCTGCACAACCTGACGATTCTCGAGCGCGAAAACCAGTACCAGCATACGATCGAGGAGAAGCCTGTCCAGGGGGACATCGAGCTGTTCTAGTTCGATGCAATGAAAGCATAAGGACAAGGAGTAGACCAGATGATTCGGGTACTTGTCGTCGACGATTCTGCGCTGATCCGGCGCATTCTCACCGACATGCTCAACAGCGCGCCGGATATCGAGGTGGTCGGTGCTGCGACCGATCCGTTCATGGCGCGCGACAAGATCAAGGCCCTGAATCCGGACGTCTTGACGCTGGATATCGAAATGCCGCGCATGGACGGCATCACCTTCCTGCGCAACCTGATGCGCCTGCACCCGATGCCGGTGGTGATGGTTTCCACCCTGACCGAACAGGGTGCCGAGATCACGCTGGAGGCACTTTCGATCGGTGCGGTGGATTTTGTCACCAAGCCCAAGATGGACGTGGCCCGGACGCTGACCGACTACGTCGACGAACTGACCGGCAAGATCCGCACGGCAGCACGAGCACGCTTCAACCTCGCGCGACGGCGCAGTGGCGCAGAACCACCGCGTCCGCGGCCACCCACGCCGTCAATGATGAACATCGCCACGACCGAAAAGATCATCGCCATCGGCGCCTCCACCGGCGGCACCGAAGCGATCAAGGACGTGCTGATGGGCATGCCGCCGGATGCACCCGGCATCGTCATCGCGCAACACATTCCGCAAGGATTCAGTGGTGCGTTCGCCGAGCGCATGAACCGCATGACCAAGTTGAGCGTCAAGGAAGCCGAGCACGGCGATCAGGTGCTACCCGGGCACGCCTTTGTCGCCCCGGGCGGCATGCATCTGGAGCTGGCCCGCAACGGCACGCGCTACTTCTGTCGCGTACTCGACACCGAGCCGGTCAACCGCCACAAGCCCAGCGTCGATGTCCTGTTCCGCTCCGTACTCAAGGCAGCCGGCAAGAACGCCTGCGCGGCGATCCTGACCGGCATGGGCGCCGACGGTGCCGATGGCATTACCGAGATGAATCGCGCCGGACTGTTCACGGTCGCCCAGGACGAAGCGACCAGTATCGTCTGGGGCATGCCGGGCGAAGCGGTCAAGCGCAACGGTGTCAACAAGGTACTCGCACTCGACGAGATCGCCACAGCCTTGCTGGGAAGCTTCCAGGCATGAGCCGATCGCCGCCGTCTTCGACAGCCGGTGAGTCGAGCGCCGACGTCAGGCGGCTGCACGCCCAGATCGACAAACTTTGCAACATTCTGGCCGACGAGCTGGAGAAAATTCGCGGCGAGCAGCAACGCGCGCGCGCCCTGATCGCGCATGCCGCGCGCGAGCTGTACGGCAACTTCATGCGCATGAACGAAAGCGTCGAGCGCTCGGCTGCGCGCACCGACCAGCTGTTCGAGCGCCTGATCCACGGCGATGCCGAGGTGCTGGATCGTGCGCTGGTCGGCGACATGCAGTCCAAGCATCTGGCCGACCGCGACAGCTTCAAGCGCGCCAACGCCGCAGCCATCAAGGCCCTGCAATTCGAGGACATCAGCGCCCAGGCGCTGGCCGGTTGCCTGCAAACCCTGGAATTTCTCGATCGCCTGCTGCAATCGGTACAGCAGACGCACGACCCGGAGGCGATTGAGCAACTGGTGGATCAGCTACTGCGGCACTGGAAGGCGCACCAGCGCAATCCCGACCGGCAGGATTCGATCGAGGAAGGTTCGGTCGAGCTGTTTTAAGCCACCGGTCGCGCCGGATCAGTTCACTGCCGCGGGCAGATCGTCGTCGTGGGTCAGCTTCCAGGCGTTGAGCAGGATGGTCATTCCGTGCTCGGTTTCAACCAACCCGCCGACGTGACCGGAACGGTCGGCGGCCACCTCCGAGATCTCGGCGCGCGAGAATTCCAGCACCTCGATCACGTCATCGACCAGGATGCCGACATCCTCGCCGGCAACATCGAGCACGATGGTCCAGCGCTGGGCCTCGGTATCCTCGGCCTCGGCAATACCCAAACGACGACGACCGTCGATCACCGTGACGATGGAGCCGCGCACGTTGATCACGCCGAGCACGTAGTAGGGCGCTCCCGGCACGGGCGTGAGGTCGGTGGCGACCAGGATTTCCTGCACTTCCTTGACGTTCAGCGCATAGGGCTGATCCTGCAGCAGGAACTGGATCCACTCTTCCTTGGTTTCGTCTTCGCCGCGCGCGAGCGCCTCACGTACCTGTTCTACCGCTTCATTCATGGCTGATCCTGCCTGTTGAGGGTCGCCGAAGCAACCGGTCGGTGCGCACGGCACGGACGCGGGGCCTGGCAATGAGTAGGGTTGGGATTCATGACGACTGCGCCAGCCGGTGGTCGCCGAATAATGCATCGAGATCCAGCAGCACGATGCCGGCGGCACGATCCAGACCGACCAGCCAGGGCCGCGATCCGCACGGCTCGCGCCAGCGCGTGTGCTCGCCATCGACGGACTGCTCGCCTGTCGGCAATCCGGGCAACAGGCCGCGCTCGCCGTCGAGCATTACGACTTCCGGGCAGCGCTGCGCCAACGGCATCGAGCGCCGTGGCAGATCGGCCGGCAGGACGCGGGCAGCCACGTCCAGCAGCCGCAACTCCTGCCCGGCATGCAATGCGCTGAACAGCGCCGCATCGGCTGAAGCGGCCGGCGCTTCGTCGAGCACCGACAGCGCAAAACGTGCCTGCAGCCGCTCACGGTCGAGACCGATGCGTACACCGGCACAGTCGAACACGGCGGCCACGGCAAATGCGGCCACCGCTGGAGTCGAAGGCTCATCGAACAGTTCGAACAGGTAGTCTTCCATCGCCCGTTCGGCGGCGCTGGCCGGTGCGCGTGCGTGGTCGTTCATGCCGATATTTCCTCCCGCTGCGGCAGGCCCTGGGGGTCGAGCAGTTCATCGAGCAGTTCATCGAGCAGCACACGATAGGCGCGCGCACCGCGGCTTTCGGGAAACAGCTGCGGGATTGGCTGGCCGCGCTCGCTGGCTTCGCGGAAACGCGTGTCGACCGGAATCACCTCGCCCCAAAGCTTCGCGCCATGCTCGCGGTTCAAGGCCGCCAGCGAGTCGATCGAGGCGCGCGTGCGACGGTCGTACATGCTGGGAATGATTAAATAATCGACCGCCGACTTGCGCGTGCGCTGCACCATCGACAGCGTGCGCAGCATCCGCTCCAGGCCCTTGAGCGCCAGGTGCTCGGTCTGGACCGGCATCAACAGGCGGTCGGCCGCGGCGATCGCGTTGATCATCAGCACACCCAGCGTCGGTGGACAGTCGATCAGCGCAAAGTCATAGTGTCGGGCCACGTTTTGCAGGTAGCGCGCCAGCACCAGACCCTGGCCGGGCTGACCGCTGAGTTTGCGATCCAGCGTCGCCAGCGCCGGGCTGCCGGCGATCAGGTCCATGCCGTCGATGGCAGTGCGCCGCACCGGCCGCAGGGCGACATCCGGCTCGGGCATGAACAGATCGAACACGCCCTGACCCGACTCGGCCGTCTCCCGCATCAGGTAGCCGGTCAGGCTGGCCTGGGGATCCAGATCCACCAGCAGCACCCGATAGCCGTCGCGCACCAGCCAGCCGGCCAGCGTCACCGCAGTCGTGGTCTTGCCGACCCCACCTTTCTGATTGACGACCGTCCAGCAAATCATGACGATTCCTCAGCAAATCCCGTGCCAGCCGGCTCGGCGACCGACTGGGCCGAACCGATCTCGGCCGCCTCGGCGGCGCTGGACAGGATCACGATCTTGACCCGGCGATTGCGCGCGCGCCCGGTGGAGTTGGCATTGTCGGCCACGGGCTGAAATTCGCCGTAGCCGATCGCCGCCAGCCGCGAGGGATCAACACCATTGTCGGCGAACAGCCGGACCACGTTGGCCGCACGTGCCGCCGACAGTTCCCAGTTGGACGGAAACCGCAGCGTGCTGATCGGCGTGGTGTCGGTGTGTCCCTCGACCCGAACAGGGTTGTCGTACGGGGCCAGAATGGATGCGATATCGGTCAGCGCCGGCACCGCCCCGCTGTTGACCGTTTCCACCCCGACCGGGAACAGCAGGTCGGTATTGAGTTCCAGCTCGACCACGTTCTGCTGCACCCGGATGCGCACCTCGCCGACGTCAATCAGCTGGCGCAAGGCCACGGTCAGATCGTCGAACACGCGCTGCATGCGCTGCTCAACATCCAGCGAATGCTCGAGTTCACGATGACCGATCGCCTCGCCGCGCAGTCCGCGCTCCTCGTCCCTCTCCTCGACCAGCTCGATGCTCTGCTTGATGATCTGCTCGAGCACGCCGCGCGGCAGGTGCAGCGAACGCGGGTCGGATACCCCGTAGGGCAAGGTATTGGAGTCGCCGGACTGCACCGTGCCGGTCGGCAGCGACTGGCCGATCTGGATCGGCTGCATCGATTTGGGCGCACCGCGAAACGCGGCGACCATGGAATTGGACAGCACACGGTACTTGCCTTCATTGACGCTGGAGACCGCATACATGACGACAAAAAAAGCCAGCAGCAGTGTGATCAGGTCACCGTAGGGGATGGCCCAGGCTTCGTGGTTGACATGATCCTCGTGATGCTTCTTGCGCGCCATCGCCCATGCCTCAGTGCAGGTAGCCCTGCAGCTTGGTTTCGATGTTGCGCGGGTTCTCGCCGTGCGCGATCGAGACCACGCCTTCGACCACCATCTCGCGCATGGCAGTGGAGGCCTTGACGATGTTCTTGAGCTTGTTGGCCATCGGCAGGAAGAACAGGTTGGCCGAACCGATGCCGTAGATCGTGGCCACGAAGGCCGCGGCAATGCCGGTGCCCAGTTTGGACGGATCGGCCAGATTCTGCATCACCGCCATCAACCCCATCACCGCGCCGAGGATCCCCATGGTCGGGGCGTAGATACCCATCGCCTCCCAGACCTTGGCGCCGGCGTTGTCGACTTCTTCCTTGGTCGCGATGTCCACATCCATGATGTTCTGGATCGCATCCGGCTCGGTGCCATCGACCAGCAACTGCAGGATCTTCTTGTTGAACGGATCGGTTTCTTCCTCGATCCGCGACTCCAGACCCAGCAAGCCCTCGCGCCGCGCCACCTGGCTCCAGTCGACGATGCGCTCGATCAGCGCCTCGGCGTCGACCACCGGTGGCTGAAATACCCAGCGCGTCATTTTCATTGCATGCTGCATCACCGGCAGCGGCACCTGCACCATGGTCGCCGAAATCGTGCCGACGATCACGATCACAAACGCTGCACCGGAGACCAGCGCGCCGGCACCGGCACCTTTCAGGATGCTGCCGCCGATCACCGCAACCAGTGCGCCGACAAAGCCGATGATGCTGAGGATGTCCATGCTCGCGGCGTTCCTTCAGCTTGCGCGATCAGGCCGCCAGCCGAACACGCTTCATCAGTCCGTTGACATCGAAGATCAGTGCGATGTGACCGTCGCCGGTAATCGTCGCGCCGGCAAAACCCGGCACCTTCTGCAGAATCCGGCCCAGCGGCTTGATCACCACTTCTTCCTGGCCGAGCACATCGTCGGTGACGAACCCGACCGCGCTGTTGCCGACCTGCAGCACCACCACGTAGATGCCCGCGTTGCCCTCGTCGTGATCGAGACGCTCGAGCAGGCGGCTGAGGAAGATCACCGGCAGCGGCTTGCCGCGGACCATGATGACGTCGCGACCGGAAACCTGGTGGACACGTTCGGTCGCCAGCGAGAACACCTCGATCACCTGCGACAACGGGAAGGCGTAGGTATTGGTCGCCAGTCGCACCATCAGGGTCGGCAGAATCGCCAGTGTCAACGGCACGCGCACGCTTACACAGGTGCCCTTGCCGATCTCGGATTCGATCTCGACGTTGCCGTTGAGGCTGCCGATGCGGGTCTTGACCACATCCATGCCGACCCCGCGCCCGGAGATGTCGGAGACCTTTTCGCAGGTCGTGAAGCCAGCCTGGAAGATCAGGTCGAAGCAATCGTTGCGACTGAGCTTTTCAGCCGCCTCGGCCGAAATCACCCCCTTCTCGACTGCCTTTTGCTTGAGCTTTTCCGGGTCCATGCCGCGACCGTCGTCGCGCACGGTGATGATGATGTGCTCGCCCTCCTGTTGTGCAGCCAGGTGGACCTTGCCGGCGCGCGGCTTGCCGGCGCGCTCACGCTCGTCCGGCGGCTCGATGCCGTGGTCCATGGAATTGCGCACCAGGTGCACCAGCGGATCGGCCAGCGCCTCGACCAGGTTCTTGTCGAGGTCGGTGTCCTCGCCGCTCATGGTCAGCTCGATTTCCTTGTTCAGGCTGCGTGCAGCATCGCGCGCCAGCCGCGGAAAACGCGAGAACACCTTGCGGATCGGCTGCATCCGGGTCTGCATGACGCCGTTCTGCAGATCGGCGGTGACCAGGTCGAGGTTGGCCACGGCCTTGTTGAGCTCGTCGTTACCGAGGTTGCTGCCGAGATTGGTCAGCCGATTGCGCACCAGCACCAGCTCGCCGACCAGGTTCATGACCGCATCGAGCCGCGAAACATTGACCCGCACGGTCGATTCCGCCGCCGCGGGCTTGGCCTGGCCGTTACCGGACGCGGCCGGTCGCTCGGCGGTCGGCATGGGCGTGACATTGGACTCGACAGGCGCGGCCGGTTCGGCGGGCGCAGGTTCGGCCGTCTCCGGCTCGGCGTCAGCCTTTGCGGCGGCCGCATGCGCCAGATGCTCGGCCTGGCCGCTTTCCTGCAACTGATCCAGCAGCGCCTCGAACTCGTCGTCGGTGATCTCGTCGCTGTCGGAAGACGCGACTGCGGTCACAGCGGCCTCGGCCTGCTGCTGCTGGCGCGCCTGGGCGACGATCTGGTCGAACTCGGCCTCGATCGGGTCGACGGACGGGTCGCCAGGCGGATCGGCACCCTCCGACGGTGGCGCCATGTCTGCAACCACCGGCGATTCGGGCGGCGGTTCGGATGGTCCAGCGGCGGCCGCGGCATCGGGCTTGCGATCGATGAAGCCGCGGATGGTCGCGGTCAGCACCGCTGGCGCCGGTTCCGGATCAGCGCCAGCGGCAACGCTGGCGAGCATGTCACCGATCAGGTCCAGCGCCTGCAGCACCGCGTCCATGATCTCGGCATCGAGCGTCAACTCGCCCTTGCGCAAGGAATCGAAGGCTTCCTCGGTGGCATGGCACAGGTCCACCAGCGCGCCGACGTTCAGGAAACCGGCGCCGCCCTTGATGGTATGGAAGCCACGAAAAATGCTGTTGAGCAGGTCCTTGTCATCGGGAGCCTGCTCGATTTCGACCAGTTCCTCGCTGAGTTTTTCGACGATTTCCCCGGCCTCGGCCAGAAAGTCCTCGCGAATGCTGTCGTCCAGTTCGAATCCCACGCCTTCACCCTCCTCGCTAGAAACCGAGGCTGGACAACAGCTCGTCGGCCTCGTCCTGGCCGCTGACGCGCTGCTTGTTCCAGTCGGTCTCTTCGCTGGTTTTCTTCTCGGTCAGTTCCGCTTCGATCGATTCGCCGCGGCCGGCCACCTTGATCATGTTGAGCAATGTTTTTTCCACGTCCTGCACCAGCCGGATGACCTTGCGGATTTCCTGACCGGAAAGATCCTGGAAGTCCTGCGCCATCAGGATGTCCGACAATCGCGCGCGCAACTGGCGCGAACGATCATCGGTTGCCGTGAAGTAGTCGCCGATCTCGGCGACCAGCTCGCGGAACTCATCGGCCGACAGTTCGCGCGCGCGGAAGCGCTGCCAGCGCGAGGCCAGGCCGGCGGTCGTGTCCTGCAGTTGCTCGGCCAGCGGGATCGCGGTTTCGATCAGATCCATGGTGCGGTGGGCCGAACGCTCGGTCATCTCGATGACCTGGTCGAGCCGGTCGCGCGCATCGGGAAACTCCGATCCGGCCACTTCCAGCAGGCGGCTGTCGCTCTGGAAACTGGTCAACGCGTCGTGCAACTGGCGCGTGAGCCGGCCGATTTCCTGAAACAGCCGCTGCTCGCGCAGCGCGGTGAGCTTGTCGAGCTGATTCTGGAACTCGAGCTGGTCGGAGACTTCAGCGGCAGCCAGCAGCGCGCGCAGTGTCGGCAGGTACTCCTGCGGTGACCACGCGCCGACGTCGGCTGCCTGAATTTCGGATTCCATCGGATTCATCCTCCCAGGCGCTCGAAGACTTTTTCGATCTTTTCCTGCAGCGTTTGCGGCGTGAACGGCTTGACCACATAGCCGTTGACGCCACTTTGCGCGGCCTCGATGATCTGCTCGCGCTTGGCCTCGGCGGTCACCATCAGCACCGGGATGGACTTGAGCCTTTCGTCGGCCCGGATCTGCTTGAGCAGGTCCAGCCCGGTGACATTGGGCATATTCCAGTCGGTGACGACGAAGTCGATGTGCGCGGATTTCAGCACCTGCATCGCCGCAGCACCATCCTCGGCCTCGCGGATGTTGGAAAAACCGATCTCGCGCAGCTGGTTCTTGACGATCCTGCGCATGGTCGAGAAGTCGTCGACCACCAGGATTTCGATGTTCTTGTCCAATGGCTTGTCCCTCTGTTCAATCCCGCGAACCCCGACCTCCGGTCAGGCCCGCCAGTCCGCCAGTTGCGCGCGCACCCGCACCAGTGCCTGACCATGCAGCTGGCAGACGCGCGATTCGCTCACGCCCAGCACTTCACCGATCTCGCGCAGGTTCAACTGCTCGTCGTAATAAAGGCTCATGATCAGCTTCTCGCGTTCGGGCAGATGGTCGATTGCCTCGGCCAGCGCGCGCGTCATCCGGCTTTGCTCCAGGCCGAGGTCGGGCTGGCCGGTCAGCGCCTCTGTATCGCCCTGCTCCGGCGTTTTCAGATCATCGAGCGAGAACACGTGGCAGGCGACCGCGTCGCGCGCAATACCGAAGTACTCCTCGATCGTCACACCCATGGCATCGGCCATTTCCTGGGCATCGGGGCTGCGCCCCAGCCGGTGCTCGAGCCCGCGCATGACCTGCTCCATCTCGCGTGCGCGTCGATGCACCGAGCGCGGCGCCCAGTCCGAGCGCCGCAGTTCGTCGATCATCGCGCCGCGAATCCGGATTCCGGCATAGGTTTCGAAATTCGCACCCTGACCACCGACGAATCGCTGCGCCGCCTCCATCAATCCCAGCATGCCCGACTGAATCAGGTCATTCACATCCACGCTCTCCGGCAACCGAGCCACCAGGTGGTAGGCGATACGCTGGACCAGCCCGGCATGCTCGGTCACCAGCCGCTCCAGATCCGGCGCAGCGGTCTCCAGGTATTCGCCCTGGACCCCGATCACGGCGCACCCGAGGCGCCGGCCGGCCGCGCCAGCGCGGACTCGAGAAAAAACGAGATATTGCCGCTGGCCGCATCCGGTCTGTCCCATGTATCGACCGTGTCGGCCAGTTTCTTGAATGCGTGCGAAGCGCGCGCACCGGGATTGGCCAGCAGCACCGGCTGGCGCAGGCGCAGGGCGCGGCGTAACTGATCATCGAACGGCACGTAGCCGGCGTAGCGCACAACCACATCCAGGTACTGGTCGGTCACGCGCGCCAGCTTGCGGTACAGCGCGCGCCCCTCGGCCTCGCTGCGCACCATGTTGGCCAGAATCCGCACCTGGGCCACGCCATAGTCCTGGTGCAGCACCTTGATCAGCGCGTAGGCATCGGTCATCGAGGCCGGCTCATCGCACACCACCACCAGCACTTCGTGTGCGGCGCCGGCAAACATCATCACCGAGTGGCTGATGCCGGCGGCGACGTCAACCACCAGCACGTCGAGTTCGTCGGCCAGAACCGAGAACGCCTCGATCAGGCCGCGTGCCTCGACCAGCGACAGGTTGGCCATGCGCTCGACACCCGAAGCGGCCGGCACGATCTTCAAACCGGCCGGCCCGTCGATAACGATGTCTGCCAGCGCGCAACGCCCGTCGACCACGTCGGCCAGGGTATTGCGCACACGCAAGCCCAGCAGCACATCAACGTTGGCCAGCCCGAAGTCGGCGTCCAGCAACCACACGCGCCGCCGTTTCGCCGCCAGCGCGCAGGCCAGGTTGACCGAGACGTTGGTCTTGCCGACCCCGCCCTTGCCGCTGGCCACGGCGATCACACGCACACCGGCATTGGTTGTGGTCTCAGCCAAAGGCAAACTCCATCGGTCCGATCTGCTGGGCCATTACATCCTCGTCAATGGTCTCACGTTCCGCGCCCGGCATGCGCCCGGCGGCCAGCCGCACCAGGTTGCGCGCACTCGCACGACGCAGGTGTTCCGGCACCTCGCGACCATCGGATGACCAGGTCACCGGCAAACCGGATTCGATCAGCGCGCTGACCAGACCACCCAGTCGGGCCGCCTCATCCAGCTTGGTCACGACCACCCCGGCCAGCGGCAGGCTGGAAAACGCACTGAGCGTCTCGCGCAACGACTGCAGCTGAGCATTGGCGGGCAGCACCACATAGGGTAGCAGTGGTGCCGGTACCGATTTTATGATCTCGGACAAACGCGCGAACTCCTGATCGCGGTAGCCGGACCCGGCGGTGTCGACCAGCACCAGCCGGCCCTGCTGGAGTTTCTCGATCCGGTAGTGCAATTCATCGGCGGTGCTGGCCGCGTAGATCGGAATATTGAGCGAGCGTCCATAGATAAACAGCTGCTCCTGGGCACCGACGCGGTAATCGTCGGCCGTGATCACGGCGACGTTTTCCGGCCCATGGCGGTCGGCGTAGCGCGCCGCCAGCTTGGCGATGGTCGTGGTCTTGCCGGCACCGGTCGGCCCGACCAGGGCGATCACCCCGCCCTCGCGCAGCGGATCGCTGTTGTCGATCGGAATGCGCTGGGCCAGTTGTCCCAGCGACTCGCGCCAGGCCCGCGCCAGATCGCCGCTGTCGGCGACGTTGGCCGCGACTTCCTGCGCCAGCGGCGCGCTCAGCCCCATTTCCAGCAGATCGCGCAACAGCGCTGCCCGCAGCGGGCTGCGGCGCGAGAAGTCGTGCCAGGCCAGGCGCGACAATTGGCCTTCGAGCATGCGTCGCAGCGCGTTGATCTCGGCCTGCATCGTGGCCTCGCGCCGGGCACCCAGTTCGTCCAGGGCCGCGTCGGCCGGCGAGTTTGCCATGCGCACCGGCTGCGGCCGCGGATCGGCAGCGATCGGTGCCGGACGCGAGCGTCGGGACTCGGGCGCATCGATGTCGCGTGCGGCCGCGCGTGGCGGCTGACCATCGTCCAGTGCACGCTCGGAATCCTGGCGCTGGCGCTGCGCCAGCAACTCAAGCGTACTGCCCGGCTTCGGCGATGCTGCGGTTTTGCCGTTGCGTCCCGGCAGACCGACCGTGTCCTCACCCATGCGACGGCGGCGCAGACGATCAACAAAACGCGGTGACTCCTTGCCCGAGCCATCGTCCGAAGCATTGGTGTCGGGCTCGCTGCTGTGGAACGCCGAGTCCACCAGGTGCTCGTCGTAGTCGATGGCGGCGACCACTTCCAGGCCGCCGGCGGTCTGGCGACTCGACAGGATCACCGCATCGAGACCCAGTTCTTCGCGGATCTGGCGCAGGGCCTGGCGCATGTCGGATGCCACAAAGCGCTTGATGTTCATGTCATTCAACCTCGTTGTCGGCGCGGCACTGACCGCGCCATGGGTTCCGTTTCAGCATCGATCCGGGCTCTTCATCGATCCACCGATCCGACCAGCCGCAGGCGGCGGTCCTCGGGTACTTCATCGTGCGAAAGCACGTGCAGGCCGCTGACCGCCTGGCGTGCAAATCGCGCCATCAGCGTGCGGATGCTCGGCGGCACCAGCAGCACGGCCGGCTCACCGCGCTCCTGCTGCTGCTTGGCCGAGCGCTCCAGCGCATCGCGCATCTTCTCGGCCAGTCCCGGCTCGAGCAATCCGGCGTTGCCCTTCTGGGTCATCTCGTGCAGCATCTGTTCCAGTTCGGGGTCGAGCGTAATCACCGGCAGTTCGCGATCCATGCCGCCGATTTCCTGCACGATCTGGCGCCCCAGCGCCTGCCGCGCCGAGGCCAGCAGGGTCTCGAAGTCCTTGGTGCGGCTGGCGGTTTCGGCCAGCGTCTCGCAAATCAGCCGGAAGCTGCGCACCGGCACGCGCTCGATCAGCAGCTGCTGCAGCACCTTGACCACGGTCGCCAGCGGCAGCGCCGCGGTCAGATCCTCGACCAGCTTCGGCGAGCTCTTGGCCAGTACATCGAGCATCTGCTGGACTTCCTGGTGGCCGAGCAACTCCTGGGCATGGCGCTTGAGCACCTGGCTCAGATGGGTGGCAACCACGGTCGAGGCATCGACCACGGTGTAGCCCAGCGTCTGGGCGTGTTCGCGCGCGGCCGGGTCGATCCACCAGGCCGGCATGCCGAAGGCCGGGTCGGTGGTCTGCTCGCCCTGAATGGGCGCGTTGATGCCACCGGGATTGATCGCCATTTCGCGGTCCGGGCGCACATCGCCCTCGGCCACCGGCACGCCGTAGATCGAGACCCGGTAGCGCGTCGGCGGCAGCTCGAGGTTATCGCGGATATGCACCGGGTGAATCAAAAAGCCCAGCGACTGCGACAGCTTCTTGCGCACGCCCTTGATGCGTGCGGTCAGCTCGCCGCCCTGGGCGGCATCGGCCAGCGGCACCAGCCGGTACCCGACTTCCAGACCGACCGGGTCGACTTCGGCGACATCGTCCCAGCCCAGCTCCTTGGGCGCGGCCTGCGCGCGCTGCGCCTGGCGCTGCTCGGCCTGCTCGACCTCGGCACTCTCGACCACTGCCTGCTGGCGCTGCTGATGCAGCATCCAGGCCAGACCGCCGGCGACTGCAGCCAGCAGCAGGAAGGCGACATTGGGCATGCCCGGCACCAGGCCCATCAGGCCAAGCACGCCGGCGCTGACGGCCAACACGCGCGGCTGCCCGAACACCTGCGTAAACAGTTCGTTGCCCATGTCCTGCGAGCGCGACATGCGCGTGACGATGATGGCCACGGCGGTCGACAGCAGCAGGGCCGGAATCTGAGCGACCAGGCCGTCGCCGACGGTCAGCAGCGCATAGACCTGCAGCGCCTGACCAAAGCCCATGTCGTGCTGCAGGATGCCGATCGCCAGACCGCCGAGCAGATTGATCACCAGGATGATGATGCCGGCCACCGCGTCGCCGCGCACGAACTTGCTGGAGCCGTCCATAGCGCCGTAGAAATCGGCCTCCTGGCGGATTTCCTCGCGCCGCGTGCGGGCCTCGTCCTGGCTGATCATGCCGGCGTTGAGGTCGGCATCGATCGCCATCTGCTTGCCCGGCATCGCGTCGAGGGTGAAGCGTGCGGTGACTTCGGACACGCGCGTGGCGCCCTTGGTGACAACCACGAAGTTGATCACCACCAGGATCGCGAATACCACCAGGCCGACGGCGTAGTTGCCGCCGATCACGAAATCGCCGAAGGCCTCGATCACGCGCCCGGCCGCGTCGGTGCCGGTGTGGCCCTCGAGCAGCACCACCCGGGTCGAGGCCACGTTCAACGCCAGCCTGAGCAGGGTGCCGAACAGCAGCACGGTCGGAAATACGCCAAACTCCAGCGGCCGCATGATGTAGATCACGCCCAGGATCACCGCCAGCGACAGCGTGATGTTGAACGTGAACAGCATGTCCAGCATCGGCGGCGGCAGCGGCAGCACGATCATCGCCAGCACCGCAAGCACCAGCACCGGCGCACCCAGTCCGAGAACGGAGACGCGCTGCAGCCAGCTTGAAGCGATTGCGGTATTCATCGGGTCGGGCGATCCATGCGGTTCCGACCGTAGTTCTGCAAAATCCGGACCAGCTCGCGGCAGCCCTTCCAACCACATCGATATCAACAGCTTGGCGCCGAATACTGGCGGCTCTACGAGGACTCCAGCGCCGAGACGTCGGGATTCGGTGGCGGCGGCGCCGTGCTGCCGGCGCTGCGGTGACGGATGCGGTAGACCCAGGTCAGCACCTCGGCAACGGCGACGTACAACTCGGGCGGAATCGCGTGGCCGATGTCGACGCTGCGGTAGAGCACGCGTGCCAGTGGCGGCGCCTCGAGTTGCGGCACCTTGTGCTCGGCGGCAATTTCGCGGATCCGAAGCGCCACCGCCTCGACACCCTTGGCGACCACGACCGGTGCGGCCATCTTGCCGTCGTCGTAGCGCAGCGCCACGGCAAAATGAGTCGGGTTGGTGATCACCACATCGGCGCGCGGCACATCTTGCATCATCCGGCGGCGGGCTGTTTCCTGCTGCAACTCACGGATCTTGCCGCGCACTTCGGGTCGCCCCTCGGTCTGCTTGAGCTCGTCGCGCACTTCCTGGCGCGTCATCCGGACCTGCTTTTTGTAACTGTGAATCTGGAACGGCACGTCAATCGCACTGATCAGGATCAACGCGGCACTCATCATCGCCAGGGCCAGGATCACCAGTCCCGCGCTGGATCCAATGCCCTCCTCGATCGCCATCCGGCCCAGTCCGAGGAAGTGTTCGGCCATGACCCAGAAGAACACCAGCGCGCAGGCCGCCACGACCAGGAATTTGCCCATGGCTTTGAGCAACTCCATCAAACCCTTGCTGCCGAACACCCGTTTGAGGCCCTTGACCGGATCGAGCTTGTCGCCCTTGGGCTGGATGGCCTTGAAGCTGAACACCCAGCCACCGAGCAGGGCCGGCGCCATCAGCGCGGTGACCAGCAGCAGCAACAGCAGCGGTGAAATCAGCACCAGCATGTCGGCCGCCATCGCGACCAGGCGCTCGCCCATGAAACCTTCATCGAACACATGCTCGCGCTCGATGCGGAAGGCATGCCCGAAGATCGAACGGATGCGGCCGGCGAAAAAGGTTCCGGTGCCGTACAGCGTGCCCGCCCCGACCAGCATCACCAGCGTCATGGTCAGCTCGCGCGAGCGTGGGACCTGGCCTTTCTCGCGCGCCTCCTTGAGCCGTTTCGGGGTCGGCTCCTCTGTGCGTTCCTGGCCACTGTCCTGTTCTTCAGCCATGACCGGCTAGCCTCCGATCATTCGTGTGATGGTTTCCAGCGCGCGCTCGATCAGCCAGGTTACCGACTGGCCGAACGACGGCAGCGTAATCAGCAGCATCACCATACCGACCAAAATGGTCGACGGCAGTCCGATCGCGAACAGGTTCAGGGTCGGTGCCGCGCGGCTGATCACGCCAATCGAGACGTTGGCAATGAGTACCGCCGTGACCGCCGGCAGCGCGACCTTGACCGCGCCGGCGAATACGGTCGAACCCCAGCCGGCCACCATCCAGAAGGCATCGCGATCCAGCCCGGTTGAACCCACCGGCAGGGTCGCAAAGCTGTCGATCAGCAACTGCACCAGCAGCAGGTGGCCGTTCATGGCCAGAAACAGCAGCGTGGCCAGGATCAGGTGGAACTGGCTCATGGTCGGCACCTGCACGCCGCTGGCGCTGTCGACCATGATCGCAAACCCCAAGCCCATGCTCATCGAGACCGTCTGGATGCCGATCACCACGGCATCGAAGGCCAATTGCAGGATCAAGCCGGTGGCCGCACCGATCAGGATCTGCTGAAAGATCACGATCGCACCGGCCAGCGAGACCGGGTCGATCACCGGCACCGGCGGCACGATCGGAAACAGCGCCAGCGTCAGACCGACGGCCAGCATCACGCGCACCTGCATCGGCAGGCTGCGCGAGCCGAATACCGGCGCGACCATGACCAGCCCGCCGACCCGGAACAGCACCAGCAGAAACTGCTCCAGCCATTGCAGCAACTGCATGTCGGTGACCGTCGGCATCGATCAGCCCAGGCCGATCACCGATGGAATGCTCATCATCAGCTGGCGCGTGAACGACACCAGCAGTTCCAGCATCCAGGAACCGGCCATGACCAGCGCGATCACCAGCACGATCAGCTTGGGAATGAAGCTCAGCGTCATTTCGTTGATCGAAGTGGCAGCCTGAAACATGCCGATCAGCAGGCCGGTCAGCAGCGCCGACAGCAGCAAGGGGGCGACCAGCAGCGAAGTGATCCACAGCGCCTGGCGTCCCATTTCCAGCACGAATTCCGGCGACATGGCTCAGGCTCCGACGAAGAAACTCGAGACCAGGGTTTCGGAAATCAACGCCCAGCCGTCGACCAGCACGAACAGCATCAGCTTGAACGGCAGCGAGATCAGCATTGGCGAGAGCATGATCATGCCCATCGACATCAGCACACTGGCCACCGCCAGGTCGATGATCACGAACGGAATGAACAGCAAAAAGCCGATCTGGAAGGCGGTTTTCAACTCGCTGGTGATGAACGCCGGCACCAGGATGCGCAGCGGGATGTCGTCCGGCTCCTCGATCGCCGCCTCGATGCCGCCGATCGAGGCAAACATCAGCAGGTCGCTTTCGCGCACCTGGTAGCGCATGAAGCGATGGATCGGCTCGAAACCCTGCTCCAGCGCCTGCTGGACACTGATCTCCTCGTTCATGTACGGACCGATCGCGACCTCGTTGACCTCCATCGCCACCGGCGTCATCACGAACAGGGTCAGAAACAGCGCCAGCCCGATCAATACCTGGTTCGAGGGCGTGGTGCCGGTACCCATGGCCTGGCGCAGGATCGCCAGCACCACGATGATGCGGGTGAACGAGGTGAACATCAGCAGCAGCGACGGCAGCAGCGTAAGCACCGTCATCAGCAGCAGAACCTGCAGACTCAGACTCCAGGTCTGGGCACCGTCGGCGGTCGGCGTGACCTTGAGCAGTTCCAGATCGGCCTGACCCAATACCGGACCCGCCAACAGCACCAGAGCGAGCACGACCAGTACACGCAGCGCTTTCATCACGACCGCTCCCCATCAGCCGGCGGCATCGGCACGCTGAAGGTCTCTTGCTGCGAGCGATCGATGCTGTCGATGCGCGAAATGCGCCCCGGCACCATCGCCAGCAACAGGCGATGTGGACCGAAGTCGATCACCACCAGGCGCTCGCGCGCGCCGACCGGCAATTGTTCGACTACCCGCAGCGATCCGCCGCCGCGACCGGCAATGCGCCCGCTCATGAAACGCCGCACCACCCAGCCGGTGGCAAACACCAGCACCACCACCAGCAGCAATGCGCCGGTCATTGCCAGCAAGTTGCCGCCGGCCGGCAGGACCTCCGGTCCGGTACTCGACGGCTGCGCCATCAGCGCACCGGACATGACCAACAGCAGCGGCGTGCAGCGGCGAATCATTTCAGCTTCTTGATGCGCTCGGACGGGCTGATCACATCGGTCAGCCGGATGCCGAACTTCTCGTTGACCACCACCACCTCGCCGTGCGCGATCAAGGTGCCATTGACAAACACTTCCAGCGGCTCACCGGCCATGCGGTCGAGCTCGACCACCGAGCCCTGGTTGAGTTGCAGCAGGTTGCGGATGCTGATCGAGCTGTGGCCGACTTCCATCGACAAGGTCACCGGCACATCCAGGATCACATCGAGGTTGATATCGCTGGGATCGGCCGTGGGCTTGGCGTCGGCCTGCAACTGCTCGAACATGGCCGCCTGTTCTTCCTCGCTCATGCCCTGCGCGCCGAGTGCTTCGGACGAACTGCCTGACGATTTGTTTTCTTCGTTCATACCGGGAACCTCGGATGGTTGATTCAGGTGAATTTGCGCGGGACCTTCGACAGGATCTTGACCGCATACTGGTTGCCGGACACCCCGACCTGGCCCCGGAAGCACGGGATCTTGTGCACCATCACCGTGGCGGTCTCGGGCATCTTGATCGGGATCACGTCACCCTTCTTGATGTTGACGAGATCCTTGAGGCTGATCTTGCGGCGGACCAGCTCGACGCTGACATCAACCTCGGCATCGCGGATCTCTTCCTGCAGCGCTCGCATCCAGCGCTCGTCCTTTTCCATCCGGTCCGAGGCCATGCCCGAATCGAGCAACTCGCGGATCGGCTCGACCGAGGAATACGGCAGCGTGAAGTGGATTTCACCTTCGCTGCCCTCCAGTTCGATACCGAAGCGGTTGACCACCACGATTTCCGACGGACTGACGATGTTGGCAAACTGCGGGTTGACCTCCATGCTGTGGAAGTCGAACTCCACGTCCATCAGCGGCGACCAGGCTTCCTTGAGATCGGTGAACACCATATTGCGCACGCGCTCGATGACGCGGCTTTCGACCGGCGTGAACTCGCGGCCCTCGATGCGGTTGTAGAACTGGCCGCTGCCGCCGAAGTAGGTGTCGACGATGTTGAAGATCAGCTTGGCGTTGAGAATCAGCAGGCTGGTCCCGCGCAGCGGCTTGATCCCGACCAGGTTGAGGCTGGTCGGGACGTGCAGTGTGCGCATGTATTCCTGAAACTTCATCATCTCCACACCGCGCACGGAAATTTCCGCCGAACGCCGCAGCATGTTGAAGATCGACACCCGCAGGTAGCGCGCGAAGCGTTCGTTGACCATCTCCAGCGTGGGCATGCGCCCGCGCACGATGCGATCCTGGCTAGCCAAGTCAAAGGACTGGACCTCGCCTGCGGCTACCGGTGCCTCATCGGTATCGATGTCGCCGCCGTCGACGCCATTGAGCAAGGCATCGATTTCCTCTTGCGACAGTACGTCTTTCTGGGCCATGTGCGGATGCTTCCTCTAGCGCGCGACCGGAGCGATTACTGGACGACCAACGCGGTGAAAAACAGGTCTTCGATCAGCGCTTCCTCGCCCTGGTTGCGAACCACGCCGCGCACTTCGGCCAGGGCCTGCTCGCGCATGGTCTCCTTGCCGGCCGCGCTCGATATTTCCTGCACACCCTGGCTGGAAAACAGCATCAAAAGATTGTTGCGCACCGCCGGCATATGCCGCGACACTGCATCCAGCGCCGCCTGCTCACGCGCCATGACCTCGACCCCGACCTGCATCAGGCGGCCGGAATCGGACAGATTGACGATGAATGATTCATTGAGGGCGAGATACAGCGCCGGCTTGCTCAGACGCGCCACTTCCGGATCGACCGGCTCGCTCGGCATGAGAAAATACCAGGCTGCGGCGCCACCGCCACCGAGCAGCAGCAACACCAGGGTCAGAATCACGATCAGGCGCTTGCGGCCGCCGCCGCTGGGCTTCCCATCGCCAGCAAGTTCCGGATCGAACTCCGGATCGAGTTCGGGATCAAGTGCAGGATCGAGTTGGTCGAGCTCGGCCATGGTTTTTGCTCATTGGACAGTGGATGGAAGCGCCATCATAGTCTCGATGAGCAAATCGCGTGCCAGCCGGCACGCACCGAACCCGCCCGCGCACAGGGGCACGGGACAGGGACTGTCAAGAAACCGTCAGGTGACCGGGTGCGGCTTCAGGCGTAGGCGCTGAGCAGGGCGTCGCCGGCCAGCCTGTCACCGACCCCATCGGACGGGGTGGCGGCTGAATCCTCAGCATTTTCGGCGAGCACATCGACCGTATCAGCCGGACCCTGAGCCTCGGATTGCGAGCGGTTCTGCTGGTCGGCCACTGAGGCATCGGCCAGGTTCAGGCCCTGCTGGCCCAGCGCCTCGCGCAGGCGCGGCAGCATCGCTTCGAGCGCCTCGCGCACTCCGGCCTGGCCGGCACTGAGCTGAATGCGCGTGTCCAACCCATCCATCTCGAGCCGGATATCAACCCGACCGAGTTCCGGCGGATCCAGTTGCAGGCGCGCCGAGCGGAGACCTTCACGCACCATCCAGGCCACGCGGTCGAAAGTCTGCTGGGTGGCGGCCTGATAGTGTGCCGGGGGCATTGAGGTGCCGGCCGCGGTTGGTGCGGGCACCCCGGAGCGCGCCGCATCGGCCAGCGGATTGACCCCGGCGGCGGAATCGACGACCGCTCGCGTCTCGGCTCCGGCCGCGCGCTGGGCTGGACTCTCTGCGGTGCGCAGCAACTCGGCCCAACGCTGCAGACTGCCGGCATCCATGCCCGAACCATTCGTGGTCGGCGACAGGGATGGATCGGCCGAACCGAATATGCGCGCAGGCAATGGCATGGAATCACGCAACAGCGCGCTCGAATCGGAGCGCCCGTCGGCGGGACTCAAGCCTTCGTTCAGCCGGATCAGCCGTTCGTCGGTCGTGGCAGGCGAACCGGCAGCAAGGACGGACAAGGTCGACAGCAGCGCCTGAAGATCGGAGACTGCGTCAGCGCGATCGGACTGGGCAGAGCCCGAATCCATTGCTGAAGACAGCTCAACCGGCACATTCAGACCGTCGGCAGCAGCTGTCAAACGCTCCAGAAGATCATTCAGCAGGGCCTGCAGCGACTCGACCCGATCCGCGTCACCCGGCAACGCCGTCGACACACCGTCGGCCGACCCGGTGAACGTCGAGGTGCCGCCGGCCACGCGCGCAAGCAGGTCATCGAGTAGCTGCGTCAGTGATTCGGATGCATCCGGGCGTTCGGCCAAGGCGCCCGCTGGGCCGTCCAGCCCGGCCAGCGTCTCACGAATCCGGGTCGCCAGCGAAGCGTCGTCGGCTGCTTCGCCGAGCCAAGCCGCCAGCGTATCGGACAAGGGCGCGCTGCCGACATGGTTCCGCAAGTTTTGCCGCAGTTCGTCCAGCTGCTCCGGCGTCAGGTTCGCCAGACCTGCGGATGGCAACGATTGCAAACCGGCTTCTAACGAGGGCAAACCATGCTCGCCCGCGTTGCCCAGCAAGGCCGCAAAGGATGAGCCGGATCCTGATGACGGATCGGAAACTGTCAGATTGCTGATCTGGAGCAGCGCCTGCAGGTTTGCAATCGGGTTCATCATGACTCGTTGCCGCGATGCACGTGCCAAGCCGCGACCATGTCATCAACCGAGCGCTGCTCGCTGCGCTCGAGTTGGACGCGTTCCTGCTGGCCGGCCCGCTCGGCGGCCTGCTCGAGGCTGCGCGTGCGGGTGCGCGCGTGCAGCCACAACTCGCGCTGGCTTTCAAATGAATTGCGCGTCAGGGCCACGCGCTGGCGCTGCTCGCGCACTGCGTCGTTGATGCGCGCGATGAATTGCAGGTAGTGCTGCAGACGCGAAACCGTCGCACCGGAGCGCTTGAGCTGTTCGAGCTCGTCACGGTACTGACTGAGATACTGTTCCAGCGAGGCCAGTTGCTGTTCGGCCTGGTCAACCGCATCGCGCAAATCCGACAACTTGCGCGACTCCTGTGTCTGCAGGTGCTCATGGTGACGGGCGATTCGCGTCAACCGAGTGGACCGCTTGTGCATCGTGGCTCCTTTGAATGGCCGATGGCTCAGTGTGAGCCGCCATCCTGTTCATGCAACTCTCGTTCCAGCCTCAGGCCGCCTCGGCCTTGCGCGTGAACAGCGCCGACAGTTCACGCGCGCTCTGGGCCAGATCGATCGGCAAATCCTCGCTCTGGCGCAGGTAATCCAGCAGTTTCGGATAGTAGGCGATCGCCTCGTCGACCATCGGATCGCTGCCGCGCTTGTAGGCACCCACGGCAATCAGATCTTCACTTTGCCGGTAGGCGGCAAACAATTGCCGGAAGCGGCGTGCCAGTTCCTGCTGACTGCCATCGGTCACATGCACCATCGAACGGCTGATCGAGGCTTCCAGATCGATGGCGGGATAGATGCCGGCCTCGGCCATGCCGCGCGACAGCACCACGTGGCCATCGAGAATCGCACGCGCGGCATCGGCGATCGGATCGTTGGTGTCGTCGCCTTCGGCCAGCACGGTGTAGAACGCGGTGATCGATCCCCCGCGGTTGCCGGCGTTACCGGCCCGTTCCACCAGTGCCGGCAGGCTGGCAAACACCGACGGTGGATAACCCTTGGTCGCCGGTGGCTCACCGACCGCCAGCCCGATCTCGCGCTTGGCCTGGGCGAAGCGGGTCAGCGAGTCCATCAGCAACAGTACCTTCTTGCCCTGGTCGCGGTAGTACTCGGCGATCGCAGTCGCCAGCCAGGCGCCGCGGACCCGCATCAGCGGCGCCCGATCGGCCGGGGTCGCCACCACCACCGCGCGCGCCAGACCCTCCGGGCCGAGCGTGCGCTCGATGAAGTCGCTGACTTCACGACCACGCTCGCCGATCAGGCCGACGACGACAATATCGGCCGAGGTAAAGCGCGTCATCATGCCCAGCAAGGTGGATTTACCGACGCCGGAGCCGGCGAACAGCCCCATGCGCTGGCCGCGACCGACCGTCAGCAGACCGTTGATCGCGCGCACGCCGACATTGAGCGGCTGCTCGATCGGCTGGCGCTGCAGCGGGTTGATCGGCTCACCGATCAGCGGATGACGGGCGGTGTTGCGCAACGGGCCCTTGCCGTCGAGCGGCCGCGCCGCGCCATCGATCACGCGCCCGAGCAAGGCATCACCGACCGGCGCATCCAGCGCCCGGCCGGCCGGCACCACGCGTGCGACCGGCGACAAGCCGCGGATTTCCTCGTTCGGCATCAGGAACACGCGATCGCCGGCAAAGCCCACCACCTCAGCCTCGATGCGGCGATCGTTGACCTCCACCCAGCAGCGATCGCCGAGCGCGGCCTCGATACCGACGGCTTCAATCGTCAAGCCGACCATGCGCTGCACCCGGCCCGACGGTCGTAACGGTTGCTGCTGTGGAATCCGCCCGGCGCGCGCGCGCAGCGCCTGAACAAGTCGCTCTGAGCTCATCGGCCGGACCCGTCGTCGGCCGGCAGGTCGTCGTCCTCGCTGCCGTCACGCGCACGGTCATCACCGAGTACGCGCGACACAATGCGCTGGATACGCTGCTCCAGGGTCGCATCCAGCAACGACGATTCACTGCTCACGCGCAGCCCACCGCGCTCGATCATCGGATCGGCCACCGCCTTCCAGCGCGTCTCGCCGTCGCTGGCCGCCAGTGTCTGCTGCACCAGGCGCACGTCGTCGGGGTGCATGTGCAGCTGGATGTCACGACTGCCCATCGGCATTGCCTGCAGGGCTTCGCGGATCAGCGTCAGCACCAGCTCGGGGTCGGTCTTGAGTTCGCGCCGAACCACCCGCCGGGCAACCAGCAACGCCAGCTCGGTCAGCTCGCGCTCCAGTGTCTCGTCGAGCTGCTCGCGCACGTCGCCGAAGGCGTCAGCCAGCGCCTTGAATCGCTTGGCCTCGCGCGTCAGCTCGGCCTGGCCGGCCTGCCGTCCCTCGCGCTCGCCCTTGTCCCAGGCCTCCTTCCAGGCCTGCTTCTGCAGCGCCTCGAGCTGGCCGGCGGTGGCGCGCGGCGCGCTGCCATCCATGTTCGGCAACTCCCAGGCGCGCGCGTTGCCGGCCTGTTCGGCGGTGAAGAGCTCAGACATATTCCTCGCCCTTGCCGCCCAACTCGATCTGGCCCTGTTCGGCCAGCGTGCGCACGGTGGTGAGGATTTCCTTCTGTGCCGCCTCGACTTCCGACAAGCGGATCGGCCCACGCACCTCCATGTCTTCGAGCAGCATGTCGGCAGCACGCTTGGACATGTTCTTGAGCACCTTGTCCTTGACCGTCTGATCAGCGCCCTTGAGCGCGACCAGCAGAACGTTCGAATCGATCTCGCGCAGAATGGTCTGAATACCGCGATCGTCGATCTCGACCAGGTTCTCGAACACGAACATCTCGTCTTCGATCTGCTGGCACAGCACCTCGTCGGACTGCTTGATCGCGTGCAGCACGCCCTGTTCGGTGGTGCCATCGACCAGGTTCAGGATCTCGGCTGCCGCGCGCACACCGCCGACGCTGGAGGATTTTACGTTGTCGTTGCCGCTGAACTGCTTTTCCATCACGTCGTCGAGTTCATCGAAGGCCGACGGCGGGATGCCCTCGATCGTGGCGATGCGCATCATCACGTCGGGCCTGATCGCTTCGGGCAGCATCGACAGCACCTCGGCAGCCTGGTCGCTCTCCAGGTAGGCCAGCACGATCGCGATGATCTGCGGATGCTCCTGCCGGATCATCTCGGCGACGCTGCGCGGGTCCATCCACTTCAGCGCTTCCAGGCCCTTGCTCTTGCGCCCCATCAGGATGCGGTCGATCATGGTCGAGGCTTTCTCGCCCAATGCCTTGTTGAGCACGTCGCGGACGTAGTCGTCCGAGCCGATGCCCAGCGAGGTTTTTTCCTCAACCGTGCCGACGAAGGTATCGAGCACATCCAGCGCCTGGTCGCGCGTGACCGCAGTCAGTCCGGCCATCGAGGTGCCGATGCGCTGCACATCACGCGCACCCATATGCTTGAGCACCTGCGAGGCCTCCTGCTCGCCCAGCGACATCAGCAGGATCGCAGCGCGCTCCAGACCGCTCATCTTGGCCGATGATTCCGCCCGCTCAGCCATCTTCGTTCACCCATTGACGCACCACCTGGGCCACCCGCTTCGGGTCCTGCTGGACAATCTGCTTGGCCGAGTTGATGCGTTCCTCGTAGCGTTCCTTGGGCGAACGCTCGCGCTCGGCGCTTACGCGCGCCATCGCTGGCTGACCGGGACCGCCGGCCGCGCCGGCATCGGCCAGTGCGGCCTGGCCGTAGGCCGGCTGCGCCTGCGGCAGGGCCATGCGGCGGTTCGGAATCGTCAAAAGCAGCTGCCGCAGGGTCGGCCGGACCACGGCAAAGATCAGCACCATCACGATGACGACCGCGCCCAGCGTCTGCAGAATGCCCATGACGTCGATGGTATCGAGAATCGAGGGTTCAGGCAGGTCGGCGTCATCCAGCTCGGGACGCTCAAAGGCTGCGTTGATCACGCTGACCTGATCACCGCGCTCGTCGTCGACACCCACAGCCTGGCGCACCAGCGCAGTCATGCGGGCCAGTTCATCCTCGCTGTAGGGCTGCAGGCCGATATTGCCCTCTGCATCCTCGACCCTGCGCTGATCGACGACCACCGCCACCGAAAGTCGGCGAATCTCGCCCATCGGCTGCTGCAGGTGGCGGATGGTGCGGCCGATCTCGAAATTGCGCGTGGCATCGGTGTTGAACAGCGGTTCGCCGGCAGCACCGACAGCCACGCCGCCACCATCTTCGCCTTCACCCTGATCGCCCGGCGGCTGGTTGCTCAAGGCTCCGGGAATGCCGCGGCGGGCTGCGGCCTCCATCGCCGGGGTCTCGCTGAGCTGTTCGCTGCGGATCACCTGGTTGTCCGGGTTGAAGATTTCCTGGGTCTCCTCGATCACATCACGATTGAGCGTCACCGTGACCTGGCTGCGCACCCGACCCAACCCGACCAGCGGAATCAGAATGTCCTCAACGCGACGGCTCAGGCGTTGTTCGAGCTGCATCTGACGCTTGTCAATGTCCCCGCCGGCGGCCTCGTCGCCGTTGTTCGGCCGGTTCGACAACAGACTGCCGTTCTGATCAACCACGGTAACCTGACCGGCTTCCATGTCCGGCACCGAGGCCGCAACCAGGTTGACGATGCTCTCGACCTGGTCGGCGGCCAGTTTGCGACCGGCGTAGAGATTGATCAGCACCGAGGCGCTGGGGGCAATCCGGTCGCGCACGAACACCGTCTGCTTGGGGATGGCCAGGTGCACGCGCGCGCTGCTGACCGAGCTGATGCTGGAAATCGTGCGCTGCAACTCCACTTCCAGCGCGCGCTGGTAGCGGGCCGACTCGATGAACTGGCTGTCGGCCAGACCATTGGGCGTCGAATACATTTCGAAGCCGACACCGCCGGCACCCGGGAGATCCTGTCCGGCCAGCTGCAGGCGCGCCTCGTGCACGCGATCGGCGGCGACCAGCACCGCGCCGGTACCCGGCTCGTAGCGATGCGGAATCTGCGAGGCCTGCAACACCTGCACGATTTCGGCTGCGTCGCGGTCGGTGAGGTTGGAGAACAGCACGTTGTAGTTCTCACCGCGCGCCCACAATACGATCCACACCCCTACCGCCACCGCCGCGGCCAAGCCCAGCAACAGCGTCAGCTGCCGCAGACCGGGCACCTGGTCGATGGCCGAAGCCTGGGCGGTCTGGCCGCGTCGGGCCGGTACCAGTTGTTGTGCTGCCATGATCGTGTTTCCCGTCGCTCAGCCGAATGATCAGATCTGCATGTTCTGGATTTCGCGGTAGGCCTCGACCAACCGGTTGCGCACCTGCACCATCGCCTCGAAACCCACCCGCGACTTCTGCCCGGCAATCATCACGCTGGCCAGATCGATGCCCGCATCACCGCGCTCGAAGGCCTGCGCCAACCGCGCTGACTCGGCCTGACGGTCGGCCACGGCCTGGATCGACTGATTCAGCACGGCCCCGAAATCGCTGCTGCCGGCAACCGGCGGCGCATTGTCTACGCCCAGGCCTGCCTCGATGCGAACCTGACGCATCTGCGCCAGCACCTGCTGGATTGCCACGTCACTGGCCATGCCGCTCTCCCTGTATTGGACGCTCGAATGCCGGGCCGTGTTCCCGTTCGATCGGATGGATTCGTGTACTCATGCCGCATCTCCAGCTGTCGCATGCTCGCGGCCGCCGCTGTCGCCCGGAATGGCGATGCCGGCCGCGCGCATGCGCGAAAGCTTGTAGCGCAAGGTGCGCGGGCTGATGCCCAAGCGTTCGGCGGCACGGCCGCGATGACCATCCTCCTGCCGCAGCACCTGGCAGATGGCTTCGCTTTCGGCCTCGTTGCGCGCCGATTCCAGCGCCTCCCCCGAGCCGGAAAATGCAACCGCAGCGGACGCGGCCTGCTGCACGCGCACCGGCGGCTCGAAGAACAACTCATCGGCCCGGATCGCGCCGTTGCCCGGCGCCAGCACCAGCGCGCGCTGGATCACATTTTCCAGTTCGCGCACGTTGCCCGGCCAGGTGTGGGCGCGCAGACGGCGACAGGCCTCGTCGTCCAATGCCGGGGCCGGGCCATCGCCGCGCCGGTAGCGCGCCAGCGCGCGCTCGGCCAGCGGCACGATGTCACCGGGGCGCTCGGCCAGCGGTGGCAGGTGCAGTGGAAATACGTTCAGGCGGTAGAACAGGTCCTCGCGGAACCGGCCCTGGGCGACCGCCTCGGGCAGGTTGCGGTTGCTGGTCGCGATCACGCGCACATCGAGATCGATCATGCGGTTGCCGCCCAGCCGTTCAACTTCGCGTTCCTGCAGGACCCGCAGCAGCTTGGCCTGCAGGTTGCGATCCATTTCCGAGATCTCGTCGAGCAGCAGCGTGCCGCCGTTGGCCTGCTCGAACTTGCCGATGCGCGCCTGGATCGCGCCGGTGAACGCGCCCTTGTCGTGGCCGAACAATTCGGCCTCGAGCATGGATTCGGGGATGGCCGCGCAGTTGACCGCTATGAACGGACCGCGTGCGCGCGGCGAGCAGGCGTGAATGTAGCGCGAGTAGGCTTCCTTGCCGCTGCCGCTGGGACCGGTCATGAGCACGTTGACATCGGTTTCGGCCACGCGCCGGGCCAGAGCCGCCAGGCGCTGCGAACATGGATCGACCGCAATCAGCTGGTCGTCGCGGCGCTCGTCGCTGTGCGCAAAGCGGCCGACCATGCCGAGCAGGTCCTCGACTTCGACCGGCTTGACCAGATAGTCCATCGCGCCGCGCCGGATCGCGGCGACCGCCTGCGGCACGCTTCCGAATGCGGTCATCAGCACCACCGGCAGGTCCGGGCGCAGCCGACGCGCGCGCGTGAGCAGTTCCAGACCATCCCACGGCTCCATCTGAATATCGGAGACCAGCAGCGAAACCGCGCGGTCGGCCAGCACGTCCAGCGCCTTGGGTCCGTCGGACACCGCGATTACGTCGAATCCGCCCAGTTCCAGGGTTTCGGCCAGCGCTTCGCGCAGTGGCGCATCGTCCTCGACCAGCAGCACACAGAAGTCGCTCATGCCGAGCTCTCCGCAAGCTCTGCGGTCGCGGCCCGGGGTGCCTGACTCGTGCGTGCGGCCGGCAGCCGGAATTCGAAGCGCGCGCCGCGCGGCGGCTGGCGCTCGGCCAGACACAAGCTGCCGCCGTGTGCTTCGGCCACTGAACGCGCGACCGGCAGGCCCAACCCGGTTCCACCGGGTCGCGCCGAGTAGAACGGCTCGAAAACGCGCTCGGCCAGATCGCGGTCGATGCCGGGACCGTCATCGGTAAGGCCGAGCCGCCAGTAGCCGTCGGCGTCGGCATCAACACTCAGCCGCACCCTGCGGGCACCGGCCTGCCAGGCGTTCTCGACCAGGTTGCCCAGCGCCGGGATCAAGGCCTGGGCATCGGCGTGCAATCCGGCCGGCGCGGCCGGCAACGGCCCGATTTCCAATACATTGCCGTCGGGCTGGGCGCCTTCGAGCGCAGCGCGCAAGCTGTCGGCCAGGGGCGCGAAGTACAGCGGTGCATGTTCGGCACTCGGTCCGCGCACGAAGCCGAGCATGTCGCGAGTCATGCGGTCGAGTTCGCGCAGGCGCGCGATCAGTCGATCAGAAAAAGCCTGACGACGCGATCGATCCAGCGCCAGCCCGCCGAGGTGGGAGGCATACAGCATCGCCGTCGACAGCGGTGTACGCAGCTGGTGGGCCAGGCGCGCGGCCATCTCGCCCATCGTCGCCAGCTTGCGATTCTGTTCCAGCTCGCGCTGCAGGCGACGCTGCTCACTGATGTCGGTGACCAGCACCACCGCCTCGCCGGCGTCATCGAGATCGCGGCGTGACACGCTCAGGATGCGGCCGTGCTCACCGTGCAACTCGCGCCCGCCCTCGGCCTCCGACAACGCCGATGCCGCGATCAGCGCCGACCACGATTGATCGGTCAGCGCATCGCCGAACCAGTCGCGGGCCAGCGCATTGCTCTCGCGCACCCGCTCGCTGTCGTCGAGCACCAGCACCGCGCCGGGCAGCGAGTCGATCAGCGCGGCCAGCCGCTCGGCCAGCCGCTCCTTTTCCAGCCGCTGGCGTTCCTTCTCGCGCCGCGAGCGCGCCAGTTCGTCCTCGAGCGCGGCGGCGCGCTGCTCCAGCGCCCGGTACGCGCCGGAGACCTCGCGCGACAGGCGCTGAAACGCATCGATGCGCTGCTGCAGGGGTGCGGCGGTGTTGGCTTCGTTCGACATGCCGGGCATGGATGCTCACAGGGTTCATCCCCTTTGAGCAAAAACCGTGCCAGCAGCCGGGCACAATGCCCGGAAAACGACTGCGACGATCAGATAAAGCGGAACAGCGAGTTGCCCTGCAATGCGGCAAAGCTCTGCTGCGCGGCTTCGAGGGTGAACAACTGCTGCTGCAGCAGGCTGACGGCCTCGGCGAAATCAAGATCGCGAATATCGGAGACCAGCTCGGTCAGGCCGAGCTTGACTTCCTCGCGCGTGGCGTTGATGTCATCGAGCGTATTGAGTCGCCCGCCAACACCGGCGCGGACCTCGAGGATGCGCGTCTCGGCGTTGTCGAGCTGACCGAGCGCGTCATTGATCTGCTGACGGATGCCGGCGCGGTCGGTGGCGTCGAAGGGCTTGGTCTCCAGCGCCGCGGCGAGCTGACCGATGGTGTCGAACATCGACTCGAAGCGCGACGGTTCGACCACGAAGGCATCATTGGCCTCGGGCGCGCCCTCGATACGGAAGCCGATACCGGCCAGGCGGATGGTCTGGCCGGGTTCGAACAGTGCGACGGTCGCGGGCAGCGGCGGGTCGCCAAGGACCGGCGGAGTCAGGTCTTCGGTCGGATCCGCAGTTACACCCTGCACCGTCGACAAATCCACCGGATCGCCATTGCCGTCGAGAATCCGGAAGGTGGTGTCACCATCGGCATTGGCGCCGAATTCAACCCGGAAGCTTTCGCCGCTGTACTGCGACAGGTTCACCGCCGGCTCGGCGATGATGAAACCGGCGCCGGTATTGCCGGCTTCCTGCGCCACGCGCACCGTGCCGTTGCCGTCGCGGATGCGCATGAACACCTGGTCGCCGGTATCGCCGTCGGCCATCGTCGTGCCGGCTCCGATCAACAGCTCGCGCTGGACGCTGTCGCCGCGGTAGCTCACGCCGGCGGGGCCAAGTTCGAACGGCCGGGTCTCCTTCTGCGCGCCACCAAACAGGAATTCACCGTCGCCGTCGCGGGTATTGCCGATCGAGACCAGCTCTTCGAGCCGGTCGCGCATCTCGATCGCGATCAGCTCGCGCTGACGGTCGCCGATCGCATCGTTGCTGGCCTGCACCGCCAGCTCGCGCACGCGCTGGACCAGCTCACCGGCCGAGGTCAGCACCGCCTCCTCGGTCTTGAGCCGCTGCTCGATGCGACCGATGTTGGTCAGGAACACGTCCTGCTGAGCCAGCGAACGCTCCAGTTCCTGGATTCTTGCCGCGGCCACCGGGTCGTCGGAGGGCTTGTTGACGCGCTGGCCGGTCGCGATCTGACGCTGGGTGGCAGCGGCACGCGCCTGCTGCTGCAGGATGCCGTCGATCCCCTGCCGGAACAGCATCTGGGTGGAAATGCGCATCGCTTACCTCGTTGCCGCCAGCAGGGCCTGGAAGGTGGTGTTGACAATACTGATCACGCGTGCGTTGGCCTCGAAGGCCTGCTGGAAGCGCAACAGGTTGGCCGCTTCCTCGTCGAGGTTGACGCCGCTGACCGACATCAACTGGTCCTGGGCGCTGTTGAGCAGCACGGTCTGCGACTCCAGCGCCGCCTGCGCTGCGCCGGTGGTCGCACCGATTCGCGAAATTAGGATATCGGCCTGTTCGACGATCGAGCGCGTGCCGCCGGCAATCAGGCGCGCATCGCGCAGATCACCCAGCGCCAGCGCGTTACGGTTGTCGCCGACGCCACCGAAGTTGGGTTCGATGGTGAAGGAGTCCCCGGCGGTCGGGCTGCCTTCGAGCTGAAACTCGAAGCCATTGACGGTAACGGTATCCCCGGAAACGAATGGAACCGACGGCCCGCCGTTGATCGTATAACTGACCGGCGGATCGTCGAACGTGATCGTACTCGTGGTCAACAGGTTCGGATCACCGAAATCCACCACCTGCCCGGCCGAAATCGTCGCATCGCCGATATTGTCCAGCGAGGACGCGGTGCGCATCGGCGCGGACGCGGCGATCTTGGCCGGATCGCTGATCGCAACCGACAGACCGGACGCGGCAATGCGCGTGGGCTGGATGCGGAAGCGATCACCGGCACTGAAGTTGCTCACATCATCGATCACGATCGACAGCCCGTCGGCGGTGAACGGATCGGCCGGAGTTCCGCTGCCGCCGAGCGCGACGGCACTTCCGGTGGAACTGTCGATCAGCGAGAAGTTCGTTCCATCGAAGTTCAGCGTGTAATCGTTCCCGGTCAGCGCGCCGATGTCGGCGACCGCGACCGAAAGCTCGCCGCTGCCGGAATTACTGCGGGCAGCCAATACGCGCGGCGCGCCAACGTCGAAGAAATCGCCACCGAATTGCCCGTTCAGATCCAGCCCCTGGCGGTGCTGGGTGTTGAACGAGTCGGCCAGCACCACCGCGCTGCGACCGAGATCGTTGCGCACCGGATCGAGCACCTCGCGCTTGAAGTCCAGCAGCCCGCCCAGTTCACCGCCGCCAAGCTGGCTGGTGACGGCCACACCGCCGATGCGGATTTCCAGCTCGTCGGCTCCGAAGTCGCCCGAGCTCACACTCATCTCGTTGGCGCGCTGCCCGAGCACCAGCGACTGGCCATTGCTGATGAACACGTTGACCGAACCGTCGTCGGCTGCCACCGTGCGCACATCGACCTGGGCGGCCAGTTCACGCAACAGGGTTTCACGCCGATCCAGCAGGTCGGACGGGAACTGCCCGTTGGCCGCGCCGGGCGAGCGCACGATGCGCTCGTTGATGTCGGCCAGCGCGCGCGCCAGGCCGTTGATGGCATCGACCGAGGACTCGACCCGGTTGAAGGTCTCGCGACCGAGGGTTTCGAGCTGGCGGTCGAGTTCGGCAAAGCGTCGCGCAATGGTATCGGCCTCGCCCAGCAATGTCTGGCGCACCGGCAGCGAAGATGGATCATTGGCCAGCTTCTGCACGCCTTCGAACAGCGTCTGCAAGCCGGTCGACAGGCCGCCGGCGCGGCTGCCAAGCAGATCGCCGACGCGCCCGGCCAGCCCGGCGAACACGTCCAGCCGCGCCTGCTCGGTGGTCGCGGTGCGCACTTCCGTGGCCAGGAAGCCGTCGAACACGCGCCGAACATCGTTGACCTGCACGCCGGTGCCCTGCGAGAAGCCGCCGAGGCTTTCCGGGATGCGCGTGCCCAGTTCGACGCGCTGGCGACTGAAGCCCTCGGTGGTCGCATTGGCGATGTTGTGCGAGGTCGTCGACAGCGCGCGCTGGAACGCGAGCAGCCCCGAAATCGAAATATTGAGCGGATCAGCCATGTGCAGTCCTCGATCGCGACGCAGCGCGCCGCGGCATAGTCCGGTTATCGGCCCGGGTGACGGATTCTTGACACCCGAAGCGCACGCCGGCGGTCATCGCGTTGACGGGGGCGAACTCAAGCATCGCCGCTGTCCGGCAGCGTGGCGGCCACGCGCTCGAGCTTGGCGGCGTAGTCCGGATCGGTGGCGTAACCGGCCTGTTGCAGGCCGCGCGCGAACGCCGCCGTGTCATCACCGACGGCCAGTGCCTGGTGGTAGCGACTGCGGCCGGACAGAAAGTCCACATAATCCTCGACCGCCGCGCGCGGCGAGTCGTAGACCCGGAAGCGGGCCCGCTCGGGCTGCAGGTGACCATCGCGCAGTTCCAGCGTTTGTGCCGAGCGCGCCTCGCCGGTCCAGTCGGCCCCGGCCTTGATCCCGAACAGGTTCCAGCCGGGCTGACCGTCGGCGCGGGTCAGCATGTGTCGGCCCCAGCCGGTCTCCAATGCGGCCTGGGCGACAATCGCCTCGGCCGGTACTCCGAGCCGACGCGCGGCCACGCGCGCCAGCGGCATCAGCGTGCGCACGAAGTCCTCGCGGCTTTCGAACGCCGGCGCACGATCGGCGGCCGCCGCCTGCGTGGTGCGAAGCGCTGGCGCTGCAGCCTGGTCCGGCAGCGGGACCGGTTCCGATTCGCCAACGCGGCGCGGTACGGTCATGAGCGCCGGATCGGCGCGCAGCGGCCGACCCGGCAGCACGTGCGTGCGATCGATCGGCAACGCCGCCGCATCGTTCGGAGCGATCAGCACAGCCGCCCCGGTTTCCGACGGCGCGGCTGGGCTCGCAGCCTGCTGCAGGCGCAACTGGTCAAGCAAGCGGTCAGCCAGCCCGAAGCCGCCGGCACGCGACATCTCCAGCGCGATTTCACGATCGAACATCTGCTGGTAGCCGTCCATCTGGCTGGACGAAAACAGGCCGTCGTCATCGTCCAGCGTGGTGTTGCGCACTTCCTTGAGCATCTGCTGGATCAGTAACGCCTCGAATTGCTGGGCGGCTTGTTTCAGCTCGGCCGGGTCGGTGGTCGGCGGCGGCGCGCCATTGATGCCGAAGGCGCGCGCCTCGAACGCGGTCGGCAGCAGATCGGGCGTGAGCGCGATCATGGCCCTTAGATGACAATCAGCTCGGCGCGCAGGGCGCCGGCCTGCGAAAGCGCTTCCATGATCGCGACCAGGTCGCCGGGCGCGGCACCGACGCGGTTGACCGCCTGCACGATGTCATTGAGCGACACGCCGGCCGGGAACAGGAACATCTTGGCCGGATCCTGCTCGATGCTGACCTCGCTCTGCGGCACGACCACGGTCTCACCCTCGCTGAACGGCTCGGGCTGGCTGACCGCGAACTGCTCGCTGATGGTCACCGCCAGTGAACCGTGCGCGACTGCTGCCGGCAACACCTTGACCTCGCTGCCGATCACCACGGTGCCGGTGCGCGAATTGATGATCACCCGCGCCGGCGGCGCGCCGGGCTCGACCCGGATATTTTCCAGCTCGGAGATCCAGGCCACGCGCTGGTCGCTGTCGGCCGGCGCACGCACCTCGATCGAGACCGCATCCACCGCGCGCGCCATCCCCAGGCCCAGCAGCCCATTGATCGTTTCAGCGATGCGGCGCGCGGTGGTGAAATTCGGCGTGTGCAGGTTGAACACCAGCACGTCGCCAAGCATTGCGCTGGACGGCACCTCGCGCTCGATCGTGGCACCGTTCGGGATGCGACCGGCAGTCGGCAGGTTGACCGTAATGCTGGACCCGTCGGCCCCGGCCGCGCCGAAGCCGCTGACCACCAGGTTGCCCTGAGCAATCGCGTAGATCTGGCCATCGGCGCCCTTGAGCGGCGTCATCAGCAGGCTTCCGCCGCGCAGGCTCTCGGCGTTGCCGATCGAGCTGACGGTGACATCGATACGCGTACCCGGCTTGGAAAACGGCGGCAGCTCGGCATGCACCGAGACCGCCGCGACGTTGTCGAGCTGCGGGTTGACGTTGTCGGGGATGGTGATCCCGAACTGCTTGAGCATGTTTTCCAGCGACTGCACCGTGAACGGCACCTGGCTGGTCTGGTCGCCGGAATCGTCCAGCCCGACCACCAGGCCGTATCCGACCAACTGGTTGTCACGCACGCCGGCCAGCGAGGTCAAGTCGCGCAGCCTCTCGGCCAGCGGACTCAGGCCATCCTGCAGACCGGCCAGACCGAAGGACACCGGAACCGGAGCCGGAGCCGGCGACATCACCTCCGAGTCATCGGCGGCAACCGCTGCGCCCATGGATGCCGCATCGACCTCATCGATCGGTTCGGCCTGCTCCGGCCAATCGACCACGCCGGATGCCGCCCACAGCGGTTGCAAGGCGAGGCTCGTGGCCAGCAGCAGGTGCAGCAGCCGGCGCGGGATCGAAACGTGATGCCTCATGGCGTCTCTCCGGAGAGCGTTCAGAACGGGAAGATCGGTGACTGGAAGAAGCGTGTCAGCCAGCCGGGACGGTTGGCGTCACCCAGCGCGCCGCGCTCGCTGTAATCAATGCGCGCATCGGCCAGCTTGAACGACGGCACCGAGTTGTCGGCATTGATGTCGGCCGGGCGCACGATGCCGGCCACACGCAGCCGCTCGCGACCCTGGTTGACCCGCACCCACTTCTCGCCGCGCACCACCAGGTTGCCGTTCGGCAGACGCTGGTAGACGGTCACGCTGATGTTGCCGATGACGCTGTTGCTCTGGCTCGATGAGGCATCGCCCTCGAACGCATTGTTCGAATCCAGCGAACTCTGGAACAGCGGGATACCACCACCACGCGTTGGCGCCTCGCCGAACAGAATCGGGTTGGAAATACCGGTCGAGGTTTCGCGCTGGGTCGAGGTGCTGGCACTGGAAGTTGCACTGGTCCGCTCGGCCAGCACCACGGTCAGTGTGTCGCCGACGCGGTGGGCCTTGACATCCGAAAACAGGCTCTGTGCGGTAGCGTCGTGGTAGATCGCGCCATTGCGCTCCTCGACCGAAACCGGTACCGGCGCCAGCGGCTCGAACGGACCCCAGTCGTCCGGTCCCGGTGGTGCCGCACAGCCGGTCAGCAACAGTGCCAGCAGCAGCGCCGAGCACTGAGCAATGCGATCAACACGAATGTTCATGCCGGAGATTCCTAGATATTGTTGGTCATGAACTGCAACATTTCGTCAGCGGTGCGAATCGAGCGCGAGTTGAGCTCGAAGGCGCGTTGCGTCTCGATCATGTTGACCAGCTCCTCGACCGTGTTGACGTTCGAGCCTTCGACCATGCCCTGGATCAGCGGACCGAGGCCGTCGATACCCGGCGTGCCGGTCAAGGCCGGGCCACTGGCTCCGGTCTCGAGAAACAGGTTCTCGCCGCGCGGTTCCAGCCCGCCCGGATTGACGAAGTCGGTGGTCTGGATCAAGCCGACCTGCACCGGCGCGGCCTGCCCCGGCAACTGCACGCTGACCGTGCCATCGGCGCCAACGGTGGCACTCAGCGCATTGCTGGGAATGTTGATCGGCGGCTGCAGCGTATAGCCGCTGGCGGTCACCAGCTCACCGTCGGAATTGAGCCGGAACGCACCGTCGCGGGTATAGGCCTCGCTGCCGTCGGGCAGCACGATCTGGAAGAAGCCGCGGCCCTGGATGGCGACATCAAACGCGTTGCCGGTCTGGATCAGCGAGCCCTGGGTGAAAGTCTTTTCGGTCGCGACCACGCGCGAGCCGGTGCCCAGATACAGCCCGGACGGAATTTCGTTGTCCTGCGACTGCTGGCCGCCGGCCTGGCGGATGTTCTGGTAGACCAGGTCCTCGAACACCGCGCGCGAGCGCTTGAAGCCGTTGGTGTTGACGTTGGCCAGGTTATTGGAGACGTTGGCCAGGCGCGACTGTTGCGCGTCGAGGCCGGTCTTGGCCACCCACAATGCTTTCACGAGTTCATCCTCCGTGCGAAGTTCATTCGATCAGCGCCCCGATGACAGCAGCATCGCGGAGCTATCGGCGTTGTCACTGGCCATGCGCAGCATCCGCACCTGCATTTCGAACTGGCGCTGCAGGCTGATCATCTCGACCATGGTCTGGGCGAGGTTGACGTTGCTGGCCTCGAGGTGGCCGGTCAGCAGCCGGATATCGGCGGCCGGTGGCGGAATTTCGTCATTCGGCAAGCGGAACAGGCCGTCGGCGCCGCGTTGCAGTTGGGCCGGATCGTCCGGTCGCACCAGCAACAGTCGATCGAGCACCGCCGGCGCGTCCGGATCCTGGCCGATCGGCACGATCGAGATCGTGCCGTCAACACCGAAGGTCACGGTCTCGTAGGGCGGAATCGCGACCGGTCCGGTCTCGCCCATCAACGGCATGCCGGCGCCGTTGCGCAGCACACCGTTGGCGTCGATCTCGAAGTCGCCGCGGCGGCTCAGTGCCTCGCCGCCGCCGGGCACCTGGACGACGAACCAGCCCTCGCCCTGGATGGTCACATCGAGCGGGTTGCCGGTGGCAATCGCCGCGCCCGGCGCGAGATCGGCACCGCTGCCTTCGTTAATCGTGGCAACGCGGGTCGGAAAGCCCGGCCCATCGACCGGAAACGCGCCGGAACGCATCAACTCGGCCTTGAACCCGGTGGTGTTGGCGTTGGCGATGTTGTTGGCGTTCTGGGTCTGCGCCTCCATCACCCGGCTGATGCCGGTCATCGCGGTGTAGAGCATGTGATCCATTAAGAAACTCTCCGGAAACTGCGTCTCACACCTGACCGTGCAAAACCCGGGCCAGCCCTGGCCCGGGTCGAGATGGATCAGATGTTGATGATGGTCTGGGCGATGGTGTCGGCGGTGGAGATCATCTGCGCGTTGGCCTGAAAGTTGCGCTGCGCGGTGATCATGTTGACCAGCTCGGCGGTCAGGTTGACGTTCGATGCCTCCAGCGCGCCGGACTGGATCAGCCCGAAGCTCGAGGTGCCCGGCTCGCCGATGCGCGCATCGCCGGAATCGAAGGTCTCACCGAACTCGGTATCACCGAGGTTGGACAGGCCCTGGTTATTGGCAAACGTCGCCAGCGCGACCTTGCCCAATGCGTTCGACTGGCCGTTGGTGAAGCGAGCGAACACGATGCCCGAGTCGCTGATATCGATGCCGGTCAGGCGGCCGCTGGAAAAACCGTTCTGGAACAATTCACTGACCGCGAACGCGCCGCCGAACTGGGTCGCATTGCTGAAGTTGGTGGTCAGCGTAATGTCCTGGGCCTGGGCGTCGATCGTGACCGGATTGAAGGTCAACTCACCCGGTGCTGCAGGCGTTGTCAATGCGCCACTGGTGTCGAACTGCAACTGCTGTGTCCCGGCGTCAGTTCCATTGATCTGCAGCGTCACATCCCACTCGTTGTCGTTGGCGGTCTTGATAAAAAAGTACGTCGCGGTGTGGGCGCGACCCAGGGAGTCGAACACGGTCAGCGAGGTGGACTGGTTGAAGCTGCTCGGATCGGTCGGATCGAACGGCGTGACAACCGGCGGTTCGGCGTCGGCCGGCAGATTCAGGCTGATATCGACCTCCCCGGATGCCCGTGGCGCGAAATCAGCGGTGGTCAGCTGCAGATCCTGCAAACCCCCGGTGTTGAAGTTCTCGTTACTGTCTCCGACCGGAGGAAACACCTGCAAGCGCTTGTTGGCCGCATTGACAATAAACCCTTCCCGATCAATCTGGAACGCGCCGGCGCGGCTGTAGCTCAACGCGCCCTGGTCGCTGAGCACGAAGAAGCCGTCGCCGGTCACGGCCATGTCGAGGTTCGATTCGGTGAAGTTGATCGAGCCTTGCGAGAACTCCTGCTGGATCGAGGCCAGCCGCGCGCCCAGGCCGTTGGCCTGCGACGACACCGACTGCAAGCCGGTCGCGAACAGCTCGACGAAGTTTCCGCGCGAGCGCTTGAAGCCGGTGGTGTTGACGTTGGCGATGTTATTCGCGGTGATATTGAGATCCGAGTTGGCCGAATTCAGCCCGGACAGTGCGATCTGGAATGGCATGGTTCTGACTCCTGCAGAAAATTACACAACAAGCACGAAAAAATCGGTTCGAATCAGGATGAGGCGGCTCACCCGATCTCCAGCGCCTGGCTCAGGGAGGTCGACCCCAGGCCCAGCAAATTGACATCGATGCGTCCACCCGGCCCGGCCAGCGAAACGCTGTCGATACGACCCCAGACCAGCGGCACCAGGCTCTGGCTGCCCGACGGCAGTTGCGCCTGGGCCTCGATCCGGTAGGTGCCGGCCGGCAGCGGCTCACCATCGGCGCCCAGCCCATCCCAGCTGAAGTCGGCGCGACCCAGCGCCGGGTCGATGGTGGCCGGGAATTGCCGAACCAGTTCGCCCGAAGCATCGAAGATCGATACGCTCACGCCGCTGGCACCGGGTGGCACGGCCAGCGCGCCGCGGGCCGGCGCGGTGCCGTCGAAATGAATCGATTCGGACGGCACCAGCATCTCGCGCCCGACCAGGCTGGCGGCCTGCAGCGCCTGGTTCGAGGTCAGCGCGCTGGACGCGGCGGCGAAACTGTCGTTGAGCTGATTGATACCGGTGACGGTCGAGAACTGCGCCATCTGGCCCAGAAACTGCCCGTTTTCCATCGGCTGGAACGGATCCTGGTTGCGCAATTGGGTGATCATCAGGCGCAGAAAATCGTCCTGGCCCAGCACGCCGTTGTTCTGCGCCGGCTGCCGGAACTGGCGCGCGAATTCCTGGATGGCATTGGCTTCGTTCATGGCAAGTCCTCCGGCGATCAGTTGCCGAGATTGAGCGTCCTGAGCATCAGGTCGCGGGTGGTCGAAAGAATTTCGGTGTTGTTCTGGTAGCCGCGCGAGGCCGAGATCATGTTGACCATCTCGGCGCCGAGGTTGACGTTGGTCTGGAACACGTAGCCCTCGTCATTGGCCTGCGGGTTGCCCGGGTCGTACACACGCGCCAGTTCGGCCTGGCTTTCAACCACGTCGACGACGCGCACGCCGGCGTTTTCCTTGCCGCCCATGCCTTCGAGAATGGCCTCGAAGATCGGCGCACGGGCGCGGTAGACCTCGTCGGGGTTGCCACTGGCCGAGTTCAGATTGGCCAGGTTCGAGGCGACCGTGTTGAGTCGGAGCGACTGGGCGCTCATGCCCGAACCGGCGATATCAAACACCTTGAACAGGCTCATTGGCTACCTCCGCGCAGCGCGGTAATCAGGTTGGTGATGCGACTGCCCAGAAACTGCAGCGTGGCCTGGTAGCGCACCGTGTTCTCGGCGAACGCCGCCTGCTCGCGGTCGGTCTCGACCGTGTTGCCGTCGAGCGTCGGTTGCATCGGTACGCGGTATTGGGTCGGCAGGCGACCCGTGGCCGAGCCGGGGCCGAAATGCCCGGGCTGGGTGGCGCGCAGCGTGCCGGGTGAATCCTGGCCCTGGATGGACTTCAAGGCATCGCGAAAATCGATATCGCGCGCCTTGAAGCCCGGCGTGTCGGCATTGGCAAGGTTCGACGCGATCAACTCGGTGCGCTGGGCACGCACTTTCAGCGCCTGCTCGTGGATTCCGAAATAATTGTCGAGGTTGAATTGCATCCGCTTTGCTTCGCGTTTCGGCGACCGGTCGCGACCCGCCGCCATTGATGGGCTCGACCACGTTTATGCAAAGCACGTGCCATGCAAGCGGCAACAGCGCGTTCGTGCGAGTGGATCGCCCTGCCGGCAGGCGCGGGCACCCGATCGCTGGACTTTCAGGAACCGACCGGCAGCAGCGACGGCAAGTGCTTGCCCGCCATCCGGCAAACGCTTGCCGCCGAAGTGCATCGGCCGCCACCGCCCGCGGCGGCGAACTGGCACAAGGTTTGCAGGGCGATAGCGCGAAGACCACGCCCACGGGACCGATCCGAATGGACCGCAAAATCGCCATGCACAGGCCGATCCGGCAGCGATCCGGGCGGCACGCGTCGCTTCAGCGTCGAACCCGGCGATTCCGGGCGGCGGCCTGGATCGTCGCCTGGCCGTTGCTGGCCCTGAGCCTGGTGCCGAGCCCGGCACCGGCAGCGGCGGCGAGCGAATTGCAGTCGCATGAGTCGATTCGAGCGACCGCAGCCGAGTACGTGCGCGAGCGCCATGGCAGCGGCGAAGACCTGCGGATTCGGGCCGGCGAACTGGACCCGCGACTGCGTCTGAAAGCCTGCACCAGGCCGCTGCAGGCTTTTTCCACCGGTGCGCGCACGCTGGCGGCCAACGCCAGCATCGGTGTGCGCTGCCCCGGGGGCTGGAAGCTGTTCGTGCCGGTGCGCATCGAAAAACCGGCCGAAGTTCTGGTCAGCCGCCACCCCCTGACCCGCGGCAGCGTGCTTTCGGCCGATGACCTCGAGCCGGTCGAAACCGATACGCTGCGCCTGAGCCAGGGCTATTTCACGCGGCCCGAGCAACTGCTGGGCCATCGCCTGCGCCGCTCGGTGCCGGCCGGCGCCGTGATCACGCATTCGCTGGTTGACGAACAGCCGCTGATCGAACGCGGCGAACGGGTGATGCTGACGCTGCGCGATCAATCGATCGGCGTGCGCGCGCCGGCCGAGGCTTTGCAGAATGCCCGCAAGGGCGAGCGCATCCGCGTGCGCAACCTGTCCTCGGGTCGAACCATCGAGGGCATCGCGATCGGCCCGAAGCAGGTCGAAGTGCAGTGATTCGGCGGCCATGGGACAATTGCGCGGCTCCATCGCGTGGCGCATCACGAAGACAAGGCATTTGCGGACATGCGCCGAAAATGCCGTGCAACGAATACCGTAGGCATTTCGGTGCCGGAACTTGAAGAATCGCTAAAGATTCGGCCGTCGCGGCCGTTATCCTGACTGCAACGAACGAGGTGAACTGACCATGGCGATCGATTTCAACGGTGTCGGCCGGACCGCAACCCCGACCAGCCCGACGCGCACACCGGCAAGCACCGGGCGCGGACAAGCTGCAAACACGCCCGGCGAGGGCGATCGCGTCGCGGCCACGACCGAGGATTCGGTCAACGTATCCGAGTCGGCCCGCGCCTTGCAGGCCGGACTGGAAATCGCCAGCAGCGGCCAGCCGTTCGACGGCGCGCGCGTGAACGAAATCCGCCAGGCCCTGGCCGAGGGCCGCTACCAGATCGACAGCGAACGGGTGGCCGAACGGCTGCTCAACTTCGAGTCGCTGCTCAGCGGCTGATCATGGCCAGCGGTCCCGCCGAACTGGCCCGACTTCTGGGTGCGAACATCGACGCGCGCATCGATGTCGCGCGGCGCATGCTCGACCAGCTGGAGGCCGAACGCGAGGCGCTGGCCGCCGGCGATCTGGCGCAGCTCGATGCCGCCGCGCGCGCCAAGACCGCGATGACCCACGAACTCGAGCGACTGGCCGACGACCAGCGACAGTTGCTGAGCGGTTTCGGCCACGGTCTGCATCGCGGCACGCTGCAGCAGGCGCTGGACTGGTGTGGTGACGAATCCCTGCAGCAACGCGAGGACCTTGCGCTAGACTTGATGACGCAATGCAACCGCAACAACCAACGCAATGGCATTCTGCTGCAGCACCGGCTGGACTTCATCCGCCGGGCTCTGGGCGTGTTGCGCAACGCACAGCCCGACACCGCGCTGTACGGCCCGCAAGGCCGCGAATCAAGCAGCACCACGCCGGGGCTGATCGGCCGCGGCTGAGCCCCTCTGCAGCGCGCCCGGCCTGCGTACCGATCGGGACGTCACCCCGTGACTGAAGGCGTTCTGATCACCAAACCGGTCCAGATCCGCCAGCTGCTTCGCAGTCTGGTCGAGGGTCATATGCTCGTCGACGTACAGCCGCTGGACCACGAAAGCCACGACTCGACCATGCTGCTGGCCTTCGACCCACGACGCGGGCTACTGATCTTCGACGAGCCGCGGCTGGTCGGCCATGGGCTCTATGACGCCGAGCGCACGCTGCAGTTTTCCAGCCAACACCGCGGCATCGAGATCCAATTCGTGGTCGTCTCGCGCGGAATCCGGACCTTCGAACAGCGCCCTGCCCTGTTCACCGGCTGGCCCGACGCGATCGACTATCTGCAGCGACGCAAGGCCTTCCGGATCAGCATCCCGAAGCATCTGGAGTCGCGCGCCGAGCTACAGCTCGATGCGCGCACCACCATCCCGATGCGGCTGATGGACCTGTCCATCGATGGTTTCGGGGCTGCGGTCGACCGCAGCGCGGCGCTGCGCGTAGGTGAGGTGATAGACTGTTGGCTGGAAGTGGATCACGATGCGTTCTCCGGCAGTGCCGAGGTTCGGAATTTCCGGCCGCTGCCAGGTCGCATGGTGCGTGTCGGGGCACAATTTCTGAATCCGGAACGGCGACAGCAGCAGCGCGTGGCGCGGCTGATTCGGGAATTGGAACGGCGCAAGATTCGCACCCAAGCTTGAACACGACAGTCCTGACCGCCTGACCCGGAAGCCCGCTTCGGTGAACGAATCCAGAAATCCCGATCGAGACACCGAAGTCGCCCCGGATCGGCAGACCGGCCGCGCCCTGTTTGCGCGCCAGCCGATCTACGACCATACCCTGCGAACCATCGGCTACGAGTTGCTGTTTCGCGAAACCGGCGACCATCGCGGAATGACCGCCACTGCCTCGGATCCGCAGGCCGCGCGCGTGGCGACCGCGCGCGTGATGATCAACACGGTACTGGATCTGGACTTGACCCGCCTGGCCGAGGACAAGATCCTGTTCTTCAACTTGAGCCGCGACTTCCTCGTCGCCGGCATCGAGCTGCCGTTTCAGGGCAGCCGGATCGGCGTGGACGTGCTGCCGGGACCGCAACCGATCGCCGAGGTACTGCCAGCGCTGGAAGCTCTTGCGCTGGACGGCATCGTCATTGCCATCGACGATTTCGCATGGGATGAAGACGCCGAAAAGCTGTTGGAAGTGGCCAATATCGCCAAGGTCGGCATCACCGACCGCAGCGAAAACGAGTTGCGCGAACTGGTGCGTGACCTCAAGGCCTTCAATGTCAAGACCGCGGCCAAGTTCATCGAACACTCCGAGCAGTTCGAGCTGTGCAAGGACATCGGATTCGATTACTTTCAGGGCTTTTTCCTGAGCAAGCCCAAGCTGGTCAAGGCCACCCACATCCCGGCCTCGCGCGCGAACCTGCTGCGCCTGATCGCCAAGCTCGAAGACCCGAGTGTGTCGCCGGATCAGCTCGAAGACATCATCCGCTTCGACATGGCGCTGCACTACCGGCTGCTGCGCACGGTCAACTCGGCCTACTACGGTCTATCGATCAAGATCCGCTCGATCTCGCACGCCGTGGTCTACCTTGGCATCCCGACGGTCAAGCGCTGGACGCAGTTGCAGATGCTGGCGAGCTCGGACGAGCAGCCCGGCGAGATCATCAAGCAGACCCTGATCCGGGCGCGCATGTGCGAACTGCTGACCGCCAACCTGTCCCGCGAGACCCGGCACATCGCCTTTACCGTCGGCATGTTCTCGATGCTTGACGCCATTCTCGGGCTGCCGCTGGACGAGTTGCTGCCCAAGTTGCCGCTGGAGAACGACGTCGTCAACGCGCTGCTGCAGTATGAAGGGCCGTACGGGCGCCTGCTCGAGACCGTGGTGCGCTACGAGCACGGCCAGTGGGATGAAGTTGCCGAGGGGCTGTATTCGGCCGAGAACCTGTCACAAGCCTACATGGACGCGCTGTTCTGGGCCAACGACCAATACGCGGCGCTCACCGAAGAAGACAGCTGACGTTCACCTGCGGATGGCGTGGCGTGCGGATGCTGTAGCGTGCTACGAGCCGACGCGGTAGCGCTGGTGCAGGATCCGGACTCGCCGCACGTACTCGCGCGTCTCCGGGAACGGCGGAATGCCGTCGTACCGGTCGACGGCTGATTCGCCGGCGTTGTAGGCCGCCACCGCGCGCTCCCAGTCGCCCTCGTAGCGCGCCAGCAATTCAGCCAGAAACGCCACGCCGGCCTCGATATTGCCGCGCGGATCGAACGGGTCGCTGACCCCGAAACGCTGCTGGGTTGCCGGCATCAATTGCATCAGCCCCTCGGCCCCGGCGCGCGAGACCGCCTCGGGGTTGAACCATGACTCGGCGTGGATCACCGCGCGCACCAGCGCCTCGTCAACACCAAGACGCGCCGAGACCTCGCGCACCTCTTCGCGGAACGCGTCGAGACGCAGCGGCGTGGAATGCCAGTTGACCCCGGTAATGCAGGTGCCGTAGCAACCCACGTTGCGCGCATCCGGGTAGCGTGTATGGTCGGGCTTGATATTGGTCAGAACGGTGATGCCGTTCTCGTCGGTGTAGCGATAGACCTGCGCGCCGACCGGCAGCGCCAGCACCAGCATGCCAATGGCAAGCCACGCGCGCATCAACGACTTTAGAACCCGCCGGTCACCGTGATGCCGCCGTCGGCGGTAATCACCTGGCCGCTGAGCCAGCCCGAATCGGGCCCGACCAGGAAGGCGATCACGCGCGCGATGTCTACGGGCTCGCCGATCCGCCCCAGCGGCGTGGTGCGCTCGAAATGCTTGACCGTACGCTCGTCGGCCAGCAGTGCGGCCGAGAAATCGGTCCGGATCAGGCCGGGCGCGACCGCGTTGACGCGAATGCCGTCGCCGCCGAGTTCCAGTGCGAGGTTGCGCACCAGTTGGTTCTCGGCAGCTTTTGAAAGTCCGTAGGCGCCGATCACCCGATTACCGAGCTGGCCGGCAATCGAGGACACCAGCACAATACTGCCGCCGCCGGCCGCCGCCAGGTGCGGCCGGGCCAGCAAGGCCAGCCGCAGCGAACCGTAGACATTGTTGTGCATGATGACATCAAAGGCATCCGGGTCGACCTGCTCGGAGCCACCATAGACCGGGTTGCTGGCGGCATTGAGCACCAGATGGTCAAGTCGACCGTAGTGTGCGACCACGGCCTCGACCAGGCGCTCGCGCTCGTCCTCGCGTCCGACATGGCCGGCCTGCGCAAACGCCTCGCCGCCGGCACCGCGAATCGCCGCGGCGACTTCGTCACAGGCCGACTGCTTGCGGCTGGAAATGACCACGCGATGCCCACGGCGGGCGAGCAATTCAGCGGCGGCGCGGCCGATGCCGCGGCTGGAACCGGTAATCAGGGTCACGGGTGCTTCTGACATCACGAAAATTCCTTGGCGTCATACGGTCGGCGGCATCAGCAACCGGTCGGGTGGTTCAGGCGTGCGAGACCAAGCCCGGCTCGCCCAGGTGCTCGACACAATTGAGCCGTCGCACGTTCCAGCCGTGGCCGGGACGACCCACCAGTTCGGTCACCGATGCATTGTACAACTCGACATTCAGGGCGCGCTGCCAGGCCAGATCGCGGCCGGTCAAGCCGGCCACCAGTGTTGAAATCACGCCGGCCGAAGTCACCGCCACGGCCAATCCGCTTTCGGCTGCCTCGGCCTCCAGGCGCGCGCCGGCAGCAGCCACGCGCGCGGCGAAGGCCGACCACGGACCATTGACCTCACAATCCAGCCGTGCCTGCTGCCAGGCGTCGAGTACGTGCGGAAACCAGCGCAGGAACTGCTCGAGGTAGGCGACCGGATCGGCCAGCGCATGCTCGCCCGGCCAGTCCACGCCAAGCTCTCCGGCGCGGGGCCGGAGCGACTGCAGCAGCCCGTCGACGCGGTATTCGTCGAGATCGGGGTCGATGCGCGCAGCATCACTCAGTGCCGTGGCCGTCTCGCGGTGCCTGCGCAGACTGCCGCGGATCGGCCGCACCGCACCCCACTGCCGTCGAACACGAGCGCCGAGACGTTCGGCCTGAGTAAAGCCCAGCGGCGAAAGCCGGTCATAGTCGTCACTGCCCAGCGAGCCTTGAGCGTGGCGCAGCAGCACGATCGATACTTCCGTTGTCATGGCGTCAAGAGTAGCGCGTCGGCGTGTTGACGCGGTGGCCAAGTCGCTATACCTTGGCAGGTTCTGACACAGCGGAGCTCCAGCCATGTTCAACAAGCGCGACAACGAAGCCAGCGATCCCCAAACGACCACCCGAGACCCGGCACCGACGACGAGCACCAGCCCGGCCCCGTCCAGCCCGGCGCCGGTCAAGCCGACCAGCCCGGCAGCCGGTTCCGGAACCGCTGCCGTGATCGGCGCGACGGTGCAGATCGACGGCCGAATCACGGCCGATGAGGATCTGCGCGTTGAGGGCAAGGTCAAGGGCACCATCACGCTGAAGAACAACACCCTGACGATCGGCAGCCAGGGCCAGGTCGATGCCGAGGTGCACGCGCACACCATCCTGGTCGAAGGCCGGGTCAACGGCGATCTTTACGCGGCCGAGCGCATCAACATTCGCGCCAGCGCACGAATCGAGGGCAATCTGCTGGCGCCGCGCATGAGCCTGGAAGAAGGCGCGCGCTTCCGCGGCACGGTCGACATGGACCCCGATTCCGAAGCGCTGGCAAAGGTATTCGGAAAGGACGCGCATACCGGAACCGCCACAACCGCCGCCTCGGCGCCGTCTACCGCCAGTCGCGAAAACGATCAGAAGCCCGATTTGCTCGGGGCTGGCAACCACAAGGCATCGGGCAAGCCCTGATCGTATATGGCGCTGTCGTCCCACGCCACGATCAGCCGGCAGCCGGCCGCCATCCGGCTGCCGCTGCTCGACACCCTGTTCCAGTCCGCTCATCCAGCCGAACGCGTCGGCTGGCTCGACCTGGGACCGGTCCAACCCGCCCTGTTCACGCGCTTGAGCGGACAGCGTGCATGGCTGCACGTCGCCGAACTGGTCAGCACCGACGACACCGGGGCGCTCCAGGATCTCGCGCTGCCGCAGGCCGGACCGGGCCGTCCGGGTCCGCTCCACCATGTGCTGGCCTGGGACCGTCTGAACTACCTCGACCCGGCCGCGCTGTCACGGCTGGCCGCCGCCCTGCTCGAGGCTGGCGATCACTCACTTCGAATCCACGCGCTGATTCACTACCGCGCCACCGAGATGCCACGCCGGCCGATGGGTTTCACCGTGCGCGATGATCTCGCAGTACTGCTGGACGAGGATGCCGACGGCGCGCGCATCGCCGCGCCGCGCTACAGTTCCAAGGCCCTGCAAAAAGCCATGCCGGGGCTTGCGCCCGAGCACACCACGCTGCTCAATAACGGCATGCAGGAATTCATTCTGGTCCCCGACAACCGCGCATGAACCCATTCGGCGATTCGCTCATTCGCGCGCCGCTGTCGTCTCCGCAACCATAGCCAACCGGCATAAGGACATGCCGAACCCGTCTTTGTCCGACGCCAATCGCCTGTTCCAATAGCGCGGTTCTCCACATCTCGGACGCGCTTGACATGACTCGACCGCATCGACTGATCGCCGCTGTTGCCTTGGCCGTTTCGCTGGCTGGCCCGGCGGCGGCCACCAACGGCTATTTCGCCCACGGCTACGGCACCATCGCAAAGGGTATGGCCGGTGCGGGAACCGCATGGTCGCAGGATGCTTTGGCCGCCGCAACCAACCCGGCCGGCATGGCCTTCATCGGCGATCGGATGGATTTCGGAGTCGAGCTGTTCTCGCCGCGCCGCGCATTCACCGTCACCGGCGGCGGCCCACCGCAACCAGGACAGTTCCTGCTGCGGCCGGGACGTCGCAACAGCGGCAGCGAGTATTTTGCAATCCCGCACTTCGGCATCAACCGCACCATCGGCACGACCCACTCGCTGGGCGTTTCGGTCTATGCCAACGGTGGCATGAACACCGACTTCGGCGCTGATTTCGAAGCCGGCGACTTTAGCACATTCTTCGATGGCGAGGCGGGTGTCGACATGGCGCAGTTGTTTGTCGCGCCGACCTGGGCCTGGCGCTACCGGCCCGACCAGGCCATCGGTGTGTCGGTGCTGCTGGCCGCGCAGCGCTTCAAGGTCAAGGGCATCGGCACGTTCGCGCCGTTTTCGTCCGATCCGCAGCGGCTGTCCAATAACGGCTACGACACTTCGCTGGGCTGGGGTTTTCAGCTCGGCTGGCAGGGCCAGGTCACCGAAACGCTGCGCGCCGGTCTGAGTTGGCGCAACGTGGTCTACATGCAGAAGTTCGACAAGTACCGCGGGCTGTTCGCCGAACAGGGCGATTTCGATATCCCGCAAATGTTCAACGCCGGCATCGCCTGGAGCGGCCTCGGCAATCACACCCTGCTGCTTGATGTCCAGCATGTGCGCTACAGCAAGATCAACAGCGTCGGCAACCCGTTGCTGCCCAACCTGTTCAACGCGCGCCTCGGCGACGATGATGGCGCCGGTTTCGGTTGGGATGACGTCACCGCGGTCAAGCTCGGCTGGCAGTGGCAGCAAAGCCTCAAGCAGGCCTGGCGCGCCGGCTTCAGCCATTCCGGACAACCCATCGACGAGTCCGAGGTGCTGTTCAACATTCTTGCACCCGGCGTTCAGGAGTGGCATGTCAGCGCCGGCTTCACGCGTACGCTCAGCGATCGGCTTGCGCTTTCAGGCATGGCTTTCTACTCACCGGAAAAAAAGGTCAAGGGACCCAATCCGCTCGGGCCGGGACAGCAAATCGAACTGCAGATGCATCAGTTCGGTGCCTCGCTGAGCCTCGGCTGGACCTTCTGAAGCGATCGACAGGGATGATCTCGGTAACCAACTTCACCCCGGCAAGCGCACTGGCCGGCGGCGCACTGATCGGCCTGGGCTCGGCAGTGCTGCTGCTCGGCAACCGCCGCATCGCCGGCATCTCGGGCATCGTCGGCGGACTATTGACCCTCAGCGCCGGCGACCGTGCCTGGCGCCTGGTCTTCATCGCCGGCCTGATGCTGGGAGTCTGGCTGTATGCAGCACTGGCCGGAGGCGCGATCACAATCACCATCGACGCCGACTGGCCGCTGCTGATTGCCGGCGGGCTGCTGGTCGGCTTCGGCACGCGCCTGGGTGGCGGCTGCACGAGCGGTCATGGCGTGTGCGGGATCAGTCGGGCCTCACCGCGCTCGATCGTCGCGACGCTGGTGTTCATGCTGGTCGCGGCAATCACCGTGTTCGTGCTGCGGCATGGTTTCGGGGGTGGGGGATGAACCGGTTGCAGGGCAGTCGGTGGATCGCGCTGTTCGGCGGCGTGCTGTTCGGTGCCGGTCTGTCGGTCAGTCAAATGCTGGACCCGGCCAAGGTACTGGCGTTTCTCGACCTGTTCGGCGACTGGGACCCCAGCCTGGCGCTGGTGATGCTTGCAGCACTTGCGACCATGGCACCGGCCTGGCGGATACAACGCGCTTATGATCATAACGATGATCACAATCCGCCTGCTCCGGCGATCACCCGGATCGACGCGCGATTGCTCGTCGGGGCCTGCCTGTTCGGCCTCGGTTGGGGGCTGGTGGGTTACTGTCCCGGACCGGCGCTGGCCTCGCTCGCGCTGTTTTCGGCCAAGCCCGTGGTATTCGTAATCGCGATGCTGGCCGGGATGGGCCTGCATCATTGGCTGGCGCGTTCGACCCTCGGATCTTCCTCCAGCGCACCAATGTGATAGCGATCGAGCAGGCGCCAGGCGCGTGCGCTGTGTTCATGCTGCGTCTCACCGACATCGCCCTCGCCGCGCATGGCAGCACTCGCCTCGCGGCCGCACCAGGCCGTCAGCACCTCACGCGGCGCCGGATGCCGGCCGACGTACTCGGTCACATCGAATACCCGACCTTCGATCGCCAGCCAGCAGTCACCGGGACTTGCATGGCGCGTGAACTCGGCCAGCGAAATTGACGGCGGGCCGTCAGCGGTCGCGGGAACGGCCGGCTCGCTTGCCGGCGGCGCGAGCATGGCCAGCGCCAGCAGCGTTGCGATCACGCTCCAGAACGCGATGAATGCGGCGAATGCCAGCTTCTTCATAGCAGGTCGAACGCCTCGGTGTGGATATCGCGCCTTGCCACGCCCGCGCTGCGCGCCATCCCGCGCGCCAGCCGGTTCAGCGGCGTCGGTCCGCAGATGAACCAGGCCCGAGTGGCGTGATCGGGGCAGTGCTCGGTCAGGAAATCACGATCCAGCGGACCCATGCGGTAGAACAAGTGCGCGGTCAGCTCGAACCCCGGCAGCGCCGCCGCATGGTCGCGCAACTCGTCGAGAAAACGTGCACGCGCCTCGTCCTGTACGCAATAGATCAAGTGCACATCGACCGGCACGCCCAGCCGCGCAATGTGCCGGGCGCGCGCCAGGAATGGCGTGATGCCGATGCCGCCGGCAATCCATAGCTGGCTGCGATCATCATCGCGGCGCGGAAAGAAATCGCCGTAGGGACCTTCAACCGTGACCCGGCTGCCCAGTTGGATCGTCTGGATCGCGCGACTGGCATCGCCCAGGTCCTTGATCGCCACCCGCAGATGCTCATCGAGCGGCGACGACGACAGCGTGTAGGGATGCTCTTCACCATGACCGGCGCTCAGCGTCTCGTCGTAGGGCGTGAGGTACACGAACTGACCGGCCCGGTAGCGCAGGCGCCGACGGCCGACCGGCGCCAGCACCAGCTCGACCAGGTTGTTGGCCACCATCATCGTGCGCTCGACCACGTAGCGGCGCCGACCGAAGCGCCGCGAAAGCCCGAAATGCCAGACCAGCGCGGCCAGCGCCAGCACCCCCAGCAGCCACCACAACAGCGTCTGCAACGAACCCGGCAGGGTACGACCGTACTGCGCCGAGTGCAACAGCGCCAGCAATACCGCCGGCCCGGACAGCCGATGCAGGTGCTTCCAACGCTCGTAATGCGGCCGCCCGAAAAACGAAAAACTCGGCGCCAGGAACAGCATCATCAACACAAGTGCCGCCCAGCCGCTCCAGAGCGCCCAGTCCGCCAGCGGCGGAAACAGGAACGCCACGGCCTCGCCACCCGAACCGGCCGACGCGGCCAGCGCCAGCAGCAGCGGGTGAGCCATCAACAGCAGCAGGCTGCCGGCACCCAGCCGGTGATGGGTCTGCCACAAATGGGTCAGCCCGCCGAAATGGCGGTCCAGGCGCGGCAGGCGCGCACTCAGCACGGCCGCCAGCAACAACATCAACAAGCCGACGATCGCGCTGGCGCGACCGAGGTAGTCGAGCAGCGCGGCCAGATCGCGAAGATCCTCGTTGCGCAGGCCGAGCAGCACCGCAACCACGGTCAGCAGCACCAGCGCGGCGATCGTCAGCTGGCCGGGGCGCAGGTCAGGCCGATTCATCAAGGGAAGGTGAACTGCGACATCATGATCGCAATTGTACCGGCTGCCCCGCGGCGCTCAGAGCCAGGCAATTACTTACTGCGGCGGGATCGGGACGGGATTGTGGGAACGGTTGATGGAACAACCCACAAAGAAGGATATAATTTCCTTTATAATCAGATATTTATCAGCATAAATTGGCGGAGAGGGTGGGATTCGAACCCACGAAGGGCTTTAACCCTTGCCGGTTTTCAAGACCGGTGCATTCAACCGCTCTGCCACCTCTCCATACGAATGAGGGAGTGGCGGAGAGAGAGGGATTCGAACCCTCGATGGGGCTTTTAACCCCATACTCCCTTAGCAGGGGAGCGCCTTCAGCCACTCGGCCATCTCTCCGTGTTCCTTCCCGCCGGCAACTCTACCATCGCCGGGTCCTTCGCCCTCCGCATCACGCAGCGCTCGCGCGCTGCCGAGAGAGGGAGTACTGCGCGACCTTGCGGTCGCTTGCCCTTCGGGCTCGCCGGACACCCTTCGGGTGCCCGGTCGAGTGGTCTCGCTGACGCTCGGCTCGAACCCTCGATGGGGCTTTTAACCCCATACTCCCTTGAGCTCAGGGAGCGCGTTGCAGCCACTCGGCCATCTCTCCGTGTTCCTTCCCGCCGGCAACTCTACCATCGCCGGGTCCTTCGCCCTCCGCATCACGCAGCGCTCGCGCGCTGCCGAGAGAGGGAGTACTGCGCGACCTTGCGGTCGCTTGCCCTTCGGGCTCGCCGGACACCCTTCGGGTGCCCGGTCGAGTGGTCTCGCTGACGCTCGGCTCGAACCCTCGATGGGGCTTTTAACCCCATACTCCCTTGAGCTCAGGGAGCGCGTTGCAGCCACTCGGCCATCTCTTTGGTGTTCCTTCCCGCCGGCAACTCTATCATCGCCGGGTCCTGCACCCTCCCAACCCAAGCAGTGCGTGCAAGGTTCGGAGCCATTGATGCAGTGGACTGGGGATTATAACGGCCCGACCACTCGACTGCCACCCATCAATGCCCGCCAGCCCCGGTTTTTTGCGACAATACGGGCTGGTGGCTCTCGTCGGTCTCCCCGCACCATCAAACCGTGAACCCCGTCAGGCCCGGAAGGGAGCAGCGGCAGCGGTGGCGTGGGTGACGGGATCGGGCGGTCGGGGGCCACCTTCTTTTTTCTCCTTTCCTTTCATGTCGTTATGCGTTCCGAATCGGACGCCGCATCAACGATGTCGGAATTTTCCGAGCCCAGTGCGGAATATTTCCCGATTGTCGGAACGACGTTTTCCGGCCGATTCCCGTGCGCTTGGCTGATGTTCAAATCCGAGCCTCCGGGACAGACTGTACCCACGGTCGACGGACGGCTCCGACGGCTTGAACACAAACCCGAAACCGCTCGATGCGAGCAAACCATCACGAAACGAAAGGAGAAACGATCATGTTCAAGAACATCTTCCTGGCACTGGCTCTGGTCTTTGGCATCAGCACCGCGGTTCTGGCCGCCGAACCGGTGGACGTCAACACCGCCACCGCCGAGCAACTGGCCGAGGCACTGAACGGCGTCGGACCGGCCAAGGCACGCGCCATCGTCGAATACCGCGAAGCCAACGGCCCCTTCACGCACCTCGACGAGTTGATCAACGTGCGCGGCATCGGCATGGCCACGGTCGACAAGAACCGCGAATTGATCCTGTTTGAACCGGCCCAGTCTGCTTCCGGCCAGTAACCGCGGCACCGCGATGACGCCGCCCGAATCGGCGGCAAGCACCGAAACCCGGCCCCCGCGGCCGGGTTTTTCATTTCCAACCAGCCTGGGAAATACCTGCCGTACCCGGCCTTGTCTCACGTTCTGAGATACTGTATTTATATATAGTATCCGTCGGTTCCCAAACGAGGTGAGCAATGTCCGGATCGATCATCGGACACAACGCACTGGATCGCCTGCTCGATCAGCGCCCCGACCTGTGGCGCGGCGATCGGCAACGGCGGCGAGACGCACTGGCCACCGGCAGTGCGCTGCTCGATGGCGCCCTGCCCGACGGCGGCTGGCCGCGCGGCCGGCTGGTCGAACTGCGCCTCGAACGACTCGGCCTTGGCGAACTGGAACTGCTGCTGCCGATGCTGGCCACGCAGACCCGCCAGGGCCGTCCCATCGCGCTGATCGCCCCACCGCTGGTGCCATGTCCGCAGCGCCTGGCTTCAGCCGGCATGGACCTGACGCGGCTGCTGGTAGTCCGACCCGGCAAACACGCCGCATGGGTCGCCGAGCAGTGTCTGAAAAGTGCGTTGTTCGCAGCACTGGTGCTGTGGCTCCCGACGCGCCAATGCGATGAACGCCAATTCCGCCGACTGCAACTGGCCGCCGAGACCGGCGAGGCACCGCTATTTGTCTGCCAGGCCAGCACTGCGCCGGTCACCACCTCGGCCATGCTGCGCTTGCAGCTGCACGCCGGTGGCGAGGTCGAAATCCTGCGCGGTCGGCTCGGTGCGCGCGCAACAAGGCTGCGGCCGACAGCAGGCAACATCGTGCCGCTGCGCGCATGAGCACCTTGTGGGCCGGGCTGTTCTGTCCGCAGCTCGCGCTGCAGGCGCGCCTGCATGCCGCACCGATCGAACCGCACACGCCGCTGGCCGTGCATGAAGTACTGGGCGGCTGTACACGCATCATCGAGGCCAACCGTGCCGCGCACGCGCTCGGCATCCAACCGGGGCAAAAGCTGGCTGACGCACTGGCCATCGCGCCGAGGCTGCAGGTCCGCACGCGCTGCCGGACCACCGAGCGACAACTGATTGATCGGGTCGCGCTGGCGGCCTACCACTACAGCCACCAGGTCGCGCCTGGTGACGACGGCATGGTGCTGGAAATCGGCGCCAGCCGACGCCTGCACGGCAATGCCGATGCGTTGCTGGCGCGGTTACTGGCTGACCTCGACCAGGCCGGGATCGTCGTTCGCAGCGGCAGCGCACCCCATCCGGCCGCCGCCTGCCTGTTGGCACGGCACGGGCGACACGTAGGCGATCGCGCGGCGCTGGATGCATTGTTACAACACTGGCCGCTGGACCGGCTGGGACTGGCCAACAGGGAGTACCAACGGCTGGCCGGTCTGGGCATCAAGCAACTGGGCCAGTTTCTGGATCTGCCGCGCTTCGAACGCACACGACGGCTGGGCAGCGCGCTGAATCAACACATCGACCGACTGTGCGGCCGGGTGCCGACGCCGCTGAACTACTGGCGACCACCCGAGCAATTCCGGCAACGGCTGGAACTGCCCTGCCCCAGCGATCGCCACGAAGCGCTGCTGTTCGCGCTCAATCGGCTGCTCGATGCACTCGGCCACTGGCTGCGCGTGCGCGATCGCGCGCTGGCCGCGCTGGCCGTGGAATTGCATCCGGAAGATCGCGGGCGTGCAATCGAACTCGAGGCCGGGCTGCATCGACCCGGTTTTGATCGCGAGCGACTGCTCGATATCCTGCGGCTGAAACTCGAGCCGGTACGTCTGGTCTCTCCGATCGAGGCACTGGTGATGCGCGCAGCACGCACCAGCGAGGCCTGTCCCGGCCAGGCCGACCTGTGGGGCGAACACAACGCCGGCGATGCCTGGTCGGCACTGCTCGACCGGCTGGGCGCGCGGATCGGCCGGGAACGGCTGTGCGGCATTGCGCCCTGTGCCGATCATCGGCCGGAAAAGGCCTGGCGCTGGACCGCGCCCGGCACCACCGCAACGGTCAACGGCCGGCCCGATACGCCCGAACCGGAACGTCCCGGCTGGCTGCTGCCCGAACCGAAACCCTGTCGGATCAACGACCTGCGCCTGCTCGATGGCCCCGAGCGCATCGAAAGCGGCTGGTGGGACGGCCAAGACTGCCGCCGCGACTACTGGAGCGCACACGACCGCCACGGCAACCGGCTGTGGGTGTTTCGCGAATACAAGCCGCACCGGGGCTGGTTCGTGCACGGCCTGTTCGACTGAACGGTCGCGGCGGCCGTAGAATTGCCGCATGTACAAGCTTCGCCACCTGGCCGCAGTCGCCATCGCCGGCTTCGAGGACATGCGCCCGGCCGTGCGACAGGCCTTCAACGCTCGCCGCGACGATGACCGGCTCGACGAAGTGTTCGGAACCACACCGCGCATCAACGTACTGCTGATCAGTATCGGCGGATTGCTGCTGGGGCGCGCGCTTGCCATATTCGGGCCGCTGGCGGCGCTCGCCCAGCTGGTTCATCTGCCGGCGCTGCTGATTGGTGCAGCCTACGCGCTGCTGTTCCGACGATTCCTGTTTGCCTCCGAGCGCGCGCGTCCGGATGATTTTCCGTGGCTGGCCGCATCACTGGTGCCAGCGGCCGCCGCGCTGGTGCTGCTGGACTTCGGCCAGCGCATGCTCGCCGGTGGCGCCGAGCCACTGCCGGAAGCGCCGGCCTGGACTGCGCTGGCGGTGCTGATCGACTCGGTTGCACAAAGCCTGGTGGTAGCCGCTGCCCTGGTGATCGCGGTGGCTGCCCTGTGTTTCAGCCGCAACTGGATGCGTGCGCTGGTCGCATTGTTCAGCCAGCTGATCGTGTTCAAGATCATGGTGTTCGTGATGGTTCTGCTGCTGGTCAAGATCGGCATCGTCGGACCGCTTCTCGCCGCAATACTGGACGGCCTGCTCGGCATCCGGCTGCCGGACTGGCTGGGCGAAGTTGCCGACCGGCTCACACATGCGGCGCTGATGGGCATCATCTACCTGTTCATCATCGGTGCGACCTGGAGTGCGGCACGCGATTCATTCGAGCTTTTGCTGGCCCAGGGCGAGATCGACATTCTAGCCACACTCAAGCGCATGGCCCGGCCGAACGAGATCTCCGCCGCGGCTGATCCGGACGGCACAGCGTGAGCAACTGCCAAACCGGCATCAAAATCGCGACCCTCGGGCCATGAGCACATCAGGCAACACCGATCGGCCGATCGAACTGCTCTACCGCGACGACCACCTGTGCGCGGTCGCCAAACCCGCCGGCATCCTGGTCCACCGCAGCAAGCTGGGTACCGACACCGAGTTTCTGGCCGACCGCCTGCGCGATCAGCTGGGTCAGCGGGTGTGGACAGTGCACCGGCTCGATCGCGCCACCTCCGGCGTGCTGCTGGTGGCATTGGATTCGGCTACCGCCGCCGCGATCGGCCACCAGTTCGAGGCCGGAACAATCGCCAAGCGCTACCTGGCCATCGCCCGCGGCTGGCTGGATGAGGCCGGCGAAATCAACAAGCCGCTCAAGGTCGACGGCGGCAAGGTCCGCAGCGCTGTCACGCGCTGGCGCTGCCTGGCCCGGGCCGAGCTCGACGTGGCGGTTGAGCCCCACCCGACCGCGCGCTACTCGCTGGCCGAACTGCAGCCGCTGACCGGCCGCACCCACCAGCTCCGCCGCCACCTCAACCACATCGCTCATCCCATCGTCGGCGACGTCAACCACGGCGACCGCCATCACAACCGACTGTTCCGCGCCCGCTTCGGCTGTCACCGACTGCTGCTGCACGCCGCATCCATCACGCTGGCTCATCCCGAAACCGGGAAGAGGCTGGACATCTCGGCACCGCTGCCGCACGACTTCGACTCGGTGATCGAGGCACTGGGCTGGCGCGACGCCGCGCCTGGAACCGGTTACACGTTGAAGCGGAAGTGCATCACGTCGCCCTCGGCGACGATGTAATCGCGGCCTTCCAGCCGCAGCTTGCCGGCGGCCTTGGCGCCGGACTCGCCGTTGCAGGCGATGAAGTCATCAAAGGCGGTGACTTCGGCGCGGATGAAACCCTTCTGGAAATCGGTATGGATGCGCCCGGCCGCCTCCGGCGCGGTCGCGCCCGCGCGCACTGTCCAGGCACGCACTTCCTTCGGCCCTGCGGTAAAGAAGGTCAGCAGGTCCAGCAGCGCGTAGCCGGCGCGGATCAGGCGGTTCAGACCCGGTTCGGTCTCGCCCAGATCGGCCAGAAACTCGACCTGCTCGTCGGGTTCCAGCGTGGCCAGCTCGGCTTCCATCGCCGCTGAGACCACAACCACCTCCGCACCACTGGCGGCCGCATGTTCTTCGACCGCGGCCACAAAGCGGTTATCTTCGCCGGCATCCTCGATATTGGCTACATACAGCACCGGCTTGGCGGTGATGAACTGCCATTCGCGCAGCAGCGCGCGTTCATCCGGTTCCAGTGCCAATGCGCGCAGCGGCGCACCTTCGCCGAGATGCGCAACCACCCGCTCGAGCACGCCAGCCAGTTTCTTCGCGTCCTTGTCGCCCGACTTGGTCTGGCGGCTGACACGGTACAGCGCGCGCTCGGCGGTATCGAGGTCGGCCAGCGTCAGCTCCGTGTCGATGATCTCGATGTCCGACAGGGGATCGATCCGACCGGCCACGTGCGTGATGTCGTCATCCTCGAAACAGCGCACGATGTGCGCGATCGCATCGGTCTCGCGGATGTGCGCAAGGAACTTGTTCCCCAGACCCTCGCCCCTGGATGCACCGGCGACCAGACCGGCAATGTCGACGAACTGCATCGTCGTCGGCACGATCTTGTCGGGTTTGACGATGGCCGCGAGCGCATCCAGGCGCGGATCCGGCACCGGCACGATGCCGACGTTCGGATCGATGGTGCAGAACGGGTAGTTCTCGGCCGCGATTCCGGCCTTGGTCAGGCAGTTGAACAGCGTCGACTTGCCGACGTTGGGCAATCCGACGATGCCGCATTTGAATCCCATTACCCGAGCCTCTAGTCGCTACGAGCCAGACGCGGGTCCGGTCTGGCGCGCATGCAATACCTTCATCGCCTCGCCGGAACGGTCGCCGAGGAAATCCGGCATCACGTCCAGCGCCTTGTCGATCGAATTGTCGATCGCCTGCTGATCGTCGGCACCGGCCCGGCCCAGCACCCAGGGCGTGACCTGCTCGGCCAGACCCGGATGACCGATGCCGATGCGCAGGCGCCAGAACTCCGGTGTGCCCAGATGCGCAAAGATCGAGCGCAGGCCGTTGTGGCCGCCGTGACCGCCGCCGGACTTCAAACGCGCCGTACCCGGCGGCAGATCCAGCTCGTCATAGGCGATGAGCACCCGGTCCATGCCGATGCGGTAGAAATCCCGGGCCGCGCGCAAGGAGCGGCCCGAGTCGTTCATGAATGTCTCGGGTGCCAGCAGGATCGCTTCGACACCGCAGACGCGGCCCTTGACGGCACGCCCGTGCAACTTGCGCTCCGGCTTCAGCATCAGCCCGGAACGGCGCGCCAGCGCCTCCACAAACCAGAACCCGGCATTGTGCCGGGTTCGTTCGTACTTCGGTCCGGGGTTGCCGAGACCGGCGATCAGCCAGGGAGTCGCCACTGGACGGACGCGTCAGTCCTTGCTTTGTTCCTGATCATCGTCCGATCCGGTGTCGGCATCGTCCGACTCGTCTTCGCCAGTGTCGTCGGCCAGTGCCGGCTCGACGCCTTCGGCCAATGCAGCATCGGCTTCAGCCGCCAGCTCGCCGCTACCCTGGCCGGCACGCACATAAACCGCACTGACCACGGCCGTGTCGTAATCCTCGTCGTGCTCCAGCGCCGGCACCTTGACACCCTCGGGCAACGTCAGCTCGGTCAGCATCACCCGATCACCCGGCTGCAATGCGGACAGATCGACCTCGATGTACTCGGGAAGATCCGACGGCAAGGCCTCGATTTCCAGCTCGGTCATCAGATGCTGCACCACGACGCCCGCCTTCTTGCCGGCCGGCGAGGTTTCCTCGTTGGCGAAATGCAGCGGCACGGACATCCGCAGCGCGTGCTTTTCACTGACGCGGAGGAAATCGACATGCAGGATGCGCGGCTTGAACGGGTGGCGCTGCAGATCGCGCAGCACCACCTTCTGAGTACGGCCATCGGAAACCTTCAGCTCAAGGATCGAGGCATGAAAGGCCTCCTGATCAGCGGCGTGCAGAATGAAGTCGTGCTCCAGCGTCAGGCTGACCGGCGCGCGATTCTCGCCGTAAACAACCGCCGGCACCTTGTCCGCGCGACGCAGGCGGCGGCTCGCACCTTTCCCCACATCCTCGCGAATCTCGGCCGGCACTTCGTAAGTCTTGCTCATGATGGAAGTTCCGTATGTATAGGTTGATAAACCGACGGGCCGCGACCAGCCTGTCGGGGTAGCCAGCCATTATATTCGACTTTTCGGGTTTGCTTTGAGGTCGTGTGCAAATCGATTTTGTCGCGAAAAGCCAGTGAAAATCGATTTCGCTGCCGGCTGCGCCGGCTTGATGCGAGTTACTTTTTCGGCGGAAAAAGTAACCAAAAAGGCGGTTTCGCAGCTCGCTTCGCAAGCTTGTGCGACCTACTTTTGTCGCGACAAAAGTAGGCAAAAGCGCCCAGCCGGAGACGCCGCCGCGCGTGCCGCGCGGTTCCCTGCGTTTCTCGCGACCAGCGGCCGGTTCCGAACTC